>CALRLF020000069.1:0-23866 GCA_943368475.1 Allobosea thiooxidans
ACATTGGTATTTAATACAGTATTTACTTTGCCTTCTTGCCAGTTATTGTTTATCGTGGTTGCTGTGGTTACACCTGGCGTTATTAATCTCCAGGCTCTGTTGGCTGATGCACTCATATAGCGTTCTACTGTTACATCGCCACTGATATAACCTCCTCCACTACTGCCTTGTGCTATTAAGGCTGTATTGCTGGCTGTACTTCTGATATGTAAGAAACCTCCTGTGGTTAATGTACCTGCTGTGGGGGTGTAGGTATTGGTTACCACCAGTTTATTGCCTAAACTCAATGTGCCACTGCTTCTATTTACAATTACATTGTTTAGCACATTCGTTGTTCCATCGGTTGTTTGGTCAAAATTTAAAGTGCCCAATGCTCCTGTGCCTCCTATACTTAAATTGGAACTACTGCTCCCTCTTAATAATCCACTGCCAGTGACTGTGCCAGTTAACGTGAGGGTGTTGCTGCCGAGAGCCAATATATCTGAACCTGACGCAAAGCTTAATACACCTGATGTGGTAACATTACCTGTTAAGGTTTTGGTAGCTGAACCTGAGAGGGATAAATTGTTAAATGTAAAAGCTGGTATGTTTTGGGTTGTACCATTGAACTCAATAGTAGAACCTGTAGTTGTATGTCCTGTAGCAGTACCTGACGTAAATACACCTGCAACACCAATCGTACCTGATGAAGCAAGGGTTTTGTTGAAATTACTGAAGGTTAGGTTACCATAATTTGCTGCAATAACAGCTTGCCCATTTGTGGCTTGTGCATAATTAACAGTTCCTGCACTTGCAGAAGTTAAGGAACCACTGGTTGCACTAACTGCACCATTAATATTTAGCGTTTGTGATGCTACTGCTAATGTACCATTTGTTAATGCAAGATTATCGACTGTAATTGTTCCTAATAAAGTAACTCCACTTACATTATTGATATTGACATTCGAAAATGTTCTTGCTGCTGCAAATTGTGCTCCGGACCCATTGTATTCAACGGTTGAACCGCTGCTTAAAGTAAGTGTTGTTACAGTTACATTTGTTGCTAGTGCCCCACTACCACTTAATGAACCTACTTTTAATATGCCACCACTGTTTACTGTTAAGGAAGTTGCTCCACTAAGTATATAAGTATCGCAGCTTAAGGTTGAGCCGTTTAATACGACTACTGTTGATGTTGCATTTAAGGCAATATCAGATGCCATTTGGACTGTATTGGTAGTACCACCTGTTCCAACATTAAATACAATTGCATTTGTATTTAACCCAGTTGCTGCATTAGAAGTAATCGTTTGTGTACCAGAAGCCTTTTTAAAATTAATAGTAGCAGTTCCACCATTCTTTTTAATAAATGCAGTATTAGCTGTTTGATTGATTGTAAGATTGCCAAACAAGTTAAGAACCATTGTACCTCCTCCACATATATCTAATTTGGTATCAGTTGAACCAGAACTTGTAATATTCAAATTTCCAAGCACATCAAGTGCTCCAGTTCCTGAACTAAGCAATCTCAATCCATTATTAGACCCACTAATTGTTCCTGTTGATAAAATATTAAAATCTCCATTGATGGTTGTTAATTGACCTGTTAAACTTACCGTACCAGTTTGTCCAGTACAATTCCAAGTAAAATGATGAAAGTTTTGGCTTAAACCACTTGGAGCCCCACCAACAACTCCAGTAATCTCACAAGTAGAACCACTTGCCCAAGTTGCTGTAGGAATTGTACCAGCAGTAAATGCATGGCGATATGTACCAACACTTCCCACATTCATAGTACCACTGTTGGTTAATGCTGCACCTGCACTATATGTACCATCTATTTGTAATGTTTTTGAAGCACTGATAGAACCTGTACTACTAGCTGTAACAGTTACACCACTACCAATTGTCATATTACTTCCACTTACAACTAAAGTTGAGATACTTGTACCAGACCCAATAGTTACTGTTGAACTACCTCCTGCTGTACTCAATGCAATAACACTACTGCTTGGTAACTCATTAGAAGAAGTTATAGGAGAAGTATTTGCATAAGTAACATTTACAGTACCAGCAAATGTTGGTGCTGTTGCAAAATTACCTGCAACCCTAGTAATGGTTGTTCCTGTTAATATGGTTAAATTACCACTATGTGTAATTGTCCCTGCCGTTAATTTAGTCGTTGTACCTCCTACAGAAATAGCATTATTTAATGTTAAGCCATTTGTATTATTTAATTCTAAACCTATAGTTCCACTAAATGTACCTGTTACAGAAAACTGTTGAGCCCCGGTACCATTAAACACAATAGTTCTTGTTCCAAAACTACCTGTCAATGTACCACCACTTTGTACGTCTAAATTACCACCTACGTTTAATGTATATGCATTAGAACCTCCAACTACGTCAATATCTAATGTACCTCCACTAATGGTTACGTTTCCTGTTACAGATAATGACCTTGCCCCTCCTCCATTTCTAGAAATAACTGCAAGTCCACCAGTTTGAGAATAGTTGCCACCAACAGTTACATTTGTTGTTCCACCTGCTGCAATTAACAATACTCCACTACCAGTACTTTGCACTGTAAAGTTTCCTGCAATAGAAACACCTGCAGAATTACCCAATACCACATAGTTGGCATAAGTTGAGTGTGCAGCCTGGCCAGTACAATTATAAGTTAGGTTATATACAGAAGTAATACCAGCAATATTCACAGCACCCGATACTGTCGCAATACCAGTAATATATAAAGTTGAATTAGTACCCCAAGTAAATGTAGGAATCGTTGCATTATCAATATTGTGTTGATATGTGCTTCCACTACCTGTTACTGTTCCTGTTCCGGTCATAGTTAAAGTACCACTATTGACCAATGTACCATTTACTGTTAAATCTGTTCCTGTGCCATCAGCAATGGTTAATATTTGACCACTATTAATTGTTATTTGTGCTCCACTATTTACTGTTACCTCATCAACACCAACACTTGCAGTAACAGTTACAGTATGCGTATTTAAAATAGTTATTGCACTTGCACTTGCGTCTGGAGTTACTGTTGCTGCCATCCAGCTACCACTTGTAAAACTTTCCCAGGTACTTGTGCTATTCCAATTTCCAGTTGTAGCACTTCTAAATGCATCTGTTGCATTAGATGCTGCTGCTGTTACCTGACTATTGGTTGCAGCACCAGTTAACAGGTAATTATAAGAAGTACCTGTACCCAAATTATATTCGTAAACAGCAAAATGGTAGGTAGTGCTGCTGGTTAATCCTGTAACTGTTACTACAGAAGAGCCAGAGCCAGTACCTTGGTAAACAACTTTGTCACCACTACCTTGATCTGTAGCTGTGGTAAATACATTACTGATTGTTCCACTTATCGCTACCCCATCAGTTGGCGTAAATCCAACTGCACTACCAGCTTTAGCAACAATAATTCTTGTACTACCGTCTCCAATAGTTGGTAGATTTAATACAATAGAGGTAGATGTTACAGTGCCAAAAGTTATGGAACCATTTGTTGTTGGTTCTGCACTGAGTGCATTGCCACTTACTGCTATATTTTTTGTTGTTGCATTTGTAGCTGTATTAGTTACATTACTACTGTTAGCACCATTGGCACTTGCAGGAGAAAATCTTACATAGATAGTAGTTGTTGCAACTGCATCACTACCATTTCTTGTTAATACTATTGGGTTTACAGAATAATCTGCATCATCTAAACTAATGGCAAAACCTGAAGGTGCTGTTACTGTAATAGAAGATGAAAGTTCAACACCTTCTACAGTGTAGGCTTGAGAGCTGGAATTTCCACCATTAACTACATTGCCAAAAGAAGACAATGAACTTACCGATGTTGTTATAGTTGGATTATAAGTTGCTTGACTACTTGTAGCAGGTACTGCATAATAGTTTGGTACACCAGCACTGTTATTATTATATTCATATACTGCAATATGATAAGTTGTGTTAGCAGTTAAACCTGTTACAGTTACTGTACTACCTGTACCATCATATACAATTTTATTGCTACTACCTTGATCTGTTGCAGTGCCAAAATCAGCATTTACACCACTTGGGCTAACCCCATCTGTCGGTATAAAACTTACTGCACTTGTAGGTCTCACCACAACAATTCTTCTTCCACCATTACCACCACTAAAGTTTATTACTAAACTGGTGGTTGTTCTTGTTCCAAAAGTTACACTAGTTGCTTCTTGTGTAGGTTCCGTTGCTAAAGTTGTAAAGCTCACCTCACTACCATAGCTTGTGTTTACACCATTGGTGGCATAAGCTTTTACATAATAGGTTGTATTATTAGATAAACCAGTTAATGAACTGCTGTAACTACCAGTGCCTGTACCATTGCTAGTAGGATTATCAGCTATTGTTGGGTTACCACCTGTATTGTATACCACACCTCTTGCAGTTACTGCATCTCCACCATCGCTTGTTACATTACCACCACCAGATGCAGTTGTCAATGTTATAGCAGAAATTGAAGTGGTAGTTACTGTAGGTGCCACAGATGATGTTGTAGTAACACCACTACTTACACTGCTCCAAACAGAGCTACCACCAGCATTTACAGCTTTTACTCTATAATAATAGGTAGTACCAGATGCTAAACCTGTTACCACCTGCGACAATGTACCTGATGCAATGCTACTATAAGTTGCATCAACACTACCAAATGCATTGTCATTATCTACTTCTACTGTATAAGTAAAAGTTTCACTACCATCGTTTGTTGGAGCAGTCCAGTTGGCTGTAAATCCTACAGAAGTTTCAGCATTTCCAGAACCTACAGTTGGTGCATTACTTAAAGTAGTAAATGTGGCATCGCTACCATTGGTTGTATTTACTGCATTTACACCTTTTGCTCTAAAATGATACAAAGTGTTAGTGCCGAGACTTGAAACTGTTTTAGTAATAGCCGTATTGCTAGTGCCAGTTACAGGGCTTTGATCTGCCACCACATTTGTACCATAGCTTATTGTAGTGCCATAATCAAAACTTGCAGTAG
This sequence comes from Allobosea thiooxidans, assembly GCA_943368475.1. Taxonomy (GTDB): domain Bacteria; phylum Bacteroidota; class Bacteroidia; order Chitinophagales; family Chitinophagaceae; genus UBA1930. The sequence goes on from CALRLF020000069.1 coordinate 5,009, forward strand.
TACTACTTGCATTGGCATTTAAATCTCCATTCAAGATTACAGTTGTAGTTGTAATAGTACCTGCCGTATTGGTTGTAACAGTAGGTGCAGCAATAATGGTTTGTGTGCCACCCGTGCTAGTGCTGCCAGTTTTGTTACCACTTGTAAATGTGATATCGCTGGTTGTAATAGCCGTTACCACAATGGTATTACCTGGTGTTGCACCAGTTGGTACATCACTAACTATCCAGAAATAACCAGTATTTCCACTAGTTATTGATTGTGACAATGAAGTGAACGTATGTGTACCTGTACCCAAACTTGTTGTGATAGAACTGCCTATTTGAGATGCACTACCAAAACTGTTGGTGCTAGCATAGTATAATTTATAATTTGAGACATCAGTTGCACTATTGGTAGTTGCAAATGAAACACTACTTAAAGTAGCATTAGCAGTTGTTCCAGCCAATTGAAAATTATATATAATATTATTTGTTGTGTTTTTGGTAATAGTTCCAGCAGCTACCTGCCCACCACTATTATCTGCCAAAGCAATATCTGGCACTGCTGCTGGCATAGCTACTGTCCAAATAGTGTTGCCACTTGTAATACCACTTTCAGTGGTAACATTTGGTGTACCAGCACTTGTTGTGCCACCAGTTGTACCCCAACTGCTACCATTATATGAGTACACATTACCACTTGCAGGAGAGCCTGTTAGATTAGCACCAGCATCGGCTGTAGTCCAAGTAAATGCAAATGTTGATGTAGTAGAAGTTCCACTGGCAATGCTCCATTGTGCATTAGCTCCATCAGTAGATGGTGTATAACTTGTTGCTGCAACACCTACTGTATATATACTTGTAGATGCACCTGTATTGGTTATAGTTACAGGATTGTAAGTAGAACTACTGCGACCAATCGGGAATGTAAAACTGCCTCCACCACTGGCAATAGAACGTACAACTTTACCTGCACCACTTGTTACAAAATAATTTGATGAGGTTGCACCACTAACTGTAGCACCTGTTAAGGTTAAGTTATTGGCACCTAAATCTAATTTACCACTGGTAAAAGTTAGAGTACCAGTAACAGCAGCTGCTGCTGAAAGGCTAACACCAGCACTATTGTTGATAGTTAAATTATTAGCACCTGTAAAACCATTACCAGTAACTTGTGCAGATGCACCATTGAAGGTATAATTAGCAGCAGTATTGTAGGTACGTGTTCCAGTAACTCTTATAGCCCCAGTTGCACCACTTGATGCTATACCTGCAGTGTTTGCAGTAATTAAACCGGCACCAGAAGCAACTGTAAATGTACCAGTACCTGATATTAGATTTGTTCCAACATCAAGCGTAGATCCACTATTAATATTATAGTTAATCAAACCTGCCATAGTTCCGCCATTAGTTAAAGTTTGTGTCCCTGATTTTGTGAAGTTTACAGAAGCAGCACCACTACCAGTATATGTAAAGGTTCCCGACCCTACTATACTTAAATTTCCACCCAAATTTAATGTTGGCGATGCACTGTTGTTTCCTAAACTAAATGCACCAGTTGATTGAATATCTATGTTACCACCAACGGTTAAATTCAAAGCTGTTGTACCAGTTAGTGTCACAGTATTTGTGCCAGAGTTAATTATTAAATTTCCAGAAATATTAGTGATTACACCTGCAAGATTTCTATTACCAGTAGCACTTATGGTAACGTTGGGGTGTGCACTACCTGTAATATTGGCTGTAGGTATAAATCCTGAATTAATGTAGTTAACAGTTGCAGAAGAACTCCAATTCTCAATACCACCAGAAACTCCTGCAAAACCAGTTGCATTTTGATTAAAAGTGCTGCCAGAATTAAGTTTAAAAGTAGCAGTAGCATTAAAGGTAATGGTACTACTTTGTTGCAATATAGCCCCACTCTCTACTTCCACAGTTACACCAGCACCAAATGTTACAGAGCTTGTAGAATTCATTGTGTGAGGAGCTCCACTACCCCCACCAGTACCTTGTATTATAAATATGTCTCCACTTGTTACAAAATTTGCAGGAGATGAACCAGTTCCATCTCTAGCTGTTTTCCAGTTTGTAGTAGTACCAGGGTGACTTGATGCAATAGAATAATAAGTTGCTGCCCTAACAAACCCAGCACTAAACACCAATAAAAACAAAACAAGTAAAATCTTTTTCATAGCAATCAATTAAAATACCTGTACAAAAGATAGAATATAAATTAGGAGAGTTGATTAAATGTAAAATGGCAATGGTTGCTTACTAAGCCCGTTTATAAGACTGGGTTTTGGCAAATACATGTATTTATCAACTGTGTGGTTGAGTGGCAGCAATGTCATGGTTCTAAAGGTTTAAACAAGTTCTTATAGCAATTGAAAAACAGTTAATTAATACAGCAAGTGGCTTATTGTACTAATTAATTGTACCTATCGGCTTCATAAAATGCGGATATACAGTTAGCGATTTTTTTATTGAGTACTGTAAGCTTCAATAAAAACGATATTGGACAAACAACGAAAAATATGTTTTAGGGCTGCCAAAATATGCATAAATTAAATCCAAAGAAATCTAATCAAATCTATATTTACGCAAACGATGGCATAAACTGCCAAGCTATACTGGGCTTACTTTATACAACAATATGTAGCGTAATAAAAAACGTAACAATAATCCCTTATAAAACAAGTGTTTAGTAAGATTGTGTTCTATAAAAATTAATTCGTAGAGAAAATGACTTACTTGTTTTGGGGTTTATAATTTAAGGTTGGATGCAATGCTCAGTAACTTTAAGAAAGTAAAGTATTGCTGATTTGTGTTTGCTGAATATTGATTCTTTTAGTCATTCCGACGTAGAAGAACTCTCTTAGAATCATGTACTAATGATGAGTAAAATTCTCCTATTGTTGAGATGACAAGAAAATTGAATTTTAAACTTTCAAACAAAAAAAGAGGAAACATCTTAAGGTTTCCTCTTTTTAAATTTACTATTGCAGCTGGCTTCTTAACACTCCCAGCTCCACACCTCTTAATTCTGCCAGTCCTCTTAGTCTACCAATAGCACTGTAACCTGGATTGGTTTTCTTTTTTAAATCATCGAGCATTTGATGTCCATGATCTGGACGCATGGGAATACTCAGTTTTCTTTGCTGCATTACTGCAACAATTTGTTTTATCACAGCATACATATCAACATCACCTTCGAGATGATTGTCCTCAAAAAAATCACCAAATACATTGCGTTTTGTACTACGTAAATGAATAAAATTAATACGTTCTCCAAATTGTTTCACCATAGCTGGTAAATCGTTATCGACTCTTACTCCAAACGAACCTGTACAAAAGCACAATCCGTTGTTTAAAGATGAAACAGCATCTGCTAAAGCCTTTACGTCTGCTGCAGTGCTTACCACTCTCGGTAAACCCAATAAAGGAAATGGAGGATCATCTGGATGAATCACCATTTTTACATTACAGGCATCCGCAACAGGAATAATCTGTTGTAAGAAATAAATTAGATGGCTTCTCAATTTATTAGCATCAATACCATCGTACTTATCTAATGCTTGTTGAAATTGTTCTATGGTAAAACTTTCTTCGCTACCGGGTAATCCTTTAATCATATTTTGCATAAGCAATAATTTTTCATTATCACTCATGTTATTGTAACGTTGTGTTGCACGTTCAATTTGTTCTGTTGAATAATCTTTTTCTGCTCCTTTTCTTTTCAAAATAAATAAATCAAAAGCAGTAACTGCAGCTTGCTCATACAACAACGCCAAAGAACCATCAGGCATTTCGTAAGCCAAGTTGGTTCTTGTCCAATCCATCACTGGCATAAAATTGTAGGTAACAATTTGGATGCCACATGCACTTAAATTTTGAATGGATTGTTTGTAGTTTTCAATGTACAATTCAAACCCTTGTACTTGTGTTTTAATAGATTCATGCACAGGTACACTTTCTACTACACTCCAAACCAAACCTGCATCTTCTACTATGGATTTTCTTTTTTGAATTTCTTCAACAGTCCAAATTTCGCCATTTGGAATATGATGTAAAGCTGTTACAACGCCTGTACAACCAGCTTGCTTAATATCACTTAAACTAACAGGATCGTTAGGTCCATACCAACGCATTGTTTGCTCCATTCTGTAGCCTGTGTTTTGGTAAGAAACAAATGAATGATTCATAGTTGAATTATTTAGTAATATGTTTTTTGAGTTGATAATTTTTACAGCAAAGAAAAATCAAAAGAAAATCGCAAAGAAACGCAAAGCAATTAACTTAAAATTTACACCCCACTAAAATTGGCAAAACCACCATCTACTCCAATTTCGGTACCTGTGACAAATGTAGATGCGTCGCTCAGTAAATAAATCAAAGCTCCTTTGAGTTCATTGGCATTGCCAAAGCGTTTGAAAGGTGTATGTTGAATGATGGCATTACCTCTTGCAGTTAAGCTGCCATCTTCATTGGTTAATAAAGTTCGGTTTTGTTCAGTTAAAAAGAAGCCTGGCATTATTGAATTAACCCTTATTTTATCGGAATAACGATTGGCTACTTCGGTAGCAAACCATTTTGTGTAACAATCAATTGCAGCTTTACCCATACTGTAACCTAATACTTTTGTGAGTGCTCTTTTAGGGGCAACTGAGGATATATTTACAATGCTACCAAAACCTTGCTGTGCCATCACTTTCCCAAATACTTGTGTTGGTATCAATGTTCCAAAAAGATTTAGTTGTAAAGCTCTTTGCATACCATCCATGTTCATATCAAAAACATCCGCATCATTTTGCACAACTGCTTCAGGAACATTACCACCTGCTGCATTTACCAAGCCATCAATTTTTCCAAATGTTGTTACAATTTTTTCTTTGGCTGCAGTTAGTTGTGCTACATCCAAAACATCTGCAACAATTGCCATCGCTTTACCACCATTAGCAATAATTTTATTGGCACGTTCGGTTGCAACAGTTTCGTTTCGTCCCATGATAATTACAATACCCTCAGCATCGGCTATTGCTTGTACAAAAGCATTTCCTAAGATGCCAGTTCCACCTGTTACAACAATTACTTTACCTTTTAATGAAAATAAATTGGCAGCATTCGTATTCATACAAACATGTTTATTGAGTAAAAACGTAAAATTGAAACATTTAAAGTAGATTAAAAAATACCGAACCACCTATTTACGCTAACGTTGTAGTAATTACTAATGGTTGATAAATGAGAAAAGAAATTAACCGCCAAGTAAACAGATAAAACGCTAAGTGCAGCACTTAAAGTTGAGCTAATTATTTTACATCCTAAACATGAACTACAAAAACATTTTATTGAACAGGTGTAGCTCTAAATAATTCTTTTACTGCAAAATAGGCTTTTTTCTTTTTGCCATAATAATCAATAATGCTCCAAGTAACACCTGGATAACAATCATTCAATTGCCATAGCATTGTACCCATACAACGTGGTTGTGCAGAAAGATGTGTTGTGATGGCTTTTGACAATGCTTTTGATTGTAAGCTTTGTGTTGCTGTTACAAAACTTTTAAAGCTGGTGGCGGTTAGTTTATTTTGATAAAGATAAGCTGCTAAATTTTGATAACCTGTTGCATGTTTTTGATGCAGTTTCATTACAGTTGAACTAGTGTCTAAATCCTGAGGCAACGTAAATTGTTGGATCGACTCTAAATTAGGCATTGCCTGCATGCCATATTCACTCATAAAACGAGGAACTTTTTCTCCATATTTTTCTATGGATTCTAAACCCCACCAAACACCCCAATAATGACTATCGCCATGCGTCATGCTTTCTTTTTTACCCCAACCATTTAATGGGCTTGTTGTAACATATGGCCGGTTGCCATCGTATTCTTTAACAAGTTGTGGTAATAGTTCATGGAATACTTTTTTGTATTCATTCCATAAAAAAATAGAGTCTTGTGTAGTTATTTTAAACTGTTGTTGCCAGCCCCAATTGTGCCATGCTTCATCTATTTCGTTATTACCACACCAAACTGCAATACAAGGATGATGGCGTAAACGTTTGATATTATCAATTACTTCTTGCTTAATATTTTCTAAACTTTGTTCGTTGGCAGGATACATGGCTCCAGCAAACATAAAATCTTGCCAAATCATTATTTGTAAAGAGTCGCAAAGGTTATAAAACTCATCATCTTCATAAATACCGCCACCCCAAACCCTTAACATATTAATACCTGCTTCTTTTGCTGCAACCAATAAACTTCGGTATTTATGTTTTGTAACTCTTGGTAAAAAAACATCGGCTGGTACCCAATTGGCTCCTTTTATAAAAACTGGTTTGTGATTGACTGTAAAATAAAATGTTTGACCAATTGAATCGGGTTGCTGAATGAGTTGAATATTGTTTTGCGTATGCGTAAAATAATTTTCGTTTTGCGATAAGGGTTCGTTACTAAAATTCAGATATACTTTACGCCAAATACCACATGTTGTTAATTTGGGAGCAAAGTCCCAACCAAAATGATACTGTGCTTTTCGAACAAAGTTTCTATTATTTTCAGATGGATAAATGATGTTAGATTGTTTAGCTAATGAATCAGCCACAACATCGGCACTTTTAAACACAATTAGCAGTTGATTGTCGTATTGTTTTAGGTATGGCTTTACGTCAATACGCCATGTTCTAAACATGTTGTTGGCACGTAACAATAGTGTGCCATTTAAATAAATGCTGGCGTAAGTATCTAAACCTTCAAAAACCAATTCAATATTTTTTTTGTTGAAATTTGAAGTATTTATACTGAAGTTAGTTTGGTATTGCCAATTGGCTTTACTAATCCATTGTAGTTTAGTTTCATTGTCTCTATAAAAAGGATCGGGAATAAGTTTGTTATTTAGTAAATCGGTATGTACAGTTCCTGGCACTATTGCTTTATGCCATTTTGAAGTACCAACTTGTTTAAACTGCCAATTATTTAATAAAGACTGAACAATAGTTTGTGCAAAAAGATTATTTGAACCTATATAGATGAAGCAAAATAAAAAAAGTTGTTTCGCTGATTTTGATAGCAACATAATGATAAATATAAGTAGAGAAAGAGCTTGAAAAAGCAAATTTGAATGAACGAACACCTAAAAAATGTGCTAAACTGCTGATTTATAATCCATCTGCCACATGGGCTGAGGGATAGTAGTGATTAGCTACCCCAAGAAATTGGGGTACTAAAAACGGATAGCCCTAACAAAAGCTTGTATATTTGCAGCAGCAGAAAGCCCATAATCATTAAATTTTGAGGCTTGTAGTAAATTATTTAAAAAAGTTTGCAAAATTTGGGTGGATAACCTTACTTTTGCCGTCCTAATTTTTAACAGTCATGTTAGCAGTAGTCAAAATCGCAGGTCAACAATTTAAAGTACAAGCAGGAGATAGCTTGTACGTTCCTCATTTGCAAGGTAATACCGGAGACAAAGTTGAATTCAACGATGTTCTAATGGTAGACAACAATGGTACTTTAACTGCAGGCAGTGCTGCTAAAGCAACTGTTACCGCAGAAATTTTAAGTAGCTTGGTGCAAGGGGATAAAGTGATAGCTTTTAAAATGAAACGTAGAAAAGGTTTCAGAAAGAAGCATGGTCATAGAACTCACTATACTAAGATTAAAATAGAAAGTATAGCTTAATTAAATAACTAATTATTTGATACTATTATAGTATTGAATTCTTTAAATTTTATACAATGGCACACAAAAAAGGTGAAGGTAGTGTAAAGAATGGTCGTGACTCGAACAGCAAACGTTTGGGTGTAAAAATTTTTGGTGGACAACCAGCTACCTCTGGTAATATCATCGTTCGTCAACGTGGTACACAATACCATCCTGGTAAAAATGTTGGAGTTGGAAAAGACTTTACATTGTTTGCTTTAAGTGATGGTACAGTTGAGTTTAGGAAGACAAGAAACGCTAAAACAATCGTTTCTGTGAGTGCAGTAGAAGCAACAGCATAAAAAAAAATTTTGTAGTTACAAATTTCTTTTTACTTTTATGGTATTAACTAACCATTAAATTTAAAAAAATCATGGCAACTGCAAAAAAAGCTGCTCCAAAAAAAGCTGCTCCTGCTAAAAAGGCTGCTCCTGCAAAGAAAGCTGCTCCTGCTAAAAAGGCTGCTCCTGCAAAGAAAGCTGCTCCTGTTAAAAAAGCTGCTCCTGCAAAGAAAGCCGCTCCAGCTAAAAAAGCTGCTCCAGCTAAAAAAGCCGCTCCTGTAAAGAAAGCTGCTAAAAAAGCTGCTCCTAAGAAGAAATAATTTCTTTCTTACAAGCGAAATAGAAAAAGCCCCAGTAAACTGGGGCTTTTTCGTGTGTTTCATTATAGGCACAGCAGTACAGTGCATAAATGAAATAGAACCTTTATTGTTAGCATAATAATTGAAAAGCAAAATTGATTTAAAAGAAATAAGTGTTTTACTACAGCAAATTAGTTTAGAAAATTTCACTAGTTTCGAATATGGTTTCTTAGAGACCTCTTTGATGTATTCGGTTGCCTGATAGCAAGTCAGAAATAATAGATTTTGATACTAAGGCAAAGAAAAGTGAATTATGAAAGTGTTTATGATTAATGCTTTGTCTTTGTTTTATTAGAAGCTTTGTAACAAAACACAAAAGCCTCATGTATTTAAACATGAGGCTTTTGTTTTAGCTATAGTGAATACACTAATATTTTACTACTATTAATTTTTCAGAATACAATTGATTATCGATCATAACCTGAACACTGTAAGTGCCAGCACTAAAGTTACTTAGGTTATTAAAGGTATATGTATTTACGCCTGTCATTACTTTATTGTTTTGGGTAATTAGTGTTTTGCCCATCATATCGATTACTTTAACCTGAGCAACAGCATCTTTTGCAGTTGTAATTTTAAGTGTAAAGTATGTTGTTGCAGGATTTGGATTTACTACAATTCCAGCTTTTTTATTGTTCAATTTAAAGCTAATGATATTACTGTTTTTAAAGCTGCCGTCTTTTTCTACAATTTTAATTCTGTAATAAACAGTTGTTACAGCTAAAGCTGAAATATCATCGGTAGAGCTGTAGCTTACCAAGGCTAGTCCTGCATTTGCAGCTTGCACATTAGCTACCTTAGTAAATATTGAACCATTAATGCTTCTTTCTACTTCGTAGTGGCTAAGATTAATTTCTTTGGTTACAGTCCAAGTAACATTTACAATATTATTATTAAGGTTACCTTTAAACTCAACTAATGAAGCTGGAAGTATGGTAATATTTCTCCAATCTCTATCACCAACAGCACAATCATCGCTTACCTGACTTTTTGGTAGTTGGCTGATGCTACCAGTTGCACCAATACCTGTATCCCATACTCCATTATTACCCATGTTATTGTTGATTACATTTCTCCAGTAACTGCCACCAGTTGCTGTTAAAATATTTAATCCATCGAAGTAATCGAGTAATCCGTCTTTATCGGTATCTCCAATTTGTGCAATCCAGTAATTTGTTGGAGGTACATTTCCTGTAGGAGAAGGAATTGAGTGGCCTTCATAAATATCTGGAGCCCCATCATTATCAGTATCTAAGTCTATATAGTCTGGCGTACCATCAGCATCTTTATCGAATGGAGTAATTCCTCCACTTGTTTTTAAACAGCTTGAACAACCTCCAACATCATAAGAATCATCGACACCGTCGTTGTCACAATCGTTACCTGAAGGCAATTTATTAGAACAAGTTGATTGACCTTCTGCATTATCAGTAATACCATCATTATCACTATCAATATCGAATGAATTTGGTTTTCCATCGCTATCAGTGTCTAATAAAGCAATTCCTTTGGCTCCAAAACCATTGATATTATCTGCTGTTGATACAGCTGATGAACCAAAGCTTTCAGCTCTAACACCATCACCATCTGTATCTGTACCACTTACAACACCAGTTGTTGAATATACGCCCAATGCTTCAGTTAAATCGGTAATACCATCACCATCACTGTCTAAGTCTAAAAAGTTAGGTGTACCATCTCTATCAAAATCTTGAGCAGCAATACCATTTAATACAGGATTTGTATTTCCATTTTCATAACTGCTTAATAAGCCATTTGCATCAACATCCGTACCAGTAATCATACCATTTGCGGTTGCTGCTACAGCTACTCCGTTTGGTCTTGCTTCTTGAACATCTAAGATGCCATCGTTGTCACTATCTAAATCCAATTCATTGATAATTCCATCTCTATCCCAATCGAAGAAATCATTAACCCCATCTGAATTACAATCACTCCATGTAAGAGGTGTATATGGTTTGACCCAAGGATCGTTTCCTGTTAAAGTTGTACAGCCTGGGGTTGAATCTAAGTAATTCGGAATACCATCATTATCACAATCAGCTAAAGGATCGTAACCGCCACTTTCATTTAAATCAGTGATACCATCATTATCATCGTCAATATCAATTACATCTGGTATTTTATCTCCATCAGTATCTTTTGCAATTGCAATGTCAAGTGTTAAGTTACCATTTGTACCATCACCATCTACAGCAACATCTGGCTCACCACCTATTGACAGAGTGTTGTATTTTGTATAAATGATTCCAGCAGTTTCTGTTACACCATTGTTGTCATTATCTGTATTATTATTTACAGTTGAACCACTTGTTGGTGTAAAAGATTTAGCATAACCAGCAGGTGTTGCTATTCCAACAATATAATTACCCGGTATTAAATTAGAGAAGCCATAAATTCCACCAGTTGCAGTTGTTGTTGTTGCAATTGCAGCTCCGTCAGGAACATTATCAGCATTTGCGTCTTGATATAAATAAACTGTTACACCTGCAATACCAGATTCGAATGTATTTTTTATTCCGTTACCATTAATATCATTCCAAATTAAGTTACCTACGTTTAAAGAACCTTTTAAACCGAAATCTAAAGTAAGGTTACCGTTTGTACCATCACCATCTACACCATTTGCAGGCTCTCCACCAACAGTTAATGTGATTGAATTGCTTCTTAACTCAGATCCAACAGTAGTTACACCATTGTTGTCATTATCAGTATCTGAGTTAGGATTTGAACTATTAGTTGTTGTTGCACTTGCTGAATAGCCAGTAGGCATTACTACACCTACTATATATTTTCCAGCAGGTAACCCACTGAAGCTGTAGTTACCACTTGCATTGGTTGTTGTTGTTGCAATAGCAGCTCCGTCAGGGATATTATCGCCATTTGCATCTAAATACAAATTGGTAGTTATTCCATTTATACCAGGTTCACTTGCATCTTTAACACCATTATTATTGATATCGAACCAAACCTGATTTCCAAGATTTACAGTTGCAGCACATGTAAGTGGAGATGATACAATAATATCGTCAATGAATACAAAGAAATTGTATGCATTATTGATTGGTTTAGATGTACGAATACGATAACGGAAGTTTGCATTTTGATACATTACTGGAACGGGAATACTTAATGTTACTTTTCCATTAGCACCATAAGCTGCATTAATTGCTGCTGGGGTTGTGCTTATAATTTGATTCCATGTTGCACCATTGTCATTAGAAAAATCCCATGCAAAAGTGGTATTATTATCTAAAGCGTTTACAGTATATGTCCAAAGTGTATATTGTAAAGTAAGCTCAGCAGGGCAACAAATATTGGTAAGGTTAATTTGAGGAGAAACCGTTGTGGTTGTACCAACACCAGGAGTTGGAGTTTCACCTTGGCTTCCATTAGTTGCCCAGTTAACTATTTTAATTGCATGACTAGTACCTGGAGAATAGTATGGCGTTGTAACTACAACGGTTGCATTTGCACTTGCATTTACAGTAAAAGTACCTGTACTACCTGTAAATGTGCCATTTGTAATTGGCTTGCTAAACCCTGTATTGTATTGATTAGGAAAGGTTTCTGTTCTCTTAATGCAAAGGCTGCTGTAAGTAAAGTTAATTGTTGTATCGTGGCACAAAGTACCGCCAGCATTTGCAGCAGAATATACTTGAACGTTTACACTATAATTACCCTCTGCACCAGTCCAAGCACCCCCACCAGTAGCAGGTGAATTATACGGACTCGTATTTTCAGTATTTGAACTAGGCGTTGGACCTGAAATAGTAAATTTAACACTACCTACAGAACCAGAGAAGCCAGCTTCAATATTATACAAACTATTCAGCTGTGCAGGGGTAAATGCTGAACCTTGAGTAATAGCAATATCAGTTCCGCCATCCAGTTTATTAAAATATAAACTTGTAATTCTACCTGTACATGGCGTAACATAAAAACCAGCATCGATAGTAACATTGCTTTGACCTGCTGTTAATGTTACACTTGCAACACCATTAACAGGATTGCTATCTTTTGTTGCATCATTACCTTGAGTTGGGTTTGATGCAGTATATCCATCAGGTGTAGTAAAAGTTACAGAGTATGTTCCAGGTGCTAAATTGCTAAATGAGTAAGCACCTGTAGAACTTGTTGTTGTAGTTAGCTGTGTACCATTAGAAAGTGTTAGGGTAACAATTACTCCGCTAAGCCCTGTTTCACCACCACCATCTTGAATACCATTTGCGTTTAAATCGTTCCAAACAAAATCACCAATACTACCCGTTCCTTTTAGACCAAAATCTATATTGTTGGTACTTCCAGTTGTGGTAAAGCAATTTGTTCTTATTTCTGTTGAAACAATATTAACACCATCATTTTGGTTATCGGTAGCTACGTTTGTTGTTCCTGCATCAGATTTTGTATATCCAGCCGGAGTTGTGATACCAACAATATAACTACTAGCTGCTAAAGCAGTAAATTGGTAATTTCCACTTGCATCGGTGGTAGCTGTTTTATTTAAGAAAGTACCGCTACAGTTGTACAATTTCACAACAACACCAGCTATGCCTGGTTCACCAGCATCTTGTGTACCATTATTATTAACATCGTACCAAACGGTGTTTCCTAATGTTAAAGAGGATGAACAAGTTGTAGGAGATGAAATTGTAATATCGTCTATAAACTGATAAAAATTATTAGAATTATTTGCACCCATTTCTCCACGGAAACGATACTTAAAGTTTGCTGTTTGATAGTTAGTTGGAATGGAAACAACAATAGCTGTTTTTCCGTTTACACCATAGGCAGTAAAAAGCTGTGCAGATGTTCTTGTCCAAACATTTGTCCAAGTTGATCCATTATCGCTTGAGAAATCGATATTTAATGAGGCATTCGCATCTCCTGAAACACAGTTATAAGTCCAAAGTGTAAAATTTAGGTTTAATTCTGTTGGGCAACAAACTGAACTTAAATCTACTTTCGGTGATGCTGCACTACAAGTACCTGCTGCTTTACCAAAAGTACTAGAATTAACAATTTTAAGAGCTTGAGTTGTTGATGGAGAATAAGCAGCTTGCGTACAAACAATTGTAGCTTGAGCATTTGAGTTTGCTGTCCATGTGCCTGAAGAACCAACAAATGTGCTATTGGTTAATGAAGCTGTAAAGCCGGTATTAAATTGATTTGGAAAAGTTTCATTAGTTTCTTCACAACTAACGCCTGCACAGTTTGGAAGACAGGCATTAAAAGGATTGCAATGAATTTCACCAGCACACAGTAAAAACGATTTTGAAGCAACTTGTCCTTCAAGGTTGTTAGAATTATTCCAAGTAAACTGACCATTAGGTATTAAAACACTACCATACATAGCATTGGCACCTTCAATTTGAATATTACCTGTAGCGTTGTAAAAATTGTATAGAATGTATCCTGCATCGGTATTGCTAAGACCTATTGATTGAAAGAAGTTGTCAGTTAAGCTGCCAGTGTGATTGATGTTAAAAATTAAAGGGGTACTTGCAGTTGGTTTATTAGTAAATGTAATTTGTGTAAACCCAGCAAAAGTAGTACCTGTAATATTAATTACATTTACTTTATTGGACACTAATGTAACAGTTGGTGTAGTTCCACTAACTGAAATTATATTCAATTGACTACTACATGCAGATGTTGCAGAATAACCTGCAATAGTATTAGAATACGAGGCTAATGTGCTAAAAGCAGTTGTAAAGTTTAAACCACTTGTTGTAGTTGCTGAAGCAGCTGTTTGCTGTTTTTGAACTTGTAATGCTGGTTGACTATTATAACCGTTCCATCCAGTTAAAGCATTAGATGTTGCTCTTAAATTTACAGTTGCATTATTGGGATCAAGTTCCCAAAGTTTAGTTCCAGTTGTATTTCCTAAACTGAGGTTACCACTATTTAAATAACTATAACCACCACTTGTGTAAATAATTTTACCTCCAACAACTAATCCGAGATTAGCGTTACTACTAGAACCATTGGGATAAGTACCTGCATTAGCCATTGCAACAGAGCTAGCACCATTGAGCACTAAATCGCCTCCTAAAGCAACCGAACCATCAACATGCCCATTGTTAAATTCAACATTGTTCTGAGAAAAAACATTGAAATCTTCAATAACATTAAATGGATTAAAAGTTCCTGTACCACAAACATTTGTTGTAACTGGTGAAGCACTTAAAAACTTAAAGCAAATATCATCAATAGCAAAGTCATTGTCTGAACAAGAAGTATTACCATCAAAAACTTCAATGGTTACATTACCAGTAGTTGTTGCAACGAAAGAACCAGAAATATTAGTCCAAAAACCTGCTACAGATGAAACTGTTCCTGATCCTACAGTAATGCCACCAACTTTAATAATAATATTAGCTAAATTAGTTGTTGTGTTGTATAAAGTTGTTGCCCAAACAGAAAACTGGTAAGTGCTACCATTTACCACACTTACATTATTTTTAAACCAAACTCTATTGCTTGAAGTAGAAGAACCATCTACAATCATCATTTTCGAACCACTTCTTGGAGCAAAAGGACTTGCCCAACTCCAGCTTTGTAGAGGGTTATTTACAATATTATACATGGTACAACCACCACCAACTGAATAATTCGTTCCAGCTGATGCAAAATTATTAGACGCTTCAAAACCACCGTAATAACCATTTGCATCGCTCAAAGTATTGCCATTACAGCCACCCATGCCACAATACGTAGATATTGTATTGCAATCAGCACCAGATAAAACGTGTAAACGTAAAGATTTGTAAATATTATCAGGGTCTTTATCACCACCCCAAACAGAATATGTTGGATTTCCACAAGGTGTTCCATTATCTGCCATTAATATCCTTACTTCTAGATTTTCTAATTCGGCTGATGCATTTTGAATTGATAATAATGGTGCATCGTTTGCTGGACCTTTAGCAGATGCTCCACTAACAGTAAATACCTTACCATTTATGGTATTAGAACCATTAACAAAGCACTTCCAGGTACCAGAGTTATCTCTGTACTCCCAATTGTAAAAAGTACCACTTCCAGCTGCAACTATTGCTGCATCTATGGTTATTGTACTACCAGTGCAAACATAGCCACACGATGTATAATAATCTACATCATGAGCTTTCGCTTGCAAACTAAAGATTGAAGTAAATAATAAAAACGCAAAAAACTTTAATATCCCTTTCATAAAAAGATTTGATAAATACACAAATGCACAGAGCAACGAAATAGGAAATTCGTAATAGAATAATTGGATAGAAGTGGTTGAAAGGACTAATAACAACCTTTAGGTTGTACAAATTTTAAGTTTGCTCTTGATAGGAATGGATATTACTAAGGAGCAACAAATTTATACAATCCCTTGATAGGATGATAGCAGAATGAAGAAAGTTGCATTCTATTATTGGAAATATGTCCAATTTGTAGATTCGTCTTAAAACGGGAATGATTATCCACAAATTCATTTTAAACAAAAAAAAAGCTCATTAAATAATTAATGAGCTTTTTAAATTGATTATCAACTTGTTATAATAACACTTGATATCCATTTATGCATTGCAATGATTAAATTAGATTAAGTTTAATTTATTCATTGAATTTAAGATTTAACCCAGAAAGGAATTATTTTATCTCTATTAGGTTTTAAATTAAGTTTAGTTTAATCAATTTTTTATTAATCTAACAGTTTGAATACCACTATTTGACTGAATCTTAAGTAGATAACCTCCAGTTGAAAGGCTGTTTAAATTACTCAAAAGAAATGAGTTGGTCCCTTTCTTAAGTTCGAGAGATTTTTGAACAACTATTTTTCCATCGCTTGCTATCAGCTGCAATTGAGCAACTTCATTTACTTCACTCGAAATTGAGCCATTGAAAAATGTCTGGAAAGGATTTGGCCAAACTTGAACCTCTTTTATTTTGTTTAAACGTAATAAAACTGTGTTTGTGTAAAATACCTTACCTGTTTTATCTACTTGCTTAATTCTATAATAAAATAGGGAGTTCGATAAAGATGAAATGTTGTGAGCATAGTTGTAAGTGGCTTTATTAGTATTATTGGCTACTATTTTTCCTAGGCTAACAAAATTGCTTCCCGTATTACTTACTTCAACTTCATAATAATTATTTTGAAATTCGTTTTCAACTTTCCATGTAAGATTTGCAATGGGTGTTAAATAGTTTACAGTAAAACTGATGATATTTAATGGCAAAATACTTGCGTTTCTCCAATCTCTGTCAATAGTGTTGGATACATCCGATTTTTGCAATCCAATTAATGAGCCACTAGGTGTTGGACCATTAAAATTATTAGTAAACCCAACACCAGCACCCATATTGCCCATTGTTACATTGGTATAATAATTAGTAGTTATATTATCATAGTTTACATTATCAAAAGAGTTCATTAAGCCATCTCCATCAGTATCTCCACTTGCATCAATAGTAGCTTGGGTAATGGTTACAAATGGACTATTTCTGTCCCCTTCATTTCTATCTGGCACTCCATCATTATCAGTATCAGTATCTAAATAATCTGGCGTACCATCTCCATCTGTATCAACTGGTGTAAGTCCATTACCTCCATAAGTACCAATCTGTGCAGGTAATTCATATAAATCATTTAACCCATCTGAATCTGTATCAACATCACTTGGCACTTTATAACTTGTTGTTGCCTGAGCTTCAACATTATCTGTAATACCATCATTATCTGCATCAATATCTAATTCGTTTATTCTTCCATCTAAATCTCTGTCGTAAGTATCGTTAACACCGTCTCCATCTGTATCAGCCCATGCAACTACAGTACCTGAGTTAGAATCATACACATTGGGTATTCCATCATTATCAGCATCATCAAATGGCTCTATAGCAGATGGGTTCTCATTTGCATCTGTTATCCCATCATTATCATCATCTACATCGCAATAGGTTTTTACAACTCTGCCAACAATATCAGTTGCAGTTGTCAATTTTATTCCTGCTGCACCATTGGTTGCACCATAAGGTAAATTACTAGTCGTTGTTATTCCAGCAGTTCCACCTGCAACTGAACTTGCAGCATTAATTGTACCGTTGGTATAAATAACACCGCCACCACCACCACCACCTGGGCCATGTTCAGGGCTTCCATTATCAACAGTTCCATCATCAGCAATACTAGCCCATGCACTGCCTCCTCCTCCTCCTCTTGCATTTATTGTAACACCAGATAACCCAGCTGTATTGGTAGAAAACAAGTAAACAGAACCACCTGCACCACCTGCACCTGCACCATCATTTTCAACAGATAAACCTGTAGCACCATTGGCTTCAATTGTACCTGTACCACTTACTGCATTCACTTTTAAAAATACCATACCACCACCACTACCACCACTACTGCTGAAACCAGCAGTACCCGTTGGACCAGTACCATCATTGGTTGTTCCTGCACCACCACCACCACCAAGCACTAATCTTGCTGCCGACGCTTGACTGAAAACAGCACCTCCATAACCTCCATATTGTGCTGGGTCGTTCCATGCTCGTCCACCTCTTCCACCTGCACCACCGTTTCCACCACCACCACCACCAGTATTCTCATCATTACTGGCTATATTACCATCAGTGCCTCCACCACCTGCATTACCAGGAGCTCCTTGAGCATAACTGCCATTTGGATAACCCTCGACACCGTTATTTACTAAAACGTTAGCTAGTGAACGAGTATATATTGGTGTACCTGCAATTCCCTCACCTTTAGAACCATTTGCATTATTTGAAGAAAGGGTTACAACATCGGTACTAGTTCCAGAGCCACCACCCAACTGTCTGCCTCCACCACCCCTGAAACCTAATGCAGAAGCTGTAATTGCAACACCACCATTAAGTGTCATTGTTCCTGCAACGTTTGCAGCAATAATACCCCCAGTAGCTCCATCCCACTCTGCTACTGTAATAGAAGCTCCTGTATTAATATTTAATGTTGAATATTGTGGTACTCTTACAACTTGAAATCTATAACGCCCTTCTGTAGCTGTTGCTGCTGCATGCGTATAAGCATTTCGTAATGGTGTAGTTAAATAAACTGTTCCATTAGAGGTGCCACTAGCTGCATAAACATATTCATAAGTACCAGCAACTGTAGTTAGGTAACCACTATAGCTACTACTACCACTGCCATAAGCACTTGTATTTGTAGAGTTTATAGTAGATCCTTGCATTTGAATAACCAACAATAAATCGCCTGGGGAAATTTTAATGGAAGCCCCCTCTGCACGAATACTACCAATTGTAATTTTAGTTGCACCAGCATTTGCTGAAGCCAATCCTGCATAATATGAGTTAATAATAGTTCCAGATGCTGTAATTGTACCTGAACCTGGTGTACATGAAGGTGCACTTAAACCATTGATTTCTTTAAAACAAGTATTAATTACTAAAAAAGTTCCAGAAGTAAGCATTGTTCCTGCATCGCCTTTTGTAGCACCGTTGGGAGGAAACTCTGTAACTGAACTAGAACT
>CALRLF020000070.1:0-23844 GCA_943368475.1 Allobosea thiooxidans
AACTCTTTTGATAGGAATTTTGATATCTTGCTTAGTTTTACTATCAGTTGCATGTATAATAGCGGTACCTGGTTGAGTACATTTTACAATATATTGCCCTTTGCCTCTTGGCTCAATTGTAGCTCCTTGACCTTCAATTGTAACTTGTATTTTCTCTGACCCACCGGCTCCTGTTACACTCAATGGATTTTCAATACCACCTGCATAGAAAACCCTAGTTGCATCAGTTGATACAGTAAGACCAGCAGGCTGACCAACTGTGTATTTTATATCTTTA
This sequence comes from Allobosea thiooxidans, assembly GCA_943368475.1. Classification (GTDB taxonomy): domain Bacteria; phylum Bacteroidota; class Bacteroidia; order Chitinophagales; family Chitinophagaceae; genus UBA1930. Next base: position 278 of record CALRLF020000070.1, read on the forward strand.
TCAACAGTTGCAGTAGTACCATCTGGTTTCACAAAACTTACACGTACTTTTTTGGTGTATTCACCAGCAGAAGTAGGAGCTTTAAACTTGTACTCATAACTTCCATCAGGCAAAGGCTGTGCTCCTGCTCCATCAATAGTAACTGATGGTTTAGCAGCACTACTAAATGCTCCAACACCTGCATTGATAATTATTTCTTCATCAGGCATCACGTAGGAGGCTGATGCATTTGCAATTGCTTTAAATTGATCGTAAACTAAAACAACCTCACCAATTTTTTTGTGGCATAATTCCACCACTTGAGCTTCGGCATTTCTGATATCATTTTGAAACTTACTCAAAATTGTTAAAGCTGCAATAGTTGGAGTCATTCTAAAATAGGCTGCTTCCCAAGTATTATTACCAGCATTTTGGGTTTTTGGCATTGTTAGATCAATTGGTAAACTTTTACCCAATTCTTCTTTTACAGCTGAATCAACACCTAATAAACCTAGTTTATAAGCCTCTAATTTTTTGTATAATTCTTTACCTTTTCCTTTCCCAACAGGAGCATCCTCAACCAATAATCTAGTAGAGGCCTCTAAATTATCTTCTTTAAATAAGGTATCTTTTGGAGGGTTGTAACCTGCCTCTCTCATTAAATCCATCTTCAAATCTTCAACGTATTTGAAAGCAATATCAGCCATTTTATGAGCTTCATTCGCTTTTTCAAACCAAATTGTAGCTTTTTCTTTTGTTTGTGGATCTTCCATTTTTTTCTGGAATGAAGCAAACAATTGTGTTGTTTTACTACTTGCTAAAACACTAGAATTATCCAAACTGCTTTTTACGGTCTTAAAAGCATTTAAAATTTCAGATGAAACGTTCATGGCTAATAGTGCTGTTAACACCAAGTACATGAGGTTAATCATCTTCTGCCGTGGCTCCTTAGGTAGTGCCATGTTTAATTAATTTTATAATAAAAAATTACGAAATAGGGTTTTACTGAAACAACACGAAAGATTATCTTCCTGACATAGCACTTAACATGTTACCATATACTGAATTAAGCTTGGTCAAATTACCAGCTAATGCAGCTATTTGCACTTTGGCTTTTTCAGCATCTTCTGCAGTACCATTCATAGCAGCACTAGCTTGAGCCAGTTTGCCATAGAATTGATTTAATGCTTTTAAATGGTTGTTGCTTTCTTGTAACTCCAATTCGTAAATTGTATTTAAAGATGATAAGTTTTTAGTTAAAACCTGAACTTGACCGTGGAATTGTTTAGTACTTTCTGATGCCTCATTGAATACACCTAATGAAGAAGTTGCTTGATTAACAGCCGACGCAACAGAACTTAATGCAGTTGCAGCTTCTTTTGTTTTGGCAGAAAAATCACCAGTAGATTTAACTACATCACTTATCTCTCCCATGTTAGAAACAGTTGTTCCTAATTTTTGAAACCCTGCACTTAATTTGCCTAAATTAGCTGGAGTTATATCAGCTTCCGCTAACATTTTTTCCATTGTTTTTAAAGCAGGATTGCCTTTATCTGTATCTAAACCTGGTACATGCACTTCATGCTCATCCATTGCAGGATAATACATATACATGATACCATAACCCAAGAATATAGCAGCCTCTGAGTATAAACCAATTTGCAAGAATAAGTCAGCTAATTTTGTGTGCATTAACTTTTGAAGAGCACCAAATAATACTATTGCAGCTGCAATAGAAACTAATACGTCTACGAATTTACCTACTTTAGGAGGGATTTTTGCTGCCATTTTTTACAGTTTAAGTGTTTTAGAAGTTGGTTTTAATAAATATATAAGAGCATCAGGCATCATATGTATCGACATATTGACCTGAAGGTTTCTTAGTAAGTTTTAATAACAAGATTCTTTAATAGAAAATGAAAATTTAAATTATTTTTTTGCTGTTCGAGGAGCTAAGTCAATAACACACCTAAAACCAATATATGATTTTGTAGTGTCTTGATATTCGTAAGATCTAGTTCCAGTTTGTAGATAGTAACCTACATCTTTCCAACTTCCACCTCTTACAACTTTTCTTTTCATTCTTGGAGGATCATCATCTTTTGCATCATATCTTACATCTGGATTCATATCATGAATCAAATTGTATGCACCTTCATAAAAATAAGATTCAGTCCATTCTGCAACATTGCCAGACATATTATACAAACCATAATCGTTTGGCCAGTAAGCATCGGCTCTAACAGTGTAGAAACCACCATCCTCAGGGTAATTACCTCTACCTGGTTTGAAGTTAGCTAATAAACAACCTTTCTTGTTTCTTAAGTAATAGTTACCCCATGGATACATTGAATTTGTTCTTCCACCTCGAGCTGCATATTCCCACTCAGCTTCACTTGGCAAACGAAAATCGCTTTCAACAGCTTTTTTCTTTTTTTCTAGGTAACTGTTTTGATAATGCGTTCTCCAATGACAAAATGCTACTGCCTGTTTCCAGCTAACACCAACAACAGGGTAATTTCCAAATGAAGGGTGAGAAAAATATCTTTTAGACATTGGTTCGTTATATGAGTAAGAGAAATCTCTCATCCACACCAATGTATCTGGATAAATTTTTTCGTCGAATTTTTTTATGAATTTTTTGCGTGGTTCTGTGCTATTTTCTCTACGAGATGCCTCTTTCAAATCAAAATACTCTATATGGTACACAATTTTCTTAGGGTCAACCTCCGCTTTGCCATAAAGTCTGTCAGGGGCATCAATCATCAATTTATTACCCAATTTCTCTAAATTGGTTTGATCGTATTTAATATCTTTTCTTTTATTCCAATCAACGGCAACAGCAGAATCGCTTCCAGATCCACCACTTGTAGTTTTTACAAATCCCAATTCTTTGAGAGCTATTGAGTCTCTGGTCCAATATACAAACTGACGATATTCGTTATTGGTTATTTCAGTAGCATCCATCCAAAAACCATTGATAGACACTTGCTTATTTCTTGCAGTGTAGTTGAAGTTTATATCTTCATCGCTTGGGCCCATGTGAAAGGTTCCAGGAGGTACATATACCATACCAAATGGTCTTCCACCACTTGGCTTTGCAGCTGGGGCAACGCCCATCAGTTGTCCATTATCAGGTGTTCCTTTCACCTTACCTTTTTTGTTACACGCTACCAAACTAACTAGTAAGGCTGGCAACAGGATAGCACTAAAACGTTTTGTCATTCTACTAAAATGATTGAAGGGTAGTGAACAAATATATAAAATCAATGTTTTCGAACCAACTAAAATTAAAAAATACCCCTTTTTAGGTACTCAATAACGTTGTTATTGGCTGCTTATTGCTTAAACAATTTTTTTAAATGTAGATTTAACCCATTCATCATCTTTAGAGAAGCAAGTTAAATAGATACATTGTTACATAATTGCTAAAAAAGCTTCCAAATCAGTCAACGGTTGGCTGCAACAGTAATTTTCACACAAATAAAAGGTATTTTCTTCTTCTACAAACTTATTATCGATTAAAGGCAGATTATTTTTTTTCGTACTTGTTTGAATTACCTTATTTGGAACATACTTATTTAGAACGCTTGGTAACGATTGCATGATTTTTTTACCTGTGAGTACAATTTCTTTTACCCCATTGGCTTTTTGTTGCAAAAAACTACTCCAAATGCCAAAAGATGTCGGATATTTTATTATTGCATTTGATAAAGTAATTGCCATTATATCTGCTCGTTCTATCCATTTTACTTCATTAAAAATAATAGCTAAATACTGAAGATTTAAAGCCATTATTCCATTACCACTAGGTGTTGCACCATCATACACTTCTTTTTTTCTAACAATAACATCCGTTTGTTGCCGATGTGTATAATAAAAAAGTGTATCGCCTTCACTAAAGTTATCAATTACATATTGTGTAACTTGCTGAGCTTCTAGTAAATAATTTTGGTTACCAGTAATTTCCTGTAAACCAATCATTGCTTGAATTAGATATGCATAATCATCTAAAAAAGCTGGAATTTTTGCTACTTTATTTTTGTAGGTATGGCACCATCCACCATGCTCGGTATTTTGCAAATTTATTTTGAGAAACTGCATCGAGCTAATCGCTATGTTCTTATAATGTTCATTTAGTGTTGCTGCATAAGCTTTGCAATAAGCCATTATCATTAACGCGTTCCATCCTAATATAATTTTATCGTCTAAAGCAGGTCTAATTCTTGTATTTCTTACCTGCAATAATTTTTCATTCCAACTAAGAAGTTGTGCTTTGAATTGTTGAATATCAAGCCTATTTGCAGATGCGAAATTTTTTAAGTTTTGAGGTTTCCATAATATATTGGTATGCTCCCAATTGCCTTCTTCTGTAACATTATAAAAAGCCTTATAAATTGGTGCATCTGCTCCTAAGATTGTATCAATTTCTTCTTCTGACCACGTGTAAAACTTCCCCTCAACACCTTCACTATCTGCATCTAATGCACTAAAAAAACCACCACTTTCATGCATTAGCTCTTTTTCAATAAATGATAATGTTTGGTAAATAGTTTCTTTATAAACTTCGTTTTTGGTTAGTTGGTATGCCTCGCTTAAAACCCCAACAAGCAATGCATTATCGTACAACATTTTTTCAAAATGAGGAGCCAGCCATTTTGTATCTGTACTGTAACGTGAAAAGCCACCTCCTATTTGATCATAAATACCCCCGTCGATCATTTTATCAAGGCTTAGTAATGCCTGATTTAGTGCTATTTCATCTTTTGTAAAATAATAATGCCGTAATAAAAATTGAATAGAAAATGTTTGTGGAAACTTTGGTGCATTTCCGAAACCACCCCACTCGGTATCGGCTTGCTTTAAAATATTCTGGGCAATTAATTTAAGATTTTCTTGTGTAAAAAATTCATTGTCATTTGATGCTGTGTTTACACCAAAAAGGTTTGCTTTTTTTAGATGATTGGTTAAAGTTTCGGCTTGTGTTTCAATTTCATCTTTCCTTTCTACAAATGCAATTGAAATATTGTTTAATACTTCTCTCCAGCTCATTCTGTTATATGCTTTTATAGGAGGAAAATAAGTTCCACCATAAAAAGGTTTACAATCGGGTGTTAGAAAAACATTTAATGGCCAACCACCGCTACCAGTAATTGCTTGCACTGCATCCATATAAATATGGTCTAAATCGGGTCTTTCTTCTCTATCTATTTTAATATTAATGAAACGTTCGTTCATCAATGTGGCAGTTGCCACATCTTCAAAACTTTCTTTTTCCATCACATGGCACCAATGGCAGGCAGCATAACCAATACTCACTAATATAGGTTTATTTTCTGCTTTTGCCTTTCTAAGGGCTTCTTCTCCCCAAGGAAACCAATCTACAGGATTGTGTGCATGCTGCAACAAATATGGTGAAGTTTCATTTATCAAACGATTGGTATACATAGTTGTAAGTTATCTGTACAATAAAAAAAGCCTGTTTTAACTAAGTTAAACAGGCTTATCAATAAAAAAAGAAATTTATTTTTTTGATTTTTCTGCTAAAAATTTGTCTAAAGCCGTTACCATACTTGGAGCCATTGGCATTGGAGCTTTTATTTGTGCAACTAAACCAGCTTCTTCTACTGCCTTAGCTGTATTGCCACCAAATGCACCAATAACAGTACCATTTTGCTTATAAGCAGGAAAGTTATCGAATAAACTTTTTACACCACTTGGTGTAAAAAAGCAAATTACATCGTAATCTTTCTTTGTAAATACAACAGTAATATCGTTACTAATTGTACGATACATAAATGCCAAAGCATGTTCGCAATTGTGATTTTTTAACCAACCAACAATCTCATTATCTTGCTGATTTTCGCTGCATACATATAAAAAACGTTCATTTTCACGATGTTTATTTACCACATCGAACATGCTTTTATTTGTACCATCTGCACCATAAAAAACCTTACGCTTTCTATATAGAATGAATTTTTGCAGATAGAGTGCAACTGCTTCTGTAATACAGAAGTATTTGGTATCTTGATTGATACTCACTTTCATCTCCTCACAAGTACGGAAGAAATGATCAATTGCATTACGGCTGGTAAATACTACAGCCGTGAAAGCTGCAATATCAATTTTCTGCTTCCGAAACTCTCGGGCAGGAATACCATCTAATTTAATAAATGGTGTAAAAACAAGCTCCACATTGTACTTACGTTCTAAATCGAAGTAAGGAGATTTTTCACTCTCGGGGCGTGGCTGAGAAATTAATATTCTCATTGCTGCCTTTGCAGTAGTTGAACTGTTAGCTCCGGATTTTGCCATGCTTTTGTTCTGTATTTATTCGAAAAATGTACTATGCTTAATAAAATTGAAGAATGCTTTATACATTAATATAAGTGGCATTACCTCTACGGCACAAAGGTATAGAAAAAAATGTAAGGCATTCACTTTGAGGGTGCTGCGAATTGTCCCCAAGCTAGCCACATACCTGTAAATCAATAATATTATTACAATACAAGCTATCACGGATACTGCAATTGTTGCAATTTTTGTAGCTGCAAATGCTACAATTAACGAAAACGGAATACATAATATACCTAAGACTTTATTGGTTAGAAACACAATAAATAAATATGTGTTGGTTGAGGATTGTACATTAAATACCCAACCCGAAAACAGCAAAAAAAGGTATTTGACTAGGTAAACAACACACAATAAAGAGCAACTATAGAGCAAAAGCAACCAAAAATCCATCGTAACCCAATTGTATTGCTGAGCTAGCAGAGCAATTAATATTCCTGTACTTAAGATGAACAAAAAATTCATCAATAGAGATGGCAAGTTGTCTTGCAGCAACTGTTCTCGGGTTTGCTTTTGTCGGAAAGATGTTTGAAAAAATAATTGAAAAAGGCTGTGGAAATATTTTGGAAAAGCCACACGAATAAATCCAACCAATGCAACTAAAAAAAGCAGTGCATAAAACAAAATGTCATTTTCGTCGGTTTTACGAACTTGATTAATCATAAAGAGCTTATCTGCTTTAAAGGGCAAATATTTATGAAACATAATTGCAGCATAAGTAGATGTATCTTTTGCTGGTCTAATTGGTTTAGCTACAACATGCGTTTTGGCCAATGAATCTTTTCTCAACGAATCTGCAAGAGCTAGAGCTAATGAATCATTTACAATTAAAGAATCTTTAATAGGTATAGTATTTACAACAGAATCTTTGGGTTTAACTGTGATAGGTTTAGGTTTTTGTGCAGTAGTATGCACCACAGTTTTAGTAGTGTCTTTTTTTGAAGAATCGCTTTGTGCTTGAATCAAGCCAACCAAAAAAAATGAAAAAAGTAGAATAAAGTACCTCAAAGCGATGAATTAATTTTTGCAAAAATAATGTTTGTGGCTTCAGTTCATTGATTAAATGGAATAAAAAATCTTTCATCCGCTTAAACCCAATTATTGCCATTTAACTAAAGCCCTAATCAATGGTTTAAACTATCGTAATCATCAGCGGTCAATAACTGCATAACAATCACTTAAAAATTAAACACCATGAAAAATTTATTTTTATCAGTAGTAGCAATACTCTTCTTTATTGTTACTGTTCATGCACAAAAACAACTGGGGCAAAAACAAGTAGGCATTGAGCAAAGAAAACATCCAAAAGCTAAAAAAGCTCACCATACTCGTTTAAACGATGAGCAAAAAAAACAAGCCCAAACAATTAATAAGACTTATCATGAAAAAGTTGAGAAACTAAAAAATAATGATAAAATAACTATGGGTGAGTATAAAAAACAAATGGCAGGCCTGCAAAAAGACAGAAAAAGCCAAATGAATGCATTGCTTACTACAGAACAGAAAAATAAAATTGCCGAAGCCAAAAAAAGAGGTGATGAAAATCGCCAAGTACATGCCGCTGCACAACTAGAAAGAATGAAAATAAGATTAGAATTAAAAGATGAGCAAGTAACGAAAGTGAAAAACGTACACGAACAAATGGCAGCAAAAGCCAAAGCCTTAAGAGAAAATGACCAACTAACAATGGAAGACAAAAAAGCCAAAATGAAGCAGTTAGGCAAAGACAGGAAAGATGCAATTAATGCAATTTTAACGCCTGAACAACAAGAAAAAATGAAACATACTGGTAAAAGAACACAAGAAGCTAAGTAATATGAAAGCTGTGGTATACAATAACCACAGCTTTTCTTTTTAGGATGCCCTTATCAGAAGTTTGTTACCTTTACAGCTCACCCCTGTTGTAAAAACAGCAAACTAAATAAGCATGAGTAGCAAAAACTTCGACAAGTTTATTAACAAGGAGCCTAAAGCTTCAGCCAAGAAAGAAGCTTTCCGTCAGGAAAAAAGAAGAGCCAAAGCTGCAGCCCGTGCAGCCGGCGATGAAGCAAGAAAAAAGAAACAAGATAAAGCCAGAGGTATTGTAAGTGAAGAGGATACTAAAAGACGTTCGAAATTCGATAAAACGAGATATGATAGCAAACAAAAGTCTACCAAAAAAGCCGATGCTGCACATGATGCAGAAGTAAGACAATTGAAAAATTGGACCCCTGATCAAAACAAAGGAACTTCATTCAACGAAAAATTTACATCGAAAACTACGGGTACCAAGCCAGCGAAAGAACAGTTTTCTGAAACTTCAAAAAAGCCTTTGCTTTCTGTTAAAAGCAATTCGAACAATGAGCAAATGCCATTGAATAAATTTATTGCACACTGTGGTGTTTGTGGTAGAAGAGAAGCTGCTGAACTAGTTAAAAAAGGATTGGTTTTAGTAAATGGCGATAAAATTTTAGAGCCTAGCTTTAGGGTTACTGGCAATGAAGATGTAAAAGTACAAGGCAAAAAAATATTTTTACAGCATAACCTTAAATATATTCTTTTAAATAAACCTAAAGACTATATAACCACTTCAAAAGATCCAGAAGGAAGAAAAACAGTATTGGATTTAATTAAAGGTGCTACACCCGAAAGAGTGTACCCAGTTGGAAGATTGGACAGAAATACAACAGGTGTTTTACTGTTAACCAATGATGGTGAATTGGCTCAAAAACTTACACATCCATCTTTTGAAATAAAAAAAATTTACGAAGTAAAATTAGACAAACCGGTTACTAAAAAAGATTTAGAAGCAATTGCCGAAGGTGTAACATTAGAAGATGGTTTTGTGCATGCAGATAGCGTTGCACATATTGATCAAACCGATAAAAGCCTTGTTGGAATTGAAATACATAGTGGTAGAAACAGAATTGTAAGAAGAATTTTTGAACATCTTGGCTATGATGTTAGAGGACTAGATAGAGTAATGTTTGCCAACCTTACCAAGAAAAATGTTGATAGAGGTCATTGGAGAATGTTGAACGATAAAGAAATTCGATTGCTAAAATACATGAACCAAAGTTTTATTAAAAAACCTCAAGAAGATAACAAGAAAGAAGTGATACTAAAATCAAAAAGCACCGCAAAGCTTACCCATAAAAACAAATAGCCCTACTCCTTTTTTTGATTGAATTCCCTATACAATGAAGCTGGATATTATTTTAGAGAATGATTTTTTTATTGCCATTAATAAGCCAAGTGGTTTATTAAGTGTACCTGATAGAATGCAAAGTGAACCTTCACTGAAAGATATTTTATTGCAAAAATATGGCACTATTTATACTGTTCATAGGTTAGATAAAGGAACTAGTGGTGTTATAGTTTTTGCGAAAGATGAAGAAACGCATAAACAACTATCTCAACTATTTGAAGGACGAGAAGTGGAAAAATATTATGTGGGTTTAGTGAATGGAGTTTTAATGAACAGCAGTGGCAACATAGATGCTCCTATTATGATGCACCCTGCTGATAATGGTTCTATGATTATTCACCCAAAGGGAAAACCATCATTAACCGATTATGAAGTACTAGAAAGCTTTAGGTTCTATTCTTGGGTACAGTTTAGAATTCACACAGGTCGTACACACCAAATTCGTATTCATTTAAAGCAAATTGGACATAGTATTGTTTGCGATGAACTGTATGGCGACGGAAAGCCAGTGTTGCTTTCTTCTATCAAAAAGAAATTCAACCTTTCGAAAAAAGAAGATGAAGAAAGACCAATGTTGGGCAGATTGGCTTTACACTCTTGGAAATTAAAATTTCAATTTAACAATCAACCAATTGAATTGGAAGCCGAACCTCCAAAAGATTTAAGAGCTACTTTACAGCAGTTGAGAAAACACAATTAATCAACTTTAATCACCTCTTTTACCACTTTTTGATTGGCTGTTACTAACTGAATAATGTAATTTCCCTTGGAAAGCTTATTCAAAGAAAAGCTTCTACTGTAAACGCCTGATTGCAGATTTTCATTTAGCAACTTTTCAATTAACTGTCCATTTTGGTTGTACAGTAAAACTTGTACATCCCCTGCAACAGTAACAGTAAACTGCAAGCTGGTATTGGCTTTTATTGGATTAGGAAAAACTTGCAAATCAATATTTCCAGCTTTTTGAACTTTTATAGTAATTACATTGCTATATTTTACAGACCCATCATTGTCAATTTGTTTCAATCGATATTGATAGTTATTTCCTGCAACCACATTATCATTTGTAAACGAATAATGATTCCCTGCAACCGCTGCTTTTACAAAACCAATTTTTTGCCACACAAAAGGATTGTAACTACTAGCAAATACCTTCTCAATTTCCCAACCCCTATTATTTATTTCAGTAGCTGTTTTCCAATTTAGAGTTACTATATTGTTTCTTAATACACCATCAAAATATAACAACTGTACAGGCACTACAACTGGACGTTCAAAAGCTCCTAAATCGGGTGCAGTTCCATTAAAAGGTAAACCAACATTGGTGCCAGCATCTACCATTGAACTGGAAGCTGCAAGTTTCATAAAATTAATTGATGGAAGACTACCGTCAGCATTACGGGGATTTCTCAACCCAACAGAATCTACGCTTAAAAAATCGGCATTCGAAACGGTTAATCCACTTATTTGCCAACTGTTATTGGTTCTTACACAAACAGGTCTAAAAACATCCGACGAAAGTCCTGCATAAGAAATACTGTTCTTTACAATCATCACTTCACCAACATCCGGGTCATTATTGTTCATCCCAAAATTTGGCTTGTTTTTATAGCCTGTACAATTGTATAAAATCATACTGCCATTGTTGTTGTTTTGGTCAAACCCTTTAACCCTATTAAATGCACTTAAACATCTGGTTAATGTAGCATCATGGCGTTCATTATTGCCACCCATTTTAAAACCATTGCCATTACCTACACTCGCAACACCAGTTTTTAAATAACCATTCATAAAACACCAGCAACTATCGTAAGTAGTAACAGGATTGGTTCCTAAGCCTGTTGTTAGTAAACCATCCCAACCATCATCACTATTTTGCCAGGCCCTGCAACCTTTAAAACTATTGCCAGTGCCTACATCTAATTTGGCTGCATAACCATCAGCATTTCCATCAGAAGCATCTTTATTAAAATAAGAATCGCAATTAATTATTTGATTATTGGCAGCACCATTGGAGAGCTGACAGCCTGTATCAGCATTTTCATAAAAAGAACAAAATTCAACAACATTATTATTCCCTGAAATATGCATTCCGTTATCCCCTGCTTTATAAATATCAAATCCTTTTACAACCCAGTAATTACCACTTAAATCTAATCCCCTATTGCTACTACTAATTGTCATACCCGAAAAATCCAATACTGGCCTTGCGTCACCTGGATATGCCAACAAATTGAATCGATTTGTAGCAGTACCATTTTTGTTTAAATTAATTTTTGTTGTGTAAACATGTGTTCCACCACGTAAATAAATAATATCTCCTGCAACAGCAGTACTAATAGCTTTGGTAATGGTTTTAAAAGGCTGACTAATAGAACCATTGTACGTATCTAACCCTGTTGAATAAGACACATAATACGTTGCAGCAAATACCTGCTCAGTAATAATAAAAAATAAAACAAATGTGTAGAATATTTTTTTCATAATGCTTGCTAATAGCGTAAAATTATTGCACCGCAAGGATTACAGCCAGTTAAGATTGTGCAAACGATTGCAGTAAAACATTCTCTAATCGTATTTAAGATTTTATGTCCCCAGCTGTAGAATAAGAATTTATCTTCAGTGGCGTCGCACCCTTCAACTGTATAACATTTTGCAACAATTCAAATACATACTTAAACAACCCATTCTTTAATACCAATTGTATTTTCAGTAAACTATATTTGCAGCAGTTTATGAACCTGAGTGATTTGTTAGATAAGTATAAACACAACCCCCGCCTTTTACAATTGGCGGACAAGTTTCTTTTTGCCAGCCTCACCCCAACCCTCTCCAAAGGAGAGGGAGAAAAACCAAAAATTTATCTAAAAAATTTATTAGGCAGTAGTACAGAGTTTGTTGTGAGTAGCATTTTTACGCAAGAAAAAACACAAAGTCTAAACCATTTAATTGTGCTAAACGACAGTGAAGAAGCTGCGTATTTTCACAATACAATAGAAAATCTAACATCGGCATTAGATTTATTTTATTTCCCTTCTTCATTTAAAAACAGAAAGAATTTCAGGCTGCTTAACTCTTCTCACATTATGCTGAGAACAGAAATGCTTACTAAGCTTTCTCAAGGCGGTAATAAAAAAATCATCATCACTTATCCGGAAGCATTGTTTGAAAAAGTGGTATTGCCAAAAACACTTAGCAGCAATATCATAAGCATAAAAGCCAACGATACTATAAGCTTAGACAGCCTTATGGAGCTGTTTGTAATGTATGGTTTTGAGAGAACAGATTTTGTGTACGAACCTGGCCAATTTGCCTTACGTGGTGGCATTTTAGATATTTATTCTTTTGGCAACGAAAAGCCATATCGTGTAGAATTATTTGGCAACGAAGTAGATAGTATTAGAATCTTTGACCCAGAAACACAATTAAGTGAACGCAAACTTTTACAAGTTTCTATTATACCCAATGTTGAAACACAATTTGATAGTGGAGAGAAAGTTACCCTATTTGAATTTCTGCCAGAAAACACCATTGTATGGCTGAAAGATTGGGATGTAATTAAAGAAAAAATTGAAGTACAGGAAGAAGATTTGGGGATGTTTCTTGAAAGGTTAAAGGTTAGAGGCGAAGGGCAAAAGGATGAGGAAAATGAAGATGAGGACGATACCAAAATTCTCAAAGAAGTTAAGCTGGAGGATTTTGTACCTGCTGCAACTATTGAAAGACAAGTACAGCAAAGAACAATTGTAGAGTTTGGATATAAGGCAATCCTGAGTGATGGTCACCAGTCGACGGTCGACAGTCAACAGAAAGAAATTGAAGATTTAGGTTCTACTATGAACAGTGGACTGTCGACCATTGACTTCAGTACCAAAACACAACCTTCTTTTAATCGTCAATTCGATTTGCTGATTAAGGATTTAAAAGCCCATGAAGAAAACGGTTTCAGCATTTACATATTTGCCGAGCAGGCTAAACAATTGGAACGCTTACATTCTATTTTTAAAGACCTCAACACCGAAATTAATTTCACCCCAATTGCAACTTCTATTCATGAAGGTTTTATTGATGCCGATTTAAAAATTGTTTGTTACACCGATCATCAAATTTTTCAACGTTATCATAAGTATCGTGTAAAGCAAGCTTTCAATAAAAACAAAGCCCTTACTTTAAAAACTTTACGTGATTTACAACCAGGTGATTTTGTAACACACATAGATCATGGTGTTGGTCGTTATAGTGGTTTGCAAAAACTGGAAGTGAATGGTAAAATGCAGGAAGCAGTTAGAATCATTTATAAAGACAGTGATATTTTATATGTAAATATTAATTCATTACATAAAATTTCTAAGTTTACTGGTAAAGAAGGAACAGCACCGAAGATTAATAAATTGGGCAGCGATGTTTGGAATAAACTAAAAGAAAAAACCAAAATCAAGGTTAAAGAAATTGCTTTTGATTTAATTAAGTTATACGCTCAACGCAAGGCTCAACAAGGGTTTGCACACAATCCAGACACCTACATGCAAACTGAATTAGAAGCCAGTTTCATGTATGAAGATACACCTGACCAAGCCAAAGCTGTTGAAGATGTAAAGAGAGATATGGAATCTCCTGCACCAATGGATAGATTGGTTTGTGGAGATGTTGGTTTTGGCAAAACAGAAGTTGCTATTCGTGCTGCTTTTAAAACAGTGGTTGACGGAAAGCAGGCTGCAATTTTAGTTCCTACTACCATTTTGGCTTATCAGCATTATCAAACCTTTAAAGAACGCTTTAAAGATTTTCCGGTAACTGTTGATTATATCAATCGTTTCAAATCATCCAAAGAAAAAAAGGAAACCTTACAAAAATTAGCAGAAGGCAAAGTAGATATAATTGTTGGTACACATGGGTTATTAGCAAAAGATACTAAGTTCAAAGATTTGGGTATTATGATTATTGATGAGGAACAAAAATTTGGTGTAGCTCACAAAGAAAAACTGAAATTGTTAAAAACCAATGTTGATAGTTTAACCTTAACTGCAACGCCTATTCCACGTACACTTCATTTTAGTTTAATGGGTGCAAGAGATTTAAGTATTATTAATACACCACCACCTAACAGGCAACCCATTCAAACAGAAGTGCATGTGTTTAATACCGATTTTATACGTGATGCCATTTATTATGAAACAGAACGTGGCGGACAGGTTTTCTTTATTCATAATCGTGTTCAAGGATTGAGTGAAATGGCTGGTATCATTCAATCTCAATGTCCTGATTTAAGTATCTCTTTTGCACATGGGCAAATGGAAGGCGACCAATTAGAAGAACGTATTTTAGATTTTATTGATAAAAAATACGATGTTTTAGTTTGTACAAATATTGTAGAAAGTGGCGTTGATATTTCTAATGTAAACACCATCATTATTAACAATGCTCATCATTTTGGATTGAGTGATTTGCATCAATTACGTGGTCGTGTGGGAAGAAGCAATAAAAAAGCATTCTGTTATTTATTGGCTCCACCAATGAGTACACTGCCTACAGATAGTAGAAAACGTTTACAAACCTTAGAACAATTCAGCGATTTAGGAAGTGGATTTCAGATTGCCATGAGAGATTTAGATATACGTGGAGCAGGTAATTTATTGGGTGGTGAACAAAGTGGTTTTATGGCTGAGATTGGTTTTGAAATGTATCAGAAAATTTTAGAAGAAGCTGTACGAGAATTGAAACGTACTTCATTTAAAGAATTGTTTAAAGATGAAATTAGTAAGCAAGATGATTTTGTAAGCGATTGTACGATTGATACGGATTTAGAAATTCTCATTCCTGATAGTTATGTAGAAAGTATTACTGAACGTTTATCGTTATATACAAGATTAGATAATTGTGAGAAAGAAGAAGAACTGGTTACTTTCCATACAGAAATGATAGATCGTTTTGGACCAATACCAAATGAAGTAGAAGATTTATTTACTACAGTTCGTTGTCGTTGGTTGGGTGTACAATTGGGCTTTGAAAAAATGAGCTTGAAAGAAAACATCATGCGTTGCTATTTCGTAAATAAAAATGATAGTCCTTATTTTGAAAGTGATACGTTCAAGAACATTTTAGACTATTTACAAAAAGGCACCAATAAAGCCAAACTAAAACAAGTTGCTAAAAACTTTTTATTGGTGGTAGATGATATAAAGGGTATGAAAGAAATGCAACGTTTTTTGGGATTGATGCATAAAGCAGTGTTGAAGGAAGAAATAGAAATATCAGCTACTTAGTTTTGTATTTTTCATTCTTATATAAAATCATTTAATTTTTCTTGATTGTGTCTTTCTCAATGATTAAACCAGTTTGAGGCTCACTTAGTAAGATACTTTTTTCGTTAATTAGTGGTATTAGTGCTTTGTTTGAAATTGAATCGAGCAGTTCATTCTTTAAATAAAAAGTTTTTACTTCTTTATTTGGCTGATGCCAACGAACAATTTTGCATTGGCAACTTGCATTTTCTAATTCATTAATTACTTCTTCTAATCTACCACCTTTTCCCAACTTAATATACACTTCTCTAATACCAATAATCTTATTGTTTTCACCTACATCAAAACTCCATGATGCAGAGATAGCCGGCTTTATATTATTGCTATTATAAAGGTTTAATAATGAATGACGAGGAGATTCATTTTTACCTGTAATGCTTTTTACTTTTGAAAATATAGAAACTACACCAGGCGATTCAAATTGCATGTGTCCAATATGATCGAAACTTGCACCAAACCTGTTATAAGTAAAATACCCATTTTTATAAGTTACTTCAACCAAATTTGATACTACTTTATGGTATCTATTGACATCAGATATTCTAGCTTGTGGAGAACCAGTATAACAAAGCCAAATACCTTCTAAACTGTCTATTTCAGCTTTTGTAGGTAAATAAGTAAATAGATTCATGTCTTTTTTTGTTGTAACCCAATTATTATTGGATTGAATAAACAAAAAAAGAAGTGTACCAATTACAAAAGCAAACAACAACAATAGTGAAGAAAGTAACAGAATCTTTTGCTTGCTTTTTTTCTTTTGTTCAATCAATAAAGCCAATTCAATTTTTAGATTATTGTCGTCATTATATTGAATGGATGCTGCTATTTTTTTTTCATCTTCTGATTCTTCAATCAAATTTTCATCAACTGGATCGGCTTCAAAAGCTTTTTTACCAATTCCAAACAAATAAATGTAACATGCGTCAATTAAGAAGGGACGAGGATTAGAAACAATACCTGCTAAAGCGTCTTTTATTTGCCCTCCAGTAATATCATATTTTCGGTAAGGATACGCTCTATCTTTATGGCTAACTTCTGATGCATATTGATCAGTTTTCCATTCTTCATATCGAATTGGTAGCTGATTACTGATTTCACTTAAGGTTATTGCTACAGATTCATAGTTTTTTCGGTTAGTGTTTATTACAATTTCTAGCCCGGTTTCTAACTTATATTTTTCAATTACTCTTTTTAGTAAGTAAATAATTTCTTCTTTGCCAGTTTTTATTTTTTTCATAATGCGTTGTAAACAAGCAAGTTAAAAAATTTCCGAAAAAGCCTTAACCTTTCGGAAACTAAGGTACGCATTTAGAATTAATTCTGAAATCTTAGAATTAGTATCCAACATGCGAGTATGAATAAATTACATTCTATAACGATTACAAATTATTAATAACTGCCAAATTTTGCGTATGAAAAAGTTGTTTACTTCTCGTTTTCTTAAGTTATGCTCGATAGCTATTTTCTTTGTTTTATTAGCTCTACAAGTTTCAGCACAAACTTATTATTATAAGGGTTCAGGTGCATTGAATAGTACTACAAGTTGGGGTGTAAATACAGATGGAACAGGTGCTGAACCAGCCAACTTTACAACAGATGCTCAAACTTATATCATCCAAAACACTACTAACATTGTATTCAATAGTGGTACATGGCTTGTAAGTGGAGCTGGAACAAAAGTACATTTAGGAAATCCAGCAACCGCAACACCAAATACACCTTCACCTGCTATTACACTTACTATTGCAGCAGGTAATACAATTAATACTTCTGGTCAATTGTTTGATGTTGCAATACCAAGTTCTGGCAACCATAAAATTATTTATCAAAATACAACCCCTATTTCTGTAGGTACTATTAATGATGCCAACTTAGAAATTGTGTACGATGGTGCTGTTTTTGCAACAAGTACATCAAGGGTTTATGGTAATGTAAGTTTAATTAATGGTGCCAACATTGATATTTCAGGTGCAACCAACGGACCAACATTTAATAACTTAACTGTAGAAGCTGGTTGCACATTAACAGGCCCTGTTGGAGGATCAAATACTTGGATTGGTATTAAAGCTGGTGGCGTTGTAACAATAAATGGAATATTTAAAGCTGGTAGATCTGGAGGATTATTTACAGCAAATGTTGCATTTCCTGTGGTTAACAGCACAAGTAACGGCACATTACTTTTTAATAGTGCAACCGTAACACAAGGTAGCAATTTAATTCTCGGACCAAACTCTACCATTGAATATTATAGAGGAACATCTGGTCAGGTTGGTGCACAAACAGTACAAGCATTAAACTATGCTAATTTAATTTTCTCAAACCTAGTACTTGCTAGTAATAAAACTTGGGGATCTGGAACGATTACAGTTTCAGGTACTTTCACTGTAAGTTTATTGGGTACAATTACTACGCCTACCACACAAAATATTACTTTAAAACCTGGAGCAAGATTGGTAATAACTACTGCAACAGCTTTTCCTGCACCAACAGGTAGTGGAAAGTTTACTTTAGAATCAAATGGAACTGCAACAGCTTCTATTGGTACATTGGCTACAGGTGCATCTATTACTGGTAGTATTACAGTTCAACAATTTATTCCAAGTGGATTTAGAAAATATCGTTTTTTAAGTCATCCTTTTACAACAGCTCAACCATTAAGTCAAATTGCCGACAATATTGATATTACTGGCAATACTGCTGGTACAACAGGCCAAGTTGGTCAAACAGTAGGTGCTGGCTTTACTGCTACACCAACCAATAACCCTAGTGCTTATTTTTTTAATACAAGTAACGCCAATGGAAATGTTACTAACGATGGAGGATGGAGTGCTTTTACGGATGGAACAACAAATAGTTGGGGTGTTGGTCAAGGTATTAGAGTTTTAATAAGAGGTACAAAGGGACAAACTGGTACATTAGATGGTGCCAATAACAATCCTGATGCAGTTACATTAGATATGGTTGGTACTATAAATACAGGTGCTGTTAATGTTGGCCTTGTTACTGGAGGTACTGGCTCCACAACAGGATTTAATTTTGTTGGCAATCCATATGCATCGCCTGTAGATATTGGTGCTGTACTTACAGCTGCTGCTGCTAATTTAGGCTCAAGCTTTTATGTACGTAATCCACAAACAGGTAGTTATATTACTGTAAACCCAATTCCTCCTAGTTATATCATCCCAGCATATACAAGTTTTTTTGTACAAGCCACTGCTCCTACAACATTAAACTTTACTGAAGCAAACAAAAATGTTTGTAGCAGTTGTCCCACAGTTTTTAGAACCACTACAGTTCAAAACTCTATGCAATTAAAAGTATTATATAATGGAGTAGAATATGATAGTTACACTTTAAACTTAAACAAAAACAATAGTAACAGCTATAACAAAAAAGATGATGCCATAAAATTAATGAATGATGGTATAAACATTTATTCATTAAGTACAGATATGGAAAAATTAGCAGCAGATTATCGCAACATAGAAAATGATTCAATCATTCCTTTGGGTATTTCTATTCCTGCAAATTATGGCAAACTAACTTATACAATTAAGGTTGAAGGATTTACAATGGGTAACAACACCAAGATGATTTTACACGATAAATTAAAAAACACATACACAGAATTAGTAAAAGACCTTACTTATTCTTTGGAAGTTGATGCCTCTAATCCAAATAGTGTAGGCAATAACAGATTGGCATTAATTTATAAAAAACCAAGCCCTATCGATATAATCAATGGTTCTACTGATGTAACTATTACTGCTACAAAAAATAAATTTGTGGTAAAGTATGAAAATGCATTAGCACAAAAAACATCTATCAAGATTGTGAATGTTGCTGGACAAGTTTTGAAAAGTTTTGATCTTGGTAATCAAAAAATAGTACAACAAACTATAAACAATACAGATTTGGCTGATGGACTTTATATAATTGAAGTAGAAATAGGCAAAGAAAAAATAGCCAGAAAAATTATTAAATAATAACGTTAAACTGCTTGGCATGAAAAAAATAAATCAACTTATCAAAACGGGTAAGGCAGTATTAATGCTATTGTTTATAGTACTATTTTCCATATCAGCAAATGCACAAGCATTTATTGATGCAACCAATGATGTTACTATACTTCCTGTAAGTTACTTAAGCTTTACAGGATATGAAATAAACAATACTGTTGTGCTAAAGTGGGCTACTGCAAGAGAAATAAGCAATAGTCATTTTAATATTCAGAGATCTAGCAATGGAATTGAATTTGAAAACATAGATAAAGTAACAGGCAAGGGTAATTTTTCCTCTATTAATGAATACAGTTTTACTGATGCCCAACTTTTAAATGGCAATTTATTCTATCGTTTACAACAGGTAGATGTTGATGGAAAATCTTCAAACTCATCAATTCTAGTAATTAAAAAAAGTAGAGATGGTAAAGCAGATATTAATGTATATCCTAATCCATTAAATGCTTCGAATAATGCTTTTTTATCTCTTAAAGGAATACCTAATGGTAAATACAGTTACTCATTGATGAATATTTCAGGACAAATACTTTCTTCGAATAAATTTATTCACGTTGGAAGTATGAGTACTTTACAAATTCAAGGTGTTAACAATATGCAACAGGGCGTTTACACCTTGTTTATACAAAATAACGAAGGCCAAAAAATAGATATTAAACAAATTATTATTCGTTAAAACCAATAAACGATTATTGTATGAAAAAAAATGCTTTCATTTTTTTATTGCTACTTGCTGCACTCATACTACCTACATTGGTAGATGCCCAACCTGTATTTGATGATGAAGTAAATGATGTTCCTATTGATGGAGGATTAAGTTTACTTGTAGCTGCAGGTATAGGTTATGCTGCAAAGAAGATAAATAATAAACAAAAATCAACAAACCAGATCTAATCTCTTTAAAAAAATCAGATCTAATTTATTGAAATAGATACCGGCTAAAACAGAATTGAACCATGAATAAATTATTGCTAACACTTGCTTTTATATGGATGGCTACATTGTCTTATGCACAACCCAATAGCTCAACAGTTGGTAAGCAAATGTTTTACTTTAATAATGGAGGTAAACTAAAAAATGCCATTAAGGTTTTTTATTATAGTCCTAAAGCCAATGCTGACAGTTTACCAATTGTGATAATGCTTCATGGAGCAAAAAGAGATGCAGAGGCTTACTTAGACGATTTAGTAAAAGCAGCCAATTTATTCAACTGTAAAATCATAGCTCCAGAGTTCGATCAAGAAGATTATCCAGGTTTAGACATGTATAATTTAGGGAATGTATACAACCGAAAAACAAGAAAGTATAATTCACCAGAAGATTGGAGCTTCTCTATTATTGAGCCATTATTCGATTCGGTAAAACAACAAACACAAAGTAGTTGCAAGGGTTACTATTTATATGGCCACTCGGGTGGAGCTCAATTTGTACATCGTTTTTTAATGTTTGTACAACAACATAAGGTAATAAAAGCAGCCATTGCAAATAGTGGTTGGTACACTGCAACCAATGATGTTGAGTTTCCATTTGGATTAAAAAAATCACCCATAGAAAATAAACACTTGATTAACTTTTTTGCCACAAAAATGTATGTGCTATTAGGCACTGCCGATGTTGATAGAAGTAGCAAAGACTTTAATGTTACAGCCGAAGCAGATGCACAAGGATTAACCCGTTTTGAAAGAGGTAAATTTTATTTTAATACGGCAAAAAATAAAGCTGCTGAGTTAAACACAACTTTCAATTGGACACAAATTTTTGTACCAAAAGTGGCACACTCAAATGGTGAAATGGGAAAGTTTGCCTTCTCTACATTCTTCATGGACATTCAATAACCTCTTAAAAATTATTCATGAAATTTTTACGTCAATTATACATTCAAGTACTTATTGGGGTTGTTTTAGGTGTATTAGTAGGTTACTACTTTCCATCACTCAATGGTATAGGTAAAGTAATTGGTGAAAGTTATATCAACTTAATTAAAATGTTGATTGCTCCATTAATTTTCTTTACGATAACCGCTGGTATTGCTGGTACAGGAGATTTAAAAAAAGCAGGACGAATTGGTGGTAAAGCGTTATTGTACTTTGAAATTGTATCAACACTTGCGTTGGTATTGGGTGTAATAATTGCCAACATTGTACAACCGGGTGTTGGTATTGCTACCAATAATATGAATACTGGTGCAATTAACTCTTATGTTGAAGCTCGTAAAGAAGTAAAGTGGGCCGACTTTTTTTTACATATGATTCCAAGCAATGTAGTAGATTCTTTTGCTAAAGGCGATATTCTTCAGGTATTGGTTTTTGCAGTATTATTTGGAGTTGGCTTAAGTAAAATTGGACCTGTAGGCAAATCTATAAGTCACAGTTTCGAAAAAATAAATCAAGTATTGTTTGCTATTTTAAACATGATTACCAAATTAAGTCCTTTAGGTGCTTTTGGGGGTATGATGTACACTACAGGCAAATTTGGTTTCAGCACTTTATTTGTATTAGGCAAACTAATGCTTACTTTTTATGCTACAGCAGCATTCTTCATTTTTATTATTTTGGGTTTAATAATGAAATATTACAAGTTGAATATTTTTAAATTACTAAAATATATTAAGGAAGAATTACTCATTGTTTTAGGTTCAAGTAGCAGTGAATCGGTATTACCCAATATTATGATAAAGCTAGAAAATGCAGGTTGTTCTCCAACTGTTGTTGGGCTTGTAATACCAACAGGCTATAGCTTTAATTTAGATGGCACTTCTATTTATTTAAGCATGGCCATTATTTTTATTGCTCAGGTATTTAATGTACCACTTGATTTATGGCAACAACTCACCATTATTGGTATTTTACTAATTACTAGTAAAGGTGCAGGAGGTATTACTGGTAGTGGTTTTATTGTACTAACATCTAGCTTAGCAGCTATTAAAATAATTCCTTTAGAAGGCTTGGCTTTATTAATTGGCATAGATCGTTTTATGAGTGAAGCAAGATCTATTACCAATATGATTGGTAATACTGTTGCAGCAGTTGTAATTGCCAAAAATGAAAAATTAATTGACAATGATGTTTATTATAATGTTGTAGAAAATAAACCACTAGCAAAAGTTATAATTCAAAGTAGAATTGAAAAAGTAGTAGAAGGCACTCCAGTTTTACTTCAAAAAGAAATATAAATGAAATTGAATATGCAGAAAATAAAAAAGCTTATTGGCATTACTGCTTTTCTTTCTTTTCACTTGTTTGCTTTTGCACAAGATGAAGAAAGATACTATGCCGATTCGAATATTATCTCTAGCAGTAAAGGAGATGCTGTTCATTTAGTTAAACTAAAAAAAGCCTATAAAATTGGAGATGGATTAACACTCAGTTCTTCAAAAGGCACATTCAACCTTACACAAACTTTACAAACTTTGTATGGTGTTAATTCTCAAAACAAAAACTTATCTGCTCCAAATTCTGAGTTTAGTGTTAGGAGAGCTAGGTTAACGCTAATTAGCAATTTATTTGATAATAAGTTTAGCACCGTATTTAGAATAAATTATCCATCTAACTTTCAAAGCACAACAACTGGCAATAGAAGTTTTAATACAACCTTACAAGAAGCTTATATTGAATATCGACCCAACAGAATGCACACATTGAACTTTGGATTAAGAGCCGATTATATAGATTCTAGAGAAACAAGAATGCAAGGCGAAAACTTAGGCTTTATTAATAGAAGTGC
>CALRLF020000071.1:0-22930 GCA_943368475.1 Allobosea thiooxidans
TGCTTATGGCAAATTGGTAGCTACCTTAAACAAAGTAGTACCAGGATCAGCAGTAAGAGTAGGCAGCAACTTTACATCTGGCGTTTATTTTGCAGAGATTGTACAAGGCACACAACGCAAAGTGGTTAAAATGGTAAAAGGCAACTAATATACAAGTATATAATAAAAGGCTGCTTTCGTTTACGAAAGCAGCCTTTTATTTAAATATGAAAACAAAACTATTTTCCAAACATTCTGTCTAAGTAATCTTCTTTAAATTCTAAATAAGTAGGATTACCAGTAGGTGTAACATTGGGTGTAGTACAGGCAAATAATTCTTCTAACAAAACTTGCATTTCTTGTTGCGTAAGGCTTTGTCCTGCTTTAATGGCTTGTTGCCTTGTCATACAACGAACAATTTTTTCTCTTTTGCTGTATTTAATATCACTGCTAAAATGTTTAAACTGTTCGAGCAATAATTCTACTGAATGTTTTTCGTTACCATGAGCTACATCGGCTGGGGTTCCCTGAATTACAAAAGTGTTGGTACCAAAGGGTTCTATCTCATAGCCTAGTGCTGAAATTTCGGGTAATAAATCTTCTAACAAAACAGCATCGGGAGTTGCCAATTCTAAAGTTACTGGGAATAAACTTTTTTGTGTAGCTGGTTTTTGGCTATGTGTTTGCGTTGTGTAACGTTCGTATAATACACGTTCGTGTGCGTGTTGCTGATGCACCAACATAAAACCTGTATTGCTAGTAGCAATAATATAAGTATTGTGTAATTGTATGTATGGATTATTGGTTTGCAGTTGCAAGTTGAGCGATGATTGCTGATTGCTAGCTGCTTCCCATTCCCCATTGATGGTTTGTGGTTTTTCAATACCTAAAGATGATTGCTGAGTTCCGTCATTGGATTTGGTAAAAAAATCTTTCCAATGTCTTAACTCACTTTTTTCGTTGGGTTCAATTTTATGAGCCTGATGTTTACCTGTAAATGTTTGGTATAAATTAGAAGATACGGTGGTTTGTTTCTTCTCATCTGTAAACGGTTTACTTATAGAATCTAATCCTTGAATTTCAGCATTTAATGTAAAATCTAGGCTAGGTGCAATGCTAAATTGTGCCAATGCATGTTTTACAGCAGCCTGAACAAATGCGTACACAATTTTTTCATCTTCAAACTTAATTTCCTGTTTCGTAGGGTGTACATTAATATCTACAAAAGAGGGGTCCAAATCTATAAATAACACATAACCAGGAAAGCTGTCTTTGGCAATCATGTTATCAAAAGCACTGTTCACGGCATGATTCAGGTAAGCACTTTTAATAAAACGACTGTTTACAAAAAAGTACTGATCGCCACGGGTTTTTTTTGCGGTTTCGGGTTTGCCCACAAAACCATAAATGTCCATGTAATCGGTATTTTCTTTTAAGCTCACCAATTTTGAATTATAGTTGGCTCCCAGTATTTGAACAATGCGTTGTTTAAGGTTACCAGCTTCTAAATGAAAAACTTGTTGTCCGTTGCTAGTAAGTGAAAAAAACACTTCAGGAAAAGCCATTGCCACACGTATAAACTCATCGATAATGTGCCTCATTTCGGCAGCATTGCTTTTTAAAAAATTTCTCCGAGCAGGAACATTGAAGAACAAATTCTTCATGTTTATTGTAGTACCAAAGGGTGCAGCACAGGGTTCTTGTTTTACAACACTGCTATTTTCAATTTCAATAAAAGTACCCAGTTCATCTTCTGCTCTTCTAGTTTTTAATTCAACTTGGGCAACAGCAGCAATACTGGCCAATGCTTCTCCACGAAAGCCCATGGTTTTAATGCTGAATAAATCTTCTATTTTTTGAATTTTACTAGTTGCATGACGTTCAAAAGCCATTCTAGCATCGGTATCACTCATGCCTTTGCCATTATCAACCACAGAAATTAATGCTTTGCCCGAATCGGACACAATCAGCTTTATTTCTGTAGCACCTGCATCAACTGCATTTTCGAGCAATTCCTTTACAGCACTGCTTGGCCGCTGAATTACTTCTCCAGCAGCAATTTGATTGGCTATGTTGTCAGGTAATAAATGAATAATATCAGTCACCTCTATTTCGTTTTTAGAAAGGCTGTAAAAATAACAGTATCTCAGTTATAACAATCTTTTTAAACCAACCTTACGTAAGTAAACCTATGAAAAATCAAATTATAGTATTACTGGTTACGGCTTTAGTATTGGGTTCTTGCCAAAAATCGGTAGAAATTACTACAAAAGAAAGTGTTATTGCTCCTTTAGAGCCAGTTAGTAAAACTGTTTTATACACTATTAAACAGGGTCAGCAATTTTGCGATAAAAATAGCTACACACCAGTTAGTATAACAGAATTAAAATTTAAAGTGAAGTTTGATAGTTCGGCTATTTACAATACAATAAATCCGTACAATCAAGGCGATATAAATAAGTTGTATGGCTTCTCAGATAATAATGCACAACACCATCAATTTAGTGCAAGGTTTGGATGGCGTTGGTTTAATAATTCGTTAGAAATTTTTGCCTATATCTATAACAATGGCGTTGTTGCCTATCAAAAAGTTGGCGATGCAATAATTGGTACAACGGCAGAATATAGTATTAAAGTAAACAGCGAAACCTACCAGTTTACATTAGGTAATAACATAGTAACCATGCCAAGAGCAAGCACTACAACAACAGGTTTGGGCTATAAGCTATTTCCTTATTTTGGAGGAGATGAATTGGCTCCACATGATGTTCGAATTTTGATTGAGGAGCTATAAAATTAACCTGCAATCAGACTTCCGTCTTTATACAATGGTAAAATATTAGCAACATTTGGTGTAACACAATATTCTAAATCTTTTTCTAATCCAAATTTGCTTAATCTATGCCAATGGGTGGTTAAACGTGCAAAGCCAAACATATCGTTTTTATGATGCTGGTACATTTGCTCGGCCATTAAACTGCTATCGCAGTGTATGGTAAATGCATCTTTTACTTTTTCGATAACCGCACCTGCAAATAAGGTATCTTCTAAGTTAAAACGATCTTTCCAAGCACTGCATCCTAAGAATACATTTTTATTTTGTTGGAGTAAAAAATTACAAACAGCATCTAAGTTGGGAAATGAGCCAGTAACCACTTCACTTGCTCCATTTTTTAAAGCCATGTGTAATAGTTTAGTTCCATTGGTGGTGGTTAATACCAATGTTTTGCCTTCAATAAAACTTCTTGGATATTCGGCTGGGCTGTTGCCATATTGTAAACCTTCAATTACTTTTCCATCTCTTTCTCCTGCTGTAATACTGTTGGGTGTTGCGTTTCCTATGGCTATACATTTATCGACTGCATCTACAGGAATAATTTTATTGGCTCCATTGTATAAAGCTGTTGCAATGGTAGACGTAGCCCTAAATACATCTATAATTACCACAACGCTGTTATTGATATCGTAGATGTCTAATAATTTGGGAGAAATAACGGTGTGTAAACTTGGCTTACTCATGCTGCGAATATAGAAAATTTGTTAAAAGATGAAAGGCAAAAGGATAAAGGTAGAAGGGGTAAGGTGAATGGTTTAGTTAGCTAGGAATAGAGTAATCAACTTTTATCAGTTGATTGTAGTAACTATTATTTCTTCTTTTTCTTATAACTAATCTTTACTTTGGCAACACCTGCTTGGATAATGCCAATTTCTTTTGCTGCTACTTTACTTAAATCAATAATTCTGCCAGCCACAAATGGCCCTCTGTCGTTAATACGAACAGTTACTGTTTTACCATTGCTAACATTGGTAACTTTTACTTTTGTACCAAAAGGTAATTTTTTATGAGCAGCAGTATATTCATTGGGTCTGTATCTTTCACCATTGGCGGTTTTACTGCCACTTAAATTATCTGAATAAAAGGAAGCTTTACCTGTTTTGGTTACGTAACTGCCACAAGAGCAAAGTATTGTTGCTATGATTGTAAGAAGACAAATCGATAATTTCATGTTATAAAAATATTGTCTGCATTTTAAACGGCAACAACATTGTTTTTAACAAATATGTTTTTTGTGTTGAAAAGAAATTGTCTAAAACTTCTATGCACAAAAAATCCTGCAATTTGCAGGATTTTTTTAGAGATCAAATGCTTAAACAAATGGAGCTTTAGCCACTTTTGCCTTTACCAAATTATTTCTAATTTCTATAAAAATTTCACTATCAATTGCAGCATGTTCAATAGCTACATAACCTAAGCCAACTGCTTTACCTAAACTTGGTGCTTGTGTGCCACTTGTTACTTTACCAATGGTATTGCCAGCAACATCTTTAATTAAATAATCATGACGTGGAATACCACGTTCAATCATTTCAAAACCTACTAATTTTCTTTTAATGCCTTCGGTTTTTTGTTGTTCAATAATTGCTCTAGCCGTAAAATTTTTAGTGAATTTTGTAATCCAGCCTAAGCCACCTTCTAAAGGAGAAGTTGTATCATCAATATCATTGCCATATAAGCAATAGCCCATTTCTAAACGTAAAGTATCTCTTGCTGCTAGTCCAATTGGTTTAATGCCCAATTCCATCATTTTATTCCACATTAAATCGGCTGCACCATTTTCGTCTCTAAAATATATTTCTACACCACCAGCACCCGTATAACCAGTAGCACTAACTACTACATTTTCTACCCCAGCAAAACAGCCTTTGGTAAATGTGTAGTATTTTAAATTCATAATATCCATATCGGTTAATGGTTGCAATAATTTAGTTGCATTAGGGCCTTGAATAGCTAACAAACAAGTTTTATCGCTAATGTTGTGCATCTCAACATTTTGGGTATTGAATTTAGAAACCCAGTTCCAATCTTTCTCAATATTACTTGCATTTACAACAAGCATGTAAACATTATTTTCTTCAATACAATACACAATTAAATCATCTACAATACCACCTTGTTCGTTTGGAAAGCAACTGTACTGGGCTTTTCCTGGAGTTAATTTACTAGCGTCGTTGGTAGTAACACGTTGAATTAAATCTAAGGCATGTTCTCCTTTTAAAATAAATTCGCCCATGTGGCTTACATCAAAAATGCCTACGTTGTTTCTTACGGCTGCATGCTCATCATTAATTCCTGTGTAAGAAATAGGCATATTGTAGCCAGCAAACTCAGCCATTTTAGCTCCTAGTTCAATATGTTTTTGTGTAAATGGAGTATTCTTCATTGCAAACAATTTGTTTTAGTGTATTACAAAAGTAAGGTTGCTTAATGGCTATAAAAAAATAATAAAAAGTATCTTTTGTAATTTATATACTAACAAGCGGCACAAAAAAAGCAACAGTTTTTAAATTGCTGTTGCTTTTAATAGAGTGGTATGGTTAGTTTAATTGCTTTGTATTTGCTGCTTTATATCATCGCACAAATCTTTTATTTGATTGTATGAAGCTTCACTATTTTCATATTTATTAAACTCTACTTTTATTTTTCCTGGAGCAGTTTGTAAATAAAATTTTGTGTCGTTGTTTAATACAATCGTTTCATTGATGTAGTTATTATCTAAAGAAATATCGGAATACTGCATTAAACTTTTATTTAAACATTGTTTAATTTGTTCGGACTTTCTTTGATTGAATCTTGCTTTAAACTGATAGTATTTATTATTGTCTTTGGTAGTAATGCTTATGCTATTACGATTGTTGTTGCAACCACATAAAATAAATGCTATTAATGAGGCCAAAACAAGTGGCAGAATTAAAATGTTTTGCTTGTTCACTTGGTATTTTTATAAATGCATTAATGATTACATTCTTATGGGCGAACAAACAGAATGGTATCTTTTCTTTCGCCCATTAAAATTTTAAAGCGGTCTTTGGTGAGTTCTAGGATAACATCTTTTCTTTCACTACCATCTGGTCTTACTACAATATGTGTTTTCTTGTCGTCACTCAATTTCCACTTTGCTTCTTGTGTTCCTTGTGGCGATTGTAATTCTAACTTGTTGTCAGCTTGGTAATTCCATACTAAGTTTGGCATTATTTGCATTAAAGCTTCAGTATTTTCTTCCATTTGTGCCGCTTGTTCAGGGCTTTTTATACGGGCCATTTCTATTTGATACGTTATAAAGGTTTTAATAGAAGTATCGTCTAAACGCCAGTTGCCAAGTATATCTTTTTCAGGTTCTGCAATGCCAGTAAAAGAAACAGCTGCAATAAAAATGCTGCATAGTAAAATTATTTTTTTCATAATGTTTTATTTTTGATGAGTTGTGAATATACAAATTAAGAAGGGAAGAACCCCACACCGAGAACAATACGGGGTTCTTTGCTCCCAACTTCAACCTTTGTTAAATGCTGTAACGTAGCATTAATAAGTTACTCATATTCGATGGTTTTTCTTGTACTGTTGTTTTAGCTGGTGCCGATTTGTTTACAGGTTTTGTTGGCTTGTATTTGTATTTTGAACTATCAATAACCGGATTTTCCAATTCTTTTTTCAACTCTTCTGCTTTGCGTTGTGTTTCTTCAAATTCTTTCTGTAACTCTTCTTTGCTTTTTTGATAGGTTTTCAATTTTTCGTTGTAGTTCTCATTGTCATCATTATAATCATTGTCTGTATCCTCTTTTTTATCGGTACGCTTTAATCCTTGTTCTGTCATAATATATTCTACATCGTGTCTCCAGTTTTGCTCACCACTTTCGTCGTTGTACCAATCATTATCCCAATCGTTTCCTGGTCCAAAACTTACTTTAGAAAATCTATCCCAATGCCAGCCAGAATTTGAACGGATGATAATTCTTTTGCCAATTGGTACTGCTATGGTTACAATAACATTTTGGTTTCTGAATTTTTCGTTGGGTGTAATGCTAATACCTTTTTCTAATAACAATGTACTATCTGATTGAGTAATGTTATAGTTCATTCTATTAACGATGTTATTGGCTCTTTGCTTGCTGCTGCCATTGCTAAATTTTACCATTTTTACAGAGAAACTATCGGCACTTGTTTTTAAAATTCTGATACGAACATTTCTTACAAATACTGTGTCTTCGTCTAATGATGCAAATGGTTCAATTTCAAACCAATTATTTCTGTAATATTTTCCAAAAGAATTGGCTTTTACTTCTAATTTTCCAACACGGGCATTTTGCAATACAATGTTTTCTTCTTGCGGATTATTCTTGTATTTAAACTCTTTACTTAAAGAAGCAATTAAGCAAATTAAACAAACCCAACCCAACGTCCACAAGCCTGAGAATGAATAACGTATTAAATTACTGTTGCCTTTCATTTTGGTTATTCTGCGTATAATAAATACTACAATACCAACTACAGGGACCCAAATGAAAAGTAATAATGTACCCCATGCAAAAACGTTTTGCCATCCTTGGTTAAGTAAGTAATTTTTTGCTGGCATTAATCCAGTTGCAGCTACACCCAAACCAAATAATGCAGCAACTACAGCGAATATTATTGACCCCAAAATAAAGTAGGCAAAAATTTTAACGATTAGAATAATTACATCGCCTAAACCTCTACTTTTTTTACGTGCAACTGTACTAGCTTCATTGGCAAATTGATTGCTTTTATTGGCTACAGTTTCACCAAACTCTTTTCCTTTTTCACCCAACGATTGACCAATAGTGCTGGCTCTTTCGCCTAATTCTTCACCAAATTTTTGAGCCCTTTTACCAAAGCCTTCTAAATCGTTTTGAATGGTATTTTTAATATTGTTTAAATCTACTTTTTCACCTTTCATTTCTAATTTATCGGCACTGGTTTTTGCTTCTGGCAATACCATCCATAAAATAACATAGATAAATAAAGAACCTGGGCTAAAAGAAACACTTAAGAAATGAGGAAAATCCCACCAACCCCAATGTCCAAAACGAAATATGAATGAAAAGAAAGGTATTAAAAACAGCAATCTTGGTATCCAAATACTTACTCCAAAGTACTGGCTTAAACCGCTACAAACACCTGCAATTACCTTATCGTCAGGATCTCTGAACAATCTTTTACGTACACTTCCAATTACTTGTGTTGCAGTGCTTGGTACAGCTACCCAAAGTATTAGGTAAGGAACAAATGTTACACCAATAAAAATTACAAACAATATTCTGGCAACCAGTGGGTCTATACCAAAATAGTTTGCCATACCACTACAAACACCACCCAATACTTTATTATTTTCATCTCTATACAATTTCTTGGCTTCTTGTGTTGTATAAGTATGTTGTTGCTCTTGCTGGTAGCTGTTTTTTTGTTGCTTTTGTTCGCCGCCTAATTGAGATTGAACATTGGCTTCTTCGCCATCAAAATCTTCTGGTCTACCCATACTGTCGATGATTCTATTTACATCGTCTTCTGTAATGCAGGTGCCACCTTTTTTCAATGTTTCACCAAATAATTCAGCAACACGACCTTCGATATCATTGATGATTTCATCACGGCCTTCTTCGTTTGCAAAAAACTTTCTCAAGCTTTCTACATATCGATTTAATAATTCATAGGCATTCTCTTCGATAGGAATTACTCTGCCTTGAAAATTTATATTAATTACCTTTTTCATTGTTAGTTCAAAGTTTGTGGTTAAAGTTGAGGTTGGTTTTCACCAAATATTGGTTGTGTTAATGCATGTACAGCATCTGCTAATTCTTTCCATGTTTTTTCTAATTCAGCATAAAAAGACAAACCAGTTTCTGTCATTACAAAATACTTTCGTGGCGGTCCGCTGTTGCTTTCAACCCAACGATAGGTTAAGTACCCTGCATTTTTTAACCTCGTTAATAAAGGGTATAAAGTACCTTCTAAAATGTGGAGGTTAGCAGCCTTCATTTTATCTACAATATCACTTGGGTAAACTTCTCCTTGGCGAATGATAGATAAGATGCAAAACTCTAGTACCCCTTTACGCATCTGGCTTTGTGTATTTTGAATATCCATTTTACTTGTGTTTTGCTTTGATCGTTAGTAAGATTAATTCTTGGGTTAGCAACGTTTTTTGCTTTATGCAAAATGTCTTCTTGTTACCCTGCTTTTTCTGGTGCGTTGAATATTCCATAAATCCGCACTGCTAAAAGTTTTTGTGGTAACAAGGTTTTCGGTAGCTACTGTTTCTTTTACTTCTTGTGTAAGGTTAACTAATTCGGTTTTACTTAACTGAACTAAAAAATTTGTGTTTTGCGTTTTCATTGTAATGTATTTAAATGTTTTTTTAATTTTTTATGTGATATTTTTTTGTGCTTGTTTCACATTGACAACACAAAGATGGGATTTATTTGGTACTATGCAACACATAGTACCATATTTTTTTTAGTAGTATGCCACCGATAATAATATACAAAACACACAAACCCAATGTTTATAAGTGTTTCAGGGCAAGAGAGAAAAATTTTGAAATTATTAAATTGTGATGAACGGTAAAATAGCTTGATGAATTATTGTTACTAATGAAACTGCTTTGGAGTTCATGGTATAAAGCATTAATTACCTGTAGAGCTACAGATATATAAATAATCAAAAAGCTGCAATTTTGAATTATATTTATTGCAAACTCCTGCAATAGGTATAATTTAGAAGCATAATCAAAGCATAAATGAAAAATTTAGTTTACATTTTGTTGGTACTTATTATTGTAGCTTGTAAAAAAAGTTCAGATGTTATAGGTACAACCCCTGTTACACCACCAACTCCACCTGTAATTGCTCCACCACCTGCATTTGGATTTTATGTTGTTGGATATTTTCCTAGTTATAGAGATCCTGCAACTGTTCCAGATGTAAAGTTTAAAATGTGTAATGTTATAAATTATGCTTTTGCCAATGTTAATAGTGCTGGTGGCGTTACACTTGCTAGTCCAACTGTATTAACTGCTGTTCGTGCAAAGGCAAAAAATAATGGAGCAAAAGTGTTTATTAGTTTGGCAGGTAGTACTACCGATTGGAAAAATATGGCTGCTACACAAACAGGAAGAACTAATTACATTAAACAGGTTATGGATATTGTAAGAAATTATGGATTAGATGGTGTAGATGTAGATTGGGAATTTCCGTCAACCAGCGATGGAACTGATGTTACTTATACAGCTTTAATGAAAGAGTTGAGTGATAGCTGCCATTTAGGTTCTAAATACTATTTAACAACAGCCCTTACATCTGGTAAATATGTTGGTTCTTACACAAATGCTATTAGCAGTACATTGTGGACAGGTAATTATGTAGATTTTTTTAACATCATGGCCTACGACGATTTTAATACCACTGTTGCTTACAAACACCACAGCGATTATGCCTTATCTCAGGTTTGTTTAAATTACTGGATAACAACCAGAGGTATTCCAGCAAGTAAAGTAGTTTTAGGTATCCCTGCTTATGGACGACCAAGTGGCATAACACAAACTGGAACCATACTTACTTACAGTGGTATTTTAGGACAAGGGGGAAGTGCTCAATCAGATAGTGCAGTAGTAACTGCAGGAGGTTATACCAATTACAAAATCTATTACAATGGTCAGCCAACAGCAAAACGAAAAGCCATGTTAGCAAAAAATACAGCTGGCGGCGTAATGATGTGGGAAAAAGCCCAAGACAGCCACGATGTTACATCTTTATTAAAAGCAGTTTGTGATACAATTGGACGCTCTTATTAAACCTTTCTAAATAATACATATCTTACCCCTGCAATTAAATACAACTGCATGCAGCAAGATGATGTACTTTTATTAACCGAATTTAAGCAGCCAGCTTTTAGAGACAGGGCTTTTACAGCTATCATTAAGAAATACCAAGAAAAATTATATTGGCATATACGCCGAATAGTAGTTACACATGACGATGCAAACGATGTTTTGCAAAATATGTTTATTAAAGTATGGAAAGGGCTGGATAATTTTAGAGAAGATAGCCAGTTGTATACTTGGTTATATAGAATTGCCACCAATGAATGCCTAACATTCTTGGAACAACAAAAAAGAAAATCATCTATTAGCTTCTCAGATGTAGAAGAAGGATTAAGCAATAAAATAAAAGCCGAAGGTAATTTTGACGCCAATCGGTTAGAATGGAAGTTACAATTGGCCATTCAGCACCTACCAGAAAAACAAAGAATTGTTTTTAATTTACGTTATTACGACGAAATGCCTTACGAAGAAATGAGCAAGGTTTTAGAAACAAGCGAAGGTGCATTAAAAGCAAGCTATCATCATGCAGCTAAAAAAATCGAAGATTTTATATTAAATCGTTAAACCCTCAGTTTAAATAATTGTCTATTCTACTGAAATGAAAATCGCTAATCACATATTACTTGAGTTAAAAGAAATTTCACCGGTCGTTGCTAACTTCGATAAACACCAAACTTTTATCACTCCACCTGATTATTTCAATAATCTGGCTGGTGCAATTTTAGCTCATATTAAACAGGTAGAACTATTAGAAAAGGCTAAACAGAATCCTTACATTGCCCCAAACGGATATTTTACAGAATTGGCTGAAAAAATCAATGCAAAAGCAAGTACAAAAGAAATATCAGAAAATGAAGTTTATGCTGAATTAAATGAAATTTCTCCATTCTTAACTGCATTGAATAAGCAGAATGTATATGCTATTCCTGATAATTATTTTGAGCAAAATAGTTTTGCAAATAAAATTCAGAAACCTGCAAAAGTAATATCATTCAAAGCTGCAAGAAAGTGGTTTAATTATAGCGTAGCCGCAATAATGATGGGTGTTTTAGGATTTGGGGCTATAAAATACATGAATAATAAAAATACACACTTTATTTTAGAGAAAGAAGTAGCAAAAGCTACAGATGATGAAATAAACAACTATTTAGAAAGTCAACCTCATTCGGATGTGAGCACTAGTAATTTTATAATTGAAGAACACGAAGCAGCAGGATTATTTGAAGGCACTACCACCGATGAGCTAAAACAATATTTAAATGAACAACCCGAAACGGCTGAAAGTTCTAATAAAGACATTTAACAACACAATTACCATGAAAAGAATTTTATTTTTTGTCATCTTTGTTACTATAACAACAATAAGTTTTGCACAACCACAACAACGTGCAGAACGAATTGAAGCACTCAAAGTAGCCTATATAACACAGGTTTTAAAACTCACAGCGGAAGAAGCTCAAAAGTTTTGGCCAACTTATAACAGCTATTTCGAAGAGCTGAAAAAAGTTAAACAAGCCAACAGAGAAGATGAGCTGAAATTTCAAGAAGAAGCATTGGCGATTAAAAAGAAATTTAAACCAGAATTTAAAAAGATTTTGAATGATGATGCTCGGGTAAACTTGGTGTTTAAAGCAGAAGGAGAATTTAGAGCAGAATTAAAAAAAGAGTTACAAAAGCGATTAGAACAAAGAAAACAACAACGACCTAAACAATAGTTTACATATTATTCACCTTATTTAACTCGGTGTTTTTCATAGGTTAGCAACGGCCAGCTCTTTTTAGGGCAGGCCTCTTTTTTATAGGATATTAAGCATTAAAGTTCTCAATAAAAAAAGCCTGCAATAGACAATATTGCAGGCTTTAACTTATACAGCAGATTGTTTATAATATCATTCTTAGCGGTTCTTCTAACAAACTTTTTAATGTTTGTAAAAAAGCTGCTCCTGTTGCTCCATCCACTACTCTATGGTCGCAACTTAGGGTAACTTTCATAACATTTCCAGGTACAACCGCACCGTTTTTAACTACAGGCACTTGTGAAATTCCACCAACAGCTAAAATACAAGCATCTGGTGGGTTAATGATGGCTGTAAACTGATCGATACCAAACATACCTAAGTTAGAAATGGTAAATGTGCTGCCCTCCCAATCAGATGGCTGTAATTTTTTATCTTTTGCTTTTTGAGCATAATCTTTAACTTGAGCTGCGATTTGTGTTAAGCTCAAAGAATCGGCAAAACGTACAACTGGAACCAATAATCCTTCATCTACAGCAACAGCAACGCCAATATTTACATGGTGGTTGTAGCGTATTTTATCGCCCAACCAACTGCTATTTACTTTAGGATGTTGTTTTAATGCAACAGCAGTTGCTTTTAACACCATGTCGTTAAAGCTGATTTTTGTTTTACCATCTGCATTTAAACGGGTACGTGCAGCAACTGCAGCATCCATATCAATGCTCATGGTTAAGTAAAAATGTGGAGCAGTAAATAAACTTTCACTTAACCTGCGTGCAATGGTTTTACGCATTTGGCTTACAGGTACTTCATCAAAACTTACTGTTCCTGTAGCATATACAGGGGCTGGTGAAGTAGCTTTTGTAGGCTCACTGGCAGCAACAGCAGGAGCAGCAACAGTAGTTACTGCACTTGGTGTATAAGCTTCTACATCAGTTCTGGTAATTCTTCCACCATCACCTGTGCCTTTTACATATTTTAAGTCAATCCCTTTGTCGGCAGCTAATTTTTTAGCCAGTGGAGAAGCAAAAATTCTTCCTTCATTCACCACTGCTTGTGTTGCAACAGGTGCAGGAGCAGCGGCTTGTGTTTGAGCTACTTCAACTTTCGGGCTTTCTGGCTTTGAACTCTCTGGCTTCGAACTTTCTGTACTTGTACCACTACCACCTTTAACAGCTGCAACAATTGCATTCACATCCAACCCTTCTTTACCTATAATACACAACAAATCATTTACTTGTATTTTTTCGCCAGCTTTTGCTCCCTGATACAATAGAACTCCATCTTTATAACTTTCTAGTTCCATGGTAGCTTTATCAGTTTCAATATCGGCCAATACCTCACCTTTCTTTACAACATCACCAACATTTTTTTGCCAACTGGCAATAACCCCTTCCGTCATGGTATCACTTAAACGAGGCATTAAAACCACTTCCTCCATTGCACTAACATCAATTGTACTAGTGGCAGCAGCTTTTGGTTCTTCAGCAATGTTAGCAGCAACTTCAACTTCTGCTTTAGGAGCTTCTACATGCACTGCAGCACCACTGTGTTGTGCAACCAGTGCAGTTACGTCTTCTCCAGCTTTACCTATAATTGCCAATAAATCGTTTACCTGTAGTTTACCACCATTTGGTGTTCCAATATGTAACAAAACACCTTGCTGATAGCTCTCTAATTCCATAGTAGCTTTATCAGTTTCAATCTCTGTTAAAACATCACCTTTATTAACTGTATCACCCACTTTTTTATGCCATGCTGCAATAACACCTTCGGTCATTGTATCGCTTAAACGGGGCATTAAAATAACTTCTGCCATAATATTATCGGTTGCTCTTTTAAATTGAGCCGTGAAAATACAGTAAAATGAAATTGTGGCAAGTATTGAAGACTTTTTTTGTTACGCAATCGAATGATTTTTTTTAAAAACAACTGTTAGTTTTTCAACTTAAAAGATATTCGGTTTCTAACTATTAGGCTTGTTAACAGGTATGAATAACTTTTTAGCAAAACATTATTGTTTCAACCACTTACAATCTTCAATTTTGCGTAACTACTTAGTACTTCACACTTCTTACTTCGTATTTACATATATGTCGGTTTACAATCAAAGCAGGAGCAGGATAATACAAATATTATTTGTAGTGGTTTTTGTAATAATTACTGGTCAGCTCATTAATATTCAGGTATTTTCTTCTAAGTATAAAATAATGGCCGAAAGCAATGCCATTTATCGCAAAGTGGTATACCCCGATAGGGGCATCATTTTCGATAAAAAGAAAAGGGCCATTTTAGAAAACACTACCATGTTCGATTTGGTGGTTACTCCTTCTGAAGCCAAGGGTGTAGATACATTTGCCTTATGTCATTTATTAAAAATTGATACAGCAGAGTACAAAAAAAGAATTCTCGATGCAAAGTTTAAAAATACTGCGGTGAAGCCAAGTGTTTTTGAAGCACTCTTAACTCAAGAAATGTATTCTAAGTTAAATGAAAACATGTACAAGTTTCCTGGCTTTGTTTTGCAGGAAAGAAGTGTAAGAAGTTATCCTTATAATACAGCAGCAGCAGTATTGGGTTATATTGGAGAAGTCGATACTTCGTTTTTGCGTAAGCATAAAGAAGAAGGGTATGAAATGGGTGATTATACTGGTTTAAACGGGTTGGAAAGAACTTATGAAAAAGTGCTGATGGGGCAACGTGGTATTAAACGTTATATAAGAGATAATAAAAGCCGTATTCAAGGTAGTTATGAAAACGGCTTATTTGATACGATGCCAGTAGCAGGACGTAACCTGTATACCAGCATAGATATTGAAGTACAGCAATTAGCCGAAAAATTATTGCAACATAAAATAGGTAGTGCAGTTGCCATTAATCCTAAAACAGGCAGCATCATTGCAATGGTGAGCAGCCCCAGTTATAATCCCAATTCTTTAACAGGATCTGAAAGAAGAAAAAACTTTGGACGAATGTTATTAGATACTGCTCGTCCTTTACTAAACAGAGCTATAAAAGGTCAATATCCTCCGGGTTCAACTTTTAAACCCTTGGGAGGATTGGTTGCATTAGATGAAGGCTTAATCAATCCTTCTTATGGATTTGGTTGTGGTGGTGCTTATGTAAATTGTGGTAAAGCTGTGCGTTGTACGCATGCTGGTGGTGGGCATGCATCTAACTTAAGGCTTGCATTGGCCAACTCTTGTAACTCTTATTTTACGCATATATTTCGGATGGCTGTAGATAATCCCAGTTATGCCAACCCACAACAAGGGTATATTAAATGGAAGCAATACATGAATGCATTTGGTTTGGGCAGAACAGTGGGGGTTGATTTACCAGGGGAAGTAAAAGCCAGTATTCCTGATACCGGACGATACAATAAAGATTTTGGAGGTTTTGCACGTTGGAACAGTTGTAATATTCTGACATTGGGTATTGGTCAAGATAGAATGACAGCAACCCCTTTACAATTGGCCAACCTTATGTGTATCATTGCCAATAAAGGATATTATTATACACCACATTTTGTAGACAGTATTGAAAATGAAAATGAAGAAGATACGGTGTACATGACTAAGTTTAGGAACAAGCATGAAGTAACCCATATTGCAGATAGTGCCTATCAGGCAATTCACGATGGTATGGAAGATGTAACCATTTATGGTACAGCTGCACGAATTAAAATTCCTGGTATTAGTTATTGTGCTAAAACAGGTACAGCACAAAATCCACATGGTAAAAACCATGCCGTATTTACTGCATTTGCACCAAAAGATAATCCCACAATTGCAGTGGCTGTGGTTGTCGAAAACTCTGGTTATGGAGGTACATGGGCTGGTCCTGTTGCTGCTTACATGATAGAAAAATATTTGAACGATACACTTACAAAAGAGAATGAAAAAAGGGTAGAAGAGTTCTCGAAAGTTGATTTAATTCCATCGGCTATAAAACAATGGTATTATAGAAAAGACTCTATTCGATTGGCAAGAGAAAGAGAAAGAGAAAGAGAAAAAGAAATAGAAGATAAACAAGATGCAGAAGCCGATAGTACCAACAACATAAAAACAACTTTTGACCCCGAAGCAGAGCCAGGGAAAAAAGGAGATGATGATAAAACTGCTCCAACAAAATCACCAATACTTACACCAGACGACAAGAAGAAAAAGAAAGACCCTATTAAACCATGAGCAGAACCAGTCATAAAAATTCGCAAGGCATAGATCCTGTTGTAGTTTGGTTATATGCCATACTGGTAGCCATTGGTATACTCTGTATTTTCATGGTAGAATATAAACCAGGTGTAGATGTTTTGCAAAGCTTTTTAGGAGGTAAAACTAATTACAGCAAGCAGGCTATTTTTACTGGAGTGTGCATTGTATTTGCCACATTTATTTTATTAAGCGATAGTAAATTATTTACTGCTTTTGCCAATCTTTTTTATGCGTTTGGCATATTATTAATGTTTGCTACATTTTTTTTAGCCAAAGATGTAAAAGGTAGTAAAAGCTGGATTCCGTTGGGTGGTGGCTTCAATCTTCAGGCAGCAGAGCTGTGTAAGATATTTGTATCCTTAGCGTTGGCAAAATTTTTATCACGGCAAGAAACCGATTTTACAAAGATTAAATCTCAAATTATTGCAGGTGCAATTGCATTGTTTCCAGCTGTATTGTCTGTAGCACAACACGAACTGGGCTTGGCTTTGGTGTATTTAAGTTTCTTTATTGTAATGTATAGAGAAGGGTTGCCCCCAGGATTACTGATTATAGGATTTTCTTTCGCAGTTTTAGTAGTTGCCACATTGTTGTTAGAGCCAAATACACTGGCTATGATACTTACAGCATTGGCTGCATTAACTATTTATGCTTTAAGAAGGCAAATAAAACGACAAAAAAAATTGCTCACCATTGTCATTACCATTTGGGCAGTTTGTGTGGGTGCACAACGTTTTGCAGTGCCTTATATTTTTAATAATGCTTTCGAATGTTATCAAAGCACCCGTATTTACAGTATGGTGGGTAAAGAGTACGATTGTACCCAAAATAAACACGTTTCCAGCAATCCTAAAAAGTTGCAGAAAAAGCCCGATGACTACAATGTACGTCAAAGTAAAATTGCAATAGGGTCGGGTGGCGTATTGGGTAAAGGATTTTTAAAAGGTACACAAACCCGTGGTAAGTATGTGCCTGAACAACATTCAGACTTTATATTCACTTCCTTAGGTGAAGCATTTGGGTTGGTGGGCTGTTTGATATTTTTATTGCTGTACATGTTTTTGTTGTTTAGAATTGTACACATAGCAGAGCGTCAGCGAAGTACATTTAGCAGGGTTTATGCTTACAGTGTTGCAAGCATTTTATTTTTTCATATTACTGTAAATGTATGTATGACTATTGGCTTATTCCCCATTATTGGTATTCCATTACCATTAATTAGTTACGGAGGTTCTTCATTATTAACTTTTACAGTGCTTATTTTTATTATGTTACGTTTAGATGCTGATAGGCAAATGGTGCTGAGGTAAGGTTGGTTGCCAGCAAATGATTTTTCTGGCAAATAGCTGCGTTCTTTTTATTTGTATTGCTCAATAAATTATAATGTACCGTTATGCCTAAAAAACATAAACAAGAATTAACTGCCCAACAACAAAAAGAACTTTTAAGCATTTTAAAAGATCGGTTTGAAAAAAATATGAAACGCCATAAAGGTTTTAAATGGACTACAATTTGTGCAAAGCTGGAAGCCAATGCTCATAAATTATGGTCGTTGAATGAAATGCAAATAACTGGTGGTGAACCAGACATTATTGGCTATGATGTAAAAGCAGATGAGTATATTTTTTTTGATTGTTCAGCCGAAAGCCCTGCTGGTCGAAGAAGTGTTTGTTACGATCGTGAAGGCCTGGAATCGAGAAAAGAATTTAAGCCAGCAAACAATGCTGTAGATATGGCTGCTGCCATGGGTATAGAGCTTTTAACAGAAGCTGAATACAGAGCTTTGCAACAATTGGGAAATTTTGATGCAAAAACATCGAGCTGGATAAAAACCCCTACTGAAATTAGAAAATTGGGCGGTGCTCTCTTTGCAGATTTTCGTTATGGTGCTGTTTTTGTTTATCACAATGGAGCACAATCTTATTATGCAGCAAGAGGCTTCAGGGGTTCATTACGAGTTTAAATTTTTTCGATTGGTGAGTTCAATAAAGAATAATAAAACAGCTTTATGAAAGATGAACAAATTCAAACATTACATCCACAACCAGGCAAAGTGAATAAAAAAATTGCCCTGAAGAAATACAATCTTGTAAGAGAAAATATATTGGCCATACTTGCCAACAATCAACTTACCCATACCGAGTTGATGGAACAATTATACAACAATATCAAAGACATATTTGAAGGTGGGGTACAATGGTATGGAGAAACGGTAAAGCTTGATTTGGAAGCCAGAAAAATAATTGAACGCACCAGTACCAAACCAGAAAAATACAAGCTAACAGCAGCCAGTAAAACATTTCGATAAATAATCTTCTGAATTATTTAAAAATATTTCTTCTTACAATTATTTATTTCAATACAAATTCGGTTTTTTAAACCCCTGCACATTTTTCGCCTAATACTTGCAATTCTCAATTGTAAAGAATAAGTTTATACGTAAATCGTTTTTTTTAATTGCATTAATTGAAAAAATACTTAAATTATTTCCTAAACCCTACCGTTGCTTTTATGCATATTGAGCCCATCAACACGTTAACCAATCCTGTAACCGAACAGGAAAGAATTACCATTTTAGATAGTTTGCGTGGAATAGCCATTTTAGGCATTTTGCTTATGAATATTCCTGGCTTTGGCCTGCCCGAACCTTTGTGTTATGGCGATTTATCGGTCTTAGGTAATTATCAGGGAACCATGAATTTTAAGGCCTGGTACTATATCGAAATGACGGTAGCCGGTACTCAACGGGCT
Organism: Allobosea thiooxidans; assembly: GCA_943368475.1. Lineage (GTDB taxonomy): Bacteria > Bacteroidota > Bacteroidia > Chitinophagales > Chitinophagaceae > UBA1930. The sequence continues at coordinate 19,360 of CALRLF020000071.1, forward strand.
TTGTTTTCTACCTTATTTGGTGCTGGTATTATTTTATTTATTAGTCGAAAAGAAAAAAATACCGAAGGTGTAATGCCGCTGGAATATTTTGTACGCAGGCAGTTATGGTTGTTACTGTTTGGCTTATTCAATGCATTTGTATTGCTATGGTTTTGGGATATTTTGTTTCAATATGCCATTTGTGGGTTGTTAATTTTTACCTTCCGAAAACTATCACCAAAAAATTTAATTATTGCTGCAGTTGTTTGTTTGTGTTTGCAAACGGTAAGAGATAATGTATCGCACTACCGAGAAAGAAAAAATATTCTTCAAGGAGAAAAGCTGGCCAAAAAAGATACCAGTAAAATAAAACTGACGGATGATGAAAAAGCAAAAGTTACTGCTATGACTGGCTTTAAAGAAAGATCAACGATAGAAGCCAAGAAAAAAAGAATGGAAAAAAGTATTAGAAAAGTAAGGGGTAGTTATGCCGACTTTTATGAATACCAAAGTGAAAGAAGTTATCATGGCGAAGTGCAATACACATACGATGGTTTATGGGATGTGTTAATTTTTATGTTTATAGGCATGGCTTTTTATAAGAATGGGTTGCTTTTGGGTACAGCATCAGTTAAGTACTACTGGCTATTATTTATTGTTGGCATTGCAGGTGGATTGTTACTTACTTGGTTTAAACTAAAACCACAAATTGATTTGAATTTCAATAATTATGAGTTGATGAAAAAAGTGCCTTTCGAATTGTATGAAGTAACCCGAACTTTTCGTTCGGTGGGTGTTTTTGGGTTAATAATGCTGTTGTATAAATCAGGGTTATTCAAGTGGCTGTTTGCCATCATGCGTCCAGTTGGGCAAATGGCATTTACCAATTACCTCATGCAGTCTTTATTGGTAGGTTTATTTTTTTATGGAGTAGGTTTTGGCATGTTTGGCAAACTACAGTTTTACCAAATTTATTATGTAGTTGCTGCTACCTGGTTACTGGAAATTGTATGGAGCCACCTTTGGTTGAAGTATTTTAGGTTTGGTCCTTTCGAGTGGTTGTGGCGTTCATTAACCTACTGGAAGATACAGCCTATTAAACGGTAACGTTCTCTTTTTTTAAAACTAGATAGTAATAGAAATTGTATTCTAAATAGTAGTCATAAATATAAATGCATAGTTCGAGTAACATCCAAACAAATAAACATAAGATTCTTGTTCACGCTTTGTAAAGTTGAATTGTAATTGAGCAAAATTCCAGAATTTATTCCGTTAATCGCATCTAACGAACTTGGAAACCTTAATGAAAAACACCTTAAGAAATATTGGCATAAATATTCGTTAGTTTATAAAGTTGAAATTAGGAAACAGATTTGCACAATGAGTGGACTATTGATATTAACTTTCTGGGTATTTAAATGTAGGATTGGAGCAAACTATTGAATATTTATAAATTGAAAAACCGTCGGTTTAAGATTTTGAAACAAAAGTACTTGCACTGAATAACTGTGTTTTGAATACCGAAAAGTAGAAAAATTTAATCAGTATATCGATACCAGGTTGATTGCTTGTATAGTTAATAATGAGCAGGAGCTTTCTAAAAGTGATATAAATTTTTTTTAGAACGAAAATGGTCACATTATTCTACCTTATGCAGTGTTAAAAAAAGCTTGGAAAATACAATTGATACCATTTGTAATTAAATATAAATAGATTGTTACGATAGCAGCCTAAACAGTTTTACCCAACCAAGGTTCATTGAGTATATGAATTATGAACCTCTAAATGCTTTTAAAGAAGATATATAAATTTAGTAATTTGATCTCAAAAATACTTTTTTGCATTTGTTTGCTTTTATTTGTATGCCATATAGCATTTTATGGTTACCAAACTACTTATTATCATACCCTGCTTTAATGAAGAAGATTCAATAGCTTCTCTATTAAATGAATTGGTGCAATTGGTTGTGCCAAATACTTTTGAGCTAACGGTTGCAGTAATTAACGATTGTTCAAGAGATAATACTGCATTAATTGCTGCAAAATTTTCGGTTGTAGTGATTAATTTGCCTGTAAATCTGGGCATTGGAGGAGCCATGCAAACTGGCTATAAATATGCCTTAGAAAATAATTTTGATATAGCTGTACAAATGGATGGCGATGGGCAACATCCACCAGCCGAACTAAACAAACTTTTACAGTATTGGCAAAACACAAAAGCAAATGTTGTAATTGGTTCCAGGTTTTTAGTTAAACAAGGTTTTCAATCTTCTATCATAAGACGCTGGGGCATTAGTTATTTTCACTGGTTAAATAAATTTTTTACTGGTATACATATTTATGATAGTACTTCTGGTTTTCGTTTGTTCGACAGAAAAGCAATTGAATTGGCTGTACAATATTATCCTGATGAATATCCAGAGCCTGAATCAATTGTAGTTTTTGCAAAATCGGGTTTGAGCGTTCATGAAACGCCTGTAATTATGAAAGAAAGGCAAGGCGGAAAATCTTCTATTCGATACTTTTCTCAATTATATTACATCGTGAAAGTGAGTATTGCAATGTTTTTTTCATTTATTAGAAAATAAATTATGGCCAAAATTCAAATCATTGTAATTTTTACCAACCTGCTTTTTCTTGCATTTATAGCAAGGTTAATTGTAAAAGCAAAGCTGCGTGAAGAATATGCTATTGTATGGATATTGATTACTGCTTTTTTGGCAATATTCTCTTTTTGGCGAGAAGGACTCGATATAGTATCAAAGCTATTTGGAGTATATGAACCTGCTAATTTTGTGTTTACAGGCTTTATTTTTTTTATACTTATTTATTTGCTGCACTTGTCTATTGTAAATTCAAAACAGCAAAAAAGTATTACTAAGCTTACGCAAGAAATGGCATTGTTAAAAGAACAAATCAAAGAAACCAATACAAGTAAAATAAAATAGTAAACTTTTTTTGTATGAAAGCTGATAATCGAAAGATCCTTTTTGTAGGGCTTCTTTTTTTTGTGATATTAATGGGTGCTTATTCCAATCATTTTAATAACGATTTTCATTTCGATGATTCGCATACCATTGTAAATAATGTACATATTCGAAAGCTGAGTAATATTCCAGAGTTTTTTACCAATCCTCAAATGTTTAGTGCATCTCCAGCACATTGGGGGTTAAGGCCAGTTGTTACCACAACATTGGCAATTGATTATTGGCTAGCTGGGGGACTTAAACCATTTTACTTTCATTTATCTACTTTTTTATGGCACATTTTATTATGTGTGCTTTTGTTTTTTGTATATAAAAAACTGTTGTCAAATACCCTTCAACAAAAATGGATGGGCTATGCTGCAATACTTGCTGCAGGCTGGTTTGCAATACATACAGCCAATGCCGAAACCCTTAATTATATTATTGCCCGATCCGATGTACTTTCAACTTTTTGTATAGTTGCATCGTTTGCTGTTTATCTATTATTTCCAACCAAGAGAAAATATTTTTTCTACCTTATTCCAGCAATGCTGGGCGTTTTTGCAAAAGAAACCATGCTGGTATTGGTAATGATTTTGTTCTTCTACAAACTGCTTTTCGAAAAAG
>CALRLF020000072.1:0-22607 GCA_943368475.1 Allobosea thiooxidans
CAGATAAACCTACAGACTCTTTGGTCATTAAAACAACCACTGCTGTTTATACTGATGGAAGCAAATTGGCACAAACAGATAAATATTCACAAGAAACTGCAAAGCCCGATAATATTAAGTTGATAGAATCGAAAAAAAGTTTGGTACTAGACGATAGTTATCAATGGAAATTGATTGGATTGGTTTTCGTGTTGGTGTTTTTTGTAACCATGGTATATGGACCAATTGCAGCATTTTTAGTGGAGTTATTCCCAATACAAATTCGTTATACTAGTATGAGTTTACCTTACCATATTGGTAATGGTGTTTTTGGTGGGTTGGTTCCATTTATTGCTACCTTAATTACAGTAACATCTGGTAGTAATTATTTAAGTGGATTGTGGTATCCAATTGGTGTGGCTGCTATTTGTTTCATCATTGGATTACTCTACCTAACCAATAAAGAAGATGAAGTTGTAACCGATGAAACCAACGAATACATTCATCCTTAAAAATTAAACATATGAACCTTATAAAAAAATATTTAGGTATTGTTTGGATACTCATTGCTATTGCTGCAATTGTTTTATTGGCTCAGGCTGCTATTCACAATATTAAGCCCAATGGAGAGTCAGATATTAATAAACCCATGCCGTGGATCATCATTATTACCATATTTACACCCATTGCAATTGGGCTTGGCTTGTTTGGCTATTATGCCTTAAAAAATGAGTATAAAATGGGCAGTTAAACATGCTATTTTGCAGTTGCGTTTTTTTTCATCAACTTAGTGCCTCAAAATGTATTTTTTATAAGTGCATTTAGCAAATTAGACTGATTAAAGACAGATTTGGTAAAGGCGTTGAGCGGAAACTATGTTAGTCAAATTAATTGCCTCATATTATCACTACCTCTGGTTACTGTTAAGTGCAGTAATTGGTGTTAAAATTCTGTTGTCTTTTTTGTTTAATAAGCAATTAGAAGGCTTCCAGGGATTGGTTTATTCCATTTTTAAATGGTACGGGGAAGAAGACCAGGAAATGGAAGACAGTGGCTCAAAAAAAACCATGATGCGTATTTACAATGTATTTACTGCAGGCATGTATGCTGTATTGTTGCTTATTATCATTGCATCATTGGTACCCATGTTTTTATCAGGTGCCTAAATTATTAGTTATCTACATGTCAATTGTAATAGAAAATTTATCTAAGGTTTATGGGGCACAAAAAGCCGTTAATGATATTTCTTTCAATATTCAACAAGGAGAAATTGTAGGTTTTTTAGGGCCCAATGGTGCAGGTAAAAGCACTACCATGAAAATTTTAACAGGTTATCTTACAGCTTCTGCTGGCAAAGCGTTGGTTAGCGGTATCGATGTACAACAAAACCCTATTGCTGTAAAACAAAAAGTGGGTTACTTACCCGAAAGCAATGCTTTATACTACGATATGTATGTAAAAGAATACTTGAAGTTCATTGCAGGCGTTCACCAAATTTCAAATTTCAAATTTCAAATTTCAAATGCAATAGAACTTACCGGTTTACAGGTTGAGCAACATAAAAAAATTGGTCAATTGTCTAAGGGTTATAAACAACGTGTTGGTCTGGCAGCTGCATTAATTCACAACCCAGAAGTACTAATTTTAGATGAGCCTACCAGTGGGTTAGATCCCAATCAAATTGTAGAAATAAGAAACGTAATCAAAGAGCAAGGAAAAAATAAAACGGTTCTTTTTTCAAGCCACATTTTACAAGAAGTAGAAGCCATTTGCGATAGAATTATCATTATCAACAAAGGGCAAATTGTGGCGGATGACAAATTAGAAAATTTGCAAAAAGGTCAAAGTTTAGAGGAAGTTTTCAGATCATTAACTTCGGCAACAGTAAGTTAACACAAAAACATGATGAATAGCATCGATTAATTAGCATATAAAACGCACTTTTGCAACGCAAAACAATATAAATAGCAACCAATTATTTTATAAACTATTAAATACAAAAGCAAGCAAACATGAGTTACATTATCGAAGTCCATGCTCGTCAAATATTAGACAGTCGTGGCAACCCAACAGTAGAAGTAGATGTATTAACCGACGATGGTTATTTTGGCCGTGCAGCTGTGCCAAGTGGTGCAAGTACTGGTATTCACGAAGCAGCTGAATTACGTGACAACGACAAGAAAAAATATGTAGGTAAAGGGGTATTAAAAGCAGTAAAAAACGTAAACGATTCTATAGCTAAAGCATTGGTTGGTTACGATGTAGCACAACAAGCTGCAATAGACCAGGTAATGATTGATTTAGATGGCACACCTAACAAAAGCAAATTGGGTGCTAATGCAATTTTAGCAGTGAGTTTGGCTGTAGCAAAAGCTGCTGCTGAAGAAGCTGGTTTACCATTGTATCGTTACATTGGTGGTACCAATGCAAGAACATTGCCTGTACCCATGATGAACATTTTAAATGGTGGTGCACATGCCGATAATAAAATAGATTTTCAAGAATTTATGATTATGCCGGTGGGTGCTCCTTCTTTTAGTGAAGGTTTACGTTGGGGTACTGAAATTTTTCACACTTTAAAAGGTGTTTTAAAGAAAAAAGGCTATAGCACCAATGTAGGTGACGAAGGTGGATTTGCACCAAACATTCAAAGCAATGAAGAGGCTATTGAAACCGTATTAGAAGCCATTACTGCAACAGGTTATAAAATTGGTAGCCAAGTTGCGATTGCTATGGATGCAGCCAACAGTGAGCTTTGGGATGCCAAGAAGAAAAAATATGTATTCCACAAAAGCAGTGGAAAAATCGTATCAAGTGATGAGTTGGTTAAATTTTGGGAAAGTTGGGTAAAAAAATATCCAATTGTATCTATCGAAGATGGTATGGCAGAAGACGATTGGGCTGGCTGGAAAAATTTAACAGATACCGTTGGAAGCAAATGCCAATTGGTAGGTGACGATTTATTTGTTACCAATGTTACCCGTTTAAAAACTGGTATCGATAAAAATATTGCCAATGCATTGTTGGTTAAAGTAAACCAAATTGGTTCTTTAACTGAAACCATTAATGCTGTAACCATGGCTCAACATGCAGGTTACAACACCATTATGAGCCATAGAAGTGGTGAAACAGAAGATACTACAATTGCCGATTTAGCAGTTGCATTAAACTGTGGTCAAATTAAAACAGGTAGTGCTTCTCGTACAGATAGAATTGCTAAATACAATCAATTGATTCGTATTGAAGAAGCTTTAGGCAGTACAGGTACTTTTCCTAAGGGTTTAAAATTTGGTAAGTAATATTTAGGAATATTTTTTAAGAGCCCTGCAAAACTGCAGGGCTTTTTTCATTGTGTTAATGCAGGTATACATATTACTACAACACCATTGAAAAGCATAAAAATTGTGGCGTTACCCGTCGGAAACGGGTCGGGCTTTTCATTCCAAGCTCCCGATTTTATCGGGAAGCTTTCCATTGCAATCCCTAACGCAAAAAGCATAAGTTCTTTTAATGAGCCGTACACTAATATTAGGTAACATTGCTATAATCTAATGTTACACAATTTTAACTAAAAAATATATTGATTTTCAATTAGTTGTGTGTAACAAATTTTTCGTAACATTTTAAAATGTTACAGGATTTTTGTTACAAGATAAAAAATGAATGAGTATATGCTATCCTTCTACATAATATTATTCCTCAGTCTAAGGGCTTTGGATTGAAGCGGTAGCTGCCTTTGCAAAAAGGCACTACAAGCGTAAAGCCAAATTACCGGTGTTTAGAAATGCACAATAGCCGATAGCCCCAAATAAATCAAATTATATAAGGTGGTTTTTTATGTATTGGCAACTTTAATAACAGCTGTTAATAGAAATCAATTTGCCAAAACCAATTTTAGTTTTTACTTTACTTTTAAAATGAGTAGAATTGCGTTAGGGATTGTCCTTCGACAGGCTCAGGATGACAGCCCACAATGTTAAAAGAGCACAATAAAAAAAGTACATGAAAAATATAACCGCCATTATTACCAATAAATACCTTTTAGCCATTGGCTTCTTTTTGGTATGGATGCTTTTTTTTGATTCGAAAGATTTTTTTGCCACTGTAGAAAAAAGAAAAGAGCTCAGTTCTTTAAAAGAAAAAAAGACCTATTACCTACACGAAATTGAAAAAGCCAAACAAGAACTCACTGATTTTCAAAACAATCCGGCTGCAATAGAGAAATTTGCACGTGAACGGTATATGCTTAAAAAAGAGGGTGAAGACGTATATATTATTGAAGATACTTTGGCAACAAAAAAATAACACAAACAATATAATTTATAGCTTGCCGTTTTAATAGTGTTGTTTCGGAAATCGGATTATTTCACGCACTACATTGTATTTATGCAAAAATTTAAGCAAGAAGTACTCATGCAATATTTGTATGGGGAAGCTTCAAAAGAAGTAGTTATTGCCATAGAAGAAGCTTTACAAATTGATTGGGAATTACAGGACGAATTAAAGATGCTTAAAAGAACTATTCAGCAATTAAGTTCTCTTAACCTTAAATCGCCCAGAACCAGCAGTGTAAATGCTATTTTAAACTATGCAAAAACTACAGAAGCAGCTACGCACATTTAGTAAATTTTAGTTGTTAACCACAAAAATTAATTTGAACCGGTATCTTTATTTCTACGTTATAAAAAACTATGACAAAGAAAGAAAGATACCGGTTTGTTATTGACTACTTCGAAGAGCATGTTCCTGTTGCCGAAACAGAATTATTGTACGATAATCCTTATCAACTATTAGTAGCCGTAATTTTATCGGCTCAGTGTACCGATAAACGTGTAAACCTTACCACACCTGCTATCTTCAATGTTTATCCAACTCCCAAAGAAATGGCAAAAGCTACTTTCGATGAGTTGTTTCCATTAATTAAAAGTATATCTTATCCCAACAATAAAACCAAACATTTAATTGGCATGGCCAATATGTTATTGGATAAATTTAATGGCGAAGTACCCATGACAGTTGATGAATTGGTGCAATTGCCAGGTGTTGGGCGAAAAACAGCCAATGTAATTACTAGCGTTATAGATGCACAACCCAATATGGCGGTTGATACACATGTAAACAGAGTAAGCAAACGATTGGGTTTGGTGCCTGCAACTGCAACAACACCATTGGCAGTAGAAAAAGAACTGATTAAAAATATACCATCCGAACTGGTGCATAAAGCACATCATTGGCTTATTTTACATGGCCGTTATACCTGTACAGCTCGTAGTCCAAAATGTAATGAATGTGGCTTAACACGTGAATGTAAATTCTATGTGAAAGAAGTACTGAGAAAATAATTTTTGTTATCAACTTAAGAATATATGTCAGGTTTTTGGGCAACTTTATTCTAAGCGTAATAGAAGTACTCCATTCATAGCTTTTTATTATTTATTCAACAAACGGCTTATTGGATTTAAAACAACTTACATTGAATTAATTATTTAACACCAAAACAAAAGAATTTTTTCTGCCTTTGTGTTTTCTATATTAAATCACTGTGTGGTTTTATGTGAAATAAAAATCTTTCATCTTTGCCACATGAATACTCGTCAACTTTTTCTTGCTCATGTTGCTCAAACTTCTCCAGCACCCATTGGAATAGAAATGGTGAAGGCAGAAGGCATTTATTTGTATGGGGCAGATGGCAAAGAATACATTGATGGTATTTCTGGATTTAGTGTAGCCAATATTGGGCATTCAAACAGTAAAGTGATTGATGCTGTAAAACAACAAGCAGAACAGTATATGCACTTAATTGTGTATGGAGAATTTATTCAACAACCACAAGTAGCGTATGCCAAATTATTGGTCGATCATTTACCTGAAAGTTTGAACTGTGTGTATTTTACCAATAGTGGTGCTGAAGCAACAGAAGGTGCAATGAAGTTGGCCAAACGAGTAACAGGAAGAACAAAAATTATTGCTTTCAATAAATCTTATCATGGCAGTACACAAGGAGCATTGAGTGTAATGGGCGATGAATATTGGAGAAACGCTTACCGTCCACTTTTGCCAGAAGTTTATCATTACGATTATGGAAGTGATGCATCTTTACAAGCTATTGATAGTACTGTTGCCTGTGTAATCATGGAAGCGGTACAAGCAGAAGCTGGTGTTGTGGCTCCATCAAAAGAATGGATACAAGCCGTACGTGAAAAATGCAACCAACATTGTGTGTTGTTAATTATCGATGAAATACAAAGTGGCTTTGGACGAACGGGCAGTTTATGGGCATTTGAACAATTTGATATTGTTCCTGATATTTTATTACTTGGAAAAGCCTTGGGTGGAGGTATGCCAATGGGTGCTTTTATTGCACATCATTCTTTAATGCATACGTTAACCAACAATCCTGTGTTGGGGCATATTACAACCTTTGGTGGTCATCCAGTTGCATGTGCTGCAGGTAAAGCTGCATTTGAATTTTTGTTGAATGAACATTTATTAGATGATGTAAAAACTAAAGAACGAATTCTTAAAAATAATATTAAGCATAAAGCAATAAAATCAATTCGTTCATTTGGATTATGGATGGCCATTGAGTTTGATAATTTTGAAACCAATCATGCCATCATTCAAAAATGTATTGAAAAAGGATTGATTACCGATTGGTTTTTATTTGCTGCAAATTGTATGCGTATTGCACCACCATTGATTACTACAGAATCACAATTATTAGATACCTGTGCAATTATTAACGATAGTATTACTGAAGTATTGAACGATTAACGTTCATTCTTTCAGCAAATGAGAGCATATTAGGCTACTGTAGATTTTCTGATGATTAACTCTGTCGTCAATGTTTTAGTAATTGCTTTCCATTCGCTGATATCTGTTTTAATTAAGTGTAACAACATTTCAGCAGCAGTTTCTCCAATTTTTATAACTGGTTGTGAAACGGTGGTTAAAGATGGTTCGATTAGTGCAGAAAGTTGGTCGTTACTAAAACCAATTACAGCAATGTCTTCAGGAATTTGCAATCCTCTTTTTTTAATAATTTGAATAGCTTCTATTGCTGTTGGATCGTTAATGGCAAATAATGCATCTGGTGGATTGGGTAAATTCAATAAATGATTCATGTAAATATTTACTTTTTCCATTGTTAAGTCGTATGAAATAATCAATTCTTCATCTATTGGAATTTCATATTTCCGCAATGCAGCATAATAACCATTTAATCTTCTTCTACTTATGGATAAGTTCTCAGGTCCTGCCAAATGTGCAATTCGTTTTTTCCCAATTTTAATAAGGTGTTCCACCGCTCTAAAGGAACCATCATAATCATCAACCACCACTTTGGGAACATCCATCTCTTCACAAATTCTATTAAAGAAAACAATAGGAATTCCTTTTCTTTTAAAAGCCATTAAATGATCAAAATTTCTCGTTTCCTTCGTTACAGAAACCAATAAACCATCAACCTGATTGGCCATCATTACCTGAGCATTGGAGACTTCTGTGTCATAACTTTCATTCGATTGGGCAATAATAAGATTGAACCCTGCCTTGCTTATTTTGTCTTGTGCACCTACAATTACTTTTGGGAAAAAGGAACTCATAAATTCAGGAACGATGATGCCAATGAGGTTGCTTTTTTGTGTTACCAAGCTGGTAGCAAATAGGTTTTTTTGATAGTCTGCTTTTGCTGCAAAATCTAATACCAGTTTTCTTGTTTCAGCTTTTACTTTAGGATGACCCGTTAATACCCTAGATACGGTTGACTTAGAAACGTTGAGTTCTTTAGCAATATCTTTTATGGTTATTTGATGTGATTTCATTTCGTATTGTATTGGGATTTTTTTCTCACAGTAAATAATCAATTCCCAAAGTTGCTCTAACAAACTTATTATAAGTAAAGTAATAAATGTACATATTTAGTGGGAACGTTCCCTTTTAATGGGAATGTTCCCACTAAATATTTCCCACTTTTTGGAATACTTAAGTATGAATTAGGACTACTTTGGTGCAAATTAGGGGTCAATAAAATTTTGCATTAAATTATTTCACTAAATATGATTAAAGAAGCAGTTACAGTTAAAAGAAGTTTAAAAAGAAAAGAAATAGAAACAGATTTAACCATTGTAGGTGGAGGTTTATCTGGTGTTTGTGGTGCAATAACAGCAGCAAGGGCAGGATTAAAAGTGGTACTTATACAAGACAGACCAGTTTTAGGTGGTAATGCATCCAGCGAAGTAAGGTTGTGGGTATTGGGTGCTACATCTCATATGGGTAACAACAATCGTTGGGCAAGAGAAGGTGGAGTTGTAGATGAGATTTTAGTAGAAAATATGTATCGCAATTCCGAGGGTAATGCTTTGATTTTTGATACCATTTTGTTAGATAAAGTTAAACAAGAACCCAATATTCAGCTTTTGCTAAATACTGCGGTGTATAGCGTTGAGAAAAAAGATGCAGATACCATTGATGCAGTAATTGCTTTTTGTAGTCAAAACTCAGTAGAGTATTTTGTAAAATCACCTTTGTTTTGCGACGCTTCGGGTGATGGAATTGTTGGTTTTTTATCTGGAGCAAGTTTTAGAATGGGTGCCGAGTCTAAAGAAGAGTTTGGTGAATTATTTGCACCAGAAAAAGAATATGGTGAGTTGCTTGGTCACTCTTTATATTTCTATAGCAAAGACACACAAAAGCCTGTAAGATTTGTTCCCCCATCTTTTGCTTTAACCGATATAAAACAAATTCCACGTTACCGAAATTTTAATACAAAAGAACATGGTTGTAAACTTTGGTGGATAGAATATGGTGGTAGATTGGATACAGTGCATGACACAGAAGAAATTAAATGGGAATTATGGAAAGTAGTGTATGGTGTATGGAATTATATTAAAAACTCAGGCAATTTTCCTGATGCAGAAACCATGACTTTAGAGTGGGTGGGAACCATTCCCGGTAAAAGAGAAAGTAGAAGGTTCGAAGGAGATTACATTATAAAGCAACAGGATATTGTAGAACAAACTGTTTTTGATGATGCAGTTGCTTTTGGTGGTTGGTCAATTGATTTACACCCTGCCGATGGTGTTTTCAGCGATAAATCAGGTTGTAATCAATGGCATTCCAAAGGAATTTATGGTATTCCATATCGTAGTTTATACAGCAAAAATATCAATAATTTGTTTTTAGCTGGCCGTATCATTAGTGCATCGCATGTAGCTTTTGGTTCTACCAGAGTTATGGCAACCTGTGGTCATATTGGGCAAGCAGTAGCTATGGCTGCAGCATTGTGTAAAAAACATGATACATTACCAAGAGCAATTGGTGAAAAGCATATCAACACTTTACAACAAGAGTTGCTAAAAACAGGTCAGCATATACCCAATTTTGCTTTGTACGATGCAGAAGATTTAGTACAAAAAGCCAATACATTAACAGCAAATTCTACTTTAGTATTGTCAGAAATTCCAGCATCGGGTAATTGGGAAACATTAAAATTTTCTGCTGCACAAATGTTACCAGTTGCTAAGCACAAAATGCCAAGCATAACATTTTGGGCTAAAGCTGCAACCAGCACCAACTTAACCATACAGCTTAGAGTAAGCAGTAAAGTAGGCAATCATACACCCGATGTTATTGTAGAAACTCAAGAAATTGAAGTAGGTACAAATGAAACAGCTTACACCGTTTCTTTTAATCATGAATTTACTGAAGACCAATATGCATTTGTTTGTTTTATGCGTAACGAAGCAGTTGAATTAGCCGTTAGCGATAAAAGAATTACAGGCATTTTATCGGTATTCAATGCTATCAACCCAGCAGTATCAAACTATGGCAAACAAGACCCACCAGCAAACTTAGGTGTAGAAGCCTTTGAATTTTGGTGCCCACAACGTAGACCAGCAGGCAAAAATTTTGCTATGCAAATAAATCCAGGCTTAAATGCCTATGCTCCAGCATTACTAAAAAATGGTTTACAACGACCAGTAAAAAGTACCAATGCTTGGGTGGCAGATTATAACACCAATGTTGGAGAAATTAAAATTGGTTGGGATAGCCCACAAACAATCAATAAAGTTGAATTATTTTTCGATGCCGATTACGACCATCCTTTAGAATCTGTACTTCTGGTAAATCCAGAAACTAAAATGGCATTTTGTGCCGATGAAGTTGCTATTTATGATAGTAATGATAAAATGGTGGGTTCAGTTTCTGGTAACTACTTAACACATCGTACTATAACGTTTAGTGAGCCTGTGCTTACAACATCGTTAACAATAAAAATTTCCAATTCTAACAGCAATGCTCCTGTTTCATTATTTGAAGTAAGGTGCTATTAGTTCATAATTAGTAATTAATCATTACCAATTTTAAATACCTCATTGTGATAAAAAAAGTAAAAGGTTTACGTTGGTGGATAGTTGGATTATTGTTTGTTGCAGCAGTACTCAATTATATCGATAGGCAAACACTATCTGCATTAGCCCCAACCATTCAAAAAGACTTGGGCATGGACGATAAGGACTATGCCAACATTGTAAATATATTTCTAATAGCTTATACTATTGCCTATATACTTTCTGGAAGAATTGTAGATAAAATTGGTACACGAAAAGGCACCCTATTATTTGTCGTATGGTGGTCTGTTGCAAATATGTTAACTGCAGCCGCAAAGGGAATGACATCGTTAGGAACATATCGTTTTATGTTAGGTTTAGGCGAAGCAGGTGTTTGGCCAGCAGCCTCAAAAGCAGTATCAGAGTGGTTTCCAGCCAAACAAAGAGCATTTGCCATTGGTTTATATACAATGGGTGCAACAATTGGGGCAACAGTTGCACCCTATATTGTTATACCCTTAGCAACTTATGGCTATGCCGAACATTTGCCTGCAATTTCCAGTTGGCTTGGGCAAGGCACAGGCTGGCGATTGGCTTTTATTTTAACTGGTTTAGTAGGTTTATTATGGGTTATTCCTTGGTTGTTTATTTACACAACACCACAAAAAAATAAACGTATTACAAAAGAAGAATTGGCGTTTATAGAGCAAGATAACGATACAAATACAGAACAAACAGCTACTAAAGTGCAAAGCTGGTCATGGAAACAGGTGCTAACATTTAAAGGCACATGGTTACTATTATTTGCAAGATTACTAACCGATCCTGTTTGGTATTTTTTTCAATTTTGGTTTCCCAAATATTTAGCAGCCGAGAGAAATTTATCGCAAAACGATTTAAAAATTACTTGGGTAATTTATGCTGCTGCTGGTGTGGGTAGTTTGTTTGGGGGATGGTATTCTGGCAGGTTGATAAAGCAAGGTAGATTGCCCGTAAATAGCAGAATGTATGTAATGTTAGCTTGTGCATGTATAATGCCATTAGCACCTATTATAAGTAGAGTCGACAGTATTAATATATCACTGGCAATTTCTTGTGTGGTGGTATTGGTTTCTCTTGCCTGGTTAATCAACATTAGTTCTATAATCGTAGATATTGTACCTAGCCATTCATTGGGCACAGTTTTTAGCATAGTAGCAGCAGGCAGTACTATTGGTGGCATCATCATGAATATGATCATTGTATCAATGCTTTCAGGTCCATCAACCAAAGCATCTGGTTTCTTAGATCAAGGTTTCCATTTCATATTATCGCCTATTTTAGATTTGGTGCAAGGCAAAGGCTATACATTTTGGTTTTTTGTAATAGCATTTTTACATCCAATAGCTTGGTTATTATTAAAGTTTGGAGGCATTTCTAAATTACAACCTACAACAAATAAAAATTAATTAGGGGCTACCAGCTTGGGTACTAAGCCAAGCTGTGGTAGCTGCTTTTCGTTACTAGTCCTCGTGGTGCTTAGCAGCACCACTGTGGGCTATCCACTTCAATCAGCCAGCCCATGAGGCAGTAGAATAAGTATTGAGCTTTTTAGTACCTTAAATAAATGATTTTAACACATATATACATCATTTATGGTTGAAAAAGCACCTGCCTAATTAAATCTTGCTTCTATTTTTACTACATGATTAAGCTTTTGCTGTGTGGAATATTAATGTTTATGAGTTTTTGGGGAAATGCCCAAAAACAGAACTCATTTTCTCCTGGCAATCTTTGGCTAGATAACAATGGTGTACACATTAATGCACATGGTGGTGGAATGATATTTTACAATTCCACTTATTACTGGTTTGGTGAACACAAAACCCAAGGCAAAGCAGGCAATGTTTCTAATGTTGGTGTACATGTTTATTCATCAAAAAATTTATACAATTGGAAAGATGAAGGAATAGCTTTAGCAATGCATGAAGACACCACAAGTCTTTTGGTAAAGGGCTGTATTGTAGAACGTCCAAAAGTTATCTACAACAAAAAAACCAAAACCTTTGTAATGTGGTTTCATCATGAATTGAAAGGGCAAGATTATAAAGCTGCATTAACAGGATTGGCCATTAGTAAAAATATAACAGGACCATACACCTACATAAAAAGCGTAAACCCAAACGCTGGTAAATGGCCATTAAATTTTCCAGAAGCGTTACAAAATATTAAAGACACACTAAAACCTGCAGGCATTAAATTAAAAACTGTTGAAGGAGAACAATTGGTAAAACAAGGCTATTTTCTTCGCAGGGATTTTAAGAAAGGGCAAATGGCTCGTGACATGACTTTGTATGTTGATGAAGACGGAAAAGCATACCATATTTTTTCATCTGAAAATAACCAAACATTACATATTGCTGAATTAACAGACGACTATCAAAACTTCACAGGAAAATATACAAGGGTATTAGAAGGCAAAGCCAATGAAGCACCAACTATTTTTAAAAAAGATGGTAAATATTATATGATAACTTCTGGTACAACAGGGTGGAAGCCTAATCCTGCAAGGTTAGCAGTGGCTAACAATATTCTTGGGCCATGGAAAGAATTGGGTGATCCAAGTAGAGGTAATGAAGAACAAGTTAAAACAACTTTTGGGTCACAGAGTACTTATATACTTCCAGTTGCTGGCAAAAAGGGTGTATTCATTTTTATGGGTGATCGATGGACTCCTGATAATGCAATAGACGGAAGATATGTTTGGCTACCAATCATGTTCGAAGATGAAAAACCAATAATCAATTGGATCAATAGTTGGAATTTAAATTATTTTAATAAATAATAATAAAAGTCTTGTAGCAAAGAAAAAAATGACTCTTATTATTTGTTGTTTACTATAATTTTTTAAAAACAAAAACTGAGTTTTTTGAACATACATTTTGACCCATTATAAATCTGTATTGTTCCATAACGTTTAAATTTTAGTAGCATTTAGAAATCTACAAAATTCTTTGCCCAATGAAAAAAATTGTAATTTGTTTATATGTATGTTATATAAGTTTAGCATTAACACATGGTAGTGTATTTGCACAAACTACCAATACTAAGCGTATAGACCAAACTGCATTAATAGTTAATGCAGACTTTGAAAAAGGAGACATGACTGGTTGGAAGCATTGGAGAACAAAATTTTGTAGTATTACTAGCGATGTTTTTTCAGGAAAATATGCATTAAAGGCTGGGCCCGAAAGAGCTTTTGGTGTGCAAGAAATAAAAATAAAATCCAATAGTCTATATCAACTTTCTGCTTACGTAAAAACCGAGTCGGGGGCAGAAGAAATACAGATGATTGTAAGTAATTATGGCGGTGCAGCAAAATCTGTTACAAGTAGCCTT
Source organism: Allobosea thiooxidans (assembly GCA_943368475.1). Taxonomy (GTDB): domain Bacteria; phylum Bacteroidota; class Bacteroidia; order Chitinophagales; family Chitinophagaceae; genus UBA1930. Next base: position 13,689 of record CALRLF020000072.1, read on the forward strand.
ACATCGTACGTTAAAATAAGTATAGATTTTCAAACAGCTTTCAGTGTAGATAGTATACTACTATCATTTGTACATCCTAGTGGGGCAGGTAGTGCCTATGTAGACCAAGTTGAATTGGCGTATTTGGGCGAAGCACCCAAACCAGTATTACAAGAATTTGTACCGCAGCAAAAACGAGTGATTAAAGAAGACCTTGGTGTTAGTCAGTTACCAGATGAAAAAATGAATGGGTTTTTAAACGACAAGTTTGGCATGTTTATTCATTGGGGTGTATATGCTGCTATGCCAGAAGGTAACGAATGGGTAAGGCATCAAGAAGCTTGGGGGCAAGATTATTATCAACGAAGAGCAAGAGATTCAGCAAAAGGTTTTACTGCTGCAAAATTTAATCCAACACAATGGGCCGATTTAGCTAAAAAATCTGGCATGAAATACATGGTGCTTACCACAAGGCATCATGACGGATATGCACTGTTTGATAGTAAACATTCTGCAAGTTGGACAAGCCAAAAAGATTTAGGAAGAGATTTAATTAAAGAATATTCAGATGCTGTAAGAGCTTCTGGTCTTAAGGTAGGTTTATACTATTCACCTATGAGTTGGCGATATCCTGGCTATTATGATGTTTTTGGCAATGATTGCAAACCCAATATTTGGGGTTATAAAACTGCTAAATGGCATAAAGAAGATGCTAGAGTGATGAAGGAAGAAGTGTATGAACAAGTTACCAAACTTTTAAAAGATTACGGCAACATCAGTTATATGTTTTGGGATGGTGCATGGTTAGCCCAAACTGTAAATCTACCATTGGATAGAAAATTTTGGAATCCCGGTAAATACCAAGACACGGCTACCGAATGGCCGATTAATGAAAAATATATTACTAGAGAAGAAGAAACTGGTAAAGCCTTAGGCATAATGGGATTAGTACGTAAATACCAGCCAGAAATGGTAGTGAACAAACGATTTTCTTGGATTGGTGACGTTTTTTCTGAAGAAGGAGGAGGTTACACATCTGGTAATATTCGTACAGAAGAGTATACAGAAAAATGTATAAGCCTGCAAAAAGGTGGCTGGGGATACAGGCCAAATTCTAAAGTATTCAGCTATGAAGAAATTGTGCAGTATTTATCTAATTGTGTAGTACGAAATGTGAATTTTCTTTTAAATGTTTCACCCGATAGAGAAGGCTTAATTCCACAAAACCAACAAGAAGTATTGTTAAAAATGGGTAGTTGGTTAAATAAAGTAAACAGTGCAATTTATAATACTAGAGGCGGTCCTTGGCAACCTTTATTTGGAGAGTATGGTTTTACTTATAAAGAAAATAAAATTTACTGCCATATTTATAACGGCTATCGAGACTTAAAATCTAATCAGTTTATTACTCAATCAATTGGTAAGAAAAAGGTAGTCAAAGTGATTAATTTATTAGATAGAAAAGAACTAAAATATGTAAAAAATAACGATAATACCATTACTATCAGCGGAGTTGATTATAGCTTACATCCTGCAGTTACAGTTATAGAAATTACATTAACAGATGCTGTGTACAAATAGCAGTTATTATGCATCTTTTAAAACATCCAAAATCGCTTTAGTATAGTGAATGAAAGTAGGAGTTGATTTCGGTAAATTAAAATTGAATAAAAATATTTTTAACAATTAAAAATTTAAAATGCGTTTAATAAGAGTTTTAATTCTTGTAGCTTTTGCAATGTCTATTCTTCCAACAAAGATCAATGCACAAACTGAATTGGTTGATTCTATATCACTCAACGGTACTTGGAAATTTAAAACAGATTTGTATAAAGTTGGTGATGAACAAAAGTGGTATACAACCAATTTGAGTACAGCAGCATGGGATGAAATTCAAGTGCCAGGAAATTGGGAAATTAAAAATGAATATGCTTATTATACTGGCGATGCTTGGTATAGAAATACGTTTGTTATTAATAAAAATTTACAAGCAAAAAATATACGTTTATTACTCGAATCAGTCTATAACGATGCCGAAATTTGGATAAATGAACAAAAAGTTGGAGAACATCATTTAGGATTTTTGGCATTTTATTTTGATATCAATCAATACATAAAATTTGGCGAAAAAAATACCATTGTAGTAAAAGTATCTAACTTTTTTAAACGTGGTGCTATTTGGAATTGGGGTGGTATTCGCAGGCCAGTTTGGTTAGAAATCACTAATCCATTACGCATTAATCATGCACATATAAATGCATTGCCCAACTTTAATAATGGTACAGCCACTGTTAATGTTAAAACCAATATTACCAATTATGCAAATACTACATTTACTGGATATTATACTGTAAATATTCTATATAAAAATAAGTTAGTAGCAAAATCTACAAAACTTGCTATTACTCAATTACAAGCATCAAATACAGCTAGTTTAAATACACAATTACAACTCGATGCAGCCAATGTACATCTATGGCATTTTGATCATCCTGAATTATATACTGCTGAGGTGAATCTCTATCAACAAGATAAATTGGTACACAGTTTTAAAGATCGCTTTGGTGTAAGAAAAGTTGAAGTGGATGGATTTAAGTTAAAACTCAATGGCAAAGAAATAAGAACAGTTGGGTTTAATTTAGTTGCCGAAGATAGAGTTCACGGAAATACATTGCCTTTTTCCAGCATAAAAAAAATGGTAGATCTGATGAAAGCTAGTGGAGCAAATATGGCACGTTTAAGCCATTTGGCTATGCCCAAAGCTTTTTTAGATTATTTAGATGAAAAAGGGATAATGGTTTTTGAAGAAGTTTCTCTTTGGGGTAAAGATACTCTAGCCAATGCTAACAATCCCTTACCTAAAATTTGGTTAGACAAATTAATTCAACAGCAATATAATCACCCAAGTGTAATTGGTTGGAGTGTTGGTAATGAAATTGGGAGCTATAAAAACAATCCATACGTTTACAATTATATTAAAACTGCTATTGAACAAGCTAAAGCTTTGGACCCTCATCGTTTAGTAACTTATGCTAGTAATTCGGCTCCAGGTCAACCCGATGATGCTGCAGCTCTTTGTGATTTAATTTTTGTAAATAGTTATGATAATTGGGGTAAAGTGGCCGATAAGTTGCACAAATTATTTCCTACAAAAGCTGTTTTCTTTTCCGAGTTGGGTAACGATTTAAACAAAGAAAATTTAGATGAGGGTATTATTCCTATTGAAAAAATGTTAACACAATTAAGAGGTAGAGATTATGTAATAGGTGCTTCTTTATGGACATTTAACGATTATAGAAGTAATTATTGGAGTGCAAAAAGTAGTTGGAATACAGCAGCTTCTGAAAATAGAACTTGGGGTATAGTAAATAGTTTTTTACAACCCAAAAAAGCCTACTTCGATGTAAAAAAGCAATACCAACCATTTACTGTTAAAGAACTTCAATTAAGTGCCAACGAAAAATTCCTCAATGGGTCTTTAGCATTGGTGAGTAGAGACTTAATGAGTTTTCCTGCTTTTGAAATGAAAGGTTATGCTTTGCAAGTTGTAGCTAAAAATAAATTGGGTAAATTATTAACTGAGAAAAGAATTGATATTATAACGCTACAACCTGGTGAAACTTCACCAATCATTAATTTTCAATTACCTATTAGTGAAGATGCTCATTTGGTATCTGTACAAGTTGTTGATGCTCTTGGATATAATCGCTACGATTCGGTTATGTTTTTACAAAAACCAACTACACCAAAAATATTAGGTGTTTATACCGATTTAGATGCAATACGTGTAGTATTTGATAACGATAATTCTGCCAATCATTATTACTTAAAATATGGCACCAACAATTTTAATATTACAAGTAATAAAGTAGCATTATCTCATTTTATTCAGATAGAAAATATCAATCGAGATTCTGTTTATCAGTTGGAATTAATAGCTCAAAATAATGTAGGTGTTACAAGTACAATAGTTAAAAATATTAAGTTACAATCTACCGAGCTTCCTCCAATTGTTTGGGCAGCTGAAACTACAGCAAACAGTATTCACCTTTCATTTGAATCGGATCCATTAGATTATAAATATGAAATAGAATATGGAACCCAATCTGGTGTTTATCAAAAGCGATTGTTGTTTGAAAATAAAGGAGTGATACAAATTCCTTATTTAAAAACCAATCAAACTTATTTCTATAGAATACGAAGAATATTGCAATGGGGTTATTCTAGTGAGTGGAGCAATGAATTACAAATAATAACAAAATAATGTATTAATATGAGAACAGTTTTTCTTTTTAGTTTACTTGTGCTAAGTGTTTTATATGGCAATGCACAAAAAATAACTAGCATTACGCCTGGAAAAAAATGGCTCGATAATAATGGTGTACATATTAATGCACATGGAGGAAATGTACTGTACCATAAAAACAAATATTACTGGTACGGAGAACATAAAATCGAAGGCAAATCAGAAGCCCAAATGGCCGATGGTGGAATACATTGCTATTCCTCAAAAGATTTAATGAATTGGAATGATGAAGGCATTGTGTTGTCTGTTTCGTTTACAGATTCTATGAATGATTTAGCCTATGGCTGTATTTTAGAAAGACCCAAAGTGATCTATGATAAATCGCAAAAAATATTTATCGCTTACTTCAAATTTTATCCAAAAGGAACAGGCTATTTAAATGGATATATTGGAGTAGCAACAAGTACAAAACCAGCTGGTCCATTTATTTTTCAACATAAATTTTTAGGAGCAAATTCACCCAATGGTTCTGGAGATTTTTCCATGTTTAAGAATGATGACAATTCTATCTATCACCTTACAGTAAGAAAGCCAGATAAAATATTTGTAATAGGTAAATTAAAAGAAGACAATCTTTTTCCTACTACTAATTATCAAACAGCTAAAGGAATAGAACAACATACAGAAGCTCCTTGTGTAATTACACACAATGGTAAATATTATTTATTGGGTTCTGGTTCTAGTGGTTGGAAACCCAATAAAGCCCGTTCATTTGTTGCAGACGCTTTAAATGGAACATTTAAAGATTTAGGTAATCCTTGTATTGGCAGAAATCCAAATAATGGCATTGGAGCAGACACCACTTTTGGGGGGCAAATTTCTTACATATTAAAAGTGGAAGGCAAGGAGGATGCTTATATTGCTATGTTCGATATTTGGAAACCTGAGCAAGCTATTAATGGTTTATATGTTTGGTTACCCTTGATTTTTGAAAATGGGAAACCTGTAATTAAATGGGTAGATAATTGGGATTTATCAGTATTTGCGAAAAAGAAAAATAAGAAAAATGCATTTGTCGATCCACAAAGTCCCAAAACTGCTTCTCCTTTAATGCTCCCAGATTCTATTGATAGAAAATCCGAAGCAGGAAAATGGAAATTAGATTTCTCTGATGAGTTTAATGACAATACAATTGATGAAAGAAAATGGACTGTTGAAAATACCACTAAGAAAAGAGTTGACGTAACTCTGTTTGCAGATAATAACCAAGTGCAAGAAAAAGATGGCAACGCTTATATTTATTACAGTAAATCGAATGTAAGCGACACCGCTTACAATGCTGGTAGATTTAATTCTAAAGGAAAATATGCACCTACTTATGGATTTTTAGAGTGCCGTATGCATATAGTAAAACCCAATGGTCATCAAACGGCTTTTTGGATGATGCCAGAAGGTGATGGCATGAAAGCACCTCAAGGTGTAGATGGTACAGCAAATGATGGAGCTGAAATAGATATTATTGAGGGAACGAAAGCTGATGCCTATTCGTTGGGATTACATTGGGATGGCTATGCAAAACCAGCCCATAAATCAAATGGTAGTTTGATAAAAACACCTGGCATTCACAATAGCGAATACCATGTGTATGGTTTTGAGTGGACGCCAACCTACTTGAGATTTTATTATGATGGTAAGGTTGTAAAGGAAATGAAAGACCCTAAATTAATACCACAAGTAGCACATTATATTTATTTCTCAGGAAGTTGTTTTGGAGAAAATAATTGGCTCGATGGCGATATTCGTAAAAATGAATTTATTCAAAAAGGTGGTGTAGACAAAGCTTATATTGATTACATCAGGGTGTTTAAAAAGAACTAGAAAATTTGTTTAATCCCAAATTTAGCTTAAAACCTACGTTAGGGATTGCAATGTAAAGCCCCTGCTGTACAGCAGGACTTGAAATGCAAAGCCCGACCCGTTTCCAACGGGTAACGTCCCACTATTTCTTCTTGTTATTGGTTAATGAAAAATTAAAATAAGATGGAAGAGCGTTTCTTTTTACTTTTTTATTCATAGCTGGTTTTTGATATTCCGTATAATAAATTTTCAACAGAATTAGAAAATAGGAAATGAGCAGTGGCCCAAAAATTAATCCAGTTATACCAAAATATTTTAGTCCCATTATAATACCTAAAACAGTTACAATAGGGTGTACGTCAGCCATTTTTTTAGCCAACATAAATCGTATTAAATTATCACTCAACCCAATCACTAAAAAGCCCCAAAGCGTTACAAATAAGCCATAATTGGTGTGGCCTGTTGCAAATAAATATGCAGCAGCAGGAATCCAAATTAAGCCTGTACCAACAATCGGAATTACTGAAGCAAAGCCCGTCATAATGCCCCAAAATCCAGCTTCTGGCAAGCTAGCTATTTTGTAAGCAGTGAAACCCAATGTGCCATGAATAACAGCAATTAAAGGCATTCCAACAGCATTGCTAATGGTTTGTGCTACTAATTCTTTTCCAAATAATTCAATCATATCTCTTTTAAATGGTAGGTAAAAAACAATCGCTGCTTCTAATCTGTTCATGTTAACCAATAAAAAGTACATGAAAAAATACATCATGGTAATACTGCTAAAAAAATTGAGACTGCTGTTTAAAATTGCTGATACCGAATGTGTAGCAAATTCTTGCAACCTACTTAATGTTTGTCCTGATAAAATATTGATGTTGAATTTTAATTGTATGGCAGCATTCAATTCTTTCAATGGCTGAACAATTGCATTTGGATTTGATGCCAATGTAGATGCTTCTTTAAACAACATGCTTCCAACAAAAATTAGTGGTAGTAAAACAATAAGAAACGAAAGAAATATGATAAAAGAAGCGGCAACCGATTTTTTCCAATTCCATCTTTTGGTTAACCATTCCATTAATGGTTTACTCAATACATAAAACATTACTGCTCCTAAAAATGCAGTAAAAAATTCTATTACACTAAACAACAGTAAAACAGCAAATATGCCAATGATGGCTAAAAAGAAATACTTATTTATTTTATGTTCCTGATTGGTTTCCATGAAATTTATGTTGCTTTGTAAATGTAATGTACTGATATTTTTTAGTACGAATTTTATTATACGCTGAATGTATGAATAATGTAAAAATGAATTTTAATGGTGTAATAATGCCTGCTGAAAAGCCTGTTATTACAGCCGATAATAGAAGTTTTAGGTATGGCGATGGTTGCTTTGAAACCATGAAAGCGGTGAATGGAAAAATCATTCATGCTAATGAACATTTTGAACGTTTTTTTGCTTCGTTAGAATTATTACAATTCGATAAACCCAATTATTTAACTGCTGCTTATTTAACTGACCACATTAATAAACTGTTGCAACAAAATGGGCATGCTAAATTAGCCAGAATAAGATTGACTTTATTTAGAGGTAATGGTGGTTTGTATGATGCAGAAAATCATTTTCCAAACTATATTATTCAAACCTGGGATTTAAATCCAAGCAACAATAAACTCAATGAAAATGGCTTGGTGATTGATATTTATAAAGATGCCAGAAAAATTTGTGATAATTTTTCTCACCTAAAAAGCAACAACTATTTAAGCTATGCAATGGCTGCATTATGGGCTAAAAAAAATCATTTGAATGATGCTTTATTATTGAATCCTTATGATAAAATTGCTGATGCAACCATTGCCAATGTTTTTATTGTACACAATGGAGTTATAAAAACACCTGCTGTAAAAGAAGGTTGCGTAAATGGCATTATGAAAAATTATTTGCTGCAATGTTTGCGTAAAGAAAATATGCCTGTTGAAGAAACCTCCTTAACTATAGAAGATGTATTGCAGGCACAAGAAGTTTTTTTAACCAATTCCATTTATGGAATAAAATGGGTGAAGCAATGTGGTAACTGCAATTATACATTGCAAACAGCAGCGTTACTGCATAAAAAGTTTATAGAGCCTTTTTGGAAGTAAATATGGCGTTACCCGTTTGAAACGGGTCGGGCTTTGCATTCCAAGCCACAGTAAACTATGGGCTTTCCATTGCAATCCCTAACGCAGCCAAGCTTTCGTCAACAATTTAACTGTAGTATTGTTATTCAACTGTATGAAACCAACCATCAATATCATCTGGTTTAGAAGAGATTTACGTTTAAAAGATAATGCAGCATTGTACCATGCATTAAAAAGTAATAATCCGGTTATTCCAATCTTCATTTTCGATAAAAATATTCTCGATAAATTACAAGACAAAGCTGATAGAAGAGTAGAATTTATTCATGCTGCATTAACCGAAATGCAAGAGCAATTGCTAAGCATGAACAGTTCTTTAGAAGTGTATTATGGTTATCCAGTGGAAGTATACAAACAATTGTTAGAAAAATACACTATTGAAAATGTGTACACCAATCACGATTATGAATTGTATGCAGTAGAACGTGATGCAGCAATAAAAAATTTACTTGCCTCAAATGGTGCAGCTTTTCATACGTATAAAGACCAAGTAATTTTTGAAAAAAGTGAAGTAACCAAAGATGATGGTTTACCTTACACTGTTTTCACACCTTATAGCCGTAAATGGAAAGCAGCATTAAAACCTTTCCATTTAAAAGCTTATCCAACTGAAAAATATTTTAGTAATTTTTACAAGCAAGCTGTACAAA
>CALRLF020000073.1:0-21951 GCA_943368475.1 Allobosea thiooxidans
ATCAATACTATCTTCATATACTACCAATTTGGTTAACTGGGTATGAATAAAATGTTGTTTTACTTCTTCTATGGTTGCAGTAATTTCTACAGCTTCTATCTCGGTTCTTGGAACAAGGCACTGACGCACCTTAACTGTTGGTAAGCTTAAAGCATTTTCGAACAGTTCTTTATTCAGCTCCTCATTATCATCATCTTGTTCTTTGGTTTGCTGAAAAAAATGTTCTAAATCTACATGAGAAAAAGCATCTTCTTTTTCATCGACCCTTAGGTTAAAAATGTATTTTAAAATCCATTGAGAGATGCTTACAAACAAACTGGCTATTGATTTAAACAATCCATGAAACATACTTGCAGCTGGTGCAAAAAAGCTTAACAAAGCATCGTTTTTTGCCCTGAAAATTGCTTTAGGAATAAACTCTCCAAATATCAATACAATGATCGTAGATAAGCAGGTATCTACAATAAGTTTTATGTACTCATTTTCTATGTGAAAAGGATTCCACAAAGATGTTTTCAATAAAAGGCTAAACAATAAACCATAGATTACTAAAAAAACATTCAACCCTATTAAGCAGGTACCAATAAATTTAGCTGGTTCTTCTAAAAATTTAGATACGATAATGCCACTGCTTTTACCTTGCTTCTTTTTCAATTCAATACTCAATCTGTTGGCACTTACAAATGCAATTTCATAGCCTGCAAAAAAGCCTATGAAAATGATAGTAATAATGATTCCAGAAATGATAAATAACTCTCCCATACCCCGAATATAAAACAAAACAAGGATTTCTAAAACAAGCGTTATTAAGTAGCGTTAGCTTTTTTAAGCTTTCAACAAACTAATGTTACAGAAGCCTGATAAACATCATATTGTTATTGACTGGTCAACAGATAACTTTGCTGCCTAAAACAGTAATCATGAGCACTTCAATTGCCGATATACGTAAAGATTATATGCTGCAATCTTTTAACGAAAAAGATGCCGCTACAAACCCAATTGACCAATTCACCAACTGGTGGAACGATGCCTTGAATTGCAATATTGATGAAGTAAATGCCATGACTTTGGCCACTGTAACCAAAGAGGGTAAACCCAATGCAAGAATTGTTTTGTTAAAAGGTTATGACGAAAAAGGGTTTGTTTTTTTTACCAATTATTTAAGCGATAAAGGCAAAGAGTTGGCTCAAAATCCCAATGCATGTTTGGTGTTTTTTTGGAAGGAATTAGAAAGACAAATTCGTATTGAAGGAACAGTTGAAAAAGTAACTGCCGAAGAAAGTGATGAATATTTTAATAGCCGACCAATTGGTAGTAAAATAGGAGCTTGGGCTTCGCACCAAAGTGCTATTATTGAATACAGAGAAGTAATTGAACAAAATGTTACCCGTTACAGCGAAATTTTTGGCAACGAAGTACCAAGACCCGATCATTGGGGTGGTTATCGTGTAAAGCCTAATTTAATTGAGTTTTGGCAAGGCAGAAGTAGCCGTTTACACGACAGATTACAATATACTTTAGAAAATGAAATTTGGAAAATGGTAAGACTGGCTCCCTAATTTTTACAATTGATAAATACAAAAGGTTTGTTGCCTCTTAATTGAATGGCTTGCAATACAAGTAAGGATTTGGTAATTATTTTACCCCTGTTAACATCGATTACCTCGTTGGCTTTGCAAAAGTTTAATGTACTTTCAGTATCGTGTAAAATTTTATGTAAACAGTTTATCTCATACTGTATAGTTGCCTCACTGGCTAAAGCAATGCTTTTAGAAATAACTACTAAATCTCTGTTTACATTATCCATAATACTAACCAACAACTTTTCTGGATGGGCACATACAGGATTTATCTTTTCTGCTCTTACCAAAAATACTGCATGAAGAAGTTGTTATAGTTATCAATAACAACAAAAGAATAATTTGGTTTAACCGTTTCATATATCAGTCTAAATTAGTAGTTCTGCTGTAATAATTTACTTTTAGCAAATATTGAACGCAAATTTTAACATAACAACCGTTTTAATTGCTCCCTTAGATTGGGGTTTGGGTCATGCTACACGCTGTATTCCCATTATTAAGGCCTTGTTAACCAATGATTACAAAGTAATTATTGCAACCAACGGAAAGCCTGAAAAAATTTTACAACAAGAGTTTCCCCAATTGGCTTTTGTTAAACTAAAAGGTTATGCAATAAGTTATTCTAAAAACAAATTTTGGTTGCCATTTAAAATTGCAGCACAAATTCCCAAAATATTAGGTGTAATTAAATACGAACACCACTGGTTGCAAACAATTATTGAGCAGCATAAAGTAGATGTTGTAATCAGCGATAACCGATATGGTTTATACAGCAAAAAAATACCATCAGTTTTTATTACCCATCAATTAACCATACAAACGCCTTTTAATTGGCTAACAGGTATTTTGCAACGCATAAACTACAATTACATTAATAAGTTTTCTACTTGTTGGGTGCCAGATTTTGCAGGCGAAAATAATCTTGCTGGGGTATTATCACATCCACAAAAAACGCCTGCAATTCCTGTGCATTATTTGGGCATTTTGGCAAGGTTTAAAAAGAACATTCAAGCAGCTCATCATTATAAATTTTGCTTTTTATTATCTGGCCCTGAGCCACAACGAACAATTTTAGAACAGTTGATATTAAAAGATATTGATCAGTTGAAGGTTAGTTGTATTTTATTAAGGGGCTTGCCCGATAGTACAAATGTTGTGCCAGCAAAAGCTAATCTTACTGTGTACAATCATTTATCTGGAAATGATTTGAACGAAGTTTTATTAAGTAGTGAATACATTATTTGCAGAAGTGGTTATACCAGTGTTATGGAATTATTGGCTTTGGAAAAGAAGGCTGTTTTAATTGCTACACCAGGGCAAACGGAGCAAATTTTTTTGGCCAGTCATTTAATGCAACAAAAAGTTTGTTTTGCAGTTGAACAAAACCAATTTAATTTATTAAATGTGGCAGAAAAAGCACAACAATTTAACTACGCATTACCAACATTGACCAGTAAAAATTTAGAGCAATTAATTCCGCAATTGGTAGAAAGCATTCGTAATTAGTGTTGTTATTTTGCATCACAATGAGCGAAAAAGTAAAAGCACATCTACTTGTTTTACTAGGAAATTTTTTCTTTGGTACAGCTGTAGTTGCAGTAAAACATATTACTCCAGCACTTATGCCACCATTGGCAGTGAATGTAATTAGAGTAGGTGTTGCACTTAGTTTATTTTGGATCTTGTATTTTATTAAGCCATCTTCTGAGGCATTGATTAAACGAAAAGATGTTCCTTTATTTTTTATTTGTGCGTTAACTGGCGTTGCAATTAATCAAATATTATTTATTAAAGGTGCTGCACTTACAAGCCCAATTCATACTTCATTATTAGCATTAAGCACACCAATTGCTATTACTGTAATTGCTGCTTGGTTATTAAAGGAAAAAATTACTAGCAATAAAATTATTGGATTGATATTAGGCATAAGCGGTGCTGTTATTTTAATACTATTGAAAAGTACTGTTGATAAGGAGAGTAATACTTTTGGCGATGTTTTGATTGTTTTAAATGCTGTTTCCTATGCTTTTTATTTAGTGCTGGCAAAACCATTAATGGAAAACTACAAACCCTTGCATGTAATACGTTGGGTGTTTTTAATTGGAGCATTATTCATAATACCCATTGGCTATAACGATTTCACACAAGTGCAATGGCATTTATTTTTATGGCATCATTGGTTTGCTTTAGGCTTTGTTGTATTTGGTGCAACCTTTTTTGCTTATATGTTTGTGGTGTATGGCATTGCCAAACTTGGTTCTTCTGTTACAGGAACTTATATTTATACGCAGCCTGTTTTTGCCACCATTACATCGATGATTTTATTTGAAGAGCAATTAACATTAGTGAAGATTATCGCTGCCTTATTAATTTTTGGTGGTGTATTTTTAGTGAATTTGAGGAAGAAATAATTGAATTTTTTTGAGAAATATTCAATTCGTGTAATTCGAAAAAATTAGTGTACAAGACCCACCCCTAACTTACTATTTATTGAATTCGTGTTTTTAGCATGCCCCTCCAAAGGATGGGAAAAATTACATTCTATTCAATTGGTGTAACTCAATTAATTCGTGTTTAGGCTTTCGGATAATCAAAAAACCAAAACGCTTTTTCTGCGTTAGCAAAATCTTTCCAGCTTTCGGTTTTAATAGTAACTGCAAATACACCACAGGTTGGCATATCGTCGATTCTTGTATTGGTGAGCTGGTTTACAAAATCGGTGATGCCTGGATTATGAGAAAACAAAGCAATGGTGTTAAATGAATCGTTTGTGTTTTCAATTACATCATAAAAAACTGCCGATGCAGCATGATATAATTCAGGCACTTTTATAATATTCTTTTCTTTCACATCATACATATCTGCAAAATAAGCAGCTGTTGTAAATGCACGTTTTGCCGTGCTGCTGATGAATGCATCAATGGGAATTTTTTTATCTAACAATCTTTTCGCCATCATGGGAGCATCTTTATGCCCACGTTCGTTGAGGGGTCTGTCAAAATCGTTGAGTACAGAAAAATCCCAACTACTTTTTGCATGACGGACAACAAGTAAAGATTTCATATTGCAATCAATTTAATTCCCCTTAAGGGGTTAGGGGCCTAATATCCCCTTACATTTTTGCCTTCCATATAATTCAAAAACGCAGTGTTACAAACCCTGTTGCCACCTGGCGTTGGATAGTTACCAGTAAAATACCAATCGCCTGTATTGGTTGGGCAACTATCGTGTAAATCTTCAATGGTTTGATAAATTACTTCAACCGGAATAGTCATATTTTCTGGAGTAATTAACTGAGCTATTTTCAGCGAAATTTCTTCTGGCGTAAATGGCTTATAAATTTGTCGAACTACATTTTCAATATGCAATGCATTGTGACTTTGCAGCTCTTTTATTCTTTCTACAGTTTCAGTTAAAATATTTTCCATGCCCCTATCTTTTAATAAGGCAGTAGCTGCTTTAAAGGCAATAAAATCGCCCATTTTACTCATATCAATTCCATAACAATCAGGATAACGAATTTGCGGTGCCGATGAAACCACAATTATTTTCTTGGGCTTTAATCGAGCCAACATGGTAATAATACTTTGCTTTAAAGTAGTACCACGTACAATGCTATCATCAATTACTACCAATGTATCTTCATGATCTTTTACAGTGCCATACGTAACATCGTACACGTGTTGCACCATTTCATCACGGTTGGCATCTTCAGTAATAAATGTTCGCAGCTTTACGTCTTTTATAGCAATTTTTTCCTGACGAATTTTTCGGTTAATCATTTCCTCCAACTTTTCAGCAGGTACTTTTTCCTTCCAACTTAAAATTCGTTCAACCTTAATTTTATTTAAGTACTGTTCCATACCTTTTACCAAACCATAAAAAGCAACTTCAGCAGTATTGGGTATATAAGAAAAAATTGTATTTTTTAAATCGTAATTAATACTTTCTAAAACTGTTTTACTAAGGTGATGACCAAGTGCAATTCTTTCTCTATAAATTTTTTCGTCGCTACCTCTACTAAAATAAATTCTTTCAAAACTACAAGCCCTTCTTTCTTTGGGTTCTAATACTTGTTGTATGGTATAATTGCCATTGTTATCTACAATTAAAGCCTTGCCTGGCAACAGTTCTAGCACTTCATTTTCACCCACATTAAAAGTGGTTCTTATAGCAGCACGTTCACTTGCAGCAACAATTACTTCATCGTTAATATAGTAATAAGCAGGTCTAATTCCATGTGCATCTCTCATTACAAAACTGTGTCCATTTCCTGTTAAACCACCAACAGTAAAACCACCATCAAATAGTGGAGCAGCTTTTTTTAATGCACCACCAATATCGGCATGATTTGGATTTTTTTCATCTTCTTTACTAATAAAATGATGAATCACTTCCATCATAGCGGCCAAGTCGCTTTGTTTTTGAAAATCGCCTGGCTTAAAATTCAATTGGTCGTACAATTCATCGGTGTTCACCAAATTAAAATTGCCGGCTAACGCTAAATTTTTGCCCGTTTGTGTGTGGCGTTTTATAAATGGATGACAAAATTCTACATTATTTTTTCCTTGAGTTCCATAACGTAAATGCCCTAATAACAATTCGCCCAACATACTCATATTTCCCTTCATTAAACCAGGGTGTTGTTTAATTTCGGGCTGATATTTTTCTAACTCTTTAAGTTCTTCTCCAATTTTAGAAAAAATATCTGCAATAGGCTGCTGTGCACAGCTTCTGATTCTACTTAAAAAAGGATAACCCGGCTCTACATCTAGTTTAACTGTTGCCACACCTGCACCATCTTGTCCACGGTTGTGTTGCTTTTCCATCAATAAATACAGCTTGTTTAAGCCATAAGTCACCGATCCATATTGTTGTAAATAGTAAGAGAAAGGTTTGCGTAAACGAATGTAAGCCAAGCCACATTCGTGTTTAATTGCATCACTCATTGTTGTATAATGTTTGCAGAAAATCGTAATTTTCTATGCTATCAAAGTGCAAATATGGTGTAATTTTTTTGAACACCAACTTTGGTAAAATATTGCACAGCAGCCCCGCTTTTCACTACAAGTACGCAGCCTTGCTACGCAGGCTTTACGGGCTTTTCGTTTTAATCGGGTGTAAAAATTGAGCTGTGCTATCTATAGGCAACTTTTCTTACAATTACAAGTACATTTGCCACTTACATGGATATCAGCTTAAATAAATACATCAGCGAAACTGGCTTTTGCTCACGTCGTGAAGCCGATGAATACATTGCCCAATGCCGTGTAACAGTGAATGGCGAAGATGCTTTTAAAGGAACTCGAGTTACTGATAAAGATGTGGTGTTAATAGATGGTGAGCCTTTGAAAAAAAAGAAAGCTCCGGTGTACATTATGCTTAATAAACCCAAAGGCGTTACTTGTACAACTGATACCAACGACAAAACCAATATCATTGATTTCGTAAACTTCAAAACCCGAATTTTTCCCATTGGTCGTTTAGACAAACGCTCTGAAGGATTAATTTTTTTAACCAACGATGGCGATATCGTTAATAAAATTCTCAGGGCTGGCAACAACCACGAAAAAGAATACATTGTAAGTGTCGATAAACCCATTACTCCAGATTTTATCAATCGTATGCGTAGTGGTGTTCGTATTTTAGGTACCGTTACACAAAAATGTTTTGTACAACAACAGGGACCCAAAACGTTTAAAATTATTCTTACACAGGGCTTAAATAGACAAATTCGACGTATGTGTGAAGCGTTAGACTATAATGTTACTTCACTAAAACGTATTCGTATTATGCATATTAAGCTTACAGGCTTGCAATTGGGAGCTTGGCGTTATTTTACTCCACAAGAACTATCTACTATTCAAGAATTGGTTGCCAACTCTAGTAAAACAGCTGATGGTGTTGATGGCATGGATGAATGATTTTAAAAACGTTTCTCCAAACCCACCCCTTTCACAATTATTCTTTTGAACTGACTTTAATCTAACCCCTCCAAGGAGGGGAAGATGAAGATTGGGATAATTTTTATTGGATAATCTTACTTTTTCAAACTCTCTGCCAACCATAAAAACTCACTAACAAAAGTATCTACTGCTTTTCTAAAACCTTCATCAACCAAATTTCCTGCTTCATCAAATTTCTTGTCAACATTAGGAGTAATTAACAAATAAGGAGAGGCAATACCAAATAATGCAGGTACCAATAATAACGTTTGTTGGCTGCTTCTTGCACCACCTAAACCTCCTGTACTTGCTGTTGCAATAGCAAACGCCTTTCTGCTTTGTTTAGGGAAATGATCTAATAAATTTTGTAATGCAGGTGAATAGCTTCCATTGTATTCGGGTGTTACAATTACAAAAGCATCGGCTGCAAACATTCTTTCTGCTAAGGGTTTAAATTCTTCCGGCGTTTTTTCTACACTACTAAAAACGTTGTTGAGTAAGCCTAAATTCCAGTCTCTCACGTCTATCAATCCAATATTATGATTTGATTTTTCTTTCAATTCTTTCTCTAAAAAAATAGCTAATCTATTGGTAACACTAGCTGTTCTTGGACTTCCACTAATTATTTCAATGTTCATTTTTTATACGTATATTTTTCAATTAAATGATTCCAATCCACAAATTCCTATTAATGATTGATTGGAACCTCTATAACAATAAATTCTGCATCCTGTTCGGCAGTTAAATAAAATACTTCTGTATCCCAAATGCCCATTGCATCTCGTTTTGCTAAAATCTGTTCGTTAATATTCAATCCTCCTTCTATCACAAACACATACACACATTTATTTTGCTTATTCAAATTATACTGTAACGACATGCCTTTTTCTAAACTACCTAAACTTAGTTTGGCATTTTGATTAATCCAGCAATGTTCTACCCCTTCTTCGTTGCTAATAATAGTTTGCAGTTTATTTTTCCTTTTGCTTTTATCAAAATACCTGCGTTGATAACGTGGAGCAATGTTTTGCAGTTTGGGTTCAATCCAAATTTGTAAAAAGTTTACATCTTCATCGCCAATATTGTATTCTTCATGACGCAAGCCAGTGCCTGCACTCATAATTTGCACCCAATCTTTTTCTACCACATCGCTATAACCCATGCTGTCTTTATGGTTCATCTTACCCTTTAGCAACACACTAATGATTTCCATATTGGTATGTGGGTGTAAACCAAAGCCACCACCTGGTTTCACAATATCATCATTGAATGTATGTAACAATCCAAAGTTTTTACGAACCGGATTTTGATACGATGAAAAGCTGAAAGAAAACTTACTCACCAACCAACCAATGTCTTTTGTGCCACGTTCTTCGGCTTTATGAATAATGGTTTGCATAATTTTTATTGAATGGATTCATTAATTTCTACCTCGCCCAATAAGGTTTTACTAACAGGACAATTTCTTGCAATTGCTAATAGTCTCTCTTTTTCAATATCAGTTATATTGCCTCTTACACCAATATTTTTTACAAAAACCGTTTTGCCATTTTCTCTAGATAGGTGCACTGAAACATCGATTGTTTCTACATTCCATTGCTTTCTATCGGCATACATGCGTAAAGTAATAGCAGTACAACTTGCCAGTGCTGCTTCAAGCAATTCATCAGGTGCTGGTGCGGTATCTGTGCCACCAACAGTTTGGGGTTCATCAGCAAAAAACTGATGGCGACCATTGTTTAACGCAACTCTATAATGTGCTGTAGCAATACTGGCAGTTGTCATACTATAAATTTTTATGCTTGTTTAACCATTTGTACACCCAAGTGCAATTTCACTTCATCACTTACTACAACACCACCAGCTTCAGTTACTGCACCCCAGCCCAAACCAAACTCTTTACGATTGATTTTACCGTTGATTTCAAAACCAGCTTTTTCCTGACCATAAAAATCAGTCATGGTTCCGCCATATTCAACTGCTAATTCTACTTGTTTGGTTACATCACGAATGGTTAAATCGCCTACTAAAACATAGGCATCATTGCTTTTTTTAGTGAAAGAAGTTGAGCTAAATGAAATGGTTGGAAATTTTTCGGCTGCAAAAAAATCATCACTTTTTAAATGACCGTCTCTTTGTTCATTGTTGGTGCTAATGCTGTTTACATCGGCAGAAAAAGAAATTTTTGCATCGCTGAAATCTGCTGCTTCAGCTTCTAAGGTTGCATCGAATTGTTGAAAACTACCAGTTACATTGGTAATCATTAAGTGTTTTACTTTAAAAGTAATTTCACTGTGACTTGCGTCTACTTTGTAAGTTGCCATTTTTTTGAGTTTTTGTTTGTTTTGCCCCCAGCCCCTAAAGGGGAGTTATAAGGAGGATGTTATGTAATAATTGTTTTTGCTTTTTTATTTACCACAGACTAAAGGAGTTTAAGGGATTCACTGAGTATTTTCTTTGTGATACTTTGTGTTCTCCTTTGCTCTGTGGTAAAGTTTTCTACTTTGGGGGGTTAGGGGCTTTATTCCTCTATTAACACCCCCATTTTACCCATTTGATAATCTCTTACTGCTTCCATGATTTCAGTTTGTGTGTTCATTACAAAAGGACCATGAGATGCAACAGGTTCATTAATAATCTCTCCACTGCCTACAAATGACATGGTATCTTCTGTTGCATGAATAGTGAAAGATTCACCATCGTTATTCATTAATGCCAATTGTTTTGTAGTAACAGAATTGGTATTGTTAATTGAAATATTTCCTTTTAAAACATATACCAATGTGTTGTGAGCAGCATTAAAATTGAAAGTGAAGTTGCCACCAGCTTTCATTTCTACCATAGCGGTTGTAACATTGGTAAATGTTGGAATAATGCCTTTTGTTCCATTTACATTTCCTGCTGGTACACGAACAATGGTTAAACCATCTTCGGTTTTTATGGTTGGTGTTTCTTCTGCAGTTGCTGGATAATAAGCTGGTTGATCCATTTTATGAGCAGCAGGTGTATTTACCCAAACCTGTAATAATTCTTGCTCTCCACCCCAATCAAAAATATCTTCTGGTACACGTTCACTGTGAATGATGCCCATTCCAGCACTCGTCCATTGTGTACCACCTGCATACACTTTATGGTTGTTGCCTCTGCTATCTCTATGGTGTACACCACCACGATAAATAAAACTAATAGCACTAAAACCACGATGAGGATGTGGCCCAACACCTTGTTCTTCCAATGGAATTTGAGGATTTAATTTGGCTATGCCATGATGAAAAACCAAAAACGGACTAAAGAATTCGCTATTGTGAGGTAATAATTCCTGCACTTTAATGCTGCCCACATTTATTGGGCGGCCACCAATTATTTTATTAACTGTTTTCATTGTTTTAGTTTAAGATAATTTCATTGGAACTTCCATTAACAATAATTCTGCATCACTGTCAGCTGTAATGTTCAATGTTTCAATTTCTGTAATGCCCAATCCGTCACGTTCGTTTAATGTTATGCCATTAATGCTAACATCGCCTTTAAGTACAAAAGCATACACACCGCTTTCTTTTTTATGGAAATGATAATTGGTTTCAATTCCTTTTTCTAAGTTGCCCAGCGTGAACCATGCATTTTGGTTAATCCAAACAGCTTCAACATCATCAGGAGCAACAACGGTTTGTAACTTGTTTTTTCTATCGGCAGGCAAAAAGGATTTTTGTTCGTAACGAGGTTCAATGTTTCTTTTAGCAGGCATTACCCATATTTGTAAAAACTTAACCTCTTGATTGTGGTTGGCATTTTTTTCACTATGCTGAATACCGCTGCCAGCACTCATTATTTGTACATCGCCTTGTTTAATAATTTCATGTCTTCCAGTAGTATCGTTGTGTTCTAAATCTCCACTTAATGGTATAGATACTATTTCCATATTATCGTGTGGATGTTTGCCAAAGCCCATTCCACCTGCAACAGTATCATCGTTTAAAACTCGTAAGGTGCCAAAATTCATTCTTGTTGGGTCGTAATAACCAGCAAAGCTGAATGAATGATAACTGTTTAACCAACCATGATTTGCATGGCCCCTGGTATTTGCTTTATGTAAGATCGTTTTCATAAAAACTCCTTTTTTTATTTTTTTACGGGCAGTTGTACCCTGATTTTACTTTTGTTACGTCGCACCCTTCAACTGTTTGTCCTTTGTTCATCCAAATACATGTACATACACGTATTTGTTCAAAAAAAAGCTACTTTTCTGCTGCAGTAATTTTTTCTAATAAATCATTTAATGCTTTAGCTTCTGTTTCACTTAATGGCATCGACTCGTTCCACATAGTATCCAATTGTTTGGTTGAAGATTCCAAAATACTTAAACCAGCTTCAGTTAAGCTCATTACAGTTTGTCTTGCATCTTCACAACCTTGAGAACGTTTAACCCATTCTTTATCGGCCAATCGATCAATAATTCTTGGCACATTCGAGTTTTTTTCTATCATTCTTCCTGCAATATCTTTTACACACATTTGTTCAGGATGCTTGCCTTTTAAAATTCTTAAAACATTGTATTGTTCGTGTGTTAAGCCAAATTCCTTTAACTCTTTATACCCCAAAGTTTTTAACCACCATGCAGTGTACATAATGTTTAACCCTGCTTTATGCATTTCATTTTTAAATTTATTGCTCTGTATGGCTTGTTCTAACTTCATTGATAAAGCAAATATACATGTATGTACATGTAATTTCCAAATTTTTCTTTTTAAATAAAAATCCCAGCACTTAGCTGGGATTTTTATTATCTGTTTACTGCATATTTCCACCAATCTCCAAGGCTGGTGCAATCGGCAAACTCTTTATCTATTGTAATATAATACTTAGGTAAATGATCTTTAAACCATTTCTCTAAACTGGTTTGTTTCTTTTCTTCTAAAGCTCTTGCAGCAATTTTGTTGTAATCTTCTCTTATGTTTTCTTGATGTGGTGTAGTTCTGGTTTTTAAGTACACAATACGTACTTTTTTTACGCCTCTATCGTCGTACACCAATGGCTTAGAGTAATCGCCAACTTTTAAATCTTTAATGGCAACAACCAAATCTTTATCCAACTCATCAATTGTTATATAAGTAGAACCATCTTTACCACTTAATGTACCACCATTAAACTTTGCAGCTTCATCATCACTATACTTATTTACAGCCTCACCAAATGAAATTTTTCCTGCAACAATATTTCTTCTAACAGTATCTAATTTTTGAATAGATAATGCTATTTCATCTTCTGTAATTGGAGGTATTCTTAAAATATGCCTTACAACAGCATCGTCGCCAGCACGGCTAACCATCTGTATAATATGGTAGCCAAACTTTGATTTAATTACAGGAGAAATTTGTCCTTCCTTTAATCGAAAAGCTCCGGCTAAAAATTCTTTATCCCAAAATTTTTCATTTCTGTTAATGTTGTACTGACCACCATTGTCTTTACTACCAGGATCTTCAGAAAACTGTTTAGCCAAGGCATCGAATTTTTTTACACCATTCTCAACCTGACGTTTGTAATCGTACATCTGTTTAATTACGTACTCTTCTACATCTTTATTAGCTTTAGGTTGGCTGATGATTTGACTTACTTCTATTTCACTTTCGTAATAAGGTAAACTGTCTGTAGGTATTTTGCTGAAATAAATTTTTACTTCGTTGGGGGTAATTTTAATATTATCAACTATTTTACCCCTCATCTGTTCGGCTAATTTTTGTTCTTTAAATGGACCACGGAAGTCGTCTTTCAACTGATATACGGTTCTGCCAGAAATTTCTTCCAACATTTCTTTACTTCCATAGGCCTGAATAAAATACCTAATCTTATTATCTAAACCAGCTTCAACCTCTTCATCGGTAACAACCAGCGAATCTTTTTCGGCCTGAAGCATTAAAGCTTTTTGAATGAGTTGTCCTTCTAAAAAAGCACATTCAGGGTTGGGAGGCAATTGAGCTTCTTGACCTTGACGCTTATAATCGGCAATTGCATTAATTACATCGGAACGAAGAATAATTTTATCGCCAACCTGACCAATAATTTTATCGGCCACTACTTTTTTGGGTTGTGCAAACACTGAAAAGTGAATGGTAAATAGTGCAATAAGTAATACTATCTTTTTCATAATTAAAATCTGGATTGTAAAAATAACAGATGCTTGCATGTAATGCTTGCAACAGTTATCTTTTAACAAAAAAAATAGCTTCAAACAAAAACCTTAAAAGGCAATTGCTTGAAGCTATTGGCTAAAAGCTTACAGCTTTGTTTATAATGTTCTTTTTACTTCTTCTTCTTCGTAAGCAACAACTGTATCACCAACTTGAATATCGGTAAATCCTTTAACGGTTAAACCACACTCGTAGTTATTGTTTACTTCTTTAACGTCGTCTTTAAAACGTTTTAAGCTGCCCAACTCGGCATATCCACCTTCTTGACGAGGGTACACCAAAATACCATCTCTGAACACTTTAATTTTATGATCTCTCTTAATTTTTCCTTCAGTAACGTAAGAACCGGCAACTGTTGCTTTATCAAATTTGTACACTTCACGAATTTCAACAGTTGCAACTTCTTTAGCTTCAATCTTAGGTTCAAGCATACCTTCCATGGCACTCTTGATTTCTTCGATTGCGTTATAGATAATTGAGTACTGCTTAATTTGAACGCCTTCGTTTTCGGCCAATTTATTTGCCTGAGAAGAAGGGCGAACATTAAAGCCAATTAAGATTGCATCTGACGCTGCAGCTAACAATACATCACTTTCAGAAATTTGACCAACCGCTTTTAATACAACTCTAATGGCTACCTCGCTGGTTGATAATTTTTGTAAACTATCGCTCAATGCTTCTACTGATCCATCCACATCACCTTTGATAATGATGTTTAGTTCTTTAAAGTTACCCAATGCCAAACGACGACCAATTTCATCCAACGTAATGTGTTTTCTTGCACGTAAACCTTGTTCACGTGAAATTTGTGCACGTTTAGTTGCTACTTCTTTAGCATCGGCCTCATCTTGATAAACTTTAAATTTCTCACCTGCTTGTGGTGCACCACTTAAACCCAATATAACTACTGGTGTAGATGGTGGAGCAACTGTAACACGTTGATTACGCTCATTAAACATGGCTTTAACTCTACCATAATACTGACCAGATACAATTAAATCGCCTTGCTTTAATGTACCATTTTGTACAAGAATAGTAGCAACATAACCACGTCCTTTATCTAACGAAGCTTCAATAATTGTTCCATTGGCATCCTTTGAAGGGTTTGCCTTAAGGTCTAACAATTCAGCTTCTAATAATATCTTTTCTAAAAGTAAATCTACATTTTCACCTTTCTTGGCACTCAATTCCTGACTTTGGTATTTACCGCCCCAAGATTCTACCAACAAATTCATTTGAGACAATTGCTCATAGATTTTTTGAGGGTTTGCACCGTCTTTATCTATTTTATTCACTGCAAAAATCATTGGTACACTTGCAGCTTGAGCATGGCTGATGGCTTCTTTTGTTTGTGGCATTACTGCATCATCGGCAGCTACTACAATTACTGCAATATCTGTTACTTTAGCACCTCTGGCACGCATGGCAGTAAATGCTTCGTGACCAGGTGTGTCTAAGAAAGTAATTTTTTTACCACCTGTAACTTCTACTTCATAAGCACCAATATGTTGTGTAATTCCACCTGCTTCGCCAGCAACAACTTTTGAATTTCTAATATAATCTAACAATGAAGTTTTACCATGATCTACGTGACCCATGATGGTTACGATTGGTGCTCTACCTTTCATATCATCTGGATTGTCTTCTTCTTCTTCAAAATCATCATCTACATCTTCTAAGCTGGTAAATTCTATTTCGAAATTAAATTCACTTGCTACCAATTCAATTACCTCTGCATCTAAACGTTGGTTAATAGAAACCATTAAACCAAGGTTCATACACTTGCTGATAACATCAGTAAAGCTTACATCCATTAAGTTTGCCAACTCACTTACGGTAACAAATTCTGTTACCTGTAGTTTGTTATCATCTCCTGACATACCATCAGCAGCATCGGCTGCTTCCTGGCGTTTTTCACGACGGTACTTAGCTTTCAGGCTTTTTCCTCTACCACCACCACCAGCAAGTTTTGCTTGTGTTTCCTTTATCTTATCTTGAATTTCTTTTGCGTCTATTTCTTTATCTTCTCTACGAACATCCCCTCTTCCACCTCTATCATTTCTATTACCACCACCTCTGTTTGGTCCACCACCTCTATTTGGTCCACCACCACGGTTTGGTGCTCCACCAGGACCAGCTTTTTGTATGCCTAATCTTGGTTGTTGTGTTCCACCAGCTCCTGTTTTATCATCTTTTCTAAAATCTACGTGTTGAATATTACTGCTTGTTTTCTTATCAACAATAATACGTTTACGTTTTCTATGTTCGTCTTTAGATCCTGGTTTTGGTCTAGTATCGCTATCAACAGGTAATTCAATTTTTCCTAAAATTTTAGGTCCTGTTAATTTTTCTACTTCTATATTTTCAATAACAGGAGCTTCTTCTGTAACAGGAGGTGCAGGCGTTTCTACAACTTTTGTAATTACAATTGGTGGCGTTTCTTTTACCACTTCTATTACAGGTTTTTCTGCAATTTTTTCAACTGGAGTTGGCGTTATA
Organism: Allobosea thiooxidans; assembly: GCA_943368475.1. Classification (GTDB taxonomy): domain Bacteria; phylum Bacteroidota; class Bacteroidia; order Chitinophagales; family Chitinophagaceae; genus UBA1930. The sequence goes on from CALRLF020000073.1 coordinate 16,210, forward strand.
ACAGCCTTCGGTGCTTCTTTTGGTTTTGCAGATTTTTTTGGTCTGGTAGAAGAATCGATTGCACTTAAATCTATCTTGTCCAACACTTTTGGTCCTTCGATAGATGGGGCTTCAATTTTTACAGACTCTTCAGCTGGTTTAACTTCTGCAACTTCTTCTTTTGCAACTGGTGCAACTGGTGTTTCTATTACAGGTGTAGTTACAACAGCTTCTACCACTGTTTCTTTAGGGGCTTCAACAACAACAGGCGGTGCTTCTACCACTTTTGGAGCTTCAACAACAACTGGTGTAGTTTTTTTCTCTTCTTTTCTGATAGAAATATCTTCATCCTCTTTTTTCTTTCTTGCTTCCGAGCCAACGGCTTTTGGTATTTCTACCAAATCGGCCTTGTTTTTGGCCACTTTATCGCCCTGAAACTCTGCTTGTAAAGCAAAATACATTTGCTCTGAAAGTTTTGCAGTGGGCTTTAGCTCTTCTTTATTAAAACCTTTTTTAGCCAAAAAATCTATAAGGGTATCTTGCCCTACATTAAATTCTTTAGCTGCAGCTAATAATCTTGGTAATTTCAGTTCTGACATTCAGTTTTATTTAATCGAGGCTTGCTTTCGTTATGTTTTTTAATACAACAAGCCATTTAATTTTTGCCTAAAAGTAACGCTTTGCAGCGTTAGTAACAATGTTCAATTATTCTGGTGTTTCTTCAGATTCTTCTTTATCGTATTCTGCCTGTAAAATCCTTCTTACATCGGCAATGGTTTCTTTTTCCAAATCTGTTCTTCTTTCCAATTCTGCATCTGATAATTTAAGTACACTATTGGCAGTATCACAACCAACGCGTTTAAATTCGTCGATAATCCATTGTTCAATTTCGTCGCTAAATTCGTCTAAATCGATATCGAATTCATCAACTTGTTCTTCATCTTCTCTAAACACATCTATTTCGTAGCCAGTTAACTCACAAGCCAATTTAATATTTACACCACGACGACCAATTGCCAAAGACACCTGATCGGCTTTTAAGTAAACATCGGCTTGCATTTTATCGTTATCCAAATTCATAAAGCTGATTTTCGCAGGCGTTAATGAACGTTGAATTAACAACTGAATATTTGATGTAAAGTTGATAACATCTATGTTTTCATTCTTCAGTTCACGAACAATACCATGAATACGACTACCTTTCATACCAACGCAAGCTCCTACCGGATCAATTCTATCATCAAAACTTTCTACAGCAACTTTTGCTCTTTCTCCTGGTTCACGAACAATTTTCTTTATAGCAATTAAACCATCAAAAATTTCAGGTACTTCTATTTCTAAAAGTTTAGCTAAGAATAATGGGCTAGTTCTTGAAAGAATAATTACCGGAGAGTTGTTCTTCATATCAACTCTTGCAACAACTGCACGGGTATTTTCGCCTTTTTTGAAATAGTCTTGTGGTATTTGTTCAGATTTTGGAAGAATTAATTCATTGCCTTCTTCATCTAATAATAATACTTCTTTTTTCCAAACCTGATACACTTCGGCACTAATAATATCTCCAATTCTATCGGCATATTTTTTAACCAATACATTTTTCTTTAAATCGCTGATACGGCTTGCCAATGTTTGTTTTGCAGCCAAAATTGCACGGCGACCAAAATCGACCATATCTACTTCTTGATACAATTCTTCACCTACTTCAAAATCGGGTTCTATTTTAACAGCATCACTGTAAGCAATTTCGGCAAGTGGATCAATCACTTCACCATCTTCTACAATCATACGGCGACGGATGATTTCCAAATCTCCTTTTTCGGCATTTACGATTACATCGAAATTATCATCTGCACCATATTTTTTACGCAACAATGTTTTAAATACATCTTCTACAACTTTCATTAGCGTAGGTCTATCCAGATTTTCTGCATCTTTAAAATCTTGGAATGCGTCGATTAAGTTAATACTTGCCATACTAGAAAAATTTTAAATTCCATATTTAAATGGAACGATTTGCTAAAATTTGATTTGAACGGTTGTTGATTTTATATTGCTAAATGAAATAACCAATTGTTGGGTTATTGCTTTTTTTCCTTTGCCTTCGGTGTATTCAATTAAAATATCAGCTTCGTTTACTGCCAATAGTTGACCCTCTTTCACTGTTCCATCTATTAAAATCACTTCTACAAAACGGTTAATGTTTTTTTTGTATTGACGATGGTTAACCAATGGCTCACCAACGCCAGGGCTAGAAATCTCTAAGCTATATTCACCCTCAGGGTAAACACCTTCTTCTACTATTAAATTTCTGAGTTTGCGATTGAAATAGATGCATTTTTCGATGGTAATACCATTATCGCCATCTAAAAATATTTTTACATTATCGGTTGGTTTTATACGAAGGCTCACCAAAAAAAACTCTGGCTGCTCTTCTAATAAGCCATTCAAAAATGCTTCAATTTGTTGTAGTTTGTTATCTGCTGACATATGTACAAAAGAGAAGGGAACGATACCGTTCCCTTCTACTGTTTCTTTAATCTGTTGCAAATGTAAGTGTTTTGAAGCTATTGTTCCAAATTTTGCTTTAAGCTGTTAAAACAACAGTAAAATTTTAGCAGAGTTGATACGTCTATGATTATGTGTTTTTAAACAATATTATCTTTACCAACTTATGTCGTTATTAAAAATTTTGTTGTGGGCATTTGTGCTATATTATTTGTACAAATTTGTTTTTAATGTTGTTGTGCCTGTGGGCAAAGCAGCCAATCAAATGAAAAGTACTGTACAAAAAATGCAGGAAGCTGCCCAACAACAACACCAGCAGCAAGAACAACAAAAACAGCAAGCCGAGCAAGTAAAGCAGCAAACCACAGTAAAACCTGATGCTGATTATATTGAGTTTGAAGAAATAAAAGATTCTAAAAATTAATTTTACAGGTTCAAATCCAGTACTGTTTTAGGTGCAACCAAATGAATGGTTTGTAAACCAGCTTCTTGTGCACCTTGTATATTTTTTAAGGTATCGTCGATAAATAAAGTTTCGGCTGCAAGTATATTTTGCTCTTTTAAAATAGCTGTATAGCTTGCTGCATATGGTTTTCGAAGCCCAAACTCATGAGAATAATATGCTTTTATAAAATAACTATTAAAAGTATTGGCACCAATTACTGCGTTGGCAATTTGTATAAATGCATCATAATGAATTTGGTTGGTGTTGGAGTATAAATAAACATTATAACGTTGTTTAATTTGCTCTAACCACTGCAATCTTTCTACTGGAAAATCTAATAACATTGCATTCCAGGCTTTAAAAATTTCATCATTTGATAATGTTGTATTGGTAGTTTTTCTCAGGCCCTCATAAAATTGATTGGGGGTTACTTTACCAGTTTCTAATCCCTCGAACAACTCATTTGCATGATGCTGTGTGTATAGGTCAGAAAAATTGGTTGCACCCAATTGTATAAATGCCTTTTCGGTTAATGTATAATCAATATTCATGAAAATACCGCCTAGGTCAAAGATGATGTTTTTAATTTGTTGCATTTTACTGTATGAAAATTAAATTTTATGTTTTTGCATTTAAATAAACGTACGTCAGTAGTGTGCAAATGAAAAAGGGTTTCAACAGTAAATCCGCTGAAACCCTTGCTATCATTGTGGACCCACCTGGGTTTGAACCAGGGACCCCCTGATTATGAGTCAGGTGCTCTAACCAACTGAGCTATAGGTCCTAGTTGAAATAGAATTTCAACCAATATTTTCAATCATCTTTTTCTTTTTCAAAAACCCTCCCGAAATAATCGGGATACTCTAACCAACTGAGCTATAGGTGCTAGTTGAAATAAATTTCAACCAATATTTTAAATTTTTCTTTATAAATAACCTTTTCAGATTCTTTAAAGGATGGCAAAAATAGAGAAATCAAGGTATTTTCCAAATAGAGTTTTAAATAATCTTTTGAAAGATATTTAACTGAGAAACAAGTGCAAGATTATTCTTAAGTATAGTTTTGAACTTATTTTTTGGCTGATTTTATCAATAATCGTTTCACCCTCATTGATAATTCAACAGGATTAAATGGCTTTGTTAAAAAATCATCGGCTCCCAGAGCAAATGCTTCTAAAACGGTTGCCTCCTGATCCATTCCAGAAAGAACAATAATGGGTATTTTTTTGTTAACCCCCGATTTGATAATGCCAATTAATTCTAATCCAGATGTAAAAGGCATTAGTATATCTGTAATAATTAAATCCGGATTTTCTTGCTCTGCTAGTTTTAGGGCTTCCCGACCGTCGGTGGTTGTTATTATTTCATATCCTTCACTACGCAATTTTTTTTCAATTAAAGCAGCCATAAATGGCTCATCTTCTGCAATCAATATTTTCATTTTCGGATCGTTTGCTTACTCAAAATTAAGCAACCTGCCTTTCTTTTGCTACATAAATTAAGTCTTTTCGTAATAAAATTTCGGCTTTTGCATATAAAGTTTCAATTTGTTTTATCAAATTAACCGCTTTTAATGGGTCTTTATCTACCGTTACAACTTTTTCGAGCAAAACACACAATTCGAATAACACATTTATTTTAATAACAGATAAGGATGATTTTAAATAATGTACAATTTTATACAGCTTATTCCAATCTTCATTATTAATAGCAGTTTGAATTTTTTGAATTGTAACAGGCATGTTTTCGATGAACATTTGAATCATTGTTTTTTCATAAGCTCTATCTTCTCCAGCCAACTCATGCAAGAAGCTTAAATCGATATGTACCGATTCGTTGGTTAACTGCATAGAATCTTGCAGCAATATGCTGGGCATTTTTAATACCCTTATCAGCTCTCCACACAAACTTTCTGTAGTAAATGGTTTAGATACATAACCGTTCATGCCCAATCCAATACATTTTGTTTCTTCTCCTTTAATTGCTAATGCTGTCATAGCTATAATAGGAATATTTAAGTGCAATTCGTTACGAATAATTTGAGTAGTTTGATATCCATCCAGCTCAGGCATGTGGATATCCATTAAAATTACATCGTACGTATGATCTTTAATTTGTAAAAGTGCAAGAGAGCCGTTGTCGGCAATATCAATTAAAGCTCCAGATTTAGATAGTGTGTATCTTACCAACATCTGGTTAATTGAGTTATCTTCTACAACCAGAATTTTTTTTCCGGATAATACAGATAGTTCCATGGTTAGCGGTTTTAATCGACAGGATATTTTGGATTTCAATGATATAACGCAAATCTTAACCGTTTAAGTATTTTGATTTTATCTAAATTTTCAGTTTGTATGTAATCAATTATTAATCAATACCTATGCTTTCTATTTTCTTTTGCTATTTTTTAACCCTTTATGTGGCGTCAATTCTATTATTTTTGCTGCCTTAGTGCATAAACAGCACTTAATACCAACTAATGATGAAGCAATTTTTATTACTGCTCATAGCAGCTACTGCAACAACCGGCTTGTTTGCACAAAAAACTACCGACGTAAAGACCCCTAAAAAAATCGATTTAAGCAACCGTGCTTCCGATCATTTTATGATTCAATATGGTGCAGATAGATGGATTGGTGCTCCAGATAGCATTAGAGTTAGCGGTGGAAGACACTTTAACTTGTATTTAATGCTAGACAAGCCTTTTCAAAACAATCCTAAATTTAGTGTTGCCTATGGTGTAGGTATTAGCAGTAGCAATATTTATTTCGATAAAAATTATGTCGATATAAAATCTACCAGCACAACTTTACC
>CALRLF020000074.1:0-21631 GCA_943368475.1 Allobosea thiooxidans
ATACTTTCTAAATTCTTAATACATTTATACAAAAAAGAAGCCCTACAAAATTAATTTTGTAGGGCTTCTTTTTTGTTACTTTAAAGTGTGAAAGTCCCTGTACTTATTAAAAGGTATTTAATAGCTACACATCCAACTTAAATAAACTATCTACAAATTCTTTTTTATCAAAAATTAATAAATCATCGATTTTCTCACCAACGCCAATAAACTTAACAGGTATTTTAAATTGATTGGCTATTGCTAAAACAACACCTCCTTTGGCAGTTCCATCCAACTTTGTTATTGTAAGTGCACTTACGTCAGTAGCAGCTGTAAAATGTTTAGCTTGCTCTAAAGCGTTTTGTCCTGTAGAGCCATCCAATACCAACATTACTTCATGAGGAGCATCGGGAATTACTTTTTTAATTACCCTTTTAATTTTCGTTAATTCGTCCATTAAATGAGCCTTATTGTGTAATCTACCAGCCGTATCAATAATTACAATATCACTACCTCTAGAAACAGCACTTTGTACAGTATCAAAAGCTACAGCACTAGGGTCGCTACCCATATTTTGTTTTACAATTGGTACTCCTACTCTCTCACTCCAAATAGTTAATTGATCTACAGCTGCAGCCCTGAAAGTATCAGCAGCTCCTAAAATTACATTATAACCAGCTTTTTTATAATTGTGAGCCAGCTTGCCAATTGTGGTTGTTTTGCCCACTCCATTAACACCAACAACTAAAATAACATATGGCTTTTTACCTTCTGGAATTTCGAAGTTTTTATAAGATGTATCGTCTGCATCTATTAATACTTCCTGAATTTCTTCCTGCAACAACTTATTTAACTCTACAGTACCAACGTACTTATCTTGTTTAACTCTTTTTTCAATCCGGTCAATAATTTGTAAAGTGGTATCAATACCAACATCGGCACCAACCAATGCTTCTTCTAAACTATCTAAAACTTCATCATCTACACTCGATTTCCCGGCAATAGCTTTTGTTATTTTTGCAAAAAATCCTTCTTTGGTTTTTTGCAAACCCTCATCGAGGGTTTCTTTTTCTTTTTTTCCAAATAATTTATCAAAAAAGCCCATTGGATTATTTTATAATTATTTACAGATAAAGCATAGTTTTTTAAAAGTATGCTCTGATATTAAAAAAACTAAAAAAGCCTCCTGCTATTCAGCGGGAAGCTTTGATATATTTAAGTACTTAACCACTTATTTTGTAGCTAAGAAATCTTTAACCTTGTCTTTGTGTACAATAGTTTCTTTAAAGGTATATGCACCAGTTTTAGGGCTACGTACAGCCTTTATAACTTTGGTCCAGTTTTTTGCCTCAGCGGCTGCCTTCAAGTCTTTTACCTTAGCGTTTTTTGAAGCTGCTTTTGCCATGATTATTTAATTTCTTTATGAACAGTTACTTTTTTGAGAATCGGATTAAATTTCTTGAACTCCAATCTTTCAGGAGTATTTTTTTTGTTCTTTACAGTGATGTAACGGCTTGTTCCAGCTTGTCCTGAAGTTTTATGTTCAGTACATTCTAGAATAACCTGTACCCTGTTACCTTTCTTTGCCATTGTTGTACAATTTTGTAATTGACCCTTGTGGGTTTATATTTTTTCTCCTTGTGCTCTTAATTGTTTTACTGTTGCTGCTAAACCATTTTTATTAATGGTACGCAAAGCCTCAGTAGAAACTTTCAAAGTTACCCAACGATCTTCTTCAGCAAAGAAGAAACGTTTGGTTTGTAAATTTGGTAAAAAACGACGCTTGGTTTTAATGTTTGAATGAGAAACACTATGACCTGTAAGAGGTTTTTTTCCTGTAATCTGACATACTCTAGCCATAACTCTTTTTTTTCGGGACGGCAAAAGTAAGGGGTTAATATCAAATATCAATACGTTTATCAAAAAAATATTGAAATATTTTTAGCTTTTTTTTGCCTTGAATTGTTTTATTAATTTAAGTATCGCAATTTACAGCTTTTAAAACCTATTTTACTTATAATATTGATATTATAACTTGTCTTTGAATCGTCCTTGAAGAATAATAAAGCCCCTAAGATTAACCTTAGGGGCTTTATTCGTTTAACTAATTGATTGTTTTTATTTTTCTTTCAATTTCAACTCTACTCTTCTATTTTTAGCTTTTCCAGCAGCTGTTTTATTATCAGCTACAGGTTGAGTTTGACCATAACCAGTTGCAGTTAATCTGCTAGCATCAATACCTTTCTTTTTAAGATAAGTAGCAACAGCATTAGCACGTGTTTGAGACAATTTAAGGTTAGATGGAGCTTTACCTACATTATCAGTGTGACCTTCTATATCTAGAGCTAAAGTAGCATTAGGCTCTTCTTTTAATAAAGCAGCAACTTCATCAAGTGATTGGTAACTTTTCTTTAATAATACAGAACTACCAGAAGCGAAATAGATGTTTTTAGCAGCCATTTCTACTTTTTGCTTCTTCTCTTCTGTTAAAACAGGGCAACCACCGTTACTAGCAGGCCCAGCCACATCTTTACACTTGTCTTCTTCGTCATTAATACCGTCCTTATCAGTATCAGGTATTGGGCAACCTTGGTAACGAGCTAAACCAGCTACAGTTGGGCATTTGTCTTGTTCATCGTTAATACCGTCTTTGTCTGTATCAGGAACTGGGCAACCACTGTATTTAGCTACACCACCAACAGTAGGACATTTGTCTTGCTCGTCATTAATACCATCTTTATCTGTATCAGGAACTGGACAGCCATTGTATTTAGCTGTACCAGGTACAGTAGGGCATTTGTCTAAACTATCGATAATACCATCTTTGTCGGTATCTTTTGGCTCTTCTTTTTTAGGAGGCATTGGAGGTGCAATTGGTTTTGGAGCTTCCTTTTTCTCTACTAGTGGAGAGCCAAATCCAATCGAGTAGTTGAAATTATAGTTGTTCGTAGCAGTTGTTACAGGTATTCTGTAAGACATTTGAGTAAAAAGGAAAGATTCAGCATTACCTAAATTAAACTGAAATCCACCACCTACAGGAATAAAAGCTCCAAAATAATTACCACCATACATGCTTGCACCAACACCAGCACTTAAAAATGGTACGAAAAAGTATTTATCACTTAGTAGCTTTAAGTTAACATTTGCATCCAATTCTACAAGAAGTTTATCTTGATTTAATTTTGGACGACCTAAAAAAGGATAGTTCACAAATGTTCCACCTAAGTTAGCCATAAAATCTACATGTTCAGACAAGCCTTCAAAATAACCAATGCTTAATCCAGGGCTCATTTCTGAGGCTTTTGCCCATTTTTTATTGTTCAAAACTGATTGTAGTGAACTAGCTCCAATAAGGTCAGGCGTTTTAAAATCTTTCAAAAAAAAGTTAACACTTAGTGTTGGCCTTTTTTTATAGCTAGGAGCCGTTGTTGTTTGTGCAAATGCAACATTTGCAAAACAAACTACTAATAAAGACAAGATTATTTTCTTCATAACATGTTTATTGATTTGACAAAAATAAGGGTGGAAACTTATTAACTGAAAATTAAGAATTAATTATTTATCACCAATCGATACCACTTGAGGCTGTTTAATGAATCATCGGTTCTATAATTGAAATTATATAGTAAATTTAAGCTCAATTAAATAATTATGAATTACTACAAATACATTGTGCTACTATCACTTATATGGGAATCCTGTACACTAAACCCAAGTGCTATTACAAAAAATGAATTTGGTTTACAGGTTTATGATAAACTGGCATACTATACATTTTCTGTAAAACAAGATAGCTTAAAGCAAATGTTATTACTAAAAAAGCATGTGCTTAATTTAATTTTCGATTGGAAATATGCAACTGAAAATAATTTCACCAAACAGGTTTTATATTCAAATCCAGAAGCTTTTATGAGAATTGAAGCTGTAATGGCTTTACAAAAAGTAGCTATTGAATTAGAAAAGAATGGATTAGGATTGAAAATTTTTGATGCATACCGACCTTATTCTGTTACCAAAAAAATGTGGGAAGTTGTTCCCGATGATAGATATGCTGCAAACCCAGCTAAAGGCAGTGGACATAACCGTGGAGCAGCTATAGACTTAACCTTATACGATTTAAAAAGTGGTAAAGAATTGGAAATGCCAACTCCTTTTGACGATTTTACGGAAAAAGCACACAACAATTACATGCAGCTTACACCAGAAGTTTTGAAGAATAGAGCAACTTTAAAAAATACAATGGCTAAATATGGATTTATTCCTTTGGATACAGAATGGTGGCATTTTTACCTTCCTAATGCTGCACAAAGATTCGAACTATTGGACTTAGATTTTAAAACAATGCGTAAAATAAGTAAATAAAAAATGGTCTCGATTGAGACCATTTTTTGTTATTGACTTTTATCTTTTTCTTCTTTTTTCTTCTTCGCTGTTTTTGGTGTAAGCATCAAAAACATTCTTTTACCTTCTAATTTAGGTAATGTTTCTGGTGTGCCTACTTCGGCTAAACGCTCAGCAAATTTTAAAAGAACCAACTCTCCACGTTCTTTAAACATGATGGCTCGTCCTTTAAATTGAACATAAGCTTTTACTTTATTGCCATCTTTTAAGAAACTTTCAGCATGTTTCGCTTTAAAATCAAAGTCGTGATCGTCGGTTCCTGGTGTAAAACGTACCTCTTTAACTTCACTTTGTTTGGCATTCGCCTTCATTTCCTTTTCTTTCTTCTTCTTCTCGTAAAGGAATTTTTTATAGTCGATTGCTTTACAAACTGGCGGATCTGCTTGCGGAGAAATTTCTACTAAATCTAACTCCAATGCCTGAGCAATTTTTAATGCTTCATGCGTTGGATAAATACCTACTTCTACATTGTCTCCTACTAAACGTACTTGTGGTACTCTAATTCTTTCGTTGATACGATGTTCAGGTTCTTGCTGACGTTGAAAACGAGGGTTAAACCTGCCACCTCCCCCGCTGCCTCCTCTAAATGGTAATGCCATTAAAACTTGTTTGATTTATAATTTGAAAATTAAAAATAAGGAATAATTTTTCTATTCTCCTGATTTACGATTAAGAATTTCGTCCACGATATTGTTTACAAAGTCGTCTACCGTTAATTGGCCTGCATCTCCTTTACCTTGACGACGAATTGAAAGCTTGTTTTCTGCAGCTTCTTTTTCGCCAACAACCAGCATATAAGGTACACGAGCCAACTCGGCTTCACGAATTTTTTTACCAATTTTTTCCTGTCTTTCATCAATTTCTACGCGAATACCTTTACTGCGTAACGTTGCTTTTACCGTAGTTGCATAATCCATAAACTTATCGCTAATTGGCAATATTTTTACCTGAATTGGTGCTAACCAAACAGGAAATTTGCCTGCATAATGTTCTAACAAGAATCCGATAAAACGTTCGTGTGTACCCAAAGGTGCACGGTGAATAATTAATGGAACTTCAGGCTCATTATTTTGATTGGTAAAGCTTAATTTAAACTTTAATCCACTATTAAAATCTACCTGATTGGTTGCTAAAGTAAACTCTCGTCCAATGGCACTCCAAATTTGTACATCTATCTTAGGGCCATAAAATGCAGCTTCATCTTGCACTTCAATAAATGGTGTATTGGTATCAATTAATACCTGTTTTACCATTGCTTCAGTTTCTTTCCAAAGCTCAGGCTCGTTCACATATTTCTGTCCTAATTTTTCAGGGGCATGTAAGCTTAAACGCATTACATATTTATCTACTCCAAATATTTTGAAATATTTTAAATACATATCATTTACCGCTTTGAACTCTTGAAAAAACTGTTCTTTAGTACAATAAATATGAGCGTCGTTCATATGTAAACAACGAACACGCATCAACCCAAATAATTCACCACTTTGTTCATATCTGTAGCAAGTTCCATACTCGGCAATTCTGTAAGGCAAATCTCTATAGCTCTTAGGTTCAGCATCAAATATTTTATGATGGTGAGGACAGTTCATTGCCTTTAGATAATATTTCTCTCCATCCATTTCCATTGGAGGAAACATACTATCTGCATAATAAGGCAAATGTCCACTGGTTAAGTACATGCTTTCTTTAGCAATATGTGGCGTTACCACACGTTTGTAACCAGCTACCTCTTCCGTTTCTTTTGCTAATCTTTCCAACTCCTCAATAATAATGGTGCCATTGGGCATCCACAAAGGCAAACCAGGTCCAACATCATCATCCATTGTATAAATACCCAACTCTTTACCTAACTTTCTATGATCTCTTTTTTTGGCTTCTTCCAACATTAAAATATACTCATCCAATTCTTTTTGACTTGGAAAAGTGATACCATAAATTCGGGTTAATTGTTTGTTTTTTTCATCACCTTTCCAATATGCACCAGCTATGCTCAACAGCTTAATAGCTTTGATAAAACCAGTGTTTGGAATGTGTGGGCCACGACACAAATCGGTAAAAGCACCTTGTGTGTAAAAAGTAATGTTACCATCTTCTAAGTTTTGCAATAAATCCAATTTGTATTCATCGCCTTTTTCAGAAAAATAGTTAATGGCATCAGTCTTAGATTTTTCTGTACGAACGTAAATATTCTTTTGGTTCGCCAGTTCATTCATCTTCTTTTCTAAACCCAATAAATCTTCTTCCGATAATTTATTATCACCTAAATCTATGTCGTAATAAAACCCTTTATCCAATGCAGGACCTACCCAAAATTTTGCTCCTGGAAATTTAGCTTCTACAGCTTCAGCCATTAAATGGGCAGATGAGTGCCAGAAGGTATTCTTTCCTTCGGAATCATCCCAAGTAATTAACTTTAAAGAAGCATCCGTTGTTATTGGTCTTGTGGCATCCCACACTTCATTGTTAATACTTGCTGCCAAAACTTTTCTGGCAAGTCCTTCACTAATGCTTTTTGCAATATCTAAAGCAGAAACACCTGCTTCATATTGCCTGCTTGCTCCATCGGGAAAACTTACATTAATCATAAATCTATATCTGTACTATTTTATAAGGCTGCAAAAGTAACGAATGAACACGATACTTAAACTCCCTTAATTTTGACAAAATAGAACCTCTTAAAAAACCTTTAACGGTTCTTTGAGAAGTAATTTATAAACCCTGCTGTAGATTTGCTCTTATGAAAAGATTTTTTACACTTATTTTCATACTATCCTCTTTTATTGCTTCAGCCCAAGATATTACTGGTATTTGGAGGGGATATTTTGTACAAAAGGATTTTGACCCCATGACTGGTACTTTTGTTGAAGACAGATATAAATACGAAGTGCAAATTAATTTGCTAAGCAACAATGCACTTGAAGGTGTAACTTACTCTTATCACACCACTACTTTTTATGGTAAAGCATCTTTACAAGGTATTTTTACCAAACAATCGAAAAACATTTTACTGAAAGAATTAAGAATGTTGGAATTGAAAATTTCAGGCATGTCAGAACCATGTTTAATGACTTGTTATTTAGATTATGTAAGAAATGGAAAAAAAGAAATTTTAAAAGGCGATTATACCAGCCAAAATATAAAGAACAAAAAAGCATGTGGTGATGGTATTGTTTATTTAGAAAAAGTACCTGATAGTGATTTTGGTAAAGAAGATTTTTTATTGAAAAAGAAACCTGTTATTAAGCCAGAAATACCAAACATTGCAAAAAAACCTGAAACCCCAAAAGCACCACTTGTTAAGAAGCCTACTGAAACAGGTAAAAGTTCAGCAAACATTGTAAAACCTAAATTTAAACCTGGTGCAGAAGATGCTTTAATAAAACCAGAAACAAAAACATCCGATAAAAACACAGCAGCAAAAACTGTTAATAGCAAATCGGATGTTTTAGAAAAGCATGACGCAAATGAGAAGTCAGCTCCAAAGCAGGAAGAAGTAACACCATTGCCTAAAGACCTTACAGAAAGAACCAATAACCTAATTAAAACTTTATATGTAGATGAAGGTGAACTACTAGTTGAATTGTATGACAATGGGCAAATAGACAATGATACTGTTTCTATTTACCACAATGGCAAACCTGTGATTTTACAAGGTAGACTGAGTGGTAGCCCAATTACTGTAAAAATAAAAGTAAGTGCCGAAGATCCTATACACGAACTGGTAATGGTGGCAGATAATTTAGGAGAAATTCCACCTAATACATCTTTAATGGTAGTTACTGCTGGCAAAAAAACATATCAGCTTTTTCTCACTTCGGATTTACAACGTAATGCAAAAATTGTATTTGAATACAAACCACAAGGAGACAATAGTAAGAACAAGAAATAACTTATTGCAAATCCCCTTTCCAGTTTAAGTTAATGCCAACTTGATGTATCATATTTCGTTGGTAAAAACCAGTTGCATACCTAAAGTGAAACTTCTTAAACAATACCCCTAAGCCAAATGTAAAACCACTTAAATTATTGGAAGTATTGTACACATTTAAATCATGCCTTCTCAAAAAATTATAGCCTGTAGTTAACTCTACTTTCTCTGAAATAAATATTTGTGCAGCAAATACCAAATGGGCAAATATTTTTTCGGCGATATAGTTTTTCTTTTTATAACTATCATCTCCCTCTGTTGCTTTAAAAGAAGTATCGTTGTATAAAATATCAAACTTTTGTAAATGGTGTGCAGTAAGTGAAAATTGCAAAGGAGCTTTGGCTAACTTTTTTGTTATGCCTAACTGAACATCAAAAGGCAACTCTTCTTTTAAAGTGGGGGCATCATATTTTTTGAGCTGTGTTCCTATATTTTTTACAACTAAACTGGCTTGCAAAAAATTAGTTGTATCAATAAATGCCAATGCAACATCGGCAGCAAGAGCATTGCTTTTATAAACTCCATAATTGCTATTTATGTATTTAAAAGTTGCTCCTAAAAACCAATTTTCTTTGTACTGTTTAGAAGCTGATAATTGAACAACGTAATCGTTAGCAATAAAACCTCCTAATATGTTTCCTGCAGCATCTGTTTGTTGAGATAAACCATAATTAAAGTAATTAATACCCAAGGAAGCTGTTGCATTTGCTTTATCTACATGAAAAGCTGTAGTTAAACTGTAATTTTTAATGCCAGCTAAAAAATTATTAAACGAAGCATTTACTTGCTGATGCATTGACTTTCTAAGCAAAGCTGGGTTATTAAAAGTTAAACCAACATCGTTGCTTAAATTAGAAACATTAATACCACCTAAGGCTGCTAATTGTGCTGTATTGGATTGATTTAAAAAATTGAATACAGCATTACCACCTAAAGACTGTGCACTAACAAATCTAAGTATTAAAAAGAAAAATATTGTTAACCAATAACGCATGTGCTGCAAGATAGCCATTAACGAATTATAGTAATACTTCCTGCAAAACGTTCAGGTATTGCTAAACCTGGGTTAAAGTAGTTTAACACATAATAATAAGTACCCACAGGCATTGGTTTACCATTTAAAGTACCATCCCACATTTTCGTATAATCTTTTGTTTCAAAAATCACCTGTCCATATCTATTGAATATGCTCATTTGATATTGTGCTGGTACACATTCCATTTTAGGCCCAAAACCCTCATTAATTCCATCACCATTTGGCGAAAATGCATTTGGAACAGTTGTATTACAATCACATTTTACATATTTCACTTCAAGACTATCTCTATATGTACATTGATTGTATAAAGCTTGTACCCAATAGACTTTGGCGGCATTAGCTAGTAATGTACTATCTGTTGTATTGTCATTCCATAAATAACTTGCACCTGGATAATTTACTTTTAGTAAAACAGTTTTAGAGTTACATAAAATAACGTCTGAACCTAAATTTACAACTGGCAATGGCTTTGCGTCGACCCTATAACTGGATTGTTTTAAACAACCCACATTATTGGCTATTGTAGAATAAAGATTTGTTGCAGTTACAGTTCGTATGTTTCCAGTTACACCATCGTTCCAAAGAATAGTTGTATTGGGTTGTGTATTCAGCGTAACAACATAACTACTTTTTTCACAAATAACTGTATCGATGGGCATTCTAAAATCATTAACAGGATTATCTCCTACAATAATTTCATCAGTAACAAAACAACCATTATTCGTAGTTACTTTAACAGAATAAGTGCCAGGTACACTAATACGCAAAGTATCTTTTGTGGTTCCATTATTCCACAAATATCCCACCACATTGTTCGATACAACAGGCTTTAATAAATTAGGATCTGTTGCACAAAACATGGTATCAATACCCAAGTTAACAGTTACATTTTCTGGTGGATTAACATTAATGGTATCACGTGATTTACAACCTGTGCTATTATTAGCTGTAACGATATAAGTATCTGGTGTAAATACAGTTGCTGCAACTCCATTCGCCCCATTACTCCATGTATAAAATGCTGTATTATCGGGATTAGCAACAGTTAAGTTTAATGATGACTGTCCATTACAAAATGCAATATCATTACCTAAATTAGGTTTAACAGGACTAGCAACTGCAACAATTTTAATGGTTGTATCAAACACACAACCAAAAGTATCTGTCACTCTAAAAAAGTAAGAAAGGTTACCAGCCATATCCGGTTGTATATTGGCAATTGTGCCTGTTACGTTTACCAATCCATCGGCTGGGGTTGTCCAGTTTTGGCTAATAATTGGTACGTTATAAGTTTCAACATTTGGAAATAATGCAGGATTAAACTCCAACCTCCAATTAAACAAAAAGCCATTATCAATAGCAAGATTATCTTTAATTTGTAATGTCCATGTTCCGTTTAAAGGTGTTCCTATAAGTGCATTTAAAGATGCTGATGAAGTATAACTACCACTTGGTAAATATTTTTTGTTATTTTGTGCAGCACCTGAGTTATCTACAAAACTATAGCTAAAGTTGGCCGATTCCGCAGCCATTGTTCCAAAAGTAGGTGTTGAATTAAAAGAATAAGTATAACCTTTACCGGCAACGCTAAATAATGGACTTGTAGTTGAAGTACCAGTTGGTTCATCTACAGGTTCTCCTAAAAAACAAGCACTACCACCAGGATAAGATTTCAAGTTAATTGTAACTCCATTGGGAGCAGTAATAGAAATATTTAAATCACCTAAATAAGAATGCTCCATATTCATGAAAATCCCTTTCAAATCATTGATATTGGTTAAAGTTTGACCTTGTGCAAATTGACTGATAAAAATGTTTGAAGTATAAGTAACGCCAGATCCATCCGGTAAAAACAACGAATCCCCTGATACAGGTAATGTTAAAAAAGAACCACCTAAAGGTGTCACAAATCCTCCAGAGTTAGATGTTGCAAAAGCACTTGGTGTAAGCTTTACAGAATCGCCGACACATAAATTTGCAGGAGCACTAATTTTAAAAATAGGCTTAATACCGGTTCTCACTTTTGCTGTTATCGGCAATCGGTTTACACATCCATTTGAATCGGTAATAATTAACCGAATATTGTAACCACCTTCCTGTGCATAAGTATGTGAAACATTAGTTAGATTTTTTCGAACAGTATCTTTCCCATCTCCCCAAAACCAATGAAAATAACTGCTGGTATCTGCCTGATTATAAATTATACCATTTTCAGGATAAGAAGTAGCCAAACTAAACTGAACTTTACCACTTGCTGTTAAACAAATATTGGTATTGCCGTTGGTATCTTTTCCTGGTGTTGTTGATATATTACCTATGATTCTTTGCTTACAAGGATAACCGCATTTAATTTCTGCTTTCCAGCCTGATGCTTGGGAAGAAGCATCGGATTTGAATTTAAAAGTTAAGCTACCATTTGTATTTGTATCAGTAGCAAAAATTGATTGGGCATAAGAAAAAGATACAGCAGTAAACGTATCTATCACTGCATTTAATGTGGATGGTCCATCAAAAACAAATAAAGTATCTCCTGCCCCTACAGCTAGCTCAAGAAAGTTCATTTGCATAACTCTTCCTGGATTTCCTGGGCTAAAAGTTACCGTATAATCTTCAAAAGACCCATAATTACCACTAATATTTGAATCGTAAAAAGTACCTGAACAAGTAATAACTGTTTGGTTATACGTAAAACCATTATTGATTGCATAGGTTTGAGATTTAGCAACTTTACTAAATAACAATAGCACAATAAAGCCGAAGATAAAATTTATAAATTTATTCATGCAATTACTACATTGATTGTGTAAGCAGGATTTAAAATTAGGAAAATTGAGTAAAAAGTGGGGTAAAAAAAATTCCTCCGTAAAAACGAAGGAATTTAACCCTTAAAACAACCAATATGAAAAACTTATTAGCTATAAACAAGATTAAAATAATTTAGTTCACATTGGATGCCTAATTTTTTACAAGTATTGTAATAATTTTAAACAATAGCAATATCCAATACCTGCTGCATAGTTTTTACATAATGAAATTTCATGCCCTTAATAAAAGTGCTATCAATTTCTCTTACATCTTTTTCATTTTGCCAGCACATGATAATTTCTTTTAAGCCAGCCCTTTTGGCTGCCAAAACTTTTTCCTTAATGCCGCCAACTGGTAAAACCTGACCACGTAAAGTAATTTCACCTGTCATTGCTAAGTAAGGTTTTACTTTTCTACCTGTGAAGGCCGATGTTAAGGCTGAAAGCATAGTTATGCCAGCACTTGGACCATCTTTAGGCGTTGCACCTTCTGGCACATGAATGTGTACAGTTTTTTTACCAAACACTTCAGCATCTAACCCAATTTTCTTAGCATTTGCTTGTAGATAGGTCAAAGCAGTTGTAGCACTTTCTTTCATTACATTTCCTAAGTTACCAGTTAGCTTTAATTCTCCTTTCCCTTCACTTAGCACAGTTTCAATAAACAAAATATCTCCGCCAACATAAGTCCAAGCTAACCCCACAGCAACACCTGGCATATTTACAGTTTTATAAATATCATTGCTGTAACGTGGTGTACCTAAGATTTTTTCAACATCAACATTGGTAATCGTTGGCTTAATCTTTCCTTTAACTGCAAACTCTTTGGCTTCGTAACGCATAATGCTTGCCAATTGCCTATCTAACTCACGTACACCACTTTCTCTAGTATGATTTTCGATTACTTTTTCTAAAACACTATCGCTTATTTTAAGGTTTACTTTCTTTAAGCCATGAGCATCTTTTTGCTTGGGGATTAAATGTCTTTTTGCAATTTCTACTTTCTCTTCAACGGCATAGCCACTTAAATCAATGATTTCTAAACGATCTCTTAAAGCTGGTTGAATATTATTAATGTTATTGGCAGTTGCAATAAATAATACTTTGCTTAAGTCGTATTCTAACTCTAAATAATTGTCGTAAAAACTATTGTTTTGTTCTGGATCCAATACTTCCAGTAAAGCAGATGAAGGGTCGCCACGATGATCGGCTCCTACTTTATCAATTTCATCTAAAATCATTACAGGATTGCTCGATTTTACTTTTCGAATATTTTGTAAAATACGTCCAGGCATTGCACCAATATACGTTTTGCGATGACCACGAATTTCACTTTCATCATGCAATCCACCCAAACTTACACGAACATATTTGCGACCTACGGCATGGGCGATGCTGCGACCCAAAGAAGTTTTACCAATACCTGGAGGACCCACAAAACAAAGTATAGGACTCTTCATATCGCCTTTAAGTTTTAAGACAGCTAAATATTCGAGAATGCGGTTCTTAATTTTACCCATTCCGTAATGGTCGATATCCAAAACTTTTTTTGCGTTTTTTAGATCATAGTTATCTGCAGTATGTTCATCCCATGGTAAATCCAACATTAAATCGCAATGATTATATACAACAGAATAATCTGGTGTGCTAGGATGCATTCTTTCTAATTTGGCAATGCTTGCATTGAATAAATTTTTTGCAGCTTCTGGCCATTTTTTTGCTTCTCCTTTTTTCTTCATTTCAGCAACTTCACGTTCGTTGCTATCGCCACCCAACTCGTCTTTAATACTTTTTAATTGCTGTTGCAAAAAGTATTCACGTTGTTGTTTATCAATTTCAGTTCTTGTTTTATTGGTTACCTTATCTTTCAGCTCAGCAAATTGTAATTCACGTTGCAATAGCTGAATTAATTTTTCTGCCCTTAATGTAATATCGTTCATCTCAAGCAGGGCTTGCTTTTCAGCTAAATCCGTATTTTGATTGCTGCTTACAAAATTGATTAAGAAAGTAGGGTTTTCGATATTCTTTAAAATGATAGAAGCCTCAGTTGGCAAGTTGGGCGACAGCTGAATAATTTGTGTTGCCAAATCTTTGATAGACGAAATTAGAGCTTCAAAATTATCTGTATCAGGCTTTACGTCATCCTCCAGTACTTTTATGTTGGCTTTAAAGTAAGGGTCGGTTGTGGTAATATTTAAAAGCTCAAAACGTTTTTTTCCTTGTATAATAATGGTAGTTCCACCATCGGGCATTTTAATGAGTTTCACAATTTTGGCAACGGTACCAATACTACATAAATCTTTTATTTCTGGATCTTCGATATTGCTATCTTTTTGGGCAAGCACACCAATTAATTTATCGGCTTTGTAAGCATCGTTTACAGCTTTAATGCTTTTATCTCTACCAACTGTAATAGGCAATACAACACCTGGAAACAACACAGTATTTCTTAATGGCAAAACTGGAATTTCACTTGGAATTTGTAAATTTTTGTCTTGGTCAGAATCATTTTCTCCTATAGGAATAATGGGCATAAAATCACTCTCATCATCGCCTAAAAATATTTTTTGTTTCGTCATATTAATGTTTTGTGAAAGTCAGCTTGTCATTAAAATACAACCCATAGCCAACTATGAATGGGAGGTAAAATAAGTCAATATTAATGCCATTGAACAAATTGAGAAGCATTAAGTACAAATTGACATGCAATATTGAATAATTGAGTGTAGTTTATGCTAAATATGGTGTTAAAATGCTCAAATATGATCTAGTGTTGGGCATTTTACACCTGATTGCAGTGAAATCCACGCTGAAGATTGGTGCGTTGGCAGTGTGGCGTAGTTGTAACGTAAAGCAGGACTACAGTTGATGCATGTAGTCCTGCTAGTGTTCAATTCAATAAATTAGAAATCCCGAATTATAAATTGGCAATTCTAATAAGCTCTTGCAAATAAAACCCTTTGTGTACTTGGTTTTCCTGTTAAAATACAAGTGCCAGCTTCTTGCTCATTATTTAAAGGAATACAACGAATGGTGGCTTTTGCCTTTTCTTTAATGGCATCTTCGGTTTCAGCTGTTCCATCCCAATGTGCACTTACAAAACCAGTTTTATTGTCTAAAATATCCATAAATTCTTCCCATGTATCGGCCTTTGTAATATGTTCATCTCTATATTGTTTGGCTTTGTTAAACATGTGTAGTTGAATTTCTTCCAATAATTCTTTAATGTAAAACTCTAAGCCATCAACTGGTACAGTTGTTTTTTCTTTGGTATCTCTACGGGCAATTTCTACCACATTGTTTTTTAAATCTCTTGCACCAATAGCCACACGTACAGGTACACCTTTCATTTCATATTCAGCAAATTTCCAACCAGGGCGTTGGTTATCATTGTCATCGAACTTAACACGAATGCCCAATGCTTTTAGTTGAGGCAATAATTTATCAACCACATTATCAATCATTCCTTTTTCTTCATCACCTTTAAATATTGGCACAATCACCACTTGTGTAGGTGCAATACGTGGAGGTAAAATTAATCCTTGATCATCGCTGTGAGCCATAACCAACCCACCAATTAAACGAGTACTAACACCCCAACTAGTTGCCCAAACATAATCTAGCTTATTGCTTTTATCGCTAAACTTAACATCAAAAGCTTTGGCAAAATTTTGTCCTAAAAAATGTGATGTACCTGCCTGTAATGCTTTACCATCCTGCATAAGGGCTTCAATGCAATAGGTATCTTCTGCACCTGCAAAACGTTCGTTTGGTGTTTTCACACCTCTTATTACAGGCAATGCCATCCAGTTTTCAGCAAAATCGGCATACACATGCAACATTTTTTCTGTTTCTATAATGGCTTCTTCTTTGGTAGCATGTGCTGTATGCCCTTCTTGCCACAAAAATTCGGCAGTACGCAAAAACAAACGTGTACGCATTTCCCAACGAACCACATTGGCCCACTGATTAATCAACAATGGTAAATCTCTGTACGATTGAATCCAGCCTTTATAAGTATTCCAAATAATGGCTTCACTTGTTGGACGAACAATTAATTCTTCTTCCAATTTAGCTTCAGGATCAACCATTAATTTGCCTGGTTTATCAGGGTCGTTTTTTAAACGATAATGAGTTACAATAGCACATTCTTTTGCAAAACCTTCAGCATTTTTCTCTTCGGCTTCAAACAAACTTTTTGGCACAAACAAAGGGAAATAAGCATTTACATGCCCAGTATCTTTAAACATTTTGTCTAATACATCTCTCATGTTTTCCCAAAGAGCATAACCATAAGGCTTAATAACCATGCAACCACGTACTGCACTATAATCGGCCAAGCCACCTTTTAAAATAAGGTCGTTGTACCATTGGCTGTAATCCTGTTCTCTACTTGTAATTTCTTTACTCATATAAATTTTCGCTTTTCACTTTTTTTATTTTGTGCAACCAGCTGTAGATTTTCTATTGAACACCTGTTGCGTCGCACCCTTCAACACTTATTACACTATTTATTAACCCACCAATTATCACTTTTAGTCAATTGATGTTTATGCTAAACTTTTCAACACCTTCAACTCTTTCAACCTTTTCAACTTTTAACTTCTTACCATTCCTTTAACAAACTAATTTGCGTTAGTACGTTAAACGGCAAAATATTTGCTTTAAATTGTTTATATACTAAAACGGGGCAAATGTAATTAACTTCACATTACGTAATCTGCTAAAACCACTTATATGAAAAGTAAAATTTTACTCGGCATTATAACCTTAGGTTTATTAACCTCTTGCTCAACTGCATTTAAAAATGGACAAACACCTGATGATGTTTACTATTCTCCAGTAAAAGAAGGTATCGAAGAAACTGAAAGAAAGCAAGATAACAGTGCTAAAGAAGACGACAACTACTTGCGTATGAAAGTGAGGAGAAATACACGTTGGAGCCAAATTGACGATTATACTTATTGGAACGATAGCCGTTATAATTACAACTATTGCAACAATTTTTACACCAATAAAAATTCATTTAATGGTTGGAATAATTATTATTCATACAATACCTACAATAATTGCAACTGTAATTGTTCTTGGGGTAACAGTTGGAGTGGTTGGGGAGCAAAAAGAGATTACTGGACAAATCATTTTTATGTAGTGAACTACAAAAATCCAAATATTTATAAAGGCTCTACTGCTGCGAGCAATATTACAGCCTACAAAAACAAAAGCTACAGCAATACCAACACAACTTACACAGGTAAACCCGGCACATCTTATAGTAATAGTTCTAATGGGTTTGGAGGTTTGGTGAGAAGGGTATTTACACCAGCTACCAATGGAAGTGCTGGTAGCAGCTATGATAGACCTGCAAGAACTTACACCACTTCATCATCAACTAGTACACAGCCAGCAACCAGTAGCAGTGCAGGTGGAAATAGTGGTGGTTACAATAGCACAGGAAGCAGCAGCAGTGGTGGACGTGCAGGCAGAAATTAATTCATTTACTTTTTCTCACAACCATTATGAATACATTATTGATTGTATTCATACTTCACACTTATGTCACAAAACGAAAACAATATGAAAAAATTTATACTTTACTCACTTATTTTATGCAGTTTTTATGCATCAGCACAATCGCCTGATGAAGCATTAAGAACAGCATGGTTTACCTTTAATGGTACTGCTCGAAATATTGCTACTGGTGGTGTGATGGGTAGTTTAGGAGGAGATATTACTGCTGCTCATGTAAACCCTGCTGGCTTAGGTTTATATAAAACAAGTGAATTTGTTTTATCGCCTGGCTTTCATTTGAATAATAACAAATTAAATTTCAGAGGTACAGATACAACATCTTCTAAAAATAATTTTAACTACGGTACAAGTGGATTCATTTTTGGCACTCCACACAATCCCAAATACAGCAAATGGGCAAGTACTGCTTTTTCAATTTCAGTAAATCAATTAGCCAATTATAACAATAAAGTACAGTTTAGGGGTTTTAACAACGTGAGTTCATTTTCAGAACAATATTTAGAAGAATTAATAAGAGACAGAGCCGATACCAATGCAGCATTAAGCAATTACATTTTTGGCTCATCTTTGGCATTTAGGACCTACTTAATAGATACAATAAGAGGTTCGTCAGGACAAGTTTTGGGTTATCAAAGTTTAGTGCCCATTTCTACAGGTGTACAACAATTGTATGATGAAAACACAAGTGGTGGTTACCATGAAATAAGCATTGGCTTTGCAGGAAATATGGCTGATAAATTGTACTTAGGTGGAAGTATTGATATTCCTGTTGTTGCTTATAATAAAAGCCTTACCTACTCTGAAACAGATGCAACCAATAACACCAACAATTCTTTTAAAAGTTTTACTTATACTGAAGAATCTAAAAGCAGAGGAATTGGACTTGGTGCTAAAATGGGTATTATTTATAAGCCACAAGAATTTTGGCGTTTAGGATTTGCATTTCATACACCAAAAATTATTTCTTTTAAAGATGAAATTAGAAGTTGGATGACCACCAATACTGAAACTTATGCAGGAACAATCAGTGAAAATAGCAATGCTTTAAACAGTGGCAATGCAGGTGAAAGAAAATACAACATTCTTACCCCTTGGAGAGCTATTGCAAGTGCCAGTTATGTGTTTAGAGAAATTGAAAACACCAAAAAACAAAGAGCATTTATTAGTGCAGATATTGAGTATGTAAATTATCGTGGAGCTAGATTTTCAACTGCTGATGATCAAGATGTTGCTGGCAAACAATATTTAAAAGTTGTGAATGAAGAAGTGAAAGATTATTACAAGGGCAACTTTAATTTTCGATTGGGAGGAGAGTTAAAACTACACACCATTATGTTTAGATTGGGTGGTGCATTTTATGGCAGTCCGTATAAAGATGCAGACTTAAAAGCAAATAGAATTTTAGCTACTGGTGGTATTGGTTATAGAGATCATGGCATATTTATAGATTTAGGTTATGCCCATAGCTTTAATAAAGATGTTGTTTTCCCTTACAGATTAAACGACAAGCCCAATACGTTTGCTGAACAAAGAGGCAGTAGAGGAAATGTAATGTTGACTTTTGGGGTTAAGTTTTAGCCACGAATTTTTCGAGTTACTCGAATTGCATGAATTGAAAATATTGATTACACGAATTTTTACGAATTACACGAATAGAAAAACACTCTTTTTGAGTGTTTTTCTATTTTATTGCGTTATTAATATAATTCATAATAAAAGTAAAAGAGGTAGGCTGAAACCATTGAGTTTGCACATCTTTTTTAAACCAGGTCATTTGACGTTTGGAGTAATGACGAGTATGCTTTTTTAATTCTTCTATTGCTTGCTCTAATGTAAACTCACCATCGAAATAATCGAAGAACTCTTTATAGCCTACCGTTTGCAATGCATTCAATTTTTTGCAGGGGATTAAGCCTTTTACTTCTTCTAGCAAACCTTCTTGCATCATTACATCTACACGTTGATTAATTCTATTATAGAGATCTTCTCTTTGTAATTCTAACCCAATTTTAATAATGTTAAAGGGTCGTTGTAACTTCTCCCCTTTTCTGAAACTATTGACTGATTGACCTGTTGCTTCAATTACTTCTAAAGCTCTGGTTAAACGCTGTGGGTTTTGTTGCTCAGCTGTTTGCCAAAACAATGGATCTTTTGTTTGTATTTCGTTTTGTAACCAAACTAACCCTTTTGTGTTGTATTGCTGGTTTATTGAATTACGAATTTCATCAGGAATGTTTGGAATAATATCCAATCCTTCACAAAATGCTTTTATGTACAAACCAGTACCACCAACCATGATGGCTATATCATTTTGCTTGAAAACTTCTTCGACTTTTTGTAATGCATAATGTTCGAAGCTTGCAGCATTTACTTCTTCGTGAATTGAATGAGAATTGATGAAGTAATGATGTACATGACGCAACTCTTCTGCTGAGGGTTTTGCAACACCAATATTCAATTCTTTGAAACATTGCCTAGAATCAGCCGAAATAATTTGTGTATTAAAGTGCTGTGCCAATTGAATGGCCAGAGAGGTTTTGCCAACAGCTGTTGGTCCACAAACAATAACAACAGTTTTAGCATTCACAGAAGCAAATATTTAATTAAAACTCTTCTTCTACATTGTTATCGTCTTCTGCAGCTTCATCATCTGTTGTTTCACCTTCTTCTCCTTCATCTCCAAAACCTTCGGGTGTTACTTCACTTAAATCATATTTTTCTTCAATATCGGCAAACTTATCTCCTAGCAAACTCTTGGTACCATATTGTTGTGGTCCAATTCCCTCTTTTCGAGTCATTACAGGGTATTCGAATTTTGGATTTTCGTCTTTACTTACATTGATTAACTCAACCAAGAAAACCCAGTTCTTGGTAAAGTCGTACACATATATAAACTTCTGGTTGGTGTTCTTTACCTCACTTGCTATGGGTGTTTCAACCATAAACAATGGTGGAGCAGCATACTCTTTATCGTACTTCTCGAAAGTAATTTCACGACCACGTTGCCAATTATCGTTACTGCGATAAAAAGTTGCCTGATGTTTGTTATCGAACTCATAGGATTTTAAAATAGCAAAATGTAAATCCTGAAAAGTTTGTGTATGCTTAATGGTGATGTCTCTGTAAACAGCATCATCTTCTTCTAAATATATTCTGAACTTTAAGATAGCCATGTTAATTTCTGATTTTTAATTTCTAATTTGAGATTCATTGCCCAAACAGTGATCTTTAGTTGAAGTGTGCGACGCAACAAAAGTTACATAGTAGTACAAAAGCCCGTCACATAAAAAAACTAAACTAATAAAACGAAAATACAGTTTATTGAACAGGTTGCAAATTGAGTTCTTGTGCTTTTATCAACATGTATTGATAAGCAGCCTCGTAATTGTTCTCAATTTCGCCATCTAAAATGGCTTCTCGAATGGCATCTTTAATTAAACCAACTTCTCGTGAAGGTGTAAGATTAAAGGTTTGCATTATTAATTCGCCACTAATTGGTGGTTGCCAATTGCGTAGATTATCTTTCTCTTCAACAGCTTGCATACGTTGTTTAACCAACTCGAAATTTTGCAGGTAACGCTCTACTTTTTGTTTATTTTTACTGGTTATATCGGCATTGCAAAGCATCATTAATGCTTCAATATCTTCACCAGCTTCGAACAGTAAACGCCTTACTGCACTATCGGTAATATTTTCTTTGGTTAATGAAATAGGACGTAAGTGTAGTGCCACTAATTTTTGCACCAACCGCATTTTTTCGTTGAGTGGCAACTTTAATTTGGTAAAAATTTTAGGAACCATTCTAGCACCTACAACTTCATGACCATGAAAGGTCCAGCCGAAGCCTTCTTCAAAACGTTTGGTATTGGGCTTTGCGATATCATGTAGTAAAGCTGCCCAACGCAACCATAAATCGTTGGTATTTTCGCTAATATTATCCAG
>CALRLF020000075.1:0-21519 GCA_943368475.1 Allobosea thiooxidans
TCCTCTATGAGGATTGCAATCAGCTTCACTATTTGCTTTTACAAACAACTGTTCAGAAATTAAAGCAGGATGCTTTCCTTTATAAATTTCTCCAGGTATTAAACCGTGTGTAATATACCCGCAGTAAAAGGGGTTACTAATTATTCGAACAAAGCTTTTATACTTGATAGTAGAACCTAGTTTCTGCATTTTTTCAACTATCGCTAAATTGTTCAGCTTGCCTTCTGCTTTCCATTTGAATCCCAATTTTAAAATTTCTCCATCTTTATTAATTACATAGTTGTGATTCTTAGCTTTTTCTCTAGGATTTAAATTAGTATAGCCAAAAGGAAGATGAGTTACCCAATAACCATTTCGCATGTTTTCAATCATGCCCTTAGAACTCTTATCACGACGTAGCACATTATCATAGTTGCCAAATGCATAAAAAATATCTTGCTGCAATTGCCCTGATGCAGATGTTACGTCAACATCTTGAAAAACAGACAACACCTTAACGCCAATTTTAGCTAACTCTCTGCTTAAAATTGCAGCGTTATCGCTACGTGAAAACCGCTCATACGAATACACAAGAATAGCACCAATATTTTTATTTTTTTTTACAAACTCCAGCATTCGCTTGAACTCTTTTCGTTCATCTGTTTTAGCAGATTCATAAGTACCACCAAAGAACTCAATAATTTGTAGGCTCCTTCTTGAAGCATATTCTATGCTACTCTTTTTTTGAGTTGCTAAACTCGTGTTTTCATTTTGGTCAAAACTCGAAACCCTTGTGTAACTAACAATGTCATTGCCAGTTCTCCAAGTTAATTTGTTGCTTTTCTTGACAAATTCACTCAGTTGATTGTTCATCTTCAGATTGCTCATAATTTTCTTCTTCAAGCGTGTTAATAATATTATTAACAATAATCTCCGACAGAATCATTAGGCTTTCAGATTCGGAGAGATCTGTTTTTTTTGCCTTCGAGTCTTTCAATCCAGTTCCACATTTGCGTAACATTTTATGATGTTATTGCAAATTCTGTTGGTCATCTACCACACAGTCTTTATACTTATAATTGGTCTGATTTGTTCAGCACCATATTTATCTAACCTTAATAATATCTGTTTCTGTTGAATGTATAGTCATGCCATCCCTAACTTTAAGATGAATCTCCTTATAGTCTCCTTTCTTCATTAAACGTGAGATTTTTTTAATCAAATCTTCATCTTGCTTTTTGCCTAATCTTAATTGAGTAATACCCCCGTTATCTAACTTGATGGTAATTTCTTTATAATTTCCAGTTCTAATTTTTTCAATCACTTCTTTCTCATCTGGAGTCATGATAAGAGTGTATAAATCAATATTGCCTTTTAATTTATCATTATCGAAAAACTTTGTAATTATGCCTTGAATATTTATTAGAGAAAATGACTTTTGTGAAAGTCTTTGAGCCAGTTGTTCAGAAAGCTTCGGATTAAAATTATCCAAAGCCTTTCCAAAGCCAATAAAGTACCCGCCTTCTTCATCAATGCAAAATGCCAATTGAAGTTTTATAGTAAAGTGTAATATAATTAAAACGGAAAACGTATTAAATCCTGGTAAAGAGAATACTTTTTCGATTTCTTTATTTGAAATAACTTCTCTTTTGAAATCTTCAGTAAACTTCTTCGCCGTTTGAGATTTAAAATGATTAGGTGTGAGAAGATGAATGTTATCTCTAAGTACAGCCAAACTATCATCAAATATGTTTTTTTTAAGACTTTGAATATTTTGAATAGAAACACCAAAATATCGTAGCTCTTCAATAAATTTTATCCAAACAGCTTCAACTAAGCTAAACTCTCTTCTCCTCTCTAATTTTAGAGGTTGGTTTAATAAACCTAATTTAATCCAATCGCTAATTAGTTTACTACTAACATTAACCTCACGTAATTGGAAGCAAGGAGTATTGATGGCTTCGATATACTTTTCTATTTCCCCATTGACTTCGGGTGTATTTGAGATAATTTCTTCGAAACTCAAAATTTTCAAGTTGGCTAAATCGAGCATTATAGTTACCTTTGGTTATTAATTTAGAGTCTGAAGGTAACTAATAAAATTCGAAAAGAGATAAAAATGGAAAATATAAATTACAATCCAGTGATTACTTCAACATTTCAACTAGGAAGAAAATGTCGAATGTGTGACTCTCCAATCGCCGATCAGGAACATGCCGCAAGAGAGTTCTGCGAAGTTACTTATGATGAAAACGGAAAAGTGAAAGACTGTAAAACCGCCTTTCATCGAATGATTGATGCAGATGAACGAGAAAAACATCGTCAAATAATTAACACTCAAAAATTCATTAAAGAACAACTAGATCTGTTAATAAGCAAGAAAGGCGATGAAGTACTTACCGAAGATCTAGATGCATATGACATTCAACTTTCATTATCGATAAGTCATGAAATCTCACCATCGGGAATATTGACATCCCATTTTCTTAAACACACTATTATCTCAAACCCTATTTCAAAAAAACATAAAATTCAAGCACATGAATAACCTTGCGTATATTAATAATATCGAATACATGAATGTATTATCGAAAATAAATCAGAACTACAGACAAAGAAATACCATCTATATACTAGGAGGAGTTATAATTTTATCGTCTATTGGTCTACTGTACCTAATATCAAAAAACGAATTAGCTGTCTCCAAGATAAATTCATTGTCACAAGATAAGGAGGCACTCAACTTTCAATTAGATGAAAAAGAACAACATCTACATAAATTAAATAATAGCATTCAAAATCTTGTAAATGAAAATGAATTTTTGAAAGTATCATTGGAAGAAAGAATCAAAAGAGATTTGACAAAAAACGAATCGAAAGAAATACAAATTATTAGCTAATTGTTATTATCAGAAATAACAATTAGAAGCCTGAAATGGGTTTCATTTTTTTGTATTTTTTAAAATAGTCTATTAATTATTTAATTTAAATTATTAAGAATAAACTGTAATACTTAGGCATTATTTCACATGAATTCACGATGATTCACGTGATTAATTAAACGTTCACGTGTATTTACAATATTTCATCATAATTCATGTGTTTTCACGTGAAAGTGACTTTCTTCAAAACGATTTTATCGAATTTTTATCGATAAAATCAATGAAAAAATAGTACTTTATCGATAATTCTTTTAAGACAAGCTTTTCAACAATTATCAAACTTGTTGTGAAAATTAGCAGTAGTCGCTTGCAATATGGTTTTCAAAAAAGCAATCAACAATACTCCAACGGAATATATAAACGTTAATCAAGAAACATAACTTGGGAAAGCTAAAAAAATAAAAAAAACAAACTGACAATACTAGATTTAGGAATTGCAAAATCCTAAATTTGTGCGTCAGTCAGAATGTTTGTGTCAAGAGTAATTAAGGAATTTAAAAATATAAAATAATGGAAACTACACTATTTAACTTTATATCAAAATACATTACTCTGACAGAAGATGAGAGGAACGTAATACTATCGTTAAACCTGTTTCACTCGGTAAAAAAAGGAACAATTTTACTCAAAGAAGGACAATATTCTAAAGAAAGCTACTTTGTTTTAAAAGGCTGTATTCGGGTTTATTACATTATAGACGGAGAAGAAAAAACAACAGCTTTCTACACAGAAATGGATGCCATAACTCCTCAAAATGTTATCAATAAAACTCCTTCTGACTGTTTTATAAGTTGTGTTGAAGATAGTATTCTTACCATGTCAAATGCTGATATGGAAGCAGAAGTAAACAGTAAATTTCCAAAGTTTGATTTGATGTGCAAAAAATTGTCGGAGGAACTGTTAGCCCAACAACGAATAGATTTTGACGAGTTTAAAACTTCTTCACCTGAACAACGATACCAGAATTTACTGGAGAAAAGACCCGATCTTATTCTACGTGTTCCACAACAACAAATAGCAAGTTATCTTGGTATAAAACCTCAATCATTAAGCAGACTCAGAGCAAGAATTATAAAAAAAAAATCAGCGTAAAGGGTTATTTATTAACTTAAGTTAACGAACTAAAGAAACAAACCAATTCACTTTTACAATAGCTTTTAACAATATTTAAATAGAATATGTAAAAGCAAAATGTATGTATTGGCTCATTCTTTATGTTAACAAGTACACTTCAAATAAAAGCTCGATATGCTGAAACAGACAGCACCTATAAACGCTGGTTCGTTGATAGAACCATGTTTTATTGGGTAATTTGGCAGGTGAGGCTTGTCCACATACGTTATAGGGACCACTTATAGAAGTTGTTCTCTTTTTTACTAATTAACTTTTATACTTTGAAATAGCCACATATTGAAAAATGGAAGAATTGATGAAAGGAAAGTATTTGTAAAAATTACATAAAATAATTTTCTTAAATAGAAATCAATATGAATAATTCTATTTCAAAAAGTAAAAAAATACTTCTGGTTGATGCAGTTGGGGCAGTTATTTCGGCTCTTTCTTTAATAATTCCTTACTCATTCGTAGATTTTTTTGGAATGCCCCAAAATGCGGTAAGTATTTTTATCTACATATCAATTATTTACTCAATTTACTCAACTACAATTTACTTTGCGAAGATAGAAAACTGGAGCCCTTACCTAACAATTATCTGCTTAATGAATATAGGTTATTGCATTTTTATAGGTTATAACATCTTCAAAAACTTGAACAGTATAACTCTTTATGGATACTTATATTTTGTAAATGAAATATTAATAATATTAACACTGGCGATTGTTGAATTCAAGATAAGCAGAAGAACAACAAACCGATAATAAGACTTTAGTAAAATTTGGGTTGATTCAATTATTAGTTTAAGTAAATGTATGAATCTATTTAACCCGACTTTCAATATAAATTAACCCATTTTTTACTTATTCAAGTAATATTAATATACACAAATAAAATGAAATCATTAATTTTCTTCTTATGTACAGTACTTAATCTTAATTCATTTAGTATGGGAAAAAGTAACAGTTATAATACAAGTGAGCATGAAAAAAAATTAACTAATCAAGAATTCTGCCACTTGGTTTTAAAAAAATATGAACAAAAAGATTTAGAGAGTTTCAAGCAGATGTTTGCGGATAATGTAGTGATTAGAGATTGGAAAATAAGGGTAGAAGGCAAAGCTAATGCTCTAAGCGAATTCAAAAAAAACTTTGAATCCGTTAACACAATCAAAATAGATATTTTGGCTATGTATGAAAATAACAAAACGGTGGCTGCTGAACTTAAAATCACTATTGATGGTAACCAAATTATCTATATAATAGACGTTATAACACTTACGCAAGACCAAAAGATAGCCTCCATCCGTTCATACATAGGCAGAGGCGATTAAGAATAAATTGCTTAGGTACATTTATTATCTTTTTCTTTTTTCATTTGATTTTCCGTTTCTCTGCTAAAAAAAATTATATCATGATAAACTTTGTATGATAAGAGCAATAATATTATTATATAAGAAATAACATAAAATGCAAAGGAAGATATCAATATCAGTTTGAACTTGAAGAATTCATCAAAATACTATTTAGCAGCAATTTTAACAGACGGCCTACTATGATAAAAGTATTTTACTTTTTAATTTTATTTTCTATAAGATTATCTGTTTGCGGACAAAGTGAAACAGTTGACAAAAAAAGATATTTAGCATTTTATAACGCAACATATAAATGGTTCTCTGCTTGGAAATTAGTTAGTAAAGAATTTTATAAAATTGAAAAGGTCAGACCCGTTGAATTTGTTTTTTTTGACGATAAATATGTTTATTCAACCTCTACTATTGCCATCAAAAATGGCAGCCCTATTATTGGCAATAATTTAATGAATTTGAAATTTCAATGGAAAAGGGAATTACATAATGACTCACTTACTCTTCCCGACAAATCGGTTGTTCCAATTAATTTAATGTCATTTGCCGCAGAAATCCCAACAAATGGTAAATCATTTTTCGTGATGCCTTTACCAATCTTTTGGCAACAAGCAGGAGTTTCAAGTAAAGAATTGGGTTTAGAAAATCTTATTACTGGCGTTTTTATACACGAATTTTCTCACTCACAACAAATGCAAAATTTTGGAAAAAAAATGACAGCATTTGAAAAACAAAATAATTATGGAATTGAATTTAGTGATGATATAGTTCAGAATATTTTTGCAAAAGACACAACCTATTTAAAATACTACAAAAAAGAAATTGAATTTTTCTATGGCTCAATAAAAAACAATGCGTTAGAAAAAAATACTGCAAGGGAAGGTTTGTCTCTAATGAAACATCGGCAGAATAAATATTTCAAAGGGAAATATGAAAATTTAAATAAAATTGATAACTTCTTTCTTACAATGGAAGGACTTGGACAATACTCTATGTTTTTATGGTTGAAACATCCAAAAGGAGGCAACATAAAAAGAGAGATTGCAATTGAAGGTGTAAGGCGTGGCGGAAAATGGTGGTCGCAAGACGAAGGCTTTGCATTATTTTTAATTTTGGATAAGCTTACTATGCCTAAGAATTGGGCAAGAGATATGTTTGGCGACAAGACAGAAAGTGTGACCGTTTTAATTGATAGACTAAATTTGTAGACGAACATAAACTGCTGCTAATATTGGGTTTTGTCCAATTTGGGCAAAAGCAATAACAATAAACTTTTGTATTTGAATTTAGCTTCTGTTCCAGCAGACAAAACGCTATTCATCTTTTATACTTAACTACGACATCAGTTTTTATTAATGAACCAAATGATATAATAGGTTGAACTTACTTAACAAACATTTTTACACTAATAACCTATTAGTTGAAGTTAATAATGATGAACACAGAAAATACAAATGCCCAGTTTATGTTATAGTATAATTGCAACTAGGAATTTTAAACCAGGTAATTGGAGTTTTTTAAAAGTAAATAGAGGAAAATATTCTGTACTATATTACTCTTTCAACTGAAATACAACAGGAAGAATAAAATACATTTTAACAAACCTTCCATCCTGACTGGCAGGTTCCCACTTGGGCATTTGCCTAACTAAGCGTAGGGCTGCTGCATCTAGTAGGTCATGTACACTATTTATAACTTGTATATCTTCTAGGCTGCCATCCTTTGTAATAGTGAATTTTATTTTCACGGTACCTTCAATTCTTTCTAGCTTTACTAACGATGGGTAAGAAATATATTTTGCAATATATCGCCGTAAACTGTCATTTCCTCCTGGAAATCTAGCTGATTTTTCAAAGGCAAACCATGCTGTGTCAGCCCCATCAATACCATAACATTTGCCGCTAATGAATTTTCCATTTTTATACAAATCATTTCTCTTAAGCTTACCATTTTCCCAATAGGTTTGATGTTGTCCATTTTGTTCGTTGTTAGCGTACATTCTCTCTTCCACCAAATTACCATCATTATATTTACGGTATACACCATGAAAAATACGTTTTGGGTTATAAGGAAAATAGTTAGTCTCATCCAGCATAGCACCGTCATTCAAATAGCGTATTACTTTTACGTATTGTGTATCGGCCATACTTCTATAAACAACATTGTAACGATCTGCCGAATCTTTGGAAGGAATAATGGTTCCTTTTTTAGAAATCCAAACCGTGTCTTGTGAGAAGGCTGTTACCGACACACCCAAAAAGATTGTTGATACAAAATATTTTTTTATAAACATGATATAAATAAATATAATGGTTCTAATTTTTAAATTATTGCTTATTTATAATACTATTTTACAACAGCTATTGCAATGCCATCATGCTCTTTTACACCAATAGTTTGTAGAAGTGTGGCTGTTACATTTAAATTACGGCTAAGAGCTTGATTAAATTTTTGAACACCATTAACTTTTTCATCTGAACTTTTATTGTCTAAAATTTTACCTTCTCGTATAACATTATCACAAACAATTATTGTTCCTTTACGCGAAAGTTTTACTGCAAAATCAAAATAATCTGTGTAAGGTGGTTTATCTGCGTCAATGAAAATAAAATCAAAGGGCTCTGTTTTGTGTTTAACCAACTCATCTAAAATATCCAAAGCTTTTCCAATTTTTATTTCCACTTTTTCATTAAGCCCCGCATTATGTATATTTTGCTTTGCAAGTTTGGCATAAGCGGCATTTACTTCAATAGTTATTACCTTTCCATCTTCCGGTAGTGCCTTAGCCATCCAAATAGTACTGTATCCACCCAACGTTCCTAATTCCAAAATTCTTTTGGCATTACAAGCTGCCATAAGCACCTGAATAAACTTACCCTGAGTGGCAGAGATGCTGTGTTGGGGAAACCCGTTTTTCTCCAAGGAATTAATTGAATCAGCAAGGGGTTTGCTCTCTTTTGCAAACA
Organism: Allobosea thiooxidans; assembly: GCA_943368475.1. GTDB lineage: Bacteria > Bacteroidota > Bacteroidia > Chitinophagales > Chitinophagaceae > UBA1930. The sequence goes on from CALRLF020000075.1 coordinate 8,367, forward strand.
GGTCTTCAATGTAATTGTCTACGCTTGAAAATATTTCTTGTGTCATAATGTAGTTAATTATATATATATATTTATCAATCTTATTTTGATGGCATATTTTCTATTTTGTTGAACTCATGTGATAATTATAAGTTAATCAATTGATATTAATGCTACTATTGACATTTCAACAGGAATATAGATATTTAAGTTTAGAAAGATCGAATGAATTAATTTCATAATTATAACATCCATACCCTTCCAAATAGTAAAACGATTAATTCCTTAATGGTTTAAAATTTTAAATCATTAATATACAAAGCGGTAACCTTTAATACCCCAGAAACTTATATTTGATGATCATAATTTGTATCAAACCACAAACTGATTAACTACTGCTTAAATTCTTTATCGGGAATTTGAATAGTTTGAGATATTCAGAATGGTGAAATGTACAATAGTAAAAAAGTAATATACAGACTCATAAATTATATTTTTCATTTAAGTACTTTTCAATAAATATTTTACTTTCTCGCTATTACTATTTATTTCAATAATTCTCGTAACTCCAAAAAATAAAATTTCATTTATCTCCGTTTCTAAATAGTATTTCCCAACTGACAAATTATGAATAATATACTCTCCTTATTTATTTAACACTTTAGACTCAGTCCGATAACAATTTGTCAAGCATAAAATTGTTGCACGTCTTTTACCTTCCTTATTTTTAGACTTAAGTTTAGCCACTCTTCAATATATAGTGTGTGAGGATATAAATAAAACTCAGAACCATGTCTTGCAAACCACTTATGGTCAATTTTAACCCTAACAGAGATTTCCCTTAATATTAAGCAGTCCTTAAAATTCCTAGATCCACTGAATTAAGTATTTTAAAGCTTTCTTTACCTCAAATTCAAACTTTGTTTGCATTATATCCATCTTCCATTGAGTATATGCAATGTGTGCTTAAAATAATAAAACAGTTATGATGCTATTTCGACATCAAATATTCGTGACATAAAAATAAACAAATGCCTGTCTGAGTGCATTAACTTAAGTTAAAAATGAGTGCCTTGTAGACTATTTTGATATGATCCACTCTCTGATATATTGTGCTACTTCTTCCCAACCACTTTGAACACATATACTATGTGATTTTCCTCTAAACGCTATGAAATCGGTTATGCTAAGTTTATCCTTGTATGCTTTAAAATTTTTAATTGTTAATTCAATTGGTATAATATGGTCTTCTTCAGCACTAATAAATAAAAGCGGGTTATGTGGTTTATAAAAATCAATTTCCCCATCATTAAGTCTACTCGTCCTTGGAATATTCCTACTTTCTGGAACAACTGCTTTTTCATAAATTTCGTCTGATTCCTGACGGGTTAATGTATTACAAATTGCATAATGAAACCATTCTCGTGTGCCACAATACAATCGATTTCCTTTAAATGGATTAACTACCCCTAAATTAGATTTCACAAAACTCCACTGCAAAGAAAGAATACCCTTCGGCGAAGCTGATGTTATACATATACCTGCAGCCCCCTTTTGCTCCTGTATAAGTTTTTGAACAATCAACCCACCCATTGAATGCCCTATTAAAATAGGGCATTGATCTTCCAATTGGTTAATGAATTCAATATAATGTGCTATTACATCCTTCAACCGAACATTAGCCAACAGCTTATTTGGATTTTGTCTAAGTTTAGCAGGTATTCCTTCGTGATAAGGATAATCAGGGGCATGGCATATATACCCTATTTCCTTAAAAAAAGACATCCACTCTGTCCAAGCATGTCCATTTTCATGAAGTCCGTGAATAAATACAATTGTTTTAGAATTAATCATTTTTTCTAAATTTATTAAATTACTGCATAGCACTAATCGACCATAAAACATCTTTTACCAATAACACTTCTTCAAATTCTCAGTTCCACTGAAATTGATATAAATTAAATTGCACCCAGTACAATCAAAATACTCCAGCTGAGTAAGCCCTCTTATATCAATGGTTGGTTGAATTGGATTATTCCTTAAAGTGAGTGTTTTAAGATTCGGCGTATTTCTAACTATTACAGATATCAGCTTATTATTGTCTCCATTAACTAATTCGAGTTTATTTAATCCAGTAGCATCAAAATAAGTAAGTTGATTGTTAGAAAAATTAATTGATTTTAATTTCTTCAAATTAGAAATATCTAATTTATTAATAAAGTAATTTTCTTCTAGTGACAAATCAACTAATTCCGTTAATTCGCTAATATTAATAGTAGCAATTCTATTTCTACTGGCATATAGATATTTTAGTTTAGTGAGCTTAGATAAGTCTAATGCTGTAATCCTATTGTTATAGCAGCCAAATTCCTCTAGATTAATGAAACTATTAATTCCTTGAATATTTACAATCTCTAACCCGTTTATATACAAAGTTTTAACCTTTAGCGCCTCAGCAACTTGTATTTGACCATCACTATTTGTATCAATACCTAAACTGATTAGATGTTGTTTAAAGTTTTTATCTGGAATTGAAACAACTTGAGATTGGCTCAATAAAGAAAAACATAATAATGATAAAGTAAAATATAGCTTCATGAGTTACATTTTTTTTCGATAAGTATGTTTCAGTGAATATTTTACTTTATCTGCATTAGTTTTAATTTCAACTATTCCACTGGCTTCAAAAACAAGCAAGTTTTCACTTATCTCAGTTTCTAAATAGTATCTGCCAACTGATAGATTAGGAATAATAAACTCTCCGCGATTATTAAAAACTTTAGACTCAATCCTATAACAATTTGCCAATGATGAAATTGTTGCAAGCCTTTTACCTTCTTTATTTTTAGATTTCAGTTCTAGATACTCTTCAATATAGGTAGTGAGTGGATATAAATAAATTATAGAACCAGGCTTTGCAAACCACTTATCGCCAATTTTCAATCCCAATGGAGATTTCCCCTCATAATATGCAGTACCTGAAATTTCAGCATTTCCCGAATTAAGCATTTCTGTTGCAACCTTTATATCAAAATCTGCTTTTGGTTGCATTATTTCTACTCTTTTCTGAGCGTATACAAATTGCCCAAAAAACAACAAAACAAATAATAATCTGTATCGAAATAGAGGGTTCATCTCATAAAAATAGAAGAATGGATTTCAGCAGGAATTAACTTAAGTTAATAAAGGTAGAAAAGCAAATCAATCAGTTCCAATCCATTTTAACCCGCATTCAATGCTATTTTAAAATAATTGTTTTAGTACAGATGCAATGAAAAATTTGTTCTTATTTAAAAAACTTAAAATCCCAATTTCCCTTTTGCAAATAAAAGAATCATTAAAATAATCACTGAAAAAAGGGTTCCTACAGGTAAATACCAAAGTGTTGAAATGGAAATAATTATTCCGAACATATAAGTCCAATATTGGTTAGTCAATAACCCAAATAACCAAGCAAACCATAATAATCCATAAATTATAAAAAGTGGACCTAAATTAAAAACATTAACTCCAAGTTTATCAAATAAGAAACTCCAAGGGCCAGGCTTTTCAGGTCCAATATATTTACCTTTTATAATCACATAAATACCGTCAAGGAGCATATAGCAGGCATTTATAAAACCTAGTATCATTATAAAAGTTTTCAAAACAATATCTATTTCTGGTTTAAAACACTATAATTTTCCTTCAATTTTCTCATAAGTAATCGCACACCTTGTTGTGTCTGCTCATTGAAAGCATTGGTAAATATGACAAAAGCTTTACCGTTAGTTCGATCTATTTGTACTAATGTATAATAAGTTCCAACTGTACCGGCATGTGTAGAGATTTCTTTACCATTTTCATAAATATTGTACCAACCTAATGCATAATCCTTTATTCCATTATGAAGAAAGGTATATGTCTCCGCTTTTAAATAATTGTTTTGTCCCGCAAGTCCTTTCAAATTAAGCTGTATAAATTTTATATAATCCTTGAGTTTAATATTGAGGTCACCCGAAGGTTCAGTGTAATCTAAATGGAAGTCTGCATTAGAAGGAACAGGAATTAATCGATTATTTTCAAAAGAATGCCCCCATGTATCTTTCTTCTTTTGATTTTCAGGCCATGCTAATTTTACGTTCAATTGTAAGTCTTTGTTAAAGACAGCTTCAATCAATTGCTCCCAACTTTTCCCAGTAACTTTTTCTACCATCAATGTAGCCAAAGTATATCCTGCATTTGAATAAACAAAAGTATTTTGACTATCTAGTATAACTCTATCAAGCTTTAGGACAAATCGACCAAACTGTTTTCGTTTTTCTGGATTTGTTCCTTTATAGGTAGGTATTGCTGGATCATTTGCAAGCCCCTGCAAAGGATGTATGCCTGCTCTATGAGAAAGCAAATCCTTCAAAGTAATATTTGCATATTCAGATTTACTCTCTTTTTTCCATTCAGGAAATAAATCAAAAAATTTAGTTGACCATTTTATTCTGCCTTTTTCAACATATTTGGCAATCATAAATGCAGTCATTGCTTTCGTATTAGAACCAATATGAAAACGATCATTTAAACTAGCAGTATCTAGTAAGTTAATTGCATGTTTACCGATTGCGGCAATTTCAAATGTTGTTTTAGCATCAATTACAGCATAAGCAATTTCAGGTATCTGATAATTAAGCCGAATGGAATCAGCGTATTTAAACGTTTTTTGACCAAAAAGAATCCCTTGAATACTTAGGCTGGACAACGTAATTAATATAAGCTTATACATAATCAATTAACTATATAGTTTACAAGCAAATGTATTGTTGTTATAAAGTGAATGGGTTGACTAAGGTCAATTTATTTATTTATTTTTTCTTATTCTACTCAATCGCTCTTTAGTAATACCTAAATAAGCAGCAATATAGTTAAGCGGAATATGCTCAATAATGTAAGGTTGCTTCAGTAATAAATGATTATAACGCTGTTCGGCTGTAAGAGAAATTGCCTCAATAACCCTATTTTCAAGAATAGAAATGTAATTAGCCATAATATTGTTGGTAATACTTGAATATTTGTCAATTGAACAAGCATTTTGAAAGTCTTTCAAATTGCAAATCAACACTTCACTATCAAATACTGCTTGAATAGAAAAATTATTAGTTGAGTCTTTTAAAAGTGATGTAGGACAACAATCAATATCTCTCTCAATTGTGAAACCAAGTATATACTCTTTATCGTTTTTGATTATAGAAGTTTTGAAGGCACCACTTAAAATGTAAAAAAAGAAAGAAGGATGTGCACCTTGTCGAACTATTGTTTCTCCTTTTTGAACATACTTTTTTTTACCAATTTTATTAATCACTGAAAGAAAATATTTGGACTGTTTCTCAGGTACATTACCAAAAAGAAATTCAGGTGAAATCATTGCTTTTGTTTAATGGCCAAAAATACTTAAAATAGTAATTATTTTAACATTTATACAGAAATTAATAGGCTAATTAAACTGTATTTCGCTTAACTATTACCCCATTTAATTGTTACATAATATTCAACTATTCTTACAATAATAAACAACAATACAGCTATTCCAAACTTGAAAAGTTGCTTTTGTTTGTGAAATAGAAATATATGAGGTTAATACTGAAAGAGATAGTTTTAGCTTATCAATGTTAATGCATAAAATTATAATTATACATAACATATAAATTTTAGCAGCTTTAAATGGACCTACATTTACATCATAGTAAATGTATTGAAAAACAATATTGCTTAGAATAGTAGAAACAAAAACACAACCAATCAATCTTGTTTTTAAAGAACAATAATATCCCGCCAAGTACTTCTAGTAAACCCAATGTTATAATGTTATCACAAAAGGATAGGAATCACCATAAAAAGTCCACATTAGTTGCATCCCCGCAGTTCGTGAATTTACTAGTTACAGGGGCAGCATGATTAATTTGAACTACTTTACCAATACCCTAAGCCAATATCGCAAATACAACAATATAGGTGAATGCATTTTCAATAATTTCAACTCAATCTTTTTTGCTAAAAGTCATAAAATATTCAAAATCTACTTATACGTGAATGAAAGCTGACGAATAGTCGGCTGCATTCCTGGTTCTGTAATTTTCTGAGTCCCATTTGTAGGATAATTAAAAGAGTTATAAGTAAAATTAGTTTCAATTAATTCAAGCATATTATCTCCCATATCTCTATTCTCCTGTCGAATAATATTATTCTTATTGGCATACTCCCAAAATATTAACATTAAATCACCGGCTGCGGTAAAAGGATTTATCTTATTATCAAATTGAAAATTCACTACACTCTCATCTTGATATTGGCCAGTTGCAGGTTTATAAACCAATAACTTTACTCTATTTACATTATTGGGTATGGTATTGGAAAATTCGTATTTTAATCTAGGTGTTCCAATACTTGGAATATTAGAGTATATTATTAAAACAGATGAAACACGAGCTCCATCATAACTATATTCTGTTGTTGAATTTTTAGTAGTTCCCAAAAAAACTTCCGACTTTGAAATACCATTAACTCCATTGCTTATCTTAATCCTTGTACCATTTGATCCAACTAGTTCATCTACTTTTTTATTTGTTAAATATTTTACTGTGTAGGTCACATTTTGATCATTTGAAATGGGATCTACTGTAAAAAATAATTTACTTATACTGCTATCTGCATTGTACTCAAAGCGAGTAATTTCATTGTCACTTTTAAATTCAGTTAACAACAAAGTCTTACTATTTACTGGTAATTCACCAATTGGATCTTTAAAACAACCACCCAATAAAAATAAAAGAACCAATATTAAACCCATTAAAGGAGACTTAATTTTTACATTTTTCATATATGTTTATTTTATCTGTTTCTTAATAAAATAGCGGTAGAAGCCGCGGTAATAATTAATTTTTGATTTAAAGTAATATTATTCGAAAATCCAATAGATGTAGCAAATAAGTCTACCCAGCCTAAAGTATTTCCTCCAGCTACAAATTCATATCCGCCTACAATTGGAAATGGCATTGCATGAGCTCCTTTTGAACTAGTTGCTTGTGTGATAAAAAGTGCTTTAATATGAATAGTATCCGTTAGATTAGTAATCAAGCCTTTTTCAACTGCCATTCCTTCTCGTATTGTAGTTGCCACAATTCCTCCGGGTGTTTCGCGATCATATCCCAACTGAAGCAACCAAGGCTTAGAGGTTTCTTCATTTTCAAGATGCATAGATGCCGAGAAATTTGACATCTGTTTTTCGCTATTTGAATAATCAATCAACTCTCTAATTTGATATCTTTTACTCTTCCCAAGGAAAAGTTGATGACATAAGACCATTAAAGATTGAGTTGAATCTGCAATAGTAAATTGGAATCGGTCTGATGTTTTGGAGACTACATCATTTATTGCGATTCCAAAATTGAGCAAAAAATTCCTCTTAATTGCTTCTTCGGAAAATATACCACCAGGAGTTTTACCGTGCTTGTCAGAACTCACTTTCCACCCATCCTTGAATTTCCCAATGAATTCCTTTTCAAATTCAAGTTTACGACTTGCCCCTGGCAATAGTTTTCCTTTAACATTTGATACTTTAATCGATGTAGATTGATTTACTAAGCTTTTAGGTACTTCGACAGAAATTTTTACTGTTTTACAAGACCAAATAATAAATATCATGCATATAAATAAATACTTCATAACTATTTTTCTTAAAATGACTTCATTTTATACTTTGCCAATAAACTATCTAATGGTGGGACACCATAAAATGCTCTTTCTTTATCTGTTGTTGATTTATCAATGGGAGCCCATACCTCATCACCCGTTTTCTCATCAAAAACACGTTGAGTGCCATATTTTTGAAATCCTTTAGTATAAAGTAGATACCTATCATAAGTAACAGCAACAAAATTGGCAGCTTTCTTAAAACCATTTTCTAATGCAGATTTAGATAACTGATAAGCCAATAAGTAATTCTCAGCACTGATGCTTTTAAGATTGTCCCCACAATACTCAAGAGTAGTATGCTGTAATATAAGAGCAGCGTTTAACTTATCTTGATTGGTTTTAATTGAATCTTTAACTAGCAACTCGAAAACTCTATTTCGGTGTATCCTATCTGTTGCTTCTAAATTTATATTATCATTAGACAACCTTATTTCTTGGTCTTTCTCTACCATCCTTTTTAATTCGAGATTATCTATTAGGGTATTAACTTTAATTAGCTCTTGTAACTTTTTATCGAGTTCTTTTCCACGCAAATTTTTTGCAATGATTTTTCCATTAGGATCAATTAAATAATTTGTTGGGATTTCATATACACCGTACATTAAAGCTGCAGCATTTTCTCCACCCTTTAATTCACTCACATTTGGCCAAATAAGTTTATCTTTTTCAATAGCGGATTTCCAGTTTTGCTCATTTACATCTTGAGAAACTCCAAAAATTTCAAATCCACTAGATTTATATTTACTATATAACTCTACTAAATAAGTGTTCTCTTTTCTGCAACCACCACACCAAGAAGCCCAAAAATCAAGCAAAATATATTTACCTTTAAAATCGGAAAGATTTAATGGAATTTTATTTATATCATTCTGTTGAAAATCTACAAAATGATCACCAATTTTAATTTGCCTATTTAAATGTAAATAATTTTTAATTTTAAATCCATTGCTTGTTAATTTGAATTTATTGGGAATTTTAGTATATATAGAACTAGTTAATTCTTTACCCCATTTCACACAATAGAGACTAAGTAAATAAGTCGTTATAAATTGATCAGTATTTTTTGAAAGTAATTTTGCTGATTGAACATTAAGCTCCTTTTCAAGTTCTAAAGTTCGTTTATAAATTATACTATCAGTTGTACCTACATTTCTCAATAAACTATCGATTTCATATTCTAACGGTCCTCTTTTTTTTTCGAAAGAATCAATCAATTCTTGAGATTTAGAACCTTTAATTAAAGATTGTCTAAAGTTCCCCTTGATACCACTAATTTCGATAGATTTATTCTCTACCCAGAAAAATTTGTAGTCAATAAAAGACCTTGTTCTTATTGCGTAATTTTTAGGAATATCGCTTGAATTCTTTTTAACTTTAAAATGAAATCTCCCATTTAATATCATTGCAGAATCAATTGATGTTCCATAGTTTTCGGCTTTATCCAAGTACAACCAAGTACTATCTTTAAAACCACGAGCAAACCCATCGATAGTAATCGTAATTTTTATTGAATCTTTATTGAAAGAAGAATAACTCTTAGTTGAATAAAGCAAAATAAATACGAAAATCAAATGAAATTTTTTCATAACAATACTTTTATTTTTAATCTAAATACTAAATCCAAGTTTAATTTTAAATCTATAAAAAGTATTATTAAGAACTTGTACTAGCTTTAAAACTTCCCTTGTTTTTTTACTAATCCAAAAGGTTTCTTTATTCCCTGGTGATTCATGAACCAATAACCAACAATCAATTTTTTGATCATTATAGCTTTCCAATAAAGCAGAACCTGTTACTTTATAATGCACTTTAGTTAAACTAGAAGTACTTCCTGGCTCGTAAAAGGGTATTTCAAAAACAACATTTTCCTTATAAGGAAGTGTTGGAAATGTTTCAAGATCTAAATGCCAATTTAGATGAAACTGGTTCTCAATAGATTTGAAAGCACTCCAAATTGCTTTATATTTTTTTGCAGTATCTGTTGCTACAATTTGTCTACCATTATCCTCAACAATCTTACTAATGAAGTCTATACTAGATGAAGTAACCATTTTTACAGGATTCCGAGAAGTTTGTACTTTCCACCAAGTATTATGGTATAAAGGCTGCATTGTTTTAGCATCAGAAATTGACTTAACAATATGCATAATACTATCCTTGTCTTCCCATGACTGGTTAATTTCAATAACTTCTTTCCCTTGATATTGGGTTCGCTTAATATCTCTTGTCCAAAACTGAGTTTGCGTTCTTACAGAATCTTTTTTCATTTTGAAATAGACAAGATAGCGGTGAGTTCCCTCTCTTAGCAATTTAGTATTTATATGTTGAGGCGTTATCTTGATAGTGTCAACCACTGCGGCTTTTAAAGTGTAAGTAGATATTATTAATTGAGTAATAAAAAATATCAGTAATTTTTTCATATATCATCTTATTTAAATCTAACTAAAAAATCCTTAATAAAATCAATATTTTTGCTAAGGGATATAAAATATTTTTAAGGGAGATTTGGAAATCTTAGCAGCACCTGTGGGCTTATAACAAGCAGCAAATGGAGCAGTATAATTGATGCGAACTTTAAACGCCCTACTCTTATTTATAACACTACCATCATAAACATTTTTCAAAACTTCCTCAGAAAGACATTGAGCATCTTTGATTAAAATTGCTCCGTCATAAAATACACCATTGTATTCAAAATTCTCATCCCCCAAATGTGTTCTAGCATCATTTTGAATTTCAAGGATTAGATTAGCAAATAATGTATCCACTACCTTTACAGAAACCTCAATTGGAAGAAATTTGTTTTTAATTGAAGCATTTTTGTTACAGCTTGAACTTATCGTTGTGAAAAAAAATGAGGAGTAAAGAATTTTATTCATAACTAAGTATTTAATTCATTGTCAAAATAAGACATACTATAAATTATAAAAGTTAACTTAAGTTAATAAATGACTGATGACGGTATTGTCTCGTTCAACTCCCTTTTTAGCATACTTAGAGCTTCAGTTAATTCTATAAATGAATAGGTTCGATTTATCACACCTTGATCTTTTGCTCACCTTTAATATTGATTAACAATTGTATATTTATTAATCTTTCATTTGTTAAAGAATTAATTGAACAGAACTTACCTCGGGATTTAATAATGGTCTAATATGGGGTAGAGGCATTTTGCCAACTGCATCAAATACAAAAGCATACTATTCATTTGTTAAACTATTTGTTTGAGTCGTATAATATATCGCATCATCTGCCAGATGAAAATTATCAATTTGCTATTTTTTACACTAGAAACAGTGCTTACTTTTGCACTAAAATATTTAGTAATTTGAACGACTTAAATGCCAATACGTATCGAAGCTCATAAACCAAAAATATTTTGACTTGATTGTGCTTTTTTTAGAATACATAACACAAAGTAGTCATCATAATTATTGGTAAAGCTGTAACCTGGACAACTGCCGACATTTAAAAGGAAATAGCTATCAATCGAATGCTGAAATAATGTTCTTCCTTTTGTAAAAGATTTAAATACGCCAACGCCTACATCTCACTCTTCTCTACCTCAGATAGTAAAGTATACTTCTCAATAACTCAAATAAATTCCGTTCTATTTTTAAATTTTTGTAATAAAAACTAGATAATAAAAGTATTTGAGTTATTGAAAAAGTATAGCTTCAATTTTGTTATTTTTTAGTAGCGGTAAATTTCCCGTTTGGTTGAACAAGGGTAAACCCACTAATGGCATTCTTAGAATCTTTTGAAAAAAGGACTTTGACCCCTTTTGCACCTTTGATTGCAAACTCATCTTCTTGTATAAAATCCATATCATATTCAGGTTGTCCAGGAATTACTGCTTTTAATGTACCAGCATCGGACAAGTAAATTTTAGCAGTCCTCCCTAGTAAAGCATATTCTCCAACATATCTTTTTAAATCAACTGCAGGTTGTTTGGTTTGTCCTTGTTTTACGAAAAATATATCACTCACTGCAGATTCAAAAGGTACTTTAATGCCTGTAATATTTCCTTCTTTATCAATTAAAAATTCGGCATCCATAGCAACACCATCTTCTACTGCTGTTTTCTCACCAATTGTAATTGTAAAATAATTATACTGTTTATGCTTCAAGTTTAATTGCCATTTATTGAAAATACCAGTAAGCTTGCCGCTATTTTCTTGTATGGAAATAGATCCATATCCTTCGTTTATATAAGTACCTGTGTATAAGCTAATAGGATGTGTTGGTTTAGCATCAGCATTTACAACTTCAGGCTCGCTTACACTTTTATTGATGGTAGATTTTATCATCATGTTCCAATCTCTAAAAGGGGCTTTGATCATTTTATCAATTAGAACATTATTTAATACTCTAACTAAAGGAGAATTATTTTGATTTAAAGAAATAAAAATACCAATACTATCAGTGGGTAAGAAAGTAACAAAACTGCTGAAACCATTGATATTTCCGCCATGCCCTACACCGTAATGTCCACGATAATTAGCAGTGTACCACCCCAATCCATAATTGAAGAAATAATAATCTGGTGTGTATTTCGTAGGCAAATTAGGTTGTACAATCATTTGAGAACTGATGGATTCAGTATAAAATTGATTGCTAATAATGTCTTTACCATCAAATTTCCCCTGATTGGTCCACATTAATAACCAATTACTCATGTCTTTGGCATTGGAACAAATACCTCCTGCTGGTGCTACTCCTGATAAATAGTCGGGCAAGAAAGGCAAAGTTTGAATTTGATTATTCACCAATTTATAGCCATAAGCATAATCCTTCTGACTAGCCAAATTACCAGTGGTAGAATTAATCATTCCTAAGGGGTAAAATATTTTCTCTTGTATTTGTTGCTCCCAAGTTCTACCCATTTGCTTTTCCAATAAAGCACCAACAGCAATATACATGTAGTTATTGTATTGAAAGTTTTGCCTAAGTGAACTACTTGGTTCTAAGAACCTAATTTGTTGAACAATACCTTCTCTTGTAGTAGTAGCTCCACTATACCAGGCATAATCATGACGTGGCAAGCCTGTTCGATGCGTCAACATATCGCGTAACGTGACACCACTATTCAATTCGCTTGTTTTAAACTGCAAAGCTGGATAATACAATTGAACCGGCTTATCAAGATCAAGTTTATTTTGGCTCAATGGCTCACTTAACAATGCCGCTGTAAATGCCTTACTGCAACTACCTATGGCAAATAGTGTATTTTCTGTTGCAGCTAGCTTCTTTTCGTAATCCTTGTAGCCAAATCCTTTGGCCATTAACACTTTGTTTTTCTCGACAATGGCGATGGATGCTCCTGGTACATTCCATTCTTTTAACAATTTTTCAATTGTTTTTTCAACTCCGTCTAGTCGAGGATCAATCGATTGTGCATTCAACATCATTGCTGCAAAAAAATAGCAGACTAACAAGACAATTTTTTTCA
>CALRLF020000076.1:0-21506 GCA_943368475.1 Allobosea thiooxidans
CAAGCAAGCTGTACAAAACATTCCTACGTTGGAAAGCATGGGATTTACTCCTTCTCCTTTGGAGAAGGTTGGGATGAGGCCTTTTCCTGCCAAAGAACTTAATGAAGCCATCATCAGTAAATATTCAACACAAAGAGATTTCCCTGCTATAAGAGGAACGACGCAACTGGGTGTTCATTTTCGTTTTGGTACCATCAGTATTCGTGATGCTGCACGTAAAGCCATGCAACTCAATGAAACTTATTTGAATGAACTCATTTGGAGGGATTTTTACCACATGATTATTCATCATTTTCCACACGTTCAAAATGGATTGGCTTTTAGAAAAGAATATGATTTAATAGAATGGCGTAATAATGAAGAGGAGTTTAAAAAATGGTGTGAAGGAAGAACAGGTTATCCCATAGTAGATGCAGGTATGAGGGAACTGAATGCAACTGGTTTTATGCACAATAGAGTACGTATGATTACTGCCAGTTTTCTAATTAAACATTTACTCATCGACTGGCGTTGGGGCGAAGCGTATTTTGCTCAAAAACTCCTAGATTTTGATTTTGCTGCTAACAATGGCGGCTGGCAATGGGCAGCAAGCAGTGGTTGCGATGCTGCTCCTTATTTCAGGGTATTTAATCCAACACTGCAAACAGAAAAATTCGATAAGCAATTGCAATACATTCGAAAATGGGTTCCCGAATTTGAAGGATTTGATTATACTAAACCCATTGTTAAACATGAAGATGCAAGAAAAAGAGTGTTAGAGGTTTATTCAAAGGCGTTGAAAGGATAAAATTTGATATTATAAGAGAGGTCTGCTTTTTAAAAAGCAGGCCTCTCCATTTTAATTCTCACTAATAAAAATGTTTTTTGTGTTTTGCTGTTCAGTGTGGTTGATTTGAGCAAACACTTCCATCAATTTTAAAACAGCTTTTTTGCCATCCTCACCAAGTTCTAAAGAATAATTATTTACATACAAATCAATATGCTGCCTCATTACAGCTTCACTCATTTCTTGCGAATGTTGTTGTACATAATCTGTTATAAAGGGATAGTTAGCAAAAGCATATTCTAAACTTTTCTTAATTAATCTATCCACTTTTAAACTTAATTCTTTGTCCATTTTTCTATTAGCAATAATGCCACCCAAAGGAATAGGAACCTTTAATTGTTGTTCCCAATATTCCCCTAAATCCATAATTTTTTTAAGTCCTTTATCTTGATACGTAAAACGATTTTCATGAATGATTACCCCAAAATCAACCTTTCCACTAAGCACTGCACCTTCAATTTCATGAAATACCATAAACTGTTTGTTCTTTGCATTATGATGAACTAATGCAAACAATAAATGTGCAGTAGTATTTTTTCCAGGAATAGCAATACTTGCATGCTCCCAATCTGTAATCTCAAATTTCGAATTTGTAATCAACAAAGGTCCAACACCTTTACCCAATGCACCACCACTGTTTAATAAAATATAGTTATCCAAAACCAATGGCAATACCCCATAGCTTATTTTTGAAAAATCTAATTTCCCTTCTAATGCCCACTGGTTAAGGGTTTGCACATCTTCTAACACTACATCAAATGCTAAGCCTTCCGTATCAATTTTATTGTTTACTAGTGCATCAAAAATAAAAGTATCATTGGGGCAGGGAGAAAATCCTAAACTAAATTTCATATGCTATCAGCTAAGTTTATCAATTAATTGTATTACTGCTTCATTCAAGTTTGCAATACTTTCTTTCAACAGCCATTTTGTTTTATTTCTTTCGCCTACATAATTGCTGATGGCTCTTATTTGTATAAAAGGAATATTGGCATCTAAACACACATAATGTAATGCAGCACCTTCCATGCTTTCAACTACAGGATTATATTTTTGAATAAGCTGCTCAATC
Source organism: Allobosea thiooxidans (assembly GCA_943368475.1). Classification (GTDB taxonomy): domain Bacteria; phylum Bacteroidota; class Bacteroidia; order Chitinophagales; family Chitinophagaceae; genus UBA1930. The sequence goes on from CALRLF020000076.1 coordinate 1,899, forward strand.
TGTTTTTTATTGGTACTAATCTGGTTTATAGTTACTGCATTTACGGTAGGAAGCTTTAATAAATTGTATTGCTTAATCCATGGATTAGGTAATAATTTTTTTTTGAAAGGTTGTTGATTATTGTTGATTAATTGCAAATCGAATACATCCTTCCATTGTCCTTTTTCGGTAACACCTAAATCGCCAATGGTTTCGTTTTTAATAACAACTACTTTGCCCAAAGGTTTTGTTGTATCAAAGGTTCCTGCAATACCAGCTTGTATAATTAAATCTGGTTTTTCAGTTGCAATTAATTTCATCAGAGCAACTGTTGTAGATAAAATACCTACGCCACTTTCATGAAACACCACATACTTTTTAGTGGCATTTATTACATTGTAAGTTGGTAACCACTCACCTTTTGTAGCTGCTGTAATTACTATTTTCATTGGATTGTAAAGGTGAGGATTTTTTTGTTACCAGCTGTTGTACTGCTATCTAACTGTTGAGGCGTCGCACTCTTCAACGGCTTGTACTTTATTGAACAGTTTAAAATTACGCTGCAATATTATTTGGGGGCAGCTGAATATTCTTTACAGTGTAATACACAATACCAAACATGCCAGCAAACAAAACAATAAAACCCCATGCATATATGTGCTGCCATGGCTTTAAAAAATAGTGAGCCGACGTGTATAAAACATCGTCAGGATTTGTAAGTATATCCCAACTGTTAAACCTTAAAAATCTGCCAATATAAATACCGTAACCGCAAAGTATAATGCTTGTAGTAATATAAAAGTTTGTCCATTTTTTAGTGATGTGTTGTTGTAAAAATTGCTCTACCTGCATTAACGATATAATGCCCAGCAGTAAACCATTCCACGCAGCAGAAGTAACCAAAACCAAGTCGTACCATTTGGGTACTGGTGGTCTTTCAACATAATGAAATATATCAGTTATTATATAAGGGGCATTGGGAAAGAAGAGTAACCAACTTGCTAATAATACATACGATTTTATGTTCAGCTTTTGTTGCTTATACAATCTTCTGCTAAAGAGTATTGGAACAATTGCAAGAAACAAATTCCAAGCGAAAAATATATAAGTTAGTTTATGGGTAATTACAATTCTTGTAGCCAATAAAATAATAGAGAAAGCAATGCTTAGCAAAAGCATGCGTTCTAAAGCAGTAATCTTTATCATAGTATTTAATAAATTATTTTAGGTAAGAAAATAGTACAACCAATTACTACAGTAATTATTGAAACAAATAATACAGCACCAGCTGCTACATCTTTTACTATTTTAATAACAGGATGGTACTCTTCCTGCACTACATCACATAATCTTTCTATTGCACTGTTTGCCATTTCTGCACCTATCACCAAAGCAAAGCATAACAATAGTATAAGCCATTGAGTAGTTGATACCCCCAAACCAACTGCTATTACAACTACTGCAATGGCTGTACACAATTGAATTCTGCCATTTCTTTCGTGCAGGAAGAAGTACGTCATCCCATTCAAAGCGTGTTTAACTGACTGTATAAATGTTTGTTGTTGTTTCATTTTTTAAAAAGGCTGATAATATTGTTGTAATTGTTCACTTTTAATTTCGTATTTCAGCTTGCCAATTGTTTTATAAAACTTTAACGTCATTTTTTTATGATACCTAGTAAAATTGTTATTGCCAGCCTTAAATAGTTTTTTATGAGCAAACCAAACAACCATTGATGTAGAGAAATAAAAGATTTTATACCAGTTGTAAGCAAGCATTCTTTCAAAGCTGTTTTTACTTTTAAAAATATTTAAAAGCCGCTCTTGTTGAAACTGTATATGTGGTGCTTCGTCAATTAAGATATCAGTACAAATTTCTTTTAGTAAAGTAGAATTGGTGGCATCCTTTAGTGACTGATAAAATATTTGTGCAGCACTCTCCACTGTTATAACTGCTATTGTCCACCATTGCATGCTAGTGTTTAAATGACGAATTTTTCTGAATAGCGAATCACCCCAGTTTTTTTTGATTCGTGGTTGATGGATAGCATCTAAGAATAAGCCTAAATTGTTTCCGTGTTTTTGTTCTTCTTTAATAAAAAGTTCTAATGCTTTCACATAAAATGGGTCATCCATTTTTTGAGCATATAAAGCACCAGCTCTTAAAAGGTTACTACCATCTGATGTTTCACCTAATTGCCAAGCCTGTAAAGATGAAAGTATATTGTTTAATTCATTGGCAGTAAGTAAAGCTGGTTGGTTCCAGTTAATTCTTTTTACTTCAAGGTTTGCTTGAAAGTAGTCATACCATTGTTTAGAAGTTTTCATATATTTTTAATTGAATAATGGAATATTGCACAAGCCGATAGCTATCGGCTGTGCGACGCAACTGCAGCTACATTTATGCACTGCAGTTGGTCACAAAAAAATATTACTCGTTATCGTTTGAATTACTAAATTCTGGGTTGTACCAATTGAGTTTTCGGGTAGCATACATTACCAATGCCAATACAATAAATAAACCAATACTACCTACAAGCAAAGCGGTGTCTTCTAAACGAATTAGTATAAAAATGAAACCATATAAGGCTGTTAGTACACCTGCAAATACACTAGCAGTTTTCCAATTTTGAAAATGACTTTTTGCATACAATGTAATTAGAGCAATGGTTGCAGCAGCAGCTACCCAATAAGCATAATCGAATAATATAAATTCACTAATAGAAAGTAGTAGCGTAAAAAATATAACCAATGCTAAACCCACCAATGCATATTGAACAGGATGTACAGGTTTTTTTTGAATTAATTCGATGATAAAAAATAATGCAAAAGTTAATCCTATAAATAGGATAGCGTATTTGGCACTTCGCATTGTTTTTGCATATTGATCGGCTGGTTGAACCATGTTTACGCCAAATGCAAAACTGTTTTTATTTAATCCAGCTTCTTTAAGAATTGTTCCAAAAGGCAAATTGGCTTTATTGAAAATCCATTTGGCCGAAAATCCTTTTTCATTTACAATTCTTTCAGTTGGCAAACTATTGCCATCAAAAGATGGATTGACCCAAGTAGAACTGACTTTGAAATTACTATTTCCACTCAATGGTACAAAACGTAATTGTTCACTTCCTTTTATTTTTAAAGGCATTGTGAAATCTAATGATTTGCCAAAGTCCTCAACTTGTAAAGTAATGTTAGCCGATAATCCTGATGAATCTATTCGAGCTGTAGGCAATCCTGGAGATAATTCATAAGCTGAATTATTTATTGTAATGGTCAACTTTTCTTCGATACCCTTAAAGTCAGAGATGCCCATACAAATTTTTGCATTACCAAGGTTCAGCATATCTATTGTGATGTCTTTGGGAAGTTGCAATCGGAAATTTCCTTTTGAGCTTAGTGTACTTTTGTACAATAATACTTTGTAAATAGAACGTGGTCGTTCTTCTGGCGAAATTGTTCCATCAACAGATAAGTTATCTGGTAAGAAAATCAAATCTTTTTCAATAATGATTTCTTTGCCTTCACCATCCTTTTCTTTTGTAGAATATGGTACATGAATGTAAGGACCAGTAATTGTTTGTTTGCCACTCCATTTGCTGCTCACTTCATTTACTACCTGCTTTTGTCTATCTTCTCTTTCGGTAATAATGTTTTGTACAAACATTGAAGGAATAAGCATTAATAGAATTAACGCTGCTGTAATAAAACCTTTAATCAAAGTTTTATTTGTTGATACAGGTGTTGGGTTGTTGTTCCAATTTTGATTGGATGATTGTTGTTCGTTTAACGTTTCCATATAATTGTTGATTTGAGTTTCTGAATCTTGCTGCCAGCTTTCGTTTATGGTAATTTCTGGCTCAGTATTTAAATAGTTTTTGATTGGCTGAAGTGTAATAAATATTGCAACCAGACTACATCCAAATACGATGGACGTACAAGTTGCAAGCACTTCTAAGTATAGTGATGGGTGATTAAAAAATGCAGAAAATGGACCATCGATAATGACACCCAAAATGCCATAGAAAAAAGAAAGTATGAAGCAGATTAATACTAGAATTGATATTTTTTTGTTTGTGGTGTAAGAGTTGTTTTTTATAAATGGCAAAACAATTACTAAAAGTATAAGCACAGGCAAACTTCCAATTGCAGCAACAATAAGTGCAACAATAAAAAAGCATGCATGGGTGATGTTATCATTAAATAAAAACCATAGTAACCAACCAAGTCCAAATGCTTGTGACGACAAAAACCAAATTCTGGCAGCTATTGAGTGTGTTGAATATTCTTTTTTCATTTTAAAAGTGCTTTGAAATTCAAAGTATTAATACAAAAAAAATTATTTTGTAGATTTTATCATTGCTTCCAATGCTTCTAAATGAAGTTTAAAGGCCTTTTCTCCTGCTTTTGTTGCTGCATAAGTGGTATTGGTTTTACGCCCAATAAATCCTTTGTTTACTTTAAGAAATCCATTTTCTTCCAATGCTTTTATATGGCTTGCTAAGTTGCCATCGGTAACTTGAATGAGTTCTTTCAGGTCATTAAAGTTCACTTCATCGTTTACCATCAAGGCACTCATGATACCCAAACGTACACGACTATCAAACGATTTATTTAAATTTTCTATCGGATTATTCATGTCTCGCTGCTCTAAAAAATGATTAACTATTTCTCTCGTACCTGTACCACATTACAATACCATAAATAATGTGTAATACACCAAACCCTGCTGCCCAAAAATAAAGTCCTTTACCAACAAACCAAAGATTGATAATACCTAATAACAATTGACCATAACCCAAAAACTTAATTTCTACCAAAGTGTACTTACTGGCATTTACCAAAGCCAAACCATAAAATATTAAACAGCCTGGAGCAATTAAGCCAAAAGTACCGTATGGCAGCATTTTCAAAAGAAAAATTCCACCAACAGCCATTGGAATACTCACATTAATCAAAAGTCTTTTTGCTGTTGTGCCCCAAATGGGTGTATTGGTTTTTTTGCTTCTTAAATACGTAAATAGAAATGATAAAGTAAAAGCTGCAACCAATGTAAAACCTGCAATAAAAAATAATTGCTCTTGTAATGCACTGTATTTAATTGTTGGATTTAAGACTCCATTGTCAAATAATTTTCGGTAGTCGTTACCTCTAACAACTTTCCCATCATACAATTCAATATTAAACTCTGTATTTTTTATCACATCTCTTGCAAACAAGGCCCCAACCAATGCACAAGTTCCAGCAGCAATACCACTTAACCCACTTAAACTAATAAAACGACTGCTTCGTTCCATCATTTGTTTAATATCCTGTAAAGTATCGAGGTGTTGATTTTGGGTATTCATAAAAGTACTTTGAAATGCAAAGCAAATAATGTGTTTTCATATTTCCAAACTTTTTTTAAAATATTATATTTATTATTTGCTGGGTTATCTAATTAAAACAAGCTTTTAACGAAAAACTAAAGCAGCACTTGCTTACTAAATGGTATTTTTGAAGCGTATGAGAGCAATTGTATTTAAGTGGTTTTTTATTTTCTTTTTCTTGGTTGGTCAATCGCCTGTTTATGCTCAGTATAAAAAAATAGCAGGTGTTGTAAAAGATAAACAAAGCGATGAGCCAATTCCGTTTGCATCGGCTGTTTTAAAACTCAATGGTAGTGGCTCTTTAACAGATACCATTGGTAAGTTTTCTTTTTTGGTTGATAAACTAATTACACCAGATACGCTTCAAATTTTAAGTGTTGGGTACAAGCCAGTTTTAATTCCTCTATTATTTAGTAAAGACTCTTTTTTTGTTGAAGTAAAATTAGAAGTATTGCCACCTAGCGGTGAAGCTGTTGTAAAATCTAAATACAACAGGGCACTTTGGTTTTGGAAACAAATGATGAAGCACAAACCCACCAACGATAGAAGTAAATGGAACAACTATGCTTATGAAGTGTACAACAAATTAGAGCTGGATTTAAACAATGTAAACAAAACCAAACTTGGGCAAAACAAAATTTTAAAGCCATTGAATTTTGTTTTGGTGTATGTAGATTCTACATCAGAAGAAAAACCTTTTTTGCCAGTTTATTTAACCGAAACTTTATCTGATTTTTTTTATCAAAAAGCTCCTAAGAAATTTTATGAAATTATTAAAGCTGCTAAAACAAATGGTATAGATAACGAAAGCCTGATTAAGCAATTGGGTGGCATGTACCAAAACATAAACGTGTACAATAATTTTATCCCAGTTTTTGATAAACAATTTGTGAGCCCCTTAAACGAAAATGCTGATAGATATTATAACTTTAAACTGCTCGATACGCAATACCTTTTTAAAAAACGATTAGTGCATTTACGATTTACCCCCAAACAAAAAGGCACAGATGTTTTTGAAGGCGATTGCTGGATTAATGATACCAGCTTTGCAGTACAAAAAATTACTTTACGCCCAGCTGTAGATGCCAATATCAACTACTTAAGCAGCCTAAGTTTAATTCAAGAATTTAAGTTGGTAAATGACACCACTTGGTTTTTATATAAGGACAAATTTGTAGCTGATATTACGCCATTGGGTGGTTCTAAACTTTCTTTAAAAGGAAGAAAAACAACTACCTACAAAAATGTTGTATTGAATGATACCAGCATTACGTCACGATTGGCACTAAATAAAAAAGCTGAAGAAATTGATGTTGTAAAAAACTCACTCGATTTTGCAGATTCCTTTTGGGTAAAAAACAGGCATGAAGAATTAAACAAAAACGAGAAAACAGTTTATAAGGTGTTGGATACTTTAATGAATAACCCTACTTATGTACGTTATAGAAATACACTCACCTTTTTATCTACTGGTGTAAAAGACATTGGTAATCTTCGTATTGGGCCTTGGTTTTATTGGTTTAGTGGCAATAATTATGAAGGCAATCGATTACGTTTTGATCTTAGTACCAATAAAGACTTTAATAGAAAACTATACTTTCATACTTATCTGGCCTATGGTTTTGATGATAAAAGATTTAAAGGAAGGTTCGAGAGTCGTTATTTGTTAGATGCAAAAAATTGGACCTATTTACATGCTTCATATAAAGATGATTTTGACAATGGGCAAATTCATTTCGATCAGTTAAGTACCGATAATATTTTTGCTACATGGTTTCGCAGATCGGGTATTCCATTTAAGTTTCAACGTGCCACTGAGGCTAAATTAGATTTTTACAGGGAAACACCTGTTGGATTAGCATTTGGTGTAACTGCTGCCAGTAAAGACTTTCAGGCTTTGTTGAACTTGCCAGATGAAACTTTATTTCCCCAAACCAATGGGCATACATTTAACAGTTTTGAAACCACTGTTCGATTAAAATATGCTTTTGCCGAACGATTTGTAGAAGAAAATTTTTATCGTACCTCTTTGGGTAGTGAATATCCCATTGTTGATTTCAGGTTTACACATGGCTGGCCGGGTGTTTTAAAAAGTAGTTATCAATACAATAAAGTCGACTTGAGTGTTTCAGATAATGTACAAATTGCACCATTTGGAAATTTGAGCTATAATTTCTTTGCAGGTAAAGTGTATGGCACTATTCCTTATCAGTTTTTAGAGTTAATGCCAGGCAACGAGTTGTACTATTACAATCGCTATGCTTTTAACTTAATGAAGCGGTTTGAATTTATTGCCGATCAATATGCAGGCTTTAATGTAGAGCATAATATTGGCAGTGGTTTGTTTAGGTATATACCACTTACACGTAAATTGAAATTCAGGCAATTTTATAGTGTGAAAGGTGTGGTGGGTAATTTAACAACAGAAAATAAGCAGCTTAATTTTGTTGGCAACTATCCATTCAAATCGCTTGATGATAACATGTACTTAGAACTTGGTACAGGTATTGATAATATTTTTAAGCTCTTCAGGCTCGATTTTGTGTGGAGGGTTTTACCAACAGCACAAGCCAAAGAACAAACTGCTAGGTTTGGTGTATTTGGCAGTTTTAGGGTGGCGTTTTAATTTATGTTACGGGCAATTCTATTTCAATTGAGCTGCTCTCGATAATTATTGGGATGAGTCGCACAGCCGATAATTATCGGCTTATACTAAATATCATTCCTCATCAAAGTACAAACTGTTGAAGGGTGCTCTGCTATTCAGCAGGATTTGCAACGACACAAGGCGTATTTAATAGAATTACTGCAGCAGGGTAAATAAATATTTCAGATTTTCCACTAACTATTTTCCATTCACTATTCACCAATCACACTACTCAAATTCATACCCAATATCGTTTCTAAAATACATGCCTTCAAAAGAGATTTCTTGTAAAACTATTTTCGATTTTTGAACAGCTTGGGAAAGTGTATCAGCACTTGACGTAACTGTTAGTACACGTCCACCATTGGTTACAATTGTTTCACCATCTTGTTTTGTACCTGCATGAAAAACAAAAGATTCTTTATTATTAGCCACTTCAGCTAACCCACCAATTTGCTTATTCTTTTCATAATCACCAGGATAACCACCACTTACAGCCATTACAGTTGCGAAACTCCCTGCATTGTACTCAATATTTGTATCAGCTAAAGTGCCATTATCCATTGCTGCAAAAAGACTCACCAAATCAGTTTCTAAACGAGGCATTACTACTTCAGTTTCAGGATCACCCATTCTACAATTGTATTCAATTACGTAGGGTGTTCCATTGCAATTCATCAAACCAAAAAATATAAAGCCATCGTAAATTAAATTTTCTTTTGCTAAACCATCAACAGTTGGTTTAATAATGGTTTGCTCAACTGTTTGCATAAAAGCATCGTCCATAAAAGGCACAGGTGTTACACAACCCATACCACCAGTATTTAAGCCAGTATCGCCAACACCAATTCGTTTATAATCTTTTGCATGACCAATTACCTGATAATCTTTTCCATTAGTTAATACAAATACGCTCACTTCGATACCTTGTAAAAATTGTTCAATCACCACTTTGCTACTTGCATCGCCAAACTGTTTATTGATAATCATTTCTTCAAAAACCTGCAAAGCATCGGCATGGTTTTCACTAATTACCACACCTTTACCTGCAGCCAAACCATCTGCTTTTAAAACAATGGGCAAACTGTGTTGGCTGATATATGTTTTACCTGCTTCAAAATTGTCTTTTGTAAATTCAGCATAAGCAGCTGTGGGAATATTATGCCTTTGCATAAAATGTTTGCTAAATGCTTTGCTGCCTTCTAATTGTGCAGCTTGTGCCGATGGACCAACAACGATAATGTTTTTCAACTCAGCATCGTTCTTATAAAAATCGTACACCCCTTTAACCAATGGTTCTTCTGGCCCAACAACTACAAGATTTATTTTATTATCAATACAAAATTGTTTCTGTGCATCAAAATCATTGATGCCAATATTTACGTTGCTTGCAATGCCTGCTGTGCCTGGATTTCCAGGAGCAACAAACAGGTTGTCGCAATGATGGCTTTGTTGCATTTTCCATGCTAAAGCATGTTCTCTACCGCCACTGCCTAATAATAAAATATTCATGATTGGTTGCTTAAAGTTGGGCGAAAGTAAACCTGAATTTGGAAACTGAAATTTGAAATTTTGTTAGTTTGTTGATTTTCTCAGAATTCTGCTTATTTTGAGCCTTTGTAATTCTAAACACTAACGAAAATCAACTGTATGAGTCAAACTGCTGTACAACCATCATCAGGGCATCCTAAGGGATTATGGGTACTTTTTGGAACTGAAATGTGGGAACGTTTCAACTTTTATGGTATGCGAGCCATACTCTCACTATTTATTGCAGAAGCCCTAATGAAGGGAGATACAGAATCATCAATTATTTATGGAGGATTTTTGGGTTTATGTTATTTAACACCCATGTTGGGTGGCTACATTTCTGACAAATATTTAGGTAATCGAAATTGTATTTTATTGGGTGGTACAGCAATGGCCATTGGGCAGTTATTTTTATTTTTAAGTGCCCATTTTGCTACCAACAGTAATGGGACTGTAAATGTTGCTAATACCGATTTGGCCACAAATATTTTATGGTTTGGGTTGTTAATAGTAATTTTTGGAAATGGGTTTTTCAAGCCCAATATTTCTTCTATGGTAGGTAGTTTGTATCCAAAAGAAGAAAAAAGCAAATTAGATAGTGCTTTCACATTGTTTTATTTGGGTATTAATGTTGGGGCAACGTTAGGGCAGTTTATTTGCCCTTTTTTTGGGGATGTAAAAAACGGAGAAATTAGAGATTTATCTGCTTTTAAATGGGGATTTTTGGCTGCATCCATTGCAATGTTTATTGGTACAATTACTTTTCTATATCTAAAAAATAAATATGTTGTAACACCAGATGGTAAAGCTATTGGTGGAAAACCTCAAGCAACTGATATTCCTGATGATGAATCGGGTCAGGCAAAATTCTCTACATTAAGTATTGTAGCTTCTTTTGGGTTAGCTATAGCACTAACCTTTGGTTTCAACTACTTAATGGGTGGCCCAGGGGTATCTCTAATTAAAGCTTGGTTGTATCCTTTCATTTTTGCAGCTGGGATTAGTTTGGCTTTCTTAATTATGACAGATAAAACCATAACTAAAGTTGAACGTGATAGAATTTGGGTTTTGTATTTAGTATGTTTTTTTGTAATGTTTTTTTGGGGTGCTTTTGAACAAGCTGGAAGTAGCTTAACTTTTATAGCTGATAAACAAACCGATACAAGAATTTTTGGTTGGACGATGCCCCCAAGTATGGTTCAAAATTTTAATGGGATTTTTGTAATGGTTTTTGCTATACCATTTAGTATGATTTGGATTTGGATGAGCAAGAAAAAAATTGAACCTATATCTCCTGTAAAACAAGCATGGGGTTTATTGTTGATTGCTTTAGGTTATTTAATTATTGCTCTGCAGGTTAAGGGTTTCACTTTAGCTAGTAAAGTAGGTGTAATTTGGATGATACTTTTATACCTTCTGCATACTTGGGGTGAGCTTTGTTTGTCTCCAATTGGTTTGTCTTTAGTTGCAAAGCTTGCTCCTAAAAGATTTGCAAGTTTATTAATGGGAGTTTGGTTTCTAGGTAACGCTGGTGGCTATGCTTTAACTGGTACATTGGGAGCTTTATTACCACCAACACCAGATAAATATATAAAGGCACAACAAAGCAATATTAATTTACAGAGTATTTTGGACGAAACGAAAGCAGCCAATGGAAGTGAACTTTATGTTTTAGCAAAATCTAAAATTGCTGCTTCAATAGATTATGATAAAGCTTTAAAAAATAATCTTGATTTTACTAAAATTTTAAAAGCTAAGGATTCGACATTGACACAACAGCAGCTAGATGTAATACAGACAGAAAAACTTATTAGCGTACAATACCCAAGTTTTATGGGCTTTAAACTTAAAACCTTATACGACTTCTTTATGATGTTTGTAATACTTTGTGGAAGTGCTGGTTTACTACTTTACGCTTTAACACCTATGATGAAAAAAATGATGCATGGTGTACGATAATGTTTTTAACCGTTAATTTAAGTCTGTTTTACAATAAAAGAAGCGATGCAAGAGCATCGCTTCTTTTATGTGTTACTAAGCAACTTAATCTTTTTATAATTTACAATTAACCCAAATACACTTTCAATTGTTTACAACGGTTTGTTGTACGTAGTTTGTTAATGGCTTTATCTTTAATTTGACGAACTCTTTCTCTGGTTAAATGAAAACGGTGGCCAATATCTTCCAAACTCAATGCATGATCGATACCAATACCAAAGAAGTAGCATAAAACACATTTTTGGCGATCGGTTAAGGTTTTAAGGCTTCGTTCAATTTCTTTTTTTAGCGACTCATTGTGTACTAAATTGTCGTCGGTTTTGGTATCATTTGGATTAAACATTAAATCGGCCATGGTTACATCTTCACCATCTGACAATGGTGAATCCATGCTTACATGCTTAAAACCAACACTCATGGTAGCTGTAATTTCTTCCAATGGTTCGTGTAACAAATCAGCCAATTCTTGTGCAGTTGGTTCTCGTTCAAACTCTTGTTCTAATTGTTGAAATGCTTTACTAATTCTATTAGATAAACCAACTTTATTTAATGGCAAACGTACAATACGACTTTGTTCGGCCAAAGCCTGTAAGATACTTTGTCTTATCCACCAAACGGCGTAAGAAATAAATTTAAACCCCCGTGTTTCATCGAAACGAATGGCTGCTTTTATTAAACCTAAATTACCTTCATTAATTAAATCCGATAGGGATAATCCCTGATTTTGGTACTGTTTGGCTACAGAAACCACAAATCGAAGGTTGCTTTTAACCAAACGGTCTAAAGCTTTTTGGCAACCGTTTTTAATTTGGGCAGCTAATTTTACTTCTTCTTCGGGAGAAATTAATTCTACTTTACCAATTTCCTGCAAATACTTTTCTAAACTCTGGCTTTCTCTATTGGTAATACTTTTAGAAATTTTGAGTTGACGCATACTCATACAGGCTGTTTTTGTGGGTTGATAGTTAGTTTTGGTTATATAGATAAAAGCGTATGATTGTGTTCTAAGGAGCGTCTACATTCATCAATAACACGGTACAATTTAATTAAGTTGATGCATATTTTCCAAAAAAAAGTTTCTTCGAAGCCTTTCACCGTTAGGCGATTACAAGCATTCGAAGCCATCTAAACAAAAAAACATTTGGTTGGTTGTTATTAATTGCTATTATTGCAACACATGTTCACAGGTTTAAAGATTTTGAAATGAGTAAAAAACAGTTGTTTACAGTAGAGTTTAAGGTAAGATGTTCTCCATCTATTTTATTCGAATTTTTAAGTAATCCATCAGGCTTGCAAGAATGGTTTGCCGATAAAGTAGATGAGTGGGAAGGCGTTTTAAGTTTTATCTGGAATGGTGAAACACCCGATAAAGCTGTCGTTGTAGATCAAGAAGAAGATAAATTTATTCGATACCGTTGGTTACATTATGAGAAAACGGAGTATTTCGAATTCAGAATTATGAAAACAGAAATATCGAATCAAACTATTTTAATAATTTCTGATTTTGCTGAAAAAGCTGATATCAAAGATCAAACCCAATTGTGGGAGTATCAAGTGAAAGAATTATTTCATCGCTTGGGTAGCTAAAAGTTGTACCAGGTTCTCAAAATTTTGATTGAAAAACTTTTCAATATCATCCCACTGTTGCAGTGGGATTTTTTTTGCCAATTTTATGAACTGTAATTGTTTAACTTCTTCTATTGTAAAACTATTTACTGGCAAATAATTGGTTGCTCTAAAATGATGCTCCCACTCAATTGTATTACAGCACAAATGCCAATCATTACAATATTGCATCAATGATTGAGTATTTACAGTATTTAAATAATCGCCTTTTAATTGCAGGGTTATACTACAAAAGTTCCCCCACCAAAAAAATGTTCTAATAGCAAATACATGTTTATTGGTAAAGTATCTAGGATAATCTAAAGTAACCCACGGCAGACCTTCATAATTTTCACCTCTTGCAATTTTGGGAGCAATGGCAGTAGCTTCTGTTGGTAAGCAATTTTCTTTTTGCAATAGCCCTTTATAGTTGTTAGATAAACTTCCAAAAAGCTGATATACCTCTTCAATAATTTTGTTCTTTGTTAAAATAATTGAAGCATTGCTCATCAATTCTATTTCTGTAGCCGAAAGTTTTACATTTGTCATACTTTTTATTCATGCGGTGGAATTGTAAAGAAAAGATAAAGTGATAAAAAAATTAGACACATTAATTATTCGTTCCTTCATAGGGCCATTTTTCGCCACTTTTTTAATCTCACTTTTTGTGTTGGTGATGCAGTTTTTTTGGTTGTATATCGATGATTTGGTAGGTAAAGGCATCGATGGCATCACCATTTTTAAACTTATTATGTACGTTTCGGCAACTGCAGTTCCATTAGCATTGCCTTTGGCTATGTTGCTTTCTTCTATTATGACTTTTGGTAATTTAGGAGAAACTTTTGAATTGGTAGCCATCAAATCGGCTGGTATTCCTTTATTGCGTTTCATGCGTCCTCTATTGGTGGTTTCTTTATTTGTTACAGGTGTTGCATTTGTGTTTGCCAACAATATTATTCCTGTTGCCCAATTAAAACTGGCAACATTAAAATATGATATCATTGTTGCCAAGCCTGCTTTTGATATAAAAGAAGGTACATTTTACAACCAGATAAAAGATTTTACCATTAAAATTGGTAAAAAAGAAAAAGACGATAGCACCATTCGAAACATTGTAATTTTTGAAAAAAAATATGGCTTGCAAGACAATATGCTTTTGGCCGAAAATGGCATTATGAGGGTTACTGCAGACAAGAAATTTTTAGAATTTGTATTGAGAGATGGCTGGCGTTATGAAGAAAAAGGACCCAGACAAAGTTTGCAAACTGATTATATAAGAATGGGGTTTAAAGAATACAAAAAGATATTTGACCTCAGCACTTTTCAATTGGCACAAACGGCAGATTCTAGCTTTAAGTACGATCCCAAAATGTTGAGTGTTCGACAACTAAATACCACCATTGATTCTTTAGAAAAGTATAAAAGTCGTTTTGCTGATAGGGTAAAAATTGAAGTAAATCCTTTATTGGCTTTCGTAAAATATGGAGATTCAACTTGGGCAAAAATTGATAAATCGAAATTGAAGCCCAAAGATTCGTTCAGCACATTTATTCACGATACATTAAAAGTTGCGGTGTACGATAGAGCCAATAACCAAATAAGTCAGGCAAAAAATAGCCTTGCCATTATTAACGATGACTTTGCCAATAAATTCAAATCGCTTCGTTATCATGAAATTGAATGGCATCGAAAATTTACGCTGAGTTTTGCTTGTTTAGTATTGTTTTTAATTGGTGCTCCTTTAGGTTCAATCATTCGAAAAGGAGGTTTGGGTATGCCCTTGGTTTTTTCTATAATCTTTTTTGTAATCTTTCATTTGTTTAACACATTTGGAGAAAAGTTTGTAAAAGAATCAGTTACCAGTGCTTTTACAGGCATGTGGTTAAGTACTATGATTTTAATTCCTATCGGTATTTTTCTTACCTATAAAGCCATGAGAGATTCTCAATTATTTAATCAGGAGTTTTATTATCGTACCTTCAAAACGGTAAAAACGTTTATGGGTAATTTAAGAAAAGATAAAACACAACAATATGAGCAATCAGAACATACATCGTAGAAAATTTATCACTAACACTGCAAAAGCAGGATTAGGATTGGCTTTTATACCTTCATTATTAAGTGCAACCACCATTAACATTTTCGATGAACCAACTTTTGGTCAGCAGCCATTACCTTATGGCTATAAAGATTTAGAGCCTGTAATTGATGCAGCAACAATGGAAATTCATTATACCAAACATGCAGCAGCTTATGCAAAAAATTTAGATGATGCTCTTAAAGCAGAATATAAAAAAGTTGTCATGGACGATTTGGTAACTTTATTGGGTGAAGTTTCTAAGTATTCAGCAAAGATGAGAAATAACGCTGGTGGTCATTACAACCATGAATTGTTTTGGCAAAGTATGACACCTAAGAGCACAGGCAAACCATCTGGTAAATTAGAAGAAACCATTGTAAAAAACTTTGGCTCTTTAGAAGCATTTAAAACCCAATTTAGCGATGCAGCTAAAAACCGATTTGGAAGTGGTTGGGCATGGTTAATTGTTACAGAAAAAGGTGATTTAAAGATTACGTCTACCCCAAACCAAGATAATCCTTTAATGGATGTAACAGAAGTAAAAGGTTTTCCTTTATTGGGCTTAGATGTGTGGGAACATGCGTACTACTTAAAGTATCAAAATAAACGAGCCGATTATATTACCAATTGGTGGAGTATTGTAAATTGGAGTTTTGTTGAACAACGATTGGCAGATTACAAAAAGAAACATTCGTAAATTAGAATAAATAAAAGGGGCATTCATTTCGAATGCCCCTTTATATTTTATCTTATCCATTTAATACTGAAAGAGAAACTGTTTAATAAATTACCTGCTGCTAAAGATGAGCTTGCACTAAAGCCACTGCTTTTATTTTCGTAACTATTGTTGTTTTGTGTAGATTTTGATTTACTTGATGTGTAACCAATACTACCAATATTATTTAAGGCTGCATCTATCAATAAATTAGGTTTTAAATGATACGTAAATCCTGGTGTTATATAAAAAGCTCCATTAAAACTTGTATTATCCCATTTGTAGTTGGTATTGGTTGTTAAGTAATCTTGCTTTGTAGTACCAAAACCATAACTCCCAAATAAAACCCACTCATAGTAAAAGTTGAATTTGTTTTTAATAGGTATAATATTTCTTACTACATAGCCAGCTCCAATAGAATGATCACTACTGGTTTGTTTAAATGTTTCTTTATAGATAGGTAGCACATCAGCATCTTTAGTTGTAGTAGTATTAAACGAATAGCTTAATCGAATACCTGTTGCTTTTTTGGCAGTTCTAAACTTTAATACATCAAATCCAAATCCTACTCCTGCATTACTTGTTTTTCTTTCTGTTGCAGTACTTGTAGTATTCGTTTGGTTATACGTAGTACTTCCAACATTAAATTTTAAACTCGGTCCAATTAATTTTTGTCCTGTAGTAAACTGTGCATTCACTGAGTACATAGCAGTTATGCCTAAAATAACGAGTACAATTTTTTTCATACTTGAATTGTTTTTGGTAAGTTGTATAATAAACAATTATCATGCCTTAAATTGTTAATAGATTTATAAGTTTAGTAAACGTAATTTTACAATCCACATAAAGAAATTGTCTTGCAAAAGTCTCGTCAAAATTTTCAAATTCAATCAGTAGTTGCCATACTTAGTGTGGTTTTATTTATTGTGAAAATTGCAGCATATTATTTCACTCATTCATTGGCACTACTTTCCGATGCATTAGAAAGTATTGTAAATATGGTGGCTGGTTTTATTGGTTTATATGCGTTATATGTGGCTGCAAAACCAAAAGATAATGACCACCCGTATGGACACGGAAAAGCAGAGTTTATTTCAGCAGGTGTAGAAGGTGCATTAATTGTGGTAGCAGGGTTGGTAATTATTTATCAAACCGTAGAAACCTTTCTTATACCATCGCATGTACAACGTTTAGATACTGGCTTATGGCTGGTTGGTGCAACAGCAGTCATAAATTATATTGCTGGATTTATTTGTATAAAAATGGGTAAAAAGAATAACTCATTGGCATTAATATCGAGTGGTAAGCATTTACAGGTTGATACCTATTCTACAGCAGCTATTATTCTAGGTTTATTGTTAATGTTATTGACCAATATTTTGTGGTTAGATAAAGTAATTGCCTTGCTCTCTAGTGCGTTAATTTTATACAATGGCTATAAAATTATCAGGGCTTCTTTAGCTGGTATAATGGATGAAGCAGATACTGCTTTACTAAACAAATTGATTGTTGTATTAAATGCCAACAGAAATGAAAATTGGATAGACTTACATAATCTAAGGGTAATTAAATACGGTAGTCTCTTGCACATTGATTGTCATTTAACCTTGCCCTGGTTTTTAAATATTCATGAAGGGCATAAAGAAATTGATGAACTTACTAAATTAATTACTACCAATTTTGGAGACTCCATTGAATTTTTTGTACATACCGATGGTTGCTTAGATTTTAGTTGCAGCATTTGTAATAAGTTAGATTGTACCAAAAGAAAACGCCCATTCGAACAGAAGGTTGAATGGACGTTGGGTAATGTAATTTCAAATGAGAAACATACAATCTCTATTTAATCTCATACGATTGTAACTCGTATTTTTCATCTAAATTAAAATTAGATAGTGTTGTATTGTTCAATAATATTTTACTTTCTATTAAACCAATATTTTTAGAGAAGTAAAACTCTGCAGTACCCAATGGCAAAGTTAAAATAGCGACTGCAGCGTTTAAAGTGGCTTCTACTTTTACAACATTTGTATAACTCGTTCCACTTACAGTTCTGGTTGTTCCCTTTTCTTTAATTACATAAGTAATATTTAAATTGGCAGAAGTAATACCTCCTGGCAAACCTGTTAATCCTGTTAAAGTTTGAGAAGTATTCCAAGTGCCATTTATATCCTTATCATCTTTTAAATACAATAATTCCAAACCTTGGCCAGCAACAGCTCTAAATGTATAATAGTCACTACCAATTTTGGCATTGTATAAACTAGATCCATTACTTCCTGTTAATACAGCATAAGTTCTTGCATTGGCAACAGTATCTCTGTTGCTCACTGTATATTTTACTGTAGAAACTGCCGTTCCTGCAGTTGTTACTTTATAAGTCCAGTTACTACCTACTGAAGTTGGCAAATAATTTTCTACTACACCTGTATCACTACTTTTTTTGCAACTCGAGAAAATAAATACAGATAAGCCTAGTAAGTAAATAATTTTTTTCATAAAAAGATTGATTGTTTGTACAAATATATCAATTCAACATTCAAGAGTTTCATTTCTATTCAAATGCTGCTTGTAAAACCATTAATAACTCCAATTAAATAAAATTTAAAAAAAGAGGATTGTTTTTATGTAATCCTGCGAAAAATACCATCTGTTGGGTATTCTTTCATAAAATTTATTCAATTATGCAACGTTTAACAATAGCATTATTGCTACTTACTTCAACCGTATTTGCCCAGCAAAAAAATACAAACAACGTTAATACCCAAATTACCAATGCCAATGTATATTATGGTTACGGTGCAGAGCTTACGCATAAAGCCAAAGCATCCTTAGTTAGTGGCCAACAAGAATTGGTGCTAAACAACATTAGTACCACTTTAGATGTAAATACATTGCAAATTGGTTGCCCTGAAAATGTAGTTTTATTAAGTTATCGCTACAATACCAAGGTAGAAAATACACCACCACCACCCAATCCATTGTATAAAAAAATGGAAGACAGCATTAAAGTTTTTCAAAAACAAATTGGCAACAATAATCAGGAAATTACCGTTACCGATGAAATGCTCATTAAAACAACCAAGATTATTGACACCTATACAGCTACTCCTGAAAAAACAATTAATACAAGCGATGTATTAAAATTGATTGATTTTTACAGTGGTAAAATTCAGGTGTACAGAGCAACTATTTATGCATTGAAATTAAAATCAGCAGATATTCAAGAGCAAATAAATGAAATCAATACCCGTTTATATGAACTAAAAAGAAAAGAAGGGGCATACAGTGCAAAATACAGTGGGCAATTGATTTTACAATTACTTACCAAAGAAGTTACAACTGCCGATATTGCTGTTTCGTACTACACACCCAATGCTGGATGGGTACCAACATACGATATGCGTATTAAAACGCTAGACAATAGTTTTAAACTAGTGTACAAAGCTATGGTAAGCCAAACTACAGGTTTGGATTGGAAACAAGCCAAACTCACTTTAAGTACAAGTAACCCAAATTTAGGCACTAATATTCCCGAACTTACCCCTTGGAATTTACAAATATTTGTACCAGGTGTGTACAATGAAATGTTGAGAGGAAAAGCAGCTGGTTTAACCAATAGTTATAATAGAGCCCAAAGTATGAACCTTGAGGAAGTTGTGGTAACAGGTTATGGCACTGCAAAG
>CALRLF020000077.1:0-21247 GCA_943368475.1 Allobosea thiooxidans
ATAGCAACAGCTGCCCAACACCTATTTTAGAAAGACGATTCAACGATTCTGGAATATTAGTTTATGCAGCAGATAAATTATCCGATGGTTCAGTTAAAATAATACACTACTATGATGACAAAAGAATGCTAAAAGAAGAACTATATGCTGCTGACGCAAAATTATTAACCATTACCGAGTTCATTTATACTAAAAACAAAAGCCTGAGAAGAAAAAAAATAACTCAAAGGATTGATCCTTGTATTACATATTTATTAGATGAAAAAGAAGAGGCTGTGTTTGAATAACAAACACAGCCTCTTTCTTTAAATCAATTAACTACTATAACACCAAAATACCTTTAGCTTGTACAGTTATTTCTTTTTTAGGTTCTTTAATGGCATCAATTTCTGCTTTGCTTTTTCCAGCATCTTCTGCATAATGTTTTAGCATAGCAACAGTGGTGATTTTTTCTTCTGCAATGCCATCAATAATAATTTCTTTTTCATTGAGTACCAATGGAACCAAAAATTTGTGGTCTTTCATTTTAACCATCATTTTACCATCGGCATTTTTAACTTTTATCCAGCAACCTTCAGCTGTGCAAACATCTGTCACCTTAGCTTTTAATTTTACATTAAGCTTTTTTTCACCTTCTTTTTTGCTGTTTAACGCAGCAACCAATTCTTCTACAGTGATTGCGTTTTCAGCAGTTGTTTTTTCTCCAAAAACTGTTCCTGCATCAGCAGGTACTTTTGGAGGTTGAGCGTTTAGGGTAACAATTGTTCCTAAAATAAATAAGCTCATGAATATCTTTTTCATATTTCTAGTTTTTACAAATGTAGTAGTTATTTGGTATAGGTAATTCTGTAAACAACACTAGCATAATCATCGCTTACCAATAAACTTCCATCTTCAGCAACAATACAATCAACTGGTCGCCCATTTACTTTATCGCCAGGTTGTAAAAAGCCTTCTGCAAAAGGCTTATAATCTACTACTTTATTGCCTTCAACAGTTGCAATGCCAATTTTATAGCCTGACTTCTTGCTTCTGTTCCAACTTCCATGTTCACAAATAAAAATTTTGTTTTTATAGGTAGATGGGAACATCTTACCTGTATAAAAACGTAAGCCCAATGGTGCTACGTGTGGACCAACTTTTAAAGCTGGTGGCGTAAAATCTGTAATGTTTTTATCTTTCCCAAAAACAGGGTCTAAAACATCCCCTTGATGCACAAATGGAAATCCAAAGTGCATGCCCTGACGTGGAGCAGTATTCAACTCACAAAAAGGCATATCATCTCCCAATAAATCTCTTCCATTATCGGTAAACCACATTTCTTTAGTTTCAGGATGCCAAGTAAAACCAACACTGTTGCGAATACCTTTTGCATAAATTTCTCTACCACTGCCATCAGGATTAATTCTTGTAATGGTTGCAAAAATGGAATCCTTTTCATTGCACACATTACAAGGAGCTCCAACTGGAACATATAATTTCCCATCGGGACCAAAAGCAATAAACTTCCATCCATGATGGGTTTTGTTTGGATATTGATCCGTAATTAAAACACCTGTAGGCGGATTATCCAATTTATTTTCAATATCGTCATAACGATAAATTTTATCCAATGCACTCACATACAAACTGCCATCTTTAAACGCAACGCCATTGGGCATGTTCAAATCTTTGGCGATGGTGTACACTTTATCGGCTTTACCATCTTTATCAGTATCTACAACTGCATATACATTGTCTTCTCTACTGTTGCCTACAAACAAGGTTCCTTTCGTTCCCCAACACATGCTTCTTGCATTAGGCACTTCTGCATACACACTAATGCTAAAACCTTCGGGCAATTTGATTTTATCCAAATTATACTTTGCACTTAGTTCATCAACTTTCGTCGAGGCTTTCATTTGTTGTGGTCCGCTTTGGCAACCACCTCCTGAAATGGCAGCCAAACA
The DNA here is from genome assembly GCA_943368475.1 of Allobosea thiooxidans. GTDB lineage: Bacteria > Bacteroidota > Bacteroidia > Chitinophagales > Chitinophagaceae > UBA1930. The sequence continues at coordinate 1,950 of CALRLF020000077.1, forward strand.
AATAGCTGCAGTGATCAATAATTTCATATTGTATATTCTACTTTTAAAAATGAAAACTACTTAAGTTTTTGCAATTTTATGTTTTACTTGTATTAAATAACCAGTAACAACACGATGTCCATTTAGTTGAGTGCAATTTATACCCAATTCTTGGTATAGGATGGAAATTAAAAGTTGGTTTCTTTGTAAGAAACAAAACATATGCAAGTTCGGCTTCTCTGCACACTATTTTGCTTATTCAGTACACTTTCAGTTTTTGCAACAAAAAATAGCGATAAAACAACCAAATACAAGGCAACGATATGGGCATACCCAATAGGTAAAATCGAAGGCACTATTAACATTAAACTCTTTGGAGAAAACAAAGGAAAATTAAAAATTGAACTGCAGAATACAACTGAAAAGAATGGATTTTCAATAAGTAAATCAATAGAAACCGTAGAAATTTTGACTGGTGCTGTAAAATTGATAATGATCGATAGTGTTTACTACAAGTTCATCAGTTTTAGAACCGATTTGAAAACTATAAATTCTAATTACTGCGTTGCAATTAAGGATGAAAAATCCTATCAATATCAACTCTCTGCCAACGATACCACTCATTACTTTTTAGAAACTTTGGTAGTAGAAGAGAATGGCAGCCAAACGACATTAAAAAATTGCTGCTTTAAAAAAGTGTATGGCAAAGATTCGTTTGCCATTTATCAGTTTGGGCTTACGTGGAATGATGACTATGCGGTTGTTGCACTTCCTAAAACTGCTTTGTATGGAAAGTTTTGGTTAATAAACAACAGCTATTTTACCAGACAAAAAGTTTGGAGAACCGTTCAATTTAGAACTTGTGCCACTTTAAAAACCAATATCAACGAAAATAAAGAAGGCTGGATTTTTGATGTTCAAACTCCACAAGCTACAAAAATCGACATCTGGAAAAAGTATATCGATACTTGGGAAAATTGCCAAACAACAACAACCAACTAACTTTTAAAAATTAAAAATATTTTTCACTAAAATTAAATTTTATGAAACGAATTTTCATACTCGTTTTTTTAGCTGTCACTGTTGCTGCTCAAGCACAAAATGTTGTACCATTTTTAAAGAAAAATGGGAAATATATTTTAGTAGATCCTGTAACCATGAAGGCTTCGCCAAATACAACTGAATTTGATGAAGCCTATGAATTAGAAGGCGGCTTTTGGCAATTGTGCATTGGAGAAAATTGTGGCTTATACAATAAGCAGGGCAAACAACTATTAAAACCCAAAAAACTAACTTTCCGAGAACAGCTACAAGGCAACTTTTTCAAAACCTTTCAATCAACTGGATTGGATGCTATCACTGGCTTATATGGACTTGTTGATACGAGTGGAATAGAGTTAGTACCTACTAAGTATAAGTATATATGGAATTTACAAGAAGGTTTAATTGGTTTTTCAACCTACGAAGGGAAAAATGGATTCTTAGACAAAAAAGGTAAAGTAGTAATTCAAGAAATAAAGGGTAATGTTTATGGTTTTTCGAATGGTTTAGCAAAAGTAGATGCAAGTCTTGCAAATAATTCTGAGTATAAATATTACATAGACAAAACGGGAAAAACAGTTTTAAAACCATCTATGAAAGACATAGAATGGTACGAAGATTTTTTTGAAGAGGTGGCAACCTTTAAGCAAAAAAGTACTGGTCTAATGGGGCTTATAGATAAAAAAGGCCAAGTTGTTCTAAAACCAAAATTTCAAGATATTTCATATTTTGGCAATGGATTGGCAGCAGCAAAATTAAATGATAAATATGGCTTTATTAATAAAGCAGGAACCTTTGTTATTAAGAATGAATACGATGAATTTAAAAGTTTTGAGCAGGAGTTAATATTAGTAAAAAATGGGAAGTTTTATGGTGCAATTAATACAAAAGGTTTAGAGATTATTCCTTTTAAATACAAAGATATATATGAGTATAAAAACGGTCTTTTGATTTTTAATAACGAAGACACTTATGATTTTTATAATAAAGATGGTAAATTATTTTACTCTATTACTATCAGTGATAATGATAATGTGGGTAGTTTTAATTATGGTTATGTTGTTATTTCTTTACCTACTGAAACTTTATTAGTAAATGCACAAGGCAAGCAAATAAAAATACCCAATGCTGAAAATGAAGGTACTATAACAAAAACACCTAATTATATACAAGTAATATATTCAGGTGGCAGTGATTTTAAAAACTATTTTATGTCGTTAGATGGTACAATTTATAAAGCAAAATAAGCCTGCCTAAATGCTAACTTATATTTATGAGTAAGTACATATTTTTTTCATTATTACTACTTAGCACAATACTACAAGCACAAACAGTTGTGCCATTTTTACAAAAAAATGGAAAATATATTTTAGTAGATGCTACTACAATAAAGCCAATAGCCAATGCAAAAGAGTACGATAAAGCCGATGAATTAGAAGGTGGTTTTTGGCAATTGTGTATGGATGGATACTGTGCTTTATATAATAAGTTTGGTAAAGAAATTATAAAGCCAAGAGACTATGAAATTCAAAAGAAATTATACAACAATGTTTTTATTACACTTAAAGGTCAAATATTTGCCAGCAAAGAAGGCTTTGGCACCTTTGCTTTTGATGGTCTATTTGGTTTAATCGATACTATGGGTGTAGAGCTTATACCTACAAAATACAGACATATTGATAGATTTTCTGAGGATCTTGCTGCATTTAGAAAAAATATTAGTGAATATGGCTACATAGATAAAACAGGAAAAGAAGTTATAAAAGGATTACTTGGAGATGCAGCTCAGTTTTCTGATGGTTTAGCACGTATAGAAGTTAATTATACAAATGCAGATAATTATGTTTATTACATAGATAAAAGCGGTAACACTATTCTAAAACCTTCAATGACAACCAAAACTAGATTTGGAAGATTTCATGAAGGCCTAGCATTCTATAAGCAAAAAGGGAATAGTTTATGGGGATATATTAATAAAGCTGGTAAAATAACAATACCTGCAAAATTTCAAGAAGTATTTGATTTTGTAGATGGCTTAGCACTTGTTGAATATAAATACACATTTGGATTTATTGATAAAACAGGCGAATTCGCAATTGCTAATGAATACGATGAAGCTAAAAGCTTTAATAACGGTTTAGCAATTGTAAAAAAAGGTATCCGATTTGGTGCAATTAATAATTTTGGTGAAGAAACAATACCAATAGAATATGATGGCATATTTGATCTTGGTGATAGTGTATTTGTAGCAGTGAATCAAGGTATTTATTATTACTATAACTCTGCTAATGGAAAAATATTTTTTTCTACCAAGGATATAAACAATAGTACGTTAAAAGACTTTGAATATGGCCATACATTTATTATAGCTCCATACGAAACCTATTTATTAGACAAAACTGGCAAAAAAAACAAACTGCCTAAAGATGCCAACAAAGGCAATTATTGGAAAACCCCCAATTATGTACAAGTAAGGTATTCAGATGGCAGCTTATTTAAAAATTATTTTATGTCGTTAACTGGTATAGTGTACAAAGAAAAATAGTCACTTCCTTTCCATACATAATTCCACCAAAACACCATTGGTTCCTTTGGGATGTAAAAAACAGACTAATTTATTATCAGCACCAACTTTGGGGGTTTCATTTAATAATATGAAGCCCTCATTTTTTAAACGCTCCATTTCGGCATAAATATCTGCTACGTTAAAAGCAATGTGGTGAATACCCTCTCCTTTTTTGTCAATAAACTTAGCAATTACCCCATCTGGCTCTAAACTTTGCAGCAATTCTATCTTGGTTTCGCCTTGTTTAAAAAAGGCAGTATTCACTTTTTCAGGTTCTACCACCTCCTGTTTATAGCATTTTGCATTTAATAAACTTTCGAAAAGCGGTATGCTTGCAGCAAAATCTTTCACAGCAATGCCTATATGTTCAACTTTTGTCATTATTTGTTGTTTATGTTTATTATAAGCTGTTTCGATATATGGAATTTTGAATGTTGAGGTCTTCTTCCCTTTCAAAATATCATCTCTAAAACAGTATTTTCGCCAATAAATTACAAATTTAATTAGAAATATATGTTGAAGTTGCCAATTTACATGGATAATAACGCTACTACTCCAATGGATCCTAGAGTTTTAGAAGCCATGTTACCGTATTTTACCCAACACTTTGGTAACGCTGCAAGCCGTAACCATCCTTTTGGTTGGGAAGCTGAAGAAGCTGTTGATTATGCTCGTGAACAAGTAGCTAAATTAATTGGTGCCGACCCTAAAGAAATCATTTTTACCAGCGGTGCTACCGAAGGCGATAATTTAGGTATTAAAGGTGTGTACGAAATGTATGCTTCTAAAGGCAACCATATTATTACTGCTACCACAGAACATAAAGCAGTTTTAGATACTTGTAAGCACATTGAAAAATTAGGTGGTGAAGTAACTTACTTAGAAGTAAAAGAAAACGGATTAATAGATTTAGCCGAATTAGAAGCTGCTATTAAACCAACTACAATATTAATTTCAATCATGTACGCCAATAACGAAATTGGTGTTGTACAACCAGTAAAAGAAATTACTGCTATTGCTAAAAAACATGGTGTATTATTTTTTACAGATGCTACACAAGCAGTTGGTAAAATTCCAGTTGATGTAATTAAAGATGGTATAGATTTAATGACTTTTACTGGTCATAAAATGTATGGTCCAAAAGGTATTGGAGCTTTATATGTTCGTCGTAAAAACCCACGTGTTAAAGTTACTGCCCAAATGGATGGTGGTGGCCACGAAAGAGGCATGCGTAGTGGAACTTTAAACGTTCCTGGTATTGTTGGTTTTGGTAAAGCATGTGAATTGTGTCGTTTAGAAATGGAAGCAGATGCTGCAAGAATTTCTGTTCTAAGAGACAAATTAGAAACCGAATTAATGAAGTTAGAAGAAGCCTATATTAACGGTACACCTGAATCTCGTTTACCTCATGTAACCAATATTTCTTTTAAACATGTAGAAGGCGAAGGCTTATTAATGGGCTTCAATAAAAACATTGCCTTAAGTTCTGGCTCGGCTTGTACAAGTGCATCTTTAGAACCAAGCTATGTATTAAAAGCCTTGGGTTTAGGAGATGATTTAGCACACAGCTCATTACGTTTTGGCTTAAGCCGTTTTACTACTGAAGAAGAAGTAGATTATACCATTAAAGCCATTAGCGAAACCGTATTGAAATTGAGAGAAATGAGTCCTTTGTGGGAAATGTATAAAGAAGGTATTGATTTAAGCACCATTGAGTGGGCACATCACTAATAATTAAAAATTTATAATTAATAATTAAAAATTGTTTTATGGCATATTCAGAAAAAGTAATCGATCATTATAGCAATCCTAAAAATGTAGGAACATTAGATAAAGCAAGTAAAAATGTGGGTACTGGTTTAGTTGGTGCTCCAGAATGTGGCGATGTAATGCGTTTACAAATTGAAGTAGACGATGCTACTGGCCTTATCACAGATGCTAAATTTAAAACCTTTGGTTGTGGCAGTGCAATTGCGTCATCATCATTGGCTACAGAATGGTTAAAAGGTAAAACTGTTGACCAAGCTATAGCTATAGACAATATGGATATTGTAGAAGAATTAAATTTACCTCCAGTAAAAATTCACTGCTCTGTTTTAGCCGAAGATGCAATAAAAGCAGCCATTAACGATTATCGTGTAAAAAATGGTTTAGAGCAATTGGTATTTGAAGAAAAAGGAGTTCATTAAGCCTCCCTAAATCCCTCCAAAGGAGGGACTTAAAGCTAGAATATTATGTTAGAAAGTAGTACTCAGAATAAAGTAGTTTCTCAAAGCCCCTCTCTTGGAGGGGTTGGGGAGGCTAACAGTATATACGTAAGCGATAAAGCCAAATCCAAAGTTGTAAAACTGATGGAAGAAGCAGGTGTTGCCAACGACCATTCTTATTTTTTAAGAGTAGGTGTTGTTGGTGGTGGATGCAGTGGTTTAAGCTACAAAATGGATTTTGATAATGAAGTAAAACCCATGGATCAGGTGTTTGAAGACAATGGAGTAAAAGTAGTTACCGACTTAAAAAGCTTTTTATACTTAGTAAACACGATGTTAGATTTTAGTGATGGACTAAACGGAAAAGGTTTCTTCTTCAACAATCCAAATGCTAGTCGTAGCTGCGGTTGTGGCGAAAGCTTTGCAGTATAATTAATTAGTCAACTTATTTATAGCAAGCAGAACATCATGTTCTGCTTTTTTATTTTGGGGCTGTGAGCATTATAACAAAACCAAACAGCCGTTCAGGCTTTCGTTGCAAGTCCTCACTCCATAGTCGTTGTGGGCTTTCCACTCAATCCTGCAGCCATTGAGCGATAGAATATGGATGAACATTATGAAGTTGCTAGGTCTTGCTCTTCGAGACTTGCAGTCTCGAAGCACCATTTTATTGCTTTTAGCAATGTATTAATATTTTATTGCCCAAGGCAACAGAATAAAATTTCGAGACTACAAGTCTCGAAGATCTGAGGTTTAAGGCAAAGGTTCCTTTGGATAATTCTGCTCATCATTAATTAGTTTCATTACTTTGATTAAAGTCAATAAATAGTGAATACTTACTGTATAATATATCATGTTGTAGTATTCTGCGGTCACCAACTGGTTCAACTCGGCGATATGTCTAAACTGATAATTGCAATATCGGGAATAGACAAAAAGTATCAAACTAAGGATCCACCACGTATTGATTAGCTTTCGTCCTTGTTCTTCTTGAGATGGATTTCTATTTTCCGATGCCCAAATTTCATGCATAATCTTATAGGGAGCAAACAAGTTTAAAATCGGGATAATGAAAGAGAAAAGAGCCAATATAGGTTTGTACGAAAATGAATGGTTAGAATGTCGTTGAGCTTTTTTATATGAAAGGAAAAACCAACCCAAAAAACAAATACCTACGCCAATTGTTATGACATTCCCTGCTATATCTTCAATTCTTCCAATCGTGTCAACAAATTCTAAACTATCAATATTACCCGTTCCTGACAATGATTTCTGTACCGTAACAACCGTAAATAAAGCTAAAGCTAAATACAGTATTCTAAATCCAATAGTACTGTATAATATCCAAACAGTTAGTTTAAAAAAGATATTTAGTTTTCTCATTTGCTCTTCTAATTTTTTAGATTTTGTCTGTTCTGCGTGAGTTAATCAAACAATGAAACAGTCTTTTGGTAAAAGTGCTTTTTCAAATTGCAGCTAACGCATGTAATTGAGTTATTATACGCAATATAAAAAATATTTACATCTTCCTGCCTAGGTTAGTTTCTCAGCTAACTTTTTAATTTTGCACAAGAACATGTATCCAACTATAAGCTGTGGCACAGTTTCTTGCTGATGCTTATTCTATTACTAAATGGCTGCCTTGCTTCCCTTCGACTTCGCTCAGGATGTAAAGCTTTTTGTGCATTGCACAAAAACTTGAAGACGGGCAAGGAACTGCTGCTCAATTTTATACTACAGCCCACAGCCCCAAAAAAGTATTACATAAAAAAACTCCACTCAGTAATTGAATGGAGTTTTAGAAGAATGTATGTTTATAGATTATGCCAAAACAATTTCGGTTTTTGCTTTTACTAGGTAATTGTACACAAACAATAATGCTGGTACAAATACAAAAGTTGAAATAAGTGCATTGCGATAAAATGGTAAGCCCATTTCGTAGCAATTGATTAAGCCACTTACATCTTTGGTGTACATAGTTGTGCTACCTAACCAAACTGTGAAATTAGACAATAAGAAAAATACTGTGGGTGCTGCAAAAGAAGCAAATGCAATAGAAGCTACCTTTTTTGCTTTAATCATCCAACCAATTAAAGTAGCAACTAGCAATAATGCATAGTTGGTAATTTGGTGTTTGTAAAAACCTGGGAAGGCAAACAAATCGGCCTTGTATAAAACTTCGATAATTACATCACTCAAAAACAAGGCAATCAATGGCAACACAAACGATGTGTTTTTTTCTTTGGCACTCATGCCTGCAAATAATGCCACTGCAATAATGGTAGTAAAACCACTTAAACCTAAAACTGGTGCACAAATAAATTTAACCAACGTAGTTACTGCAACCAATACTACTGTGAAAATTATTGAACGACTTGATACTTTCATTACATCTGATATTTCGACAAAAATAGGTGTTAAAGCCGTTGTTGCAAACGGGTTTTTTAAGGTTGTGTGCATAACTGGTTTAAATGCTTATGCAACAGGCACAAAAGCTTTATACAATAAAGTTTTTCCGCTTGCCGTAACTGTGTATTCTTGGTTGGCAACAACAGCCAATGTTTCTCCTTTTTTTATGATGAGGCTTTCATTTTGTTTAACCAGCAAGGCTCCTCCTTCGATTACCAAAATAATTTCTAAGGAAGTGGTTAATGCTGAATAATGTTCGCCTGCATTTAATTCGATAGCTGTAATGCCAAAATCGGGCACAGGACAAGGATACAATTTTTCATTGCCTAATTTTTGTCCTTTTAAAATATTGGGAACAACAGCTTCGAATAAAGTATGCTTCATCAATTCAGGCACATCAATATGTTTGGGGGTTAATCCACCACGTAATACATTATCGCTGTTGGCCATCAGCTCCACATTTTGACCTTCTAAGTATGCATGTGGTACGCCAGCACCCTGAAAAATGGCTTCTCCTTTTTGCAAGTGAACAATGTTGAACAAATAAATGGAGAAAATACCTCTATCTAAATTGGTAAAGTTGCTAGCGTTTTCGTACAATTTCGCCACCCACCAACCCGGCAATGACCTTGTTAATTCATTATCTTTTTTTCGTCGGATTTCTTTTTTAACCAAAGGCAACAACAAAGTATCTACTTGGTCTTGTTCCATTTCCATTAAAAATTGATACAATCCTTTATAGCCTGCAGATTTAAACAATGCCAATAAAACACTTAATTCAGCTACTTCGGTCAACGTATTTTCGATGGCTTCTTTGCTTTTAAAGCCATGCAGCAACCAAAAATCACTCAAAGCCACCATTACTTCTGGCTTATGGTTTTTGTCTTTATAATTTCTATTGCTTGCGTTAATTGCAATACCTGCAGCTTCCTCTGCTTCAAAACCTTTAATTGCTTCGGCCTTAGAAGGATGCACCTGAATGCTGAGCATTTCATGCACATCTAACACTTTAAACAAATAAGGCAACTCGTTAAATTGTTGCTCTACTTTTTGCCCCAATACTTCTGTTGGATTTGACTGAATAAACTGTTGTAATGAAATAGTTGGACTAGCAACAATTTCTGAAGAAGCCGATGGATGAGCACCCAACCAATATTCGGCAAATGGTTGATGATTGGTATTTTCAATACTCAATAAATGAGGAATGTAAATAAACCCACCCCAAGCATACTGTTGTACTTTCCCTTTTATTTTAAATATTGTATGGTTATGTGACATGGAATATATAAAATTGTTTATTAATGAACACTAGCAGTAAAATTACAGGAAACCTTGGAGAAGACCTTGCAGCAACATGGTTAACGGATAACAATTATACAATTCTTCACAGAAATTGGCGATTTAAACATGCCGAAGTAGACATTATTGCTACCAAGCAAAACAAACTTCATTTTGTGGAAGTAAAAACCAGAACCAATGCAAAATTTGGACTACCAGAAGAAAGTATATCTCAAACAAAAATGAATACTTTAAAAAAAGCTGCAGCAGCATTTATAGAACAATACCCACAATGGAAATATTTACAGTTTGATGTAATTGCTATTACTTTAAAAAACAGTAAGGTGGAGGAATTATTTATGATTGAAGATGTGTTTTTTTGATTATCGGATTTACGAATTGGCTGATTGACGAATTCGTTAATTCGCCAATTCGATTATTTGTCAATTTCTCAATTACTTTTTCTCCTGTATTTTTAACTTATGAAGATTCAACTTTGGAGTGTTGGAAAACAGCATGATGCTTATGTAAAAGATGGAATTGCTGATTTTACCAACCGCATTAATAAATATTTTACTTCCGATTGGCACATTATTGCTCCACCTAAAAATGCTGCTGTTTTAAGTGAACAGGAACTCAAAAAAGCTGAGGCCACCATCATTCTTAATCAACTCACCAACGATGATTATTTGATATTGTTAGATGAACGTGGCAAGGGCTTTACGTCGCCCAAACTGGCTGAGTTTATACAACAACGTGCCAACGAAAGCAGTAAACGATTGGTGTTTTTAATTGGAGGTGCATTTGGTGTGGATGATGCTGTTTTTAAAAGAGCCAATTACACTTGGAGTTTGTCGCAGCTAGTTTTTCCTCACATGCTGGTGCGTTTAATTTTAGCAGAGCAAGTGTACAGGGCTTGTACCATATTAAGGAATGAAAAGTATCACCATGTTTAACGATTTTTTATAACACAAATTTTATCGAATTACACGAATTGATGGAACACGAATTGATGGAACACAGATGACACGGATGATACAGATTGCCACAGATTTGTTTGGTGGTAACTGCCATTAACATTGTTAACCCTATCAACTCTTTCAACTTTTTCAACATTATCAATTAACAAACTCTACCTAAATTTACCCCATGACTATTACACTAATCATTGTTGCACTAACAGCTATTATTTCATTCTCTGCTTTTTCGAATGAAAAATTAGTGAACGATTTAATATTTTATCCTCCGGCTGTAACCAATCAAAATCAGTGGTATCGTTTTATAAGTTGTGGCTTAATTCATGCCGATTTAACCCATCTTATTTTCAACATGCTTTCGATGTACATGTTTGGCAAATTTGTTGAAGAAGCGTTTGCGTCTATCTTCGATTCAAAAAGTACAATTATCTTTTTGGCATTGTATATTAGTGCATTGGTAGTTAGCTTATTACCTACTTATTTTAAGCACAAAAACGATGATCATTACAGCAGTCTAGGAGCATCAGGTGCAGTTTCTGCTGTTGTTTTTGCAGGTATTTTTTTATTTCCTACTGCTAAAATTGGCATCTTTATTTTACCCCCAATTATTCCTGGATTTATTTTTGCTCCCATTTATTTATTGGTATCCGCACAACTTGAGAAAAAGGGTGGAGATAACGTAAATCATTCAGCACATATTTGGGGTAGCTTATATGGCGTTGCTTTTGTAATTATTGCATGCTTTGCATTTAGTACTTTTAACCCAATTGAAAACTTTACTTCACAAGTAGGTATGTGGTTAAAATCCTTCTAATTACTGATTAGAAAAGAATCGATTTCTATTAATTTTCAGATCTCGTAATATTCCACTCTTTGGACTAATTACTATACTAAACGAACGATACAAACCAATTGGTGTAACGTTTATAGCCAATTGCCAGCAGTGCATTTCTCTTGTAACAAATAAACTAAACTGTTGCAGCGATAAGTTTTTGATATCGTAATACCCTGTTGCACCAGCTTTCCATTTTGGGGTTAAACTAAAGTCGCCATTAAAATTAATGCTACTAAAAACATCTGTTCTGTAACCACTATAATCGGGTTCTAAAACTCTGGTAAATGACAATGAATAAGATAAATCTAATCGCCAAGGAATATTAAAATCGGTATATTCTGCCGGATTTTGCCTAACCATATCCAATTGTCTTTGCTGTTCATCTGGCGTCATAAATGGATCATTGCCCATACGTTCTTTTGCCTTTTTTTCATCCTTGGGTTTACTTTGAAAATTGGTACTAATGGCTAAACTTCCATTGGTAATTCTTCCTAGTTTTCCTTGTTTAATCATCAGTGTATTCTTTCTTACTCCAAACTTATCAACTGCATAAGGATCTAAGTTGGCACTTGCAGTAATATTCAATTTTTCGAATAAGGTACTTCTTAAATACATACTAAAATTACCCAAGGCAAAACTATCGGCCATTAAATTATAGTTTGAGTTAAAACCAAACCCATCAATCAGTTTTACTTTTTTATCGGCTTCAGCAGCCGTATCGGTTTTATCCCTCACTTTCATTTCTAACAAATTATCTACCCCGAAAGTGATACCACCAAAATTACCTTCAGAATAAGAGCCATACAAACCGCCTTCAAATTCTGAAAAGCGTAAAGTTCGTTTTGATGTATCGACCTGCACATTGTAAAAATTTTTGCTTACCAAATCTGGCGTATAACTTAAACCAAATTGTGGACGAATTTCATGACGTATAGCCTTTACCCTACCTTTTTTAAATTGATAGGTTCCAAAAATTCTTGTATTGGCACTAATGCCCATACTCATATTACTTTGTGTGTACACACCTTTGTAAGTATTTATTTTTACTGTACTATCAGCATCATCCCAATAACGAATTCTTTTTTGTCCAAATATTCTTTGCTGAAAAGAAATAGATGGAGCAATGGTTATTGGTCCTAATGCTGGTAAAGACAGTGAAATTGGAATGCTGTGTTCTCCACCCCACTGCAAGGTGTCTAACAATTTTCTTGTACTAAAAGCAGTGTCATAAAACGAAATTCTGTTCTGAAAGTTGGCATTGTAAGCAACGCCTAATTTCTCATACCATTTTGCAGTACCCACAGCATCCTTCTTTTGAAAAGGATACACTGTGGTAACACTAAACGTTCCTGTTGGTAAACTCAAATTCACCAATCGGGTATTGTTGTTTTGATCGTGGTTTAAATTCAACGATAAGTTGTATTTACCATCCCAGGTTTTGCTATACGCAATAGAACTTTGTAACTGATTATTAAAATTTTGAAAAGCATTGTTTAAAATACTGCTATTAAAACGAGTACTACCAAAATTTACATTGGCCGAAAAATTGGTTCCCGGCCTTGCCTTGCTATCACGACTGTGGCTCCAGTTAATCATGTAAGACGACGTAATGTTAAATTCATCTGCTGCTTTAACCGAGTACCTATTCAACAATTTATTACGTTGAACAGCTAAATTAAATCCACCACTATATTGGTAACGTTTTAAATATTTTGAGTTTATGTTGGCACTCCATCCTCCATAACTATAAAAATTAACCCTGGTGGTCAAATCGGCATTTTCACTTAATACTTTGTAATAACCCAAACCTTCTAAGCCCAAACCAAAATCTTCACTACTTGCAAACTGAGGCGTTAAAATTCCAGATTGTCTGCCCCTGCTTAAAGGATAAATACCAAAAGGAATATACACAGGCACAGGCACACCTTCAAACTCTGGATGTGTTGGACCACTTACACCAATTTTATTATTGATGATTTTCATTTTCTTGGTTCGAAAAGTAAAATGGGGAGTATCTAAATTACAGGTGGTAAAACTTCCTCTGTAAGCATACACCACATTGCTATCAGCTTTTTTTAGCCGATTGGCATTTACAAACAATTCACCTTCTTGATAATAAGTATTGTACGTAATCCCTTTTTGGGTTTTTAAACTATACGCCAATGAATCGCTGAGTGTAGTCATTTCAGCCTGTTTCATTTTTGTTTTATTCAACGAATTGGCCGAAGTATCAGAAGAGCCTTTGGCCTTCATGGTTTGTTTTTCTTGGTCGTATTGAATAGTGGCTGCCTCTAAATCTATATCCTTATACTTTACATTGGCTTTTCCATACAATAAAAATTCTTTGGTAGAAATAATTAAAACACCGGAATCTTCAGCACTGTAATTCACTGGTGCATCTATCGAATCTTTAGAAATTTTTAAAGTATCTAATGTATTAATAATCGTATCCTTAGACTTTGGTTTTGAAGAATCAGCTTTAATAATGGATTTACCAGCAGTAACCGTATCTGAAAAAGCTGTTAAAAAATGGGTAAAATCTCCCATTGAGCCACTACTTGCATTGATTTGCAACGTTAAAGTTAGTAAAGCCGTTAAGCCTACAATAGCTGTAAAGATTTTTACGTTAAGTTTGTACAAATTGACCATAGTAGTTGGGCAAAAATAAGAGCTAAAAATTTAAACCTATTCCGAACCTATTTCTTTAACGAATTGATATGATGAGAAGAATAATCGCTGCATCACTTTTAATGAGTTTATTGGCTGTTTGTATAAGTTCTTTTAAAGAGAAAGAGGGTGCAAAACCTGTACAAAAGCAAAAACTGAGAAAAATTATCATTGACGCTGGTCATGGTGGTAGCGACCATGGTGCAAGTGGTAAATACTCTAAAGAAAAGGAAGTAACCCTTGCTGTAGCATTGCGTTTGCAAGAAGAAATTGAGGAACAATTACCCGATGTTGAAATTTATATGACCCGTACCACCGATGTGTACGATAGAGTAACTGAAAAAGCCAATAAAGCCAATGCTGCAAAAGGAGATTTATTTATTTCGATACATTGTAACTGGGCTCCAGGACAAAGACATACTGAATTTACAGGCTATAAAACCGAAACATACAAAAGAAAAAAGAAAACTTATACCCGTAAAGTAAAACAATACCGTACCTGGTACAGCCCTAGTGCAGTAAAAGGCACAGAAACCTTTATTTGGGGAATTAACAAAACTGGAGCTAAAGAAAAAGCGTTGCAGGAACATGAAGACATGTTTATGGATAGCATTACTGCCAAAGAATTAAAAGATTTTGATCCCAACGACCCAAATAAAGCCATTATTTATTCTATTAAAACCAAACAATATTTTGATAGAAGTGCAAGATTGGCTCTTACTGTAGAAGAGGAATTTAAAAAAACTGGTCGTCCTAGTCGTCAGGCTCAACAAAGAGGTATTGGTATTTGGGTTTTACAAGCTGTGGCTATGCCAGCAATATTGGTAGAAACTGGTTTTATCTCTAACCCAGAAGAAGAGGATTATTTAAACAGCAAAGAAGGTCAGGCAGAAATTGCTAAGGTTATTACAACAGCTGTTAAACGTTATAAATACACTTTAGAAACTACAGGTATTAAGCAAGGTAGCATGGTAGCTCCCACAACACCACAACAATAAAAGTATTTATTTGCTTACGAAGAGGTTCATCTTAATCAGATGAGCCTCTTTTCTTTTCACCAATCTATACCCAATAACACGTATTGCAAACACCATTTAGAAGATTTAATATTACAGCAAAATCGTGTACTATGAAATCGCTACTGTTGATAAGGTATTTGCAATGGAAGCACAGGTGTTGTAAAAGCTGTTTATAAAACCAACGACTATAGAAGCGATTTAGAAATTGGATTTGCAAGTGTTGTATAAGATTTTTACAAACTAAATCGTAAACAAACAATAGACATTTAAATCTCTTTGAAAGTAAAATTATTGTATGAAAAAAATCATCTTACTTTTTTTAACTATAGCTATTTCTGTAACCCTTTGCAAATCTCAAGTGGCCTATAAAACAGAATTTAAAGAAGTTTATTTTAGAATTGTTGAACTAGAAATAGTAAATAAGGATAGTATTCGGGCACTTCTTAATGCTGGGCTACAGCATGGTATAAAAAAAGGATTGACTGGACCTGTAAGAGGTGCACATATAAAAGGGCAAACACGTTTTGATATTGAGCTTGGCTTTGCAAGTGTTACAGCTTTAAATGATACACAAACTTTAGTTTTAATACGACCCAATGAAAAACATTTGGGTAAGAAAGAGCTAACAATCCAAATGGGAGATTTAGTTGTTTTAAAAACAGAAGTACCATTATTAAACTACAGAAGTGTTTTCTTTGAATTAGGATGTTTAAATATTTTCTTTAATGATGCATACGGCAAGCCTCTTCACAATTTTAACCATCTAATATTTAACGATTCGAAATTATTAGAAGATGAATTGTTAAATAAAGCTGCTAAAGATGTAGTATCAATTTACAATTATTATAAAGATGAAACAGATACCGCATTTAATGTTTTCAAGAAAAAATTAACCATAGGAAGATATTCTGGTAAAAGTATTTTCGATGTAATGAGCGTTGCAAGTGAACGAGATATCTATTCGTTTCTAAACTATGTAAAAACCTATCCAAAATCTTTTTTAGGAAAAGATTGGAAAATAGGAGAAACGTTTGCCACTTGGGTTATGAATGGTGCATACTATAGTAAATCTGAAATGAAGGATTCTGTTTTATTGTATTCTAATAATACCACATTATTAAAAAAATTCTTTACAACGCACAAAGCCACATTTTTAAACGAAGATTTTATTCAAACATGGCTAACAGATGCGACGGATGAACCTGATAGCGTTTTTGACAGAACCATTAAAGCTGCAAAAATTGCATTAACCTATTTACCCAGCGACAATGAATGGGGTACTTATTATTATGCATTATCGGATAGATTCATTGATAAAAGTGCCTACCAAAAGGCTTTAGTAAATTGTGACTCATCCATTCAATATTTTACAAAAGCAAAAAATAATAATGCAGTAGCAGTATTACTATTTCGTATTGCAAGATGTTATTACAATTTAGAAAACTACAATGCATGTTTAGCTTCATTAAAAAAAGGGTTGATATTTATAAATGATACCACAAATAATGTTAGAGAGAGCACTAAGATTACTAATCAGGCGTACTTCTATAAATTAACAGCACTATGTTATTACAACACACAAGAATACAAGTTAGCTGTAGAAAACTTTATAACCTGTATTAAACAGTATAAAGCTAATGGCTCATTTGACTATATTAAAGAGGCTATTAGAATGCAAGATTTTCTTGCCAAAATATATGTAAAACAAAGTGAAACAATAAAAGCTCTTGAGATATACAATGAACAACTAACACTATATCTGAAACTTAATGACAAGCAAAATGTTGCTGCCACACTAGACAAAATTGCAGGTGCCGATTATAAACTGGGAAATTATCGTTCGGCAATTAACAACTATACAAAAGCTAAAGTTATCCATTTAGATTTTAATGATTTAAATAGTGCAGGTTACTCTCAATCTAATATTGGCTTAGCTTATTGGAATTTAGGAAAATACGATTCTTCAATAGCATCTCATGAGCAGGCTATTAAATATAGACAAGCCACTAAAAGTCATTCAGGATTAGGTTACTCATGGAAACAATTAGGAGAATTGTTTAAAAAAACTGGAGAGAAGCCAAGGGCATTAGCTGCTTATGACACTTCTGCCTATTACTATAATTTAGCAAAAGATAGCAGCAATTTAAAAAGCTTACTGAACGATGTAGGCGATGTTTTTTATGAAGATAAATTATATCAAAAAGCTTTTGACTATTACTATAAGTATTATTCTATTAGTGTGTCTACCAATACAAAACCAGATATTGTTTATGGTGCTACACAATTAGCAGCAGCAGCATACTACTTCAGTCTCGACTCTACAAAAAAATATGCTTTAATCGGTTTAAACATTTCAAAACAAATTGGTGACAAAGACAATGAATACAACAGTTATTTAAACTTAGCAAGTGTTGCTTTTAAAGAATACAATTATGTTGAAGGTGAAAAGTATTTTACAGAAGCTTTGTTAATTGCTCAAACACAAAAAAACAAAAAACAAGAAGCCAGTTGCTATATGACTTTAAGTTCTTCGATGGCTAATCGATTAGAGTTTGATAAATCTATTAACTACACAAAAAAAGCAATAAGCATATACGATTCTTTAGGAGACAAATCAAGAATTCCTGAAGCTTACCGCTTAATAGCAAATGCTGTTCAATCGAAAGGAGATTTTTATGAGGCCAGAAAAAATTATGAACGATCAATTGATATTGCTACCTCGATAAACAGTAAAGCTGATGTGGGATATGCTTATAACTCATTGGTATTTTTATATGTAATACAAGGCGAATTATCTAAAGCTGAAAAAGCAGCAGATACTTGTTTAACTATTTTTAGTAATTTAAGTAATACCAACCAAATGGCTAATGCATATTTAGCAAAAGGTATTGTTAGTGAAGCTAAATCTGATGGCATAACTGCAATAAAATACTACAATCTTGCAGATAGCATATTTACAAAAGAAAAAGACAACTTTGGACTAAGTAGCTGTCAAACATCTATTGCCTGTGTATTTTATTACCAAGCCGATTTTGATAATGCACTAAAACATTTTATTCAAGCCGATAAATACTTATCAGACATTAAGTTTATTTCTGAAAACCATTTACTAGCCCCTATAAATATTGGAGAAACTTATTATTATAAAAATGATTATGCTAAAGCAGAAAAATATTTATTGGAAGGATATACTAAAGCGTTAGATAAAAAGTCTGCTCGTTATATAAATATGGCTGCTTTATACTTGGGTAAACTATATATTGAAAAACAAAAATATCAAGACGCAGAAAAATATTTATTAGAAAGTTATAAAAATAATTTACTGTCTAATGAAACTGATTTAGTAATTCAAGGAGCAATGTATCTTGGTAGATTGTATAATTTAACGAGTAACAAATCAAAAGCTGAAAAGTATTATAAAGAAGCAGTAGATTATACAAAAACAATTAACAATAGCAAATACACCTGGAGAGCATTGTACGAGTATGGATTAAATTTTTATAACAATCAAAAATTTGATAGTGCTGTTGCGTATTTTAAACAAGCTGTAGAAATAGTAGAAGCAAGTTCCCAAAAACTATTCGGCGGTGCAGAAGCCAAAAAAATATACAATGCCGATTCTAGAAAAGTAGATTTATACAATAAGCTGGTTGCAAGCCTTGCAAAAACAAATAACAAGTCGGATGCACTGTATTATGCTGCAAAAGGAAATAGCCAAGCAGTTAATGAAAAAGTTGATAATGCTGGTATCTCTACAGATGATAAATCAAAAGCAGATGCATTAAAAAAAGGCACTGAATTGATTCAGAAAAAATCGGCTATTGAACAAGCTATTGCCAAAGAAAAAGCAAAACCAGAAAAAGAACAAAGCAAAAAATTGATATTATCATTAGAAAGTGTAAAAAATATTACGGAGTCTGAATACACGAATTTTATTGACAGTTTGGTAACAAAATACCCAGACCTAAGTTCCTATTTTGTAAAAGCGAATCCAGCAGATTTTGAAAAATATTTGAAAAAAATACCAGCAGAAACGGCTGTACTATTATATGTAATTAACGACAATCAGCTATTTATTTTCACTGCTACCAACAAAGAAACGGGTATCAAAATAGTTGACCTTAAAGAAGATATGAATGCCATCGCTAGTCGATTCCTTAGCATTTTACGTAATCCAAATAATGTTACAGGCACCAATGCAATTGTCGTTCGTTCTACCCTAAAAAGCAATGAAGATGTTCGTGGTGATTTTAAAACAGAAGCTTCTATTTTATATGACTTACTGATAACTCCTGTTAAAGATGTATTGGAAAATAAAAA
>CALRLF020000078.1:0-19166 GCA_943368475.1 Allobosea thiooxidans
GCCAAGCCCATAACAATGTATGTATTTGTTTGCTTTGCCATTTTAAAAAAAGTAATGCTGCCATCATAAAATAAAAGAACCATTCTATTAATAATGACCAATAAGAAGGATCTACCGGTTTTATATTTTTAAATAACCCCGAAAGCATGCTTAGCCCAATGGCTGCATCATATAAATTGGCATTTCTTGCAGCATTAAGTGGCAAAATGCTTACTACGATAAATGTGATACTTAAACAAATCCAATAAGTCGGAAATAATCGAATGGCTCTTTTTAGTAAAAATTGTTTGGCAGTTTTTGCTTTTAGTAATGAATAATAAATTACAAATCCGCTAATCATAAAAAAAAGCTCTACACCGTAATAACCATGTATAAACACATTAGGCAACCACTGAGTCGAATTAAAATCTCGTCCGTAAATAAATAAATAATGATGTAAAACAACTACCAATGCAGCTATCCCTCTTAAAGTATCTATATATAAAAAACGATCCTTCTTATCCATCAATAATTAAACTTGCAATACAATGAATAGCTTTCTTTTATCACTACTATTTTTGAGGAGATATAATCAAATTAACATAAAATCGAAAAACAGTTACTTTCGTATAACTCATTTAAACATGTTTTTAATTGATTTAATTAATAATTTAAAAATTGGTAATACCCCTTTTTCACCAGCTAAAATATCTTTTAAATAAGAGCCTTTTTTAATAAACATTTCAGGATGAACAATTCTATTGTTATAAAAACTCTTACTATTTGACAATTTAGAAATTAATTCTTCCTTACTCTTATGAATGAATAAAAAGCTATTCTGTTTATACCAAAATTCTACTTTGGGATTTTCCCAAAATGCTGGTCTAATTATATCAATACAAATAAAATCTTTGACCTCAAATTTTTCTATCCAATAAGTTTGCCATTGCTCATTTACATGATTTTGACCACCTTGAAATGGAACAGCTGCTGAGAACACAATTATATCACTCAATTGTGTGAGACTATTTACAAATTGATTTGCTGTTTTTTCGTGCAAATGTTCAGCAACTTCTAAAGAAATAAGCATATCGAATTTTCTCTCTAATGTAAAAGGCTCTTCCAAATCTTTTAATTCAACCAATTCCCGAGGAATTAATAAAGAATTAGGATTTAAATGATATCCTTCAATTCCTTTAACATCTACAATCCCATTCTCTAAAAATATTTTCAGCCAAGTTCCAGTGCCGCATCCAACATCAATTATCGAGGTTGGGTGAAAAAGATTAAGTAAAAATGGGACCATTTGCCCAGCTGCATTTGTGTTGTGAACAACTGAGTCATGTATATATTTACTCTTCATAATTTAATATAAAAAATTTAAATTTATTATTTATCTTGAAGTTAAACCCGTGCTCATTCCTATTCGGATAATCTGCTTATATCAACGATATAAGTTCTTTCATTTTTTTATTGGTATGTTATATCTGACTTAGTATTTTTTTCCATCTTTCGCCATATGCATCCCATGATAACTGCATAGCTTTTTCTCTTGCTCTTTTGCTCATTTCACTCAAATTATACCTCCTGTTGATAATAGATTGCATAGCATTAAATAGTGCAGTTACACTACCTACATCTATCACAAGCCCATTGAATCCATTATCAATAATATCTGCTCCACAGGTAGCAGTCGTAGTTATTACAGGCAGCCCACAGGCCATTGCTTCTGGAACTACTAAACCAAAGCCTTCAAAATAACTGGGAAAGACCAATACATCGTACCTACTTAATGTTGCATTTAATTCGGCAAAAGGTATTTTACCTTTAACCTCAACATCAGGGTGTGCTGTTTCAATCATTGTTTTTATCGAACTGCTAACTGGTCCAATTAATGTAAGTGTAGCCTCATCTTTATTTATTTGCTTCCAAACATCTAACAATAAAGGAACCCCTTTACGGGCATCAACAAGCCCAACGAATACAAAATTTATTTTGGTCGATGCAGCTTTAATGGAAGGAAAAAACAAACTGGCATTCACCCCATAAGGATTGACAGATATTGCTTGATCACTAATGCCTTGCTTGATCAGGGTTTGTTTGGTAAAACTACTGGCCACAACTATTGCATTTGCCTGCTCCAGTTCTTGTTGCTCCAGTGAAATCAGTGCATTTGATTTATGTTTTATTGCAAAACTCCAACCAGGATATTGTGTTGCTATTTGTGTGTACACTTTTGCCTTTTCAGCAGGATGTGCAATACTAACATCTAAAATAAATGGACGCTTTAACTGCTTACAACGTTCTATCAATATCCAGCTCGATGTATCAAAGCCTATCACTACATCGCTTGCTAATATAGCAGCATCGGGTATTTGCTCCTGAAATTGCTTATTTCGTTCATAGAAAACAGCTTCGGAATCTTTACCTTTTTGCAATTCCCACAATGCCCTCCATTCAATTACTAAAGCATTCTTTACTTTATGATTGGGTACAGATTCAATAACACGGTTACTGATTTTTTTGTGTAATGCATCAGGTAAAAAACGAAGCATACGATAAAAAAAACTATGCTCAGCAATTGCTATCCCCGTATAGAAACGATACAACAAACCCTGCTTTTCTAACTGTTTAACCAGTTGATGTGAGTATTGTGTGCCGGGATGAGCAATAAGTACTTTAACCAATGTTATAAAAATTAAGAAATCAGTATATGTAACATTGTAACAACAAACAATTAATTTGTTACACAACAGCTGTAACAAAAATTTTGTAACAATTAAAATTATTACAGTACAACTGTTACAATCTATTTTTTAAATTGTACGAATCAATTTTGCTGGCACACCAGCCACAATACTACCTGCTGGAAAACTCTTAGTAACCACAGCTCCTGCAGCAACCACACAATTATCCCCCAACTCAACGTCTTTTAAAATCACTGCTTTTGCTCCAATCCAACAGTTATTGCCAATTTTTACAGTACCAATGCTCATTGGCAATTCTTTGGAGGATTTTCCATTTTCAAATTGATGGTTCGAATCAGTGATATAAACATCAGGGCCAAACATATTATCGTTTCCTATAGAAATAGTCCCACAAGTATCTAGCATTAAATTTCTATTGAAGTAATTGTTATCGCCAATTTCAATTCTTGTACCATTGTAAACATCATCTAATGGCCATAACATAAATCCCCTGGTAAATGCATTATTATTACCAATTTTAATTTGTGTAAGCCGCCTGCAACGCCCTTCCTCAAATCTATTTTTATGCCCAAGTTGCATACCTAAGAGTTTATACAATAAATTCCTTAAACGACTCTTTAAGCCAGTAATTTTTTTAAACAATATTTCTTCCAAACTATATGTGAAGCTCATAGACTTCAAGTTTTTCTCTTTGTTGCAAATATTGTTTTACAACCGTTGTATCAACAGTTTTACGATAACTGCGATAAGTAAAACATTGTAAAGGTATTTCAACAATACCCTTAAATAATCCTTTAAATCTTTTGTGCCGAACAGACCAAATAAAGCGGTTTAATACTTGCAAAATACCGAATGGCCACATGGTTAGTGGATACCTTAAGTATACCAACAAACCTAAATTACTAATCGCAGCCGAATTAATACTTGCTGAACCATGATGGTTTAATACTGTATCATGATAAACAGTTAACCATGATGTTCGTATGAAGAAATATGGAAATGCTTTTGCTCGTATTGAGAAATCAACTTCCTCTATTCCATATGCAGGGTTAATAGGTATATAACCTCCTATTTTTTGGTACATACTTTTTCGATATGCAACTCCACACCCTGTAAATATGTTACAAATTTTATGTTCAAATAATTCGGAAGGTTGTTTTTCAAATTGGTGATAGATTGTACTTTCAATTACTGCTGCTAAAGGCTCTTTTTCAAACAATGTAACCAAACGTTTGAAATAATCTTTTTGAACCGGATAAGAATCATCATCAAAACTGGCTACATACTCACAACTTGCAAGTTCTATTCCTTTATTTCTACCACCACCAGGACCCTGTGTTGTATTACTTGTAATAAATTGTATTGCAGGAAATAATCTACTTATTATTGTTTCTGTTTCAGTATCGCCTGCATCAACATGAATTATTATTTCTTGAGGTAGTGGATTACAAGCGTATATAACATTCAAAGTATTTTGTAACTTATCTGTTCTTTTATAAGTTGGTATAACAACAGAAATTGGCACTACTTCAAAAGCCTCGAAATTCATCTAAACAGTTTTGCCGCTTGTAATAATTATATCTCTTATACCCATCAATTTTCCCAATACAATTCCTGCATAAACTTTTTTACTTGTACTGCTGATAAAACCTGTAACTATATTAAAAAGTTCCCACAAAAAAAGTTTACAATAATCGCTAATTCCTCTTTTTTGCAACACCTGCGTCATTACGTAATGCCTATTTACCAACTCCATTCTTGAAATTTCTTTCTGATTATTTTTATGAACACCTGGCTGACTATCATGAAAAATTTTAGCATCTTGTACATTTCTTAACTGCCATTTTTGCCCCACCCTTAGCGATAAAGTTAAATCTTCCATTAATGCATATCCGCTAAAGTGTTTGTCAAATACAGGATCTGGCAATGCCTCTTTTTTATACAACGTACAAGTAGAGTTTAACCAATCTACTTCTACAAGATTTTTTGTGCCCTTGTAATCAAGTGTAAGTGTGTTAACAGCAGGGCCAAAACATTTTCCATCATAGCTCGTCATTGGTTTATCACGCATCAACCAATAAATAAATTTACTAATTTTTCCAGGTGATACTGAATGCTGATTCGTTATAAATGCATTCACTCCTCCTATACCAGGATTACTGCTAATAGCCGAATACAATGCATTGAAGCAGTTTGCTTCTAATAAAATATCATCATCAAAAAAACCAATTATTTCATAATTAGCTTTCTTGATTCCTTGGTTTCTTTGTTCGGCTGCTCCTTTTACAATTGCCGCTTCGTACTGTAGTGTAGTATCTCTCCAATTAAAATGCTGCAACATAATTGCCGTCTTTTCGTCAAGAGATGCATCTATTACAATTACTTCTTTGGGTAAAAAATTTTGTTTAAATAAACTTTGTAACGTTTTTTCAAATACCGTAGTTCTGTCGGCAGTAATGAATATTAAAGACACTGGCAACTGCATACTAGATTCTTATCCAATTTTCAGGAATTAAATCACTTGTATTTAGCCCTTCTACATTGGCCCATTTTTGCGGAGCAATCACAATTTTAGAAGAATTATTATTTAACCATGCACCCCACCAACTAAATGAACTATTGGCAATGATGTGGTGTTTACAATTACTCATTAATCGTAAGTCTTCATAGTTGGTAGCATCGTTATTTATATCTACGTATACAGTTGAATAAGGTATTCTAAAATTAGTTTTAACCCAATCCATATCATCTGAAAAAATATAAAAAACTGGTTGTTCTATTTTAGCAACAACTAAAGCAATAGCCTTTTCATAATAATCCATCGAACAAACCCCATGTATTTTACTTGTTTTTTCAACACTTACATAATCGCCTCTTCTAATGTGCAATGACACTGCTTTCGGGTCATTCATAATACAATTAAGTAACACTTTATTTTCGCCTATTGCAGGTTCTTTAAATGTAAAATCCGCACGTATCAGATCTTCAACTTCAATGAAATACTTTTCTGTTTGCCAAAAGCCATATACATAGCTATTAGATGGGCAATTAAACAGATTCTCATTAAATACAAAATAGCTTTGTTCACTAACAAAATGTTTTTTCTCCTGAAAACGAAACCATTTATGTACTTTTCTTTTGAAGCCTATAGATGGTCTTATTTTTTTTAGTTCTTTATTTGATGCTTGTTCAGTAGTTAAGGTAAAAACATCCAAATTATACCGCCTTACTGCATCTTTATAAGGATCTTCAAAATGAACTTTAAATGGAATACCTCTTTTAGTCGATAATGCCCTTGCAGTTGCATGCTGAAACATCTGATTACCAATTCCACCCATTAATTGAAAAATAAACATGCCGTAATTAAGCCTTGAAATATTTTTTACGCAATTTTAATAATGGTTGCTCCAATAAATAATATGAACCAATAGCTGTTACGAATACTAGAATAATATTTACAGGATAATGTTTCCAATTACTTGAAACCGTAGCAGCTTTTTGTAAAAAGAATTGCTGCCATATATATAAACTATATGACAATACACCTATAAATACCAATACTCTGTTATTCAATGCAGCATAAATAACACTATTGGTATTAGGCTTAATAACATAGCCAATAATTAGCATGGCTGCAAAAAATGCATGTATTAGTATACCCAATGGAACTGTAATAAAGCCATATAATTGGTGTGTCGAAAAATAATGTACAGCAAAACATAAAGCAGCTATAAACAACAATACAAAACGTATCAAATTTCTATTTTTAAAAAAATTTACTACTATTTTTTGATTAACTGCAAGCAAACAACCCAATACGATTGCATCGCCTCTTACTAAAAAATTATAGAATAAACTATTGTGTGTTGTGTAATAATAAATGGTTCGCACAATAGGAATGAGTAGTAAAGCTGTTAATAAAACAATATTTCGTTGTTGTACTTTTTTTAGAAAGAACACAGTAAAAGGCCACAACAAATAAAACTGTTCTTCTACCGATAAAGACCAAGTATGCCCCAATGTCCAACCAGTATTTACAGGTAAAACACCAGTAGTAAAAGTTAATGGTGCAATAAAAGAATAAGCTTCAATATCTTTTATCCAGCTAAAATGGTTACATAAAAAAACCACCAATAAAAAACTGCAATAAACAGGCAAAATTCTGAAAATCCTGCGTACATAAAACCCTTTAAGGCTAATAGTACCAAGCTTTTCTTCTTCAGATAATAACAATGTGGTAATTAAAAAACCACTGATTACAAAAAAAATATTCACTCCATTATCACCTGCTATAAAGCTTAAGAAAAAATGTACCACAACATTATCCGTAAAACTAAAATTTGGCGTAATGGTTAAATGTGCATATAAAACACCAAGTATTGAAATAGCCCTTAACCCATCTAAACTTGGTAATCTTGATTGCATTAATTACGAACATTTGCAGGGTACACAATTTCTTTTTTAAAACTTGCAGGTACACCTGCGACAACTGTATTGGGTGCTACATTTTTAGTAACTACTGAACCCGCAGCAACAACCGCATTTTTGCCAATGGTTACACCCTTTAAAATAGTTACACCTGCTCCTATCCACACATTATCTTCTATTACAACCGCTGCAAAAACCTTATCGCCACGATGAAATGGACGGTCTAAATCAACCATCAAATCATGGTCAAAGTCTGTAATATAACAATGTGGGCCTATTTGAACTCTGTTACCAATAGTAATCTGGTAATAACAATCGATAATAGAGTAATGATTCATATAAAAGTAGGAGCCAATAGTTATTTGACCTTGCTCTTTGATACTAATAATAGCATCCTTTTCTACATACAAATGAGAGCCTGACGTAAAGCTTTTAGCATTCCCTTTTAAAAAAAGCGATGCACAATAAAAATCACCATTAATATTTGCACCACTACGTTTAATAATGTATCGAATAAGTTTATTGATAATTCTTGAAAAAAACATGAATTACCGATTGATGCTTTTAAGTGTATAAACCATACTAAATGCTGCTCTGTATTTACTCCTCAATGTCAACAATGCAATTAAACGGCCTTTTTTACTATAATAATAAAGTTCATTCATTTTTGTTGCTGGGCTTGTAAAACGAATTTTCAAGAGCTCTTTAAAACCACTTACTGCCTGCCAGTACCAACTGGTTTTAATTTTTTCTACCCCTGTTATTTCTTTTTGTTCAAGTGCATATATATATGGAAGCAAATAAATACCTGAATAACCCATGCCAAACATCAATCGTTTAAAATAATCTGCTGTTGTTCTTTGAACAGGTATATAGTGTGTAAGCTTTAATTGATTAGAAAAATGGATTGTATAACCCAACAATCTGGCACAAAAACAAAGTTCAGTATCTCCGCAAGAAGTTAGTAATTTGCCTTTTCGATCGCTTAACAAAAATTGATAGTTGATATTTTGCAAATCGCTAAAAATACTTTTGCGTAAAACCATACCGGCTCCAAAAACCATTCCTGGGTATATGGTTATGTCACCATCCTTTACATCCTGTGGTGGTCCCACTGCTAAAAACTCAGCACTATCTATTACCCATTGATCTGGTATTTCTTCAAATTCAGCTTGTATTTTGCAACCAATAATGCCAATATTATCATTCGAGTCAATAATATTATAAGCAGTTTCAATGTACGTTTCGTTTAACCAGTTATCATCGTCGCAAAAAATTAAATAATCAAAAGCAGCTTCTGCTACTCCTTTTTTTCTTGCATTAGATAAACCAGGCTCTTGCTCATGTACAATACGCAATGCAAAAGGTGCATTTAATCTTGTCCAAATACTTTGTGCAACAGCTACTGTATCATCTGTAGATAAATTATTGACTAGTACCAGCTCACAATGAATATTTGCATCTATTTTTTGTACAGCTATGTGCCTAAGCGTTGGTTCGAGCCGTTGTGCACTATTGTAACAGCAAACAATTATAGAAATTCCTTTACTCATGCAATGGTTAGCAGTTTATTTAATAATGTTTCCTGTGGTTGTAAATCGGTTATTGCCATTGCATACTCATAAGCTGCCAAACCAATTGTTGCCAACCTTTGCTGATCCTGCCACATATTTTCGAGAGCCGTATCTAATGCTTCTACTGAAGCTACAGGAGCAAGAAAACCAGTAACGCCATTTACAATATAGTCAGCAATACCGCCAACATTGGTGGCTACTACTGCCCTTCCACAAAGCATGGCTTCTAACATAGAAAGTGGTGTGCCTTCACTTAACGAAGGCAATAACAAAACATGGTGTTGTTGCCACACTTTATCAATATCATTGGTTTTACCAACAAGCGTTACTTTATTACCCAGCTGATACAAATCAATTAAATAACGAAGGTTTTCTTCGTGTGGGCCCTTTCCAAATAAGTTAAGGTGAAATTGACGTTCACGCCATTTATGGTTCGATAAAACTTCTAATAAAATATCCTGTCCCTTATAACCACAATCTAACCTTGCTACACAAGCCATTTGTAGCCCCTGTTCCATCGAAGGAAATTGCTTTACACCTGTTGATGTAAGATTAACAGGGTTACTAATAACCAAAGTATTGTGTATAGAATATGCCAGTTGGCGTTCGGCTACTTTTTTATTTCGTTCGGCTACAAAATAAATATGTGCTGCATTATTGAGGGCTTCTATAATTTGATTACGAAAGACTGATGGAACAATACCTCCGTTTTCTACATTGTGCTGACTGATGATAATATAGGGTTTGGCTAAACGTTTAACCAACTGATAAAAAGGGGTATTGTAGCCTAAATCGAAAGTACCTCCCTGAGATACACAAATTACATCGGGTTTAAAAGCGATTAATTGGGCAAACTCTTTAATATTACCTTCTCCTGCAACCCTTTGTTTAATTCTTTTGAATAGTGGATAAGCCGCCCTTCGTTGAATTTTTACAATTTGTGCACCAGCTTTTCTTAAATGCTGTATAGCAACTGGTTCTTCATTCCAATGAAATATACAAACTGTAACCCTATGTTGTTTTGTAAGAGCCGCCAATGCTGTTCGATACCACAACTCTTCGCTGCCACCCCAAGTTGCTCCTTCCATTAATGAGAGAAATAAAATGTTCATTGGTTACTTTTACCGAAAAGAGCTTTTGATTTTTTTTAAAATGTTTATACAACGCTGTGGTATCCAGATTTGCTCTAACAAAGAATCAGGTTTTATAGGGGCTGTTATGACTGATTTTTTTTGAACTTTATAATTCTTAAACAAATTGAAATAATCCTTTGAACGGCTAACTGCATTAAATTGAGTTCTTGCCAAATTCAGTGCTGCCCCACTTTTTTCTTCCAGTAAGCTTCTGTTATTGTGCAAAAGCTTAATTATTTCAGCCATTGCCAAATAATCATTTTTATCTACTACATATCCAATTTCGGGAGTAACAACAGCTTCAATACCTTCATTAAATCGGTAGATTAAAGGAACTAAACCTGTACTCATACTTTCTAAAAGTGCAACTGGTGTTCCGTCGTGTACAGAAGGTAATATAAAAATATCGCAAGCTTGTATGCGTTCAAAAATTTCAGAATCGTCTTTCGCAATCAGGTGTTCAAAATTGTTTCGGTTATTTATACTTTTTAAAAATGCCTCTTTCTCTTGCCCGTCACCAATAACCAACCAATGTACAGTAAACCCAAACTGTTTTACTGCATCATCTATCTTACATAAATCGTGAATACCTTTTGAAGTATCCATTCTTGCAATAAAAGCAATATGCAGTATTCTGTTTAAATTCTGTTTTCTTGTTACAGGCGATAACCGAATTCCAAAAGGTAGAAAAAAAATATCTTTTTCTCTCTCTGGCAATAGTTTTAATAGCTGGGCATAAATGTATTTATTGTGTGCTATGTAGGCATCGATAATACCAGTATATTTTACAGCAAACTGCAAATAATAATCATCATGTACAATATGGTATATTGTTTTATGAATTGGTGGGTAAAGAGACAGTGCATCTAACTCAAACTCCCTGTTCACCAATATTACACCTTCGCCAACAATAACAGGTTTTATAAGTTGTACTGCTTTTCGCCACCTGCCGTTTTTATTGCAATATTTTACTTTGGTATTTGTAACCTCAAAACCTGGAGCTTTTGCTCTACCTTCATCACAATGGTCTATCAGTAACCATTGTATATTGAATGTTTCATCATCGGGCTTGTGAGACAATAAATTCAGGTAAAAGGTCTGAATTCCGCCCAACACATTTTCACTATAAGCCGTTAATACAGGTTTCAATTATAAAAACTTATTGCCAAATTAAGGCTGTTGCTTTAACCAATTTACAGTTTCGTTTAATGCAGTTTCTAAAGTATAGTTTGCTGTAAAACTTAAGCTATTTAGTAATGTTATATCTGCTTGCCAAAACAATGGGTCTCCTTTTTTTTCTTCACCCGAAAAATGCAATGCCAAAGCTGGCTTATACAATTGTAAAAAAGTAGTAGCCACTTCTTTAATGGTGGCGGCTGAACCAGTTGCTACATTGATTGCATTACCGGTAAAACTGTTTTGTTGTATTACACAATCTATTGCATGTACCAAATCGTTAATATAAATAAAGTCTCGGGTTTCATTACCCGTACCATATACAGTAATTGAATCAGTAGCTTGCTTGGCTTTTTGATACAAATCCCAAAACAACTGCTTTTTTAAACCTGGTCCATAAGCTGAAAAAATCCGCAGGCTTAAAGTTTTGATGCCAAAAAAACGGTAAAACTCGTTGCAAATTTGTTCGCTGTATAGTTTATGCATGCCATAAGGCGATGTTGGCTGTACAGCAGCATCTTCATGAATGGGCAAACTTTTCGGATTGCCGTAAACCGCTGCACTGCTCATATTAATAAATGCACAGGCAGGATTAAACAACCGTATGGCATCTAAAATAGCATATACATTGGCCGTATTTAAAAAATAATCGGTATGTGGATGTGTAAATGAAAACTGTACATTGGCAGCACCAGTTGCGTTAATGCAAACATTAAATTGATGCTGCGAAAAAATAGTGCTGTAATTTGCCGACTCGGCATTGATTAAAAAATACAAAGGCTCATCTTTTAATACAATATCAGCACTATATACTTCATAGCCTTTTGCTACAAAATATTTTTTACAATGGCTGCCAATAAAACCTTCTGAACCCAGTATTAAAATTTTCATTAATTGTATGAAAAACGTTCTTTTAATTTATTAATAGGGTACTCAAAAAAGTGCCAAGAAATACTTGATATAATAATTGTAGCAATTAAATAAAGAAAAGAATTCAATAAAATACTATGCCCACTTATGTTATACCCAACCCTGCCAAAAAAATAAGGCATGAAATGATGATAAACGTAAAGCCCATAACTAATTTTCCCTAAATATTGTATAAAATTATTTTCAAGAAATAATTTTATAATCCCCTTGAATCCATCTGTAGTTGCAATACCAATAACCCAAAAACAAAAAATAGAGAAGAACAGTCTATGAAATGCAAAAACCCAAAAGTGAGATGTATCATTTAACGTAAACAGGTAAGTTGCAAGTATCGATGTCCCTAAAGCTATAAAAAATAAATAAGATTTTGATAAGATAGACTTTAACAAGTTAGAATGATGCACTTTCAAATACACCAACAAAGCACCTAAGCCAAATGAATCAAGGCAATTAAATGTAAATGAGTGCATCCACCAAGCAATATTTATATTTTGTTTATATAAGATAAATATTATTGCCCTACTTATTACAGCTAAAAAAATCATTGATACAAAAGAAAATAAACGATACTTTTTAGGCGTAAAAAAAACAATAAAGGGGAAGAATATATAAAATTGTTCTTCAACAGCTAACGACCACAAATGTGTAAAACTGCCAGCATTACCATTGGTTTTAGCAACGATAATATTGCCTGCATAAAACAAAAACCACCAAAAATGCTGGCGAATACTTGGTATCGCCAATAATACCCCGATGAAAATAATTAAATAGTATAATGGAAAAATTCTAAGAAAACGCCTAATATAAAACTGCTTTAACGCATAAATTTTATTGCCATTTTCAGATGCTTTCATTAAAATGCCTGTAATTAAAAAGCCGCTTAAAACAAAGAAAATATCTACACCACCAGTAGAAAGGTAAGCTCCTATAGATAGAAGTTTTTTGTATGTTATCCAATGACCAAACATTACCATAGAAACAGCTATAGTCCTGAGACCATCGAGTTGCAAATAATATTTTGATTGTGTATGTTCCAACTTATTTACTAAGTCAATTAAGCTAGTTTTAAATACAGCTTACTTATTTTGGTTTTTAAACTAAAATAAAGTTTAGGCTTATCTAATAAACAGAAAACAGAGAGTACTAAATAGCTCATAGACATACTTTGTTTTAAAATCTTTCTGCACAATTTATTATTCTCTTTATAAAAGAAATTCTTATTGTGTATTAACTGAGCATGTATTTCTTTTATCTTATTGAGTATTTTGTTCTTGTAGGGTTCTTGTAAGTCTAAATGCTTAAAATACATATTTATAATTGCACTTTGTATTTTGACAAATTTTTCTCCTTCTTTCCAAAATACATCAGTCATCTGTCCACTAAACTTGCGATATTTTGCTACTGTATCTGAATGATAATAAAACTTGAATACCCTTGCCCAACGAAAGCCCATATCCCAATCTTCAAACGCCAAACTTTCGTCATAAGATCCTACTGTGTCATAAACTGATTTTTTAACTAAACAGCCTAAAACATGAACTGCACATTTTTCAATATAAGGTTCAATCATATCTCCAGAGGTTGGGTTGTTTATGTTTAGATAAGACCTGTAATAAGATTCAGCTATTTGTTTTCCGTCCTCATCAATCACATGCATATCACCATAAACCACTCCATACTCTTCGGTCAAGTTTTCAAATAGTTTTAATTGTTTTTCAATCTTATGAAGTTCATAAACATCATCTGTAGCAATAGAAGAAATGTAACTACCCTTTGCTAAAGCTAAAAACTCATTATATGAGTAGCAAATAGGCTTATTTTCTGCATGTTTAATGAAAGTGCATTGAACATTGTTTTCTTTAATCCAATTATCAATTATTATTACAGAGTTATCACTAGAATTATCATCAATTATAAAAAGTTCTATGTTTTTATAAGTTTGATTTTTTATACTATCTAAAGCCTGCACTACAAATTTTGAGTGGTTGTAGCACAAAGCCATTATTGATACCAAAGGATTTATTTCATTCATAAAACTTACGGATAGTTTTCGCAACAAACTCTATCTGCACCTTTGTAATTCCTGGGAACATGGGTAAACTTAAACTGGTATTGGCCAACTCTTCGGCTATTGGAAAACTACCTTGTTGAAAATTTAAATCTTTATAAGCTTCCTGTAAATGTGGTGGTACAGGATAATGAATTAAAGTACCAATTCCATTTTCTGTTAAGTGAGCCTGTAAAGCATCTCTTTGTTGGGTTCTTACCACATACAAATGATAAACATGTGTGGCATTGCTATGCACTTGTGGTAATACCAACTCATGAATACCTGCCAGTAACTCATTGTACCAGTTGGCTGCTTGCTGTCGTTGTTTGGTCCAATCAGGTAAATATTTTAATTTAACCGATAATAATGCAGCCTGACATTCGTCTAACCGCATATTATACCCAATCACTTCGTTGTAATACTTTTTTTGTGAGCCATAGTTTCTTAATACCTGTGCTTTTTGTGCCAGCTCAGCAGTATTGGTTGTAACTGCACCTGCGTCGCCTAAGGCTCCTAAATTTTTACCGGGATAAAAACTGGTAGCATTAATATCTCCAAAACTTCCTGTAAGTTGGTTATTAAAACTGGCTCCCTGTGCCTGTGCGTTATCTTCTATAACAAATAAATGATGCTTTTGTGCAATTGCCATAATTGGCCCCATTGCACAACATTGCCCATATAAATGCACAGGAATAATAGCTTTTGTTTTTGAGGTAACAGCAGCTTCTATTAATGCAGGATTAATATTATAAGTATGTATATCAGGCTCTACTGGTACAGGTATTGCTCCAGTATAAGATACAGCCAACCAGGTAGCTATATAAGTGTTCGAAGGAACAATCACCTCATCTCCTGCACCTATGCCAAGTGTTTTTAATGCTATATAAATGGCATCTAAACCATTACTTACGCCTACAGTATGTTGCACCTGATTAAAAACTGCATAAGCCTGCTCAAACTGTTTTACCCTTTCGCCCAATACAAACCAGTTACTATCGTAAAACTGCTCAAAAGCCTGCATCATTTCGGCCTTTATAGGGCCATGCATATGCTCAAAAGAAACAAATGGTATTTGCACAAAAATTTAATTAAATGTTTTCTTGACTACAGCAGGATTACCAGCTGCTAAACTATTTGCAGGAATATCGGTAACAACAACCGAGCCTGCGGCTATGATGCAATTGTTACCAATATTCACACCTTTTAAAATTGTTGAACCCCAACCAATCCAAACATTATCGCCAATTACAACCTTTTGCTTTGCTACTTTACTGTGATCAATCCTATGCCCTAAAACTTCCATTTCTCTAGTAGAAGGATCAACAGGATGAAAATCAGTATCGGCTATTAAGGTACACGAAGCAATTTGGCAATTTTTTCCTATAACCACTTTTTCATATGCAGTTACTGCAACTCCATTTAACATGGTATTATCACCTATAATAATCTCTCCTTTTAATCCACAAACCAAAGTACATTTATAAGTTAAGGCAGTGTTTGATTTTACAAAGTCAGAATTTAATACAACCTTATTACCCAATATTATTTTAGACTCTCCAGGTAATTTACATACTGGTAGTTTACCCAAAATTCTCAACTGTCCTTTCAAAATAATTTGCTTACCGTACTTCCATTGTAACAGCTTAGTCTTAATTTTTTCTTTGAAAGAAACTTTTCTGATATTTT
Source organism: Allobosea thiooxidans (assembly GCA_943368475.1). Lineage (GTDB taxonomy): Bacteria > Bacteroidota > Bacteroidia > Chitinophagales > Chitinophagaceae > UBA1930. Next base: position 15,665 of record CALRLF020000078.1, read on the forward strand.
CTTTACTTACCATACTTTATGATCAAATAACAAAGTCGTTTACCGATTCTAGAAATATATCGGGGGTGTATTTTAATAAACTGTCTTTACTGCGAAAGCCTGTTAATACAGCTGCTGTTTTTAATTGTAATGCTTTACCAGCCTCTATATCTTTTCCAGTATCACCAATAAACCAACCTGTACCTTTTATGATGTCACCTAAATGCCCTAAAACAAGTGTATTTTTTTCTATTTTTTGTTCCGTTACAAAAACATTTGTAAACAAATATTGTATACTCAAAAAATTTAATTGATTATGTACAGGTTCAACAAATTGTCTTGCAGTAACTATATATAACCTGTTATCAATACTCCACGCTTCTAATTTTTCTATAACTCCATTATATAGCTTATCTAATGCCAACCATTGCGGTTGCTCTATATTGTATAACCAAGCTTCTTTAAACTTTTCGATTGATTCAATGGAATAATGAAAAAGATTTTCTAACATCTTTTCATGACCTATGCCTGCTCTTTTATAATTCCAGTATGCATCAAAAGTTAGTGTAGACTCAGGTACTAAAAAATTAAACAGTTGGTGCAATCTTGGTCTTGAATCCAGCAAGGTACCATCTAAATCAAAAAATATATTCATTAGGGCAGTTGCTTAAAATAATTCCATTCTTTGGTTAAGCCCTCTTCTAAGGTTACCTGTTCTTTACCAAGAACAGAATGCATTAACTCGTTGCTAAATACCAAGTCTCTGGCATTGCTATTTGCATACTCAACATATTCTATAGGTAAATTAAACCCTGTTACTTTTAAGATAAGCTGAACCAATTGTTTTATGCTTATTGCATGATTACTTACAATATTAACTGGCGTATGAGCTTTAGCTGATTCTATTGATTGAATAATTAGATTAACTACATCATCTATATAAATAAACGAACGCAACTCATTACCACTTCCCCAAATTTGTAAAGATTGCCCTTTAAGCAACTTAGCAAAACTGGCAGGTATTAGTTTTTGGTATTTTTCTTCACCAGGACCGTACACATGACCAATTCTTAAAATTTTCACGGCTACATTATTTGCCTTACCCCAAGCTTCAACTATTTTTTCGCAATACAGCTTAGAATAACCATACAAGGAAACAGGATGAATAGCTGTAGATTCATTTATAATATTGTTTGTATTTTCATAAATATCGAGTGTACTTAAAAATACAAACTGTTTCACTGTTGGGGGTAAATGAAAGAGTAACTGCTGTGTGTTAAAAATATTGCTGTTACTTAAGGCTATGTTATTCGACTCATTTGAATTTTTAGGAGTGAAAGCTCCTGCATGAACAACAGTATCTATTGCACCAATTTCTTCGTTGTTAAACAGTTGCTGAGTAAACTGATATTGGTTATGCAGCAAAAAAAGCCCATTTGTTATTGGGGCTGACGTAAGTGCAACTACATTATTATTGCCTTTAAGTTTTTGTAAAGCTGCTAATAAATGACTGCCAATAAAACCTGTAGCACCTGTGAGTAAAACCACTTTATAAAGTAATTATTTGATGTTCTATTTCCTCTGAACGCATTAGTCTTGGTTGCACATCCATCCCTCTTAACCAAAGTAATCCATCGGACAAGGGATTCATTTTTTTATCCAGCGTAGGAAATTTATTATACAAAGCCAAGTCTTTAAAAATAGCTGGCATGTTTAAACCAGCTTCTGTAAAAAATAAAACAGTGGTGAAGAAACGGGAAATATTTATTTCAGTAGGATTAGGAATACCTTGTTTATCATAAGTCATATCTACCCCAAAAATACCATGAGGTTTATTGCTTACTGCTTTAACGGTTTCCAGTGCAATTTTATTTACTGTATCATCTGAATAGGTTTGTCCTACTTTGGTAACACCTGTTACACCTGATAAGGTTCTGTTACCATGTGTCCAACCTTTTCTTATTCTGGTTTGTGCTACAACCAATTCTCCCTCATACCAAATAGATAACCAAGTTACCGAATCGGGGGTTAACATTTCAGCAGCTGCAAAATCGCCCCATGCATTGTATCGGTCTATCCATCCTTTGGCAAAAGCAAAATCATTGGTAGGTAATGCTCCTTTACCTCCACCTCCAATTGAGTTAGCCCTTAACCAAATATTGCCCTTGGTATCGCCCAATTCGGCAAAAGCATCTTTCAAATCAGCTTCTGTATTAATCAGTTTGTTTTTAGGCACTTTAACACCGGCAGCTTCAAGCTTTAAATAGGTTTTGTATTTGTGTACACAGGTATCAATAACATCATGTTCTGGCATAAAGGTTTTTACACCTGCTGCATGAATAGCATCTCTTATTAGCGATGCATGATAAATTTCTAAATCATTTTGAAAATGAATTAAATCAGGCTGTTCATGTGCTAACAATTTAAGCAATGCTGTTTTATACTCAGGTGTGTTAGCATAAGGTATAAAATATTTTCGTTTAGCTGCTGACAATACCAAATCAGTGGGTTCACTGCCCATACCGATAACTTCCTCCTGATTGCATTTTAGCAAAGAATTTATTACACCTTCAGAAGGAGCACCACCTGCACCAGCTATTAAAATTTTTTTCATTTCTTATTTAACGTTTCTTGTTTAAATTCTTCGTAAGTTCTTATATAATCGGCTTCAATAAACTCTTCAGATGCAAGACAAATGAGTACTGCACTATGAGAAAATTTTATTTCCCTCCACACATATGGGGGTATAAATAAGCCTTTATTGGGATCTGATAAAATAAATTCCTGCTTTTTGCCATATCTGTCTTCCGTATAAAAAGTGATCGTTCCAGCTACAGCAAAAATTAGTTGATACAACTCTTTATGGGCATGGAAACCTCTAACAACATTTTGTGGGGTGTAGTAAGTCCAGTAAATTCTTTTTATAGCAAAAGGAATATTTTTAGGATACTCAGCAACTGAAATAAAGCCCAAACTAGATTCTCCAATTGAAGAAACATCAAAATATTCAGGGCTCGTTTTGGCTAACATTCTAATAGTTAATTATTTAGAAAAATATTCGATTTTACTCCTGCAGTACAAAATCTCTATGCCAGTGATTGATATTTTCACTTACAATTTTTGCTGGTATTCCAGATAACATTACTTGATTTGGATAAGTACTACTTACAACAACTGAGTTTGTTGCTACAATAGAATTGTTACCAATATTTGCACCTTTTAAAATTCTACAACCAACCCCTACCCAAACATGGTCGCCAATAATCGTAGGAATTACATTTTTCTTATTATCTACTGTATGCCAATCACAATCTGTAAAAAAAGTATTCCATGCAACCAATATATCTTTTCCAAACTCAAGGTACTTCTGAACAAGTATTTCACTATTTCCTGTTATACCAGATGCACTTTCTATTTCCTTTCCTTTTATTAAAAAAGTAGCATTATTGCTTACAAATACGTTTATGCCAGCACCGAAACCAAACTCATTTTCAACAACCAATTTTGAATTATCGCCTAGTAA
>CALRLF020000079.1:0-18932 GCA_943368475.1 Allobosea thiooxidans
ATAAAAATGGTGGTATTAGCGATATCAATGCTGAAAACGACCCTGGTTATGGTACTAAAGAAGAAGCTGTACGTGTACTTAAAAAAGGTGGTGGCTGGAAACCAGCTGTACAAAATGGTAGAAACGTAATCTATCGTCACCGTCAAAGTATTACATTCCAGGTTTCTGAAGAATAAGATTAATTTTTCTTTTGATAATGAAAAGTCCCGTTTTTAAAACGGGACTTTTTTTGTTGTTCTCAAACAGCTTCGTTGTTATACTTTCGCAGTAAACAGAGATTTTTTATGGCAAAACAAATGGATTGGAACGATACTATTGTAGCATTGGCTACACCACAAGGTGTAGGAGCTATAGGTGTAATACGATTGAGTGGAAATAAAGCCATTGAAATAGTAAATGAACTTTTACCGTATAAAGATTTATTGCAACAAGCAACACATACTTTACATGTTGGATTATTAAAAGAAGGGCAAACTGTGTTAGATGAAGTAGTAGTTGCCTTATACAAAAATCCAAAATCTTACACAGGTGAAGATGTGGTTGAAATAAGTTGTCATGGTTCATCTTTTATTCAAGAGAAAATTATACAAGCATTAACCAATAAAGGTTGTAGGATTGCTAAGCCAGGAGAGTTTACGCAAAGGGCATTTTTAAACGGCAAACTCGATTTAACACAGGCAGAAGCTGTTGCCGATCTTATTGCCAGCAATACTGAAGCCAGTAGAAATTCGGCTATCAAAAATGTTCGTGGGGGTTTTTCTCATGTACTCTCTGCACTGAGAGAAGAATTAATTAAATTTTCTGCATTGATAGAGCTGGAACTCGACTTCAGTCAGGAAGATGTAGAATTTGCAGATAGAACTCAATTGAATATTCTGCTGCAAAATCTCTTTTCTACAACACAACAATTACTGCAATCGTTTAAACTAGGAAATGTAATTAAGAATGGCGTACAGGTGGCCATTATTGGTAAACCCAATGCAGGGAAAAGCACTTTATTGAATGCTCTGTTAAACGAAAACAGGGCTATTGTTAGTGAAATTGCAGGTACCACAAGAGATACCATAGAAGAAGTGTTGAATATAGACGGTATTTTGTTTAGATTGATTGACACAGCAGGTATAAGAACCCATACCACTGATATTATTGAAAGCATTGGTGTAGAAAGAAGTTATGAAAAAATGAAAGCTGCCGATTTGGTATTGTACCTATTTGATGTAAATGAAATTGATGCCCAACTACTGCAAACAGTGATTGATGATTTTAAAGAACAAAATATCAACTATTTATTAATTGGCAATAAAGTAGATACAGTAGCAAATGCTCAACAAAAATTTGATGCTATCAATAATATAATTTTCATCGCAGCCAAAGAAAACCACAATGTAGAACTGCTAAAACAACAGTTGGTATTGGCAGCTGTAGATGGCAATATCAATATAGAATCTACCATTGTAACCAATGCAAGACATTACGATGCATTGCAAAAATTATTTACTGCCATACAAGATGTACAGCATGGTGTAGCTGAAGGATTGCAGAGCGATTTGCTGGCATTAGACATCCGTCAGGCATTACATTTTTTAGGTGAGATAACAGGTGAGATTACAAATGAAGACCAGTTGGATTTTATCTTTTCAAAATTTTGTATCGGAAAGTAATTTCGCTATAGAGAGGTCTTCTCTTAAAGAGAAGATCTTCCTTAATATTTATTGCTTTCATTTTTGGTAAGATAATATTAGTGTAGTAAATGCTACAAAAAGCTAGGGCGTAGGTAATATGCTACAACGAGTAGGGAGAAACTAATTAGAAGATGCTATCTGCCATTTTTCATTAAATAAATAGCGAGTAAAATATAGAAAATTCCAGAGTAAAAATTCACAATCCTAGAATAATTTGAGCCGAATACCTTTTTTAAGTCATCAAAAAGAAAAAAAGTAAATGTTACATCCTTATTAAGAAATCCAAACACTAAGCTTAATATACCTAAGGTTAGGATAGATACATTAATGAAACTAAAAGTATAAATAATGGTGCACGTCATCGTTTTAAATTATTAATTTTCTTCCCAGCAAAGTCCTCATTTTAAAATATCAAACCAAAAAATTTTTAAGCATCTTCTCTTTGAATAGCTTTGAGTGTTGGGCAAAGGAAGATGATGCGTTAATTTAGTGCAAGCGATAAAATAGTCATTTAGTTATGCCAGTAAAAAAGCAAATAGCCTACAACTGCGGTTTATACTCAATTACATTTACCTGTACCAATTGGTTGCCTTTATTTGAAATAAGCAATGGTTACGATTGTGTGTACAATTGGTTTAATTAGCTAAAGTAATGTGGGCATTATATTGTTTGAAATACAATAATGCCTAATCATGTGAATGCAGTAATTGCATTTATCAGTACTGAAAATTCATCAATACAATTGGCTTTACACATGGCTTTCAAGGAGAGGATGTTGGGAAGAAGGGCAAAAGATTTAATCAATACTCAAACAGAAAACTTTCTTAGCAGTTGCTATTTCTTATTTTAGCAGAAATGCATTTTATAAAAGTGCAAAAGATTTGTAAGTGCATGATGCCTGTAAGAATATATAATAAGAACCAACATGAGCAATATTCCTTTTCAAACAATCGATTGGACTTCAATTGAAAAAGTTGAATATAGAGGTGAAAGTGGTGTAGCCACTTGGCAAACAATTCAATTTGATGGACTCAGAATTCGTTTGGTAGCATATTCGAAGGATTATTTAGCAGATCATTGGTGTGAAAAAGGACATATTGTACATTGTTTAGCTGGATCGTTTATCAGCGAACTTATAACAGGGGAAAAATTTGAACTTCTGGAGGGTGACAGTTATGTTGTATCAGACGAACTGAGTTCTCATCGTTCCGTTTCTGCAAATGGGGTTAAGTTGCTGATTATTGATGGGGATTTTTTGAAAAACATGCAAACATATCAATCAAAATAAACACGATTATCTTCACTCAAAATTTTATCGTACACCAATTGAATTTGGGTGGCCAAAATTCTATCTTCTGACAAAGGTGGGAGTTCATTGATGTTAAAGTATTGAGTATTCAGTATATCAAATCCTGTTTTGTGTGTTGTAGTAATGGCTGTACAATAAAATACCATTTTATATACGTACACATTTTGTGGTGGATGGGCATGCATTTTTTTATCGAATACGGCAATCAGTTGTTGCACCTTCACATCTAAACCTGTTTCTTCTTTGCATTCTTTAATAACGGTTTCTTTTGGACTAAATCCAATATCGGCCCAACCGCCTGGTAACGACCACTTGCCATCGGCCTGTTCTTGTACCAACAATATTTTTTGATCTGTAGATAAAATGAATGCCCTGATATCTACTTTAGCTGTTGGATAATCTTTTGTAGGCGAAAAATATTCTTTTAACATTTCTGATTCTATGCCACTGGCTTGCTCCATTAATTGAAAGCTAATGCTTTCTAGTTCGGTATATCTTTCTTTATCATATTCATTGATGGCATATAGTAAACCCAGTTCGGCAATGGCTTTGAGCCTGTTAATGAGTTGTATAGTGGAGTTGTTCATTTTTTTTATTGACTGCATTTTTATTTGTAGCCCTGTGAAATTAATTGTTGGTGGTTACTAAAAAAATGCGATTACATGATTTGTATCATTTTAAGTGTAAGTAAAATTGCTTGCTTTTGTAAAAATGATAAAATTTAAGGTGGACAGTTTTATCAATCATTTTTTAGAATAAGCAATTAATTAATTTGATATGAGTTTTTCACCGGTACATCGTTTTCATATACCTGTAATGGGTTTGGCGTACACCATAGATTCGCCTGTTAAAGTGGCCAAATATGGTATTGCATCTGTAATGTCTATTGTAGAAGATAATTTAATTGAAATGATGCGTAAGCATTATTGTGCTGTTACCAATACTGAATATATTCCTATAACAACAAAAGAACCCGATTACAGAGCTTTACGAATTACTGCATATCTGAATTTGGTAAACGAAATGGTTCAAAACCAAATTCAACAATTAAAAAATACTGCATTTGAAACAGGAGCCGAGATTGTGCAATATTTTGAAATGTTACCCGAAGATCATAAGCTAAAAAAAATATATCAATCACTTAAAGAAATTACTAGCACTACCGAAAAAAATACTGTTGAAACTTATTTACGTAATGCGATACATGCAGGTAGTATTGATGTAAATATTATGACTAAGGTCGATAAAAATAACCTTACTTCCACAGGTACTGTAATAGAAGATGGTTCAGATGCTGTTGCTGCATTAAGGGGTTATGCTAACAGTAATTTGAAGAATTCTTCCATCATTTTTTCGGCAGGATTGAATCCAAGATTGTATAATTATTTAGAAAAATGTACTGCCTTTGAACCCAACGATGATGGTACTTTTAATAAACGTGTAGTCGTTAAAGTAAGTGATTACAGATCGGCTTTAATACAAGGAAAATATTTAGCCAAGAAGGGTATTTGGGTAAGTGAGTTTAGGGTAGAATCTGGTTTAAACTGTGGTGGACATGCATTTGCAACAGATGGGTTTTTATTAGGTCCCATATTAGAAGAGTTTAAAACAAACAGGCAAGAATTGATTGATGCTCTTTTCGATATTTATAAAGCAGCGATTGCAAAAAAAACAGGCAAACAATTTTTATATGCACCCGAAATATTTTTTTCGGTACAGGGTGGCATTGGAACACATGAAGAAGATGTGTTTTTACACAAGCATTACGACATACAAAGTACAGGCTGGGGAACACCTTTTTTATTGGTACCAGAAGCTACCACAGTAGATGACGCAACACTAAAGTTACTTTGTGCTGCCAGAGAAAAAGGTATTGAGTTAAGCTATAATTCTCCATTGGGTGTTCGTTTTCACTATTTAAAAGGCACTACAGGAGAAAATGAAAAGTTACTAAGAATTAGTAAAGGCAAGCCAGGGAGCCCCTGTACAGAGAAGCATTTGTCTTTTAATACCGAGTTTACCACAGAACCACTTTGTACTGCATCGGCAAAATATCAAAAATTAAAAATTGAAGATTTACAAAAACAAAATTTACCTGAGGCAGAATATAAAAAGCAGTTACAACATGTGTTAGACAAAGAATGTTTATGTGTTGGCTTAAGCAATGCAGCAGCCATTTGTTACAATGAAACTTTGGTAAAAAAATATACTGCTGTAAATATTTGCCCTGGCCCAAATATTGTAAACTTCTCTAAAGTTGTTTCGTTGAAAACCATGGTAGACCATATTTATGGCAGAACCAATATTTTAACCAATAGCAATAGACCTAATTTATTTATTGCTGAACTGTATTTGTACATCGATTATTTAAAAGAATTAATTGCAGAAAATAATGTTGAGCATCCGGATGTAAAGAAAGAAAAATACATTGCTAATTTTTGTAAAAATTTACTAAATGGAATTAATTACTACAAGGCTTTGGCAAATGATTTAAAAGAAGGGCAAGCACAATTTTTAGAATCGTTAGAAAGAGTAGAGCTTGAAATGGATGCATTAAATTATCAATATGCAATAGCTTAATAATGCAAAACCAAAACATGGGTAAAAAGCCAACTTAGAAATAAGTTGGCTTTATTTTTTTGAAATTTCAGGGCTGTTTGGGTTGTAAATTAATCAGGTAATCAAACAAATTCATTTCGGTAGGGATAGCCAGTTTTTTCCTCAATCGGTAACGGCTGATTTCTACTCCACGAACCGAAATATTCATTAATTGTGCAATTTCTTTGGTCGATAAATTCATGCGTAAATAAGCACATAATTTTAATTCGTTGGGAGAAATTGTGGGATGCTTTTCTTTCAACAGAATTAAGAAATCACTGTGTACTTTATCGAAATGTTTGGTAAAGCTTTCCCATTCTTTATCCATATTGTCATCTTCACTAACTGCTTTAATCATTTTCTTCAGCTCATTGTTTATTTGGTTGCTATCTACACCTTTCATTAAATGTGCAAGCTCAGCTTTTACTTTAGCCAGTAATTCTCCTTTCTTAACCAAATGCATTGCTGATGCAGCGAGCTCAGAGTTTTTGAAATTTATCTCAGCTTCTAAATTTTCATTTTTTAAAGCCACTATTTCACTTTCTCTTTTACTTCTTTCAAGTTCAAGCACATACAAAAGTTTGCGTTGCTCTTCATCGTGTTTTTGTTGTTGCTGTTTAAATTTTTTTCTAAGCCATTTGTACAATGCATAATTGAATACACAAAAAATGATGGTATATAAAATTTTAGCCCAAATGCTTAAGTGCCATGGAGGAAGCACATTAAAAGTATAAATAGCTGCTGTTGATTCATTGCCTAAGTTGTTGCGTACTTTAACTTCGAAACTATATTTGCCTGCAGGTAAATTGGTGTACTCCTTGTCGTTTCTTTTCGTCCACTCTGACCATTGTTCATTAAAACCCACCAAACGATAGCTGTATTCTAAATTAGATTGATAGCCATAGAGTGGTGATGAAAACTCGAATCGAATGGTTTTCCAGTTGTTGTTTATTGCTGGTAAATGCTTTACGTCTTGTACTTGCTTTTCATTTACATCGCTGTGATAGCCACCAAATAATAGACTGTCTTTTGTATCAATAATTCTAACCGATTTTATTTGGCTTTGTAAAATTGGAATATTCTTTTTATATTTTTCATAGTTTATGTGAAAAAACCCCTTTTCACTTCCCAGTAAAATATTGTTGTTATTAATTGGATAAATAAATTCGTGACCACTTAACATTTTATTATTCAATTCAGGCATTGGAATTACAATAGGTTCTTTGCCTGAAAAATCAATCACTGAAAGGTTTTTTTCGTGAATAAACCAAATATTTCCAGCTTCATCTTCTTTTAAATAACGTACACTTTGTTTACCTAATAATTTTTCATAAAAATTATTAGGTTCGAAAACATCTTTTTGTGTATTGTAATTGTACACTCCATTTTCGGTAGCTACTACAATTTCATTCTTTATTTTGTACACATGGTTGTTTAAAGAGGAGGGCAAACCATTTTTGTTGGTATAAATTTTTGTAGTATAAATATCTGTTATTGCAGTTGGAGAAAGTTTGTACACACCATGGTATGGATGCGAAACCCAAATATTGTTATTATCATCTAATGCAATAAATCTAGAAGACTCTTCAAAATTTGTTACTTGTGTTGCTTCTGAAAAGTTGTTATTGTTGAAATTAAAAAATTGAATGCCATGATAATTGCCTGCAAATATTTTAGGCGATGGAAATGTGTTGGTGAGTGGAAGAAAGTTCCAGAAGCCATTGTTGGCAGAAATTTTGACCGCAGTATTATTTTTAATTAAAAATGCACCTTCATGATGTCCTAATAAAAGCTGATTATTCAGTTTTGCCAAACTCCAAGATTGCCCGTTAGTATTAGCAACATTCTCAAAACTTCCTTTACTAAAACTCAAATCTTGTACTGGTTGCAATGCAATGCTATATAAACCATTCGAAGTACCAGCATAAAGTTTGTTATTAAAAACGGTTGCTGTATAGCCAGATCCATCTAGTAAAGATGGACTAATGTGTTTAATGGAACTGTTATAGGCTACAAAATCGATACCATTATCTAAGCCCAACCACAAATTGCCTTGTTTGTCTAAAAAAATACTCAATATATTGTTGTTTTGCAGTCCATCTGTTTTCGAAAAAGTTTGAATGATATTTCCTTTTCTATCAATGATATAAACACCATTGTTGTTGGTAGCAAGTGCAAACCAATCTTCGTTTATTTTAATTGCGGCATAAATTCTTTGTCTTTCAAATAGGCCAGTGCTAGCACTATTTAATTTTGTAACAGCGGTGTTTGTAGCAATAAATAATCCATTTTTTAAAGTGGTTACAACAATACTGTCTTTTTGTAATGGAAGTATACTTGTAACGGGATCGTTTTGGGGAAGAGTATTGTTGGCATAAATGGGCATCCAAACATTATTGTCGAAAAGTAACAGCCCTTTTTTAAAATCATGAACGTATAACTTTTCGTTACAAGTTCCTAAAAAAGTCCATTCACTGGGTGCAGCAAATACTCCCATTGCTTGGTTAGAAAATTTAAAAATTTTGCTGGCACTTCTAAAAAAAATATCCTTTTTATAGGAAACAATGTCCCAAACATCACCAAAGTTTCTATTTTTTTCAGCTATTAAGTGTGTCAGTGAGTGAAAACTGAGTTGTCCGTTTGTAGCTGGTGAAAAGTAGCCCAATTCATCTTGTCCTCCAACATAAATTTTATTATCCGAACCTATTTTTACCGAGCGTACAATGGTTTTATTGGGTAGTGGGTAAAGTGTCCAGTATTTACCATCGAAAGTTAATAAACCTTCATTATTGGCACAATATATAATGCCATTTTTATCTTGTGTAATATCCCAGTTTTGTAAACCACCACCATAAGCTTGTTTAGAGTAATTCAATACATCGGGTAATCCAATGGTATTTTGGCCAAATAGCCAAACTGGAAAAAATATAAGTACCAATATTTTTTTCATTGCAGCAATAAATAAAAAGTGAATATAAAGAAAATTGTATGATGTAGTAAAAATGTATAATTTTTATTCACTTAGTAGCTTTTTAGATACTCATGATGTAATTAAGAAGGTATTCTTAAATATTGGTGTTGTAGAGCTGGTTATTTAAAATAAGGGAATTGTACTAACTTTTTTATTAAAACTTTAAACTATCAGAAAGCACCCTAATTTCTGTTTTATATTGAATTTTGTTCGAAATAGAACTTTCCAACATTTTTTTCGTTGTAGCATATTTCTCTTTTAAATAAATGCTAAATAATTGAATTTTTAAGTTGAGATACTAAAAAATATTGAATGATGTAGTGTTGATGTAGTATGTATACATTGATTATCAGTTATTTAATTTTTTTGATGTAGTAATGAAGTGCCAAGATATTTTTTGTTGGATTATTGATGTCCTACTTTTATGTTCTGAAAATTTGCCTTATTGCTTAACAAATAATCGAAGAAGATTGCCTGTCGGAAATTGTAAAATCTCAAATTATCGGATACAATTTTCTTGGATTCTAAAAACTCGAGTATGAAAAAAAACTACATTCTTTCTGTTCTTTTTGCCTTATTGGTAATTAAAGCCAGTGCACAACCTACAACTCCTGCTTCTACGCCACCCGTTCGAAATTCGGCCAATGTGATTTCTATTTATAGTGGTGCTTATACCAATTTAGCGGGTACCGATTTTAATCCTTTTTGGAGTCAGGCTGGTTTTGCAGCTGCTACAGAAATTACTGTTTTGGGCGACCAAATAAGAAGCTACCCAGGTATGAATTACCAAGGAGTGCAATTTCAAAGTGGTATTAATTTATCGTCTATGGATAGTTTGCATCTGGACATCTGGACTCCGAACTGTACATCGTTTGATATTTATTTAATAGCAGGATCGGGTGGAGGCGAAAAGTTTGTAAATAAAACTTTAGCCCTTTCAGGTTGGAACAGTATAAATATAAAATTGTCTGACTATTCTAATCAAGGATTGGCATTAGGCAACATTATACAGTTTAAATTTGTAACAGCAACACCAGCATCGGGTGCAAATATTTATTTAGACAATATCTATTTCTATACAAACGCCTCCTTACCAACTTTGTCTAATTTTTCTATTCCAGCCCATTTAGTTGGTGATGCTCCATTTGCATTAACTGCACCTACATCAAATAGTGCTGGTGCATTTACTTATTCAAGCAGCAACACTAATGTTGCAACGATTAGTGGTAATATGGTAACAGTTGTAGGTGCTGGTACTACAACAATTACAGCCACGCAGGCAGCTGCTGGTGCATTCTCTTCTGGAACTATCACTGCAAATCTGGTAGTTACTTATGCTCCACCTGCAACAGCTGCTGCTGTACCTACCAAACTGGCTGCAAATGTTATTTCATTATACAGCGACTCATATACCAACGTAACTGGTATTGACTGGAATCCGAATTGGGGACAAAGTACCAGCGTTGCAGAGGTTGTTATTGCAACAAATAATACAAGAAAATACGAGTCTTTAAATTATCAGGGCGTTCAGCTTGCCAGTGGTTTAAATGTATCTGCTATGAACTTTTTGCATGTAGATATATGGACACCCAATTGTACCAGTTTTGATGTTTTTTTAATTAACACTGCTCCTGCAACTGTTGAACAGGCGTATACAATTACACCATCTAATACAGGTTGGAGCTCTGTAGATATCCCATTAACTACTTATAATACCATTAACCTGAGCAGCATTAACCAAATTAAATTGGTGGGCACTCCATTTGGTTCCAGTACAGTTTATTTAGACAATATGTATTTCTGGAAAAACGCAGTTGTTGCACCTGTAAGCTTAATTGATTTTAGGGTGTCTAAAAAAGCCAATACTGCAAGTATTGTTTGGAAAACAGCTGCAGAGATTAACAATAAAGGCTTTGCGGTAGAACATAGTGTAAATGCTACTGTTTGGAAAGAATTGGGTTTTGTAAATGGTGCAGGAAATTCTACTACAGTAAAACAATATTCAGCAACTGATAATACACCTGTAAAAGGCATCAATTACTATCGTTTAAAACAAGTTGATAACGATGGTAAACAAACCTACTCATCGATTGTATCATTAAAGTTTGAAGAAAGCAAAGGTTTAAATTTTGCATTTTATCCAAACCCGGTTAAAAATAAATTAACGGTAATGGTCGATAAAATTGAAACCGCTACAGCTAGCTTAAATGTAATGAGTGTTGATGGCAAATTGGTTAAATCAGTGATGCTAAATATGCAAAATTCAAACAGCAGCTTCCTGTTAGATGTAACCAGTTTAACTAAAGGAACATACTATTTAGTATTAACGGATGGTATTGCTACAAAGTCGAGCAAGTTTGTTGTAGAATAAATTAAAAATACTTAATGAAGAAAGGAGTATCCAACTTCTTTCTTCATTGGGTTCTTCATATTGATATTGCTATTTTAAAATTCGGTTCAACTATTTTTTATTAATTAAAAAGATTGCTTTATGAAATTAAAAATTCCATTGCTATGCCTGTTTATTTTGTTGGGCGGTTTGCTGCATCAGGCAATGGCACAAAATCTAACTGTTTCCGGCAAAGTAAAAAACAAAACTACTGGCGAAATTTTGGCTGGTGTTAATGTTAATGTAGAGGGAACCACAACATCGGCTCTAAGCGATGTTAATGGTAACTTTTCTATTGCTGCAAAAAAAGGTTCAACCCTTGTATTTAATTATGTAGGAATGACTGTTTATAAGTATAAGGTAGAGCAGTCGGTTACTGCAGTAGAAATACTTTTATCTGAAGCAGCCAACAACCTCAATGAAGTTGTTGTAGTTGGTTACGGTACACAAAAGGCTACAAAAGTTTCCGGAGCTATTTCAACCGTTAAAAGTGCATTTATCGAAAAACTAAAACCTGTAAGGGTAGAAGAAGCTTTACAAGGTTCGGTTTCGGGTGTAAACGTTATTCAAAGTGGTTCACCTGGATCTAAACCAACTGTATTAATAAGAGGTATTCCTTCTTTTTCAGGAACTGATCCTGTAGTAATTATAGACGGTGTGCCACAAACATTAACTGATTTGAATTCTATTAATGCAAATGATATAGAATCTATCAATGTTTTAAAAGATGCTGCTACAACAGCTATTTATGGTGTGAAAGGTGGTAATGGTGTTATTGTTGTTACAACTAAATCAGGAAGAAAAAATTTAAAAACTGAAGTTAGTGTAAGTAGTAATTACGGCATTCAAGATGTACTGAATACTGTTGGAGTTTTAAATGCTACTGAATATGCTGCAATAATTAATGAAGGAAGTACAACTGCTGGCGGAGGTCTTATTTTTCCTAATTTATCTACTTTAGGGGTTGGTACCAATTGGCAAAACGAAGTTTTTAAAACTGCGGCCATGCAATCGCACAATGTATCGGTTAGAGGTGGTAGCGATAAAATGACTTATTTTTTATCTGGTGGTTATTTAAGTCAAGGTGGTATTGTTGGTGGTAATGAAAAATCCAATTTTAACAGAGGTAACTTTACTGCTAATTTAACTTTTAACATAAGCAATAAAGTAAAATTCTTATTTAATAATACTGCTGTATTGCTTAATGCAAAAGGTATTCAGGAAAATTCATTTAATAGTGTAATAGGTAGTGCTTTAAATTTCGATCCAACTGTATCAGTTTTAAATACTGTTCCAAATACTGTAGGAAAATATGGCTTTAGTAATTTATTGTTATCTGAAATATTCAATCCTTTAACCAAGCTAGATAATACCTATAACAAAAACAATGGGGTTAAATTGTACGGAAAATTTGAACTTCAGTATGATATTACAAAAAGCTTAAAATTAAGCACTCGTTTTGGTTATACTAAATATGACGGCAATGCTAAAAGCTTTACACCATTAATATTTTATGGCCCATTGAACGTTGATAATTCTATGAATGCCGACGGAAGTACGGTTACAGGCAAACACAACAGTGTTGCTCACGAAAAAGCTAGCAACTTTAATTATACTTGGGAAACATTTGCCAACTACAATTTCACTGTAGCTAAAAAACACAATTTCGAAACCGTATTGGGTATGTCAGTTGCCAAAGTAACAGGTAATACAGCTGGTGCAACCCGCCAAGATGTTCCTTTTAATTCTTGGGAATTTGCTGACTTTACCGCTGCTACTGGTAACAATAATGCTACCAATACCAATGCTTTAACTGGTTATTATTATCAATATTTCAGAAGAAACTTGTCTTATTTTTCTCGTGTAAATTATGATTATGAGAATAAGTATTTAGCTTCTTTCACGTTGAGAAGAGATGGTTCTTATGCATTTGGTGCTGATAATAAATATGCCAACTTTTTATCTGGTTCTTTGGGTTGGGTAGTTAGTAATGAAAGTTTTTTCAAATCAAATACAATTAATAATTTTAAAATCAGAGGCAGCTACGGATCTA
Source organism: Allobosea thiooxidans (assembly GCA_943368475.1). Classification (GTDB taxonomy): domain Bacteria; phylum Bacteroidota; class Bacteroidia; order Chitinophagales; family Chitinophagaceae; genus UBA1930. Next base: position 13,003 of record CALRLF020000079.1, read on the forward strand.
TTGGAAACGAAAATGTAAATCCTCAATTTGTTGGTATTGTTACAGGAGGTTCAAGTTATGGTCCAACTGCTAATAGTAATGGATACACATTTGGTGATATATTTTATCCAGGTTCTACAGTTGGTTCAGCAGCTAATGATGCTTTAAGATGGGAGCGTCAGTTACAAGCCAATTTTGGTTTTGATATGAGTTTATTTAAAAATAAACTTTCCTTATCGGTTGATTATTTTGAAAAGAAGGTTGATGGTTTATTGTTTACCCCATCGGCTTCATTGTATCTTGGAACAGTGCCAATTCCAACTGCTAATATTGGTTCAACCAAAACAAGTGGTTTGGATATTACAATAAGCTACATTGATAACATTAGCAGAAATGTTAAACTATCAAACTCGTTCACTTTTACTACTGCAAAAAATTTAGTAACTGCAACAAACGATGATGGTACTGCAAAAATTTATGGTGGTTATTATTTCAATGGACAAAGTCAAAGTGTAACTGTTTTTGAGCAAGGTAAAACTCCTGGATATTTTTATGGTTATAAAACCGATGGATTATTTCAAAACTATGCTGATATAGCTAAATCTGCAACACAAACAGGTGCACAGCCAGGTGATATTAAGTTTGTGGATATGAATGGAGATGGCAAAATTAATGCTGAAGACCAAACACAAATTGGCAACCCATTCCCTAAGCTTACAATTGGTTGGAATTTAAATGTTGAGTACAAGAATTTCGACTTTACAGCTTTCACTTATGCATCTTTAGGTAATGATATTTATAGTGCTTGGGAAAGAAATGCAAACTACTCTAACAAATACAGAGGCGTTTTAGCAAGGTGGACAGGAGAAGGTTCTACCAATAGTGCAAAAAATCCTCGTTACTCATTTACCGATGCCAATAGTAACATTAGAGTATCTGATAGATATGTTGAAGATGGATCTTTTGTAAAAATTAAGAATATTCAAGTAGGCTATTCATTTCCTAAAGCATCTATTAAAAAGTTATTCAGTAGTTTAAGGTTATACATGCAAGTTAAAAATGCATTCACCTTTACTAAATATTCAGGATTCGATCCCGAAATTTCCGGAGGTGTTTTAGATACAGGAATTGATAGAGGAGCTTATCCTCAAGCAAGAACATTTGCTTTTGGTATTGACATTAAATTACTATAAAATTTAAACTAACGATTTATGAATACTATTAAAAAAACGCTTGCTACTCTACTTTTTACAGGTATGATGTTTTCATCATGCACTAAATGGGTAGATTACAATCCGCATGAAGATTTTTTAATCACCGAATTAGATTACTTAAAATCTGAAAGCGATTATAGAACAATGGCTGTTAGTGTGTATACACCCATACAATGGTTAAATCAAGCTGTACCTGTTGCAGATATTGCATCTGACAATGCAGTAAGTGGTGGCGAAAATGCATCTGATGTATTGTCGCTTCAACAAATAGACGACTACACCCATACACCAGTTAATTCTACTTTAACTGAATTATGGCAGGGTGCTTATGAAGGTATCAACAGAGCAAATTATATGACGCAGTATAAAGATAAAAACTTGGGAGGCGAAGCTGTTTCGTTTGCAGGTAAAGATGCTTTATATGGCGAAGTTTATTTTTTAAGAGCCTATTACTATTTTCATTTGGTAAGGTTCTTTGGCGATGTTCCTTTGTTTGTAGATAAGCGTTTGGGCTTATCAGAATCAAAAACATTAACACGTGCTGCAAAAGCTGATGTATATAAACAAATTGAAAACGACTTAAATGCTGCAATCGCTGCTTTGCCAGCAGTACAAGTACAAAAAGGAAGAATAACAAAATATGCTGCACAAGCATTATTAGGCAAAGTATTCCTTTATCAAAATAAGTTTGATGCAGCCGCTCCTGTTTTAGAAAGCATCATCACATCAAATGCATTTAGTTTGGTTTCAGATTTTGGCTCAATCTTTTTGCCAACTGGTGAAAATGGAACTGAATCGGTTTTTGAAATTCAATACTCAAATACTTCGCCTTATTACAATTGGGGCGGTGTAAATAGAGGTCAAGGAAATCATTCAGTTCAACAATGTGGCATCAGAGGTTTAAATGGTTCTGCTGCTATGCCTTATGCTGCAGGTTGGAGCACTAATTTGCCAACTCAAAACTTAGCCAATGCGTACACAACAGGAGATAAAAGAAAAGTGGTAACTGTTTTAGATATCGAAGCATATAAAACAGCCAATCCTTCTTTTGGTATTACCTATCAGGTTGCACCATTTAAAAATACAGGGCTGTATAATCAAAAATATTTACCACGTAAAGGTGAAACATCGGGTCAAATTGAATTAAATTATTCTAATAATTTCAGAACAATTCGATATGCCGAAGTATTGTTAATGGCAGCAGAAGCTTACAATAGAGCAACTGCACCAAATGATACAAAAGCACAAGGTTATTTAAATCAAGTTCGTCAAAGAGCATTTGGTAATAATCTTAATAATATCACTTCAACTGGTGCTGCATTAAGACAAGCTATTTGGGATGAAAGAAGATTAGAATTGGCTATGGAAGGGGATCGTTTTTTTGATTTAGTTAGAACAGGTCAGGCTGCTACAAAAATCACTGGTTTTCAAACTGGCAAGCATGAAGTATTTCCTATACCACAAGCCGAAATTAATATTTCTGGTTTAACTCAAAACGCAGGTTATTAACCTTTTAAAAAAATAATATGAAATCAATAAAATATTTATTAGGTATTAGTTTATTTTTTACAATCTTTTTATTGGGTTGTAAAAAAGAAACTTTCGATGATACTTCATTTTTATCATCAGATTTAGATCCCCAAGCATTGGGTGCAATGTTTGATATAACACAAGATAATACAGGTCTTGTAACAATAACACCCAATGGTACAAGTGCTGTTAGTTATGATGTTTATTATGGTCATGGCGGCACCACACCTGTTAAAGTTGAAGCTGGTAAAAGCACCACACACATTTATCCTGAAGGATTGTATAATGTGAGGGTAGTTGGCTATAATGTAACTGGCAAAACCACAGAAGTTACTAAGCAATTAACTGTATCTTTTAGAGCTCCAGAGAATCTTGTAATTAGCGTTGTTAAAGATGCAACCAATAATTTTAAAGTGAATGCTTCGGCAACTGCTTTATATGAAACAAATTTTAGGGTGTTTTGGGGAGATGTTCCTAATGATCCTGGAACATCATTTTTAGAAGGAGCAACGATAAGTAAAACTTATAGTGCAACTGGTACTTACAAAGTAAAAATTACTGCATATAGTGGTGGTGCAGCAACAAAAAGCGATTCAGTAAATATTACAATTACTGACCCAATTGTTTTGCCAATCGATTTTCAATCTGCAACAATTAATTATGCTTTCGCCAATTTTGGAGGAGCCACTGCTACTAAAATTGCAAATCCTCAAATGAATGGAATTAATACTAGCTCAAGTGTTGGGAGAATGGTAAAAGGTGCACCTGAAGTTTGGGCTGGAAGTCTTTTAACATTGGGTTCTCCAATTGATTTTTCCAACAATAAGGTATTTCGTATGAAAGTTTTTTCTCCAAGAGTAGGAGCTAAGTTTTTACTAAAAGTAGAAAATGCCACAAACAGTGCAATCAGTTTTGAAAAAGAAGCTACCTGCACAGTTGCCAATACTTGGGAAGATTTGGTATTTGATTACAGTGCTGTTAGTACAACGCAAAGCTTTCAAAAAATTGTTTTAATTTTTGACTTAGGAACAGCAGGTGATGGTAGTGCAAACTTTACTTATTTGTTTGATGATATTCGTCAAACAAATCAATTACCAACTGCTTTAATGACGCTTCCTATTACGTTCGATAATCCAGCAACAAATTATAGTGTAGTTGATTTTGGTGGTGCTGTAAGTGTAGCTGCTGTTGACCCCGTTTTAGCTACCAACAATGTTAAAAAAACTACTAAACCAAATGGTGCCGAAACTTGGGCTGGTACAACAATGGGTTCTGGTTTTACAACTCCACTAGGGTTTACTGCTACTAAAACACAAATGAGTGTAAGAGTGTATTCTCCAGCTGCTGGTATTCCAGTAAGATTAAAAGTAGAAAATAAAGCCAACAATACACAGTCTGTTGAAACACAAAAAAATACTACTGTTGCCAATGCTTGGGAAACAATCGTTTTCGATTTCCAAAATCAAGCAACAGGAACTGCAGCAATAAATTATAGCTATACCTATGACATGGCTTCTATTTTCTTTGATTTTGGTACAGTAGGCAATGGTAAGGTTTTCTATTGGGATGATGTTACGTTATTACCAACCAATCAAGCTGGCTTAGTTCTTCCTTTAGATTTTCAATCATCTACTTTAAACTATGCATTTACAAATTTCGATGGTGGTAACACAACTGTAATCAATAACCCTTTTTCAACAGGTATTAATACAAGTACTAAAGTTGCTAAAATGGTTAAAAGTGCTGGAAATACATGGGGCGGAAGTTGGATTGCTTTAGATGCACCAATCAACTTTACATCGAACATTATGCGTATGAAAGTATATTCTCCAAGAGTAGGAGCAAAAGTTTTATTGAAGTTAGAAAATTTTGCAAACGGAAATTTAAATTATGAAAGAGAAGTGTTAACCACAGTTGCAAATGGTTGGGAAGATTTAAGTTTTGATTTTTCAGGACGTAATACAAGTAACACTTATCAACGAGTAGTTGTAATTTTTGATAATGGCACAATGGGCGATGGTTCGGCAAACTTTACTTTCTATTTCGATGATATCAGAGTTAATTAATAAAACTAAAAATCATAAGTCATGATAAAAAATAAAAATATACTAACCCTATTATTGGCAACAATAATTGGTTTAAGCAGTTGCACAAAAGAAAAATTTTCTTTTGGTGATATTAAAGCACCTACAGGCCTAGCCTTAAACACAGTTATTGCTGGTGTTAATACTGCCAATCCTGATGGAGATGGAACAGGCGTTGTTGCCATTACAGCAACAGCATCAAATGCGGTAACTTATAATGTTGATTTTGGTGATGGTAATAAACAAATTGTACCTGCAGGTAGCATTAATTATAAGTACACAAATCCTGGAACGAGTGAGTATACGATTGTTGTAAATGCAATTGGCACAGGAGGAGAGATGTCTACATTAAGCAAAAAAATAAAAGTTTTTGTTGCTTTCGATATTCCTGCAGCAATCGTTCAAAACTTAACAAATGGTTCTTCTAAAATTTGGGTTACTGATAGAACTTCATTTGGACATTTCGGGGTCGATGATCCTACAAGATTAAGTTCAGATCCTGCTGCTTGGTGGTATGCTGCTGGTCCAGATAGCAGAGAAGCTTGTGCCTATGACGACGAGATTACTTTTTCTAAAGACGTGTTGAATAGAATTTCAATAAATGTAAATAATAAAGGAACGTCGTTTTCTATTGGTGCTGCATCAAGTTTCTATGGTTTTTCTGGTGGTGATGCTTGTTATGCAGTGAATACTGGAGGTACCAAGCAATTGGCATTTAGTGCAGCTACTTCTGGCTATACAAGTGCTAACTCTACACAAGTTCAATTTAGAGTGCCAGGCAATGGAATAATTAATTTTGGAACAGGTGGTGTAACGTATGAAATTTTATCTTTAACAAGCACAACAATGCTTTTAAGAAATATAGGTGCCGATGGAAATTCTTGGTACCAAAAACTAAAATTAAAACCGTAGTACATGCGACTAATCAATCTAATAATTATTTCTTTGTTTGCACTTGCAACGGCATGTTCAAAAAGTGATAGTTCGTCTGGTAATACCACTATTTTGCCAACTAACCTAACTGTAACAGCAACTGTAAGCACTGATAACAGTGGCAATGTAGCATTTGTAGCAACAGCTACAAATGCTGTTACTTACGATTATGATTTTGGTAATGGAGTAT
>CALRLF020000080.1:0-18652 GCA_943368475.1 Allobosea thiooxidans
TAGTGATACTTTGTATATTGATAAGACAATAGAAAAGCCTAATATTTTTAATATCGTTGATAGTAATTTAAATGACTTAAAAGAAGCAGCAAAAAGTCAAGTAAAATATAGAAATGCTAAAACTTTTATTGCTCAGTATAACGACACTTCTTTAGTAACGCTTCAAATTGCTATCAGATATAAAGATTTACACTTTAACCATTTTCAACTACTTACAGATGAAGAGCTACGAAATATAAAGAACAAAAAAATGGTTAATGGTTTTAGGGTTGTTAAAAGATTATTCGAAATATTAAGCTTAGCAGAAAAACAGTAAACTAAGAAATTAATGGATTTACAAAGTATAAAAAATAGATTTGGCATTATTGGTAATGCACCTGCATTAAACCATGCATTGGATACAGCTGTACAAGTTGCAGCAACCGATTTAACTGTGCTGATCGTTGGTGAAAGTGGTGTTGGTAAAGAGGTTTTCTCACAAATTATTCATGCACTTTCTTCACGTAAACACAACCCATTTATTGCAGTTAACTGTGGTGCAATTCCTGAAGGAACAATCGATAGTGAATTATTTGGTCATGAAAAAGGCTCATTTACTGGTGCAGTTGATAGCAGAAAAGGGTATTTTGAAACAGTAAGTGGTGGTACCATTTTCTTAGATGAAATTGGTGAAATGCCGTTAGGCACTCAAGCAAGATTATTACGTGTATTAGAAACTGGAGAATTTATTCGTGTAGGTTCATCTAAAGTTCAAAAGACCGACGTACGTGTTATTGCAGCTACCAATAGAGAATTATTAGAATTTGCTGAGAAAGGCAAGTTCCGTCAGGATTTATATTATCGTTTAAGTACTGTGCCCATTCGTGTTCCATCTTTAAGAGATCGTAAGGAAGACATTCAATTATTATTCAGAAAATTTGTGGTCGATTTTGCCGAACGTTATAAAACAACGCCTGTTCAATTAGACGAAGAAGCTAAAAACACTTTAATTAGCCATCCTTTTCCAGGCAATGTGAGAGAGTTGAAAAATTTGGCTGAACAAATTTCTGTACTCAGTAAAAGTTCTATTTTAAATGCACTTCAATTAAGAGGTTTTTTACCCGAAAAGAATGCTGGTAGCCGAATGCCTATTTTAGCAAATGGGGCAACAGCTACCAATGATTTTTCGAACGAAAGAGAAATCTTATACAAGCTTTTTTTCGACATGAAAAAAGATGTTACAGAATTGAAAAAAATGTTTTTAGAAATACTCCAAAACCCTTCGCTAGCAGGCAATGCAGCCAATTATACCAAAGAAAGCTTAATGAATGATTTTCCTATTTTGGCAAATACCGATTTGCAAAATAACATTGTTCATCAACCGCAAATTTCTCAACCAACATTGGTACAGCCCATCAATGTAAATAGTCATCAGCCTGTACTTATGAATGATGATATTCAACAGCATGAAGAGGTAGAAGAATCGCTAAACATTATGGATAAAGAGAAAGAACTGATTATTAAAGCCCTTAAAAAACACAAGAGCAAACGTAAAGATGCCAGTGCCGATTTAGGTATTAGCGAAAGAACCCTATACCGCAAGTTGAAAGAATACGATATTGATGATTTGTAAAAAAAAATTATGAAACTTAAGTTGCTCAATAAAAATATTTGGCTGATTGCTTTCACCTTCTGCCTTTTACCTTTTACCTTCTCTTGCAAGATTTATTCTTTTAGAGATGTGTCTATCGATTACAATAAAATAAAAACCATTAAAATTGGTTTTATTGAAAATAAAGCAAGAATTGTAAATCCGCAACTAAGTCCACAGTTAACAGATAAGTTGCAACAAAAAATTGTAAATCAAACAAGGTTAACAAGAACCAATAACGATGATGCACATTTCCAAATTTCAGGTTACATTTCCGACTATTCAGTAAGTACCTCTGGCGTAACAGCACAACAAGCAGCAAGCAATCGTTTAACTGTCAGTGTACATATTGTTTTTAAAAACACCGTTGATAATAAGACCACAGAATTTGATGTATCTAGAAGTTTCGATTTTTCGGCTAACCTTGCACTCGATCAAGCTCAAGCATCTTTACAAGAAGAAATTTTGCGTAATCTAACCGATGAAATTTTTAATAAAATATTTTCTAACTGGTAAATAAACAAGCAGGCTCTTTCATCAATCTGTTCTATTTTACTTATTTTCACCGCTCAAGTTCAAACAATAATCCATTTGAATTTTTGAAAGAGCCAAACCATTATTCATGAACATTTCGTTACAAAAAACTTTGCATCAACTAACTGGTCACAGCAATATTGCTGATGCTGGTATCGATGAATTGTTTCAGCTAACCGATAGTCATCCTTATTTCTCATTACCTCATTTCTTTTTAACACAAAAGCTACAAGAAGAAAATCATCAAGCATATATTCCACAACTACAAAAAACTGCATTGTATTTTACCAATCCATATTGGTTGCATTATCAACTAATGAACAGTAATGCAGCAATGGAAGTTTTGCATAAACCTGTTTATCAACAAGAAGAAACAAAACCTTTACTAGAGCATGTAATTGAAGAGGAAATTCAGCAAAGTATTGCAGATGCAGCAATTGCTATTCAACAAAATGAACCAGCAATTATTACAGAAACTGTAGTATTTGAAGAAGAACCCATATTTAATGAGCCTGTAATTGAAACTGCAATTGAAGCCCCAGTGGTTGAAAAAGTAGAAGAAGATATTGCATATACCCCATTACAAGAAGAAGTAACAACAACTGTTATTGAAACAATAGACGAAGTGATTGTTTCAAAAGATTTTGTAAAAGAAGAAATAGCTATTGTTGAAGAAATCGCACAACCTGTTGTTGAGGAACCTATCATCGAAACAACCATTGTTGAACCCGTTGAAGATTCTACAAATTTTCATCATTCCGTTACTTCATTTGCTTTAGAAAGTGCCGAAGAAGTTTTTAATGAACCAAAGGGATTTACATCATTTGTTGCAGAACAAGATGATGAAGAATTATTGCCAGAAGAAGCAAGCAGTGAAGGAGATACGGAAATACCTGACCAAAAAATTGCTTCTATTTTAAAAGAACAATTAGAAGAATTTAAAAAACCTGTTACCGAAGCAACTATTTTGCAGGTAGAATCTGAGCCCTATCATACAGTAGATTATTTTGCATCTCAAGGTATTAAGCCCGAATACGATCATGCTGCTCAAGATACTTTATCAAAACAATTGAGACGATTTACCGATTGGTTGAAGCATATGAAGAATGTTCCACCAAGTAATGAAGACCTAGGAACTGACCCTGAATTAGAGTCTGCCATACAAGGAATCGCCCAAACTTCGAACGAAGCAAAGGAAATTGTTACCGAAACAATGGCTGAAGTTTTGGTGAAACAAGGCAAAGTAGACAAGGCAATTCAGCTGTATATAAAATTAAGTTTTTTAAATCCTGACAAATCCGCTTATTTTGCGTCGAAAATTCAATCTTTAAAAGGAATATAATCATGGTAATAGTATTTTTAATTTTAGTAGTTGCTGCAAGTGTAGGTTTAGGTTTTATTGTTTTGGTACAAAATCCTAAAGGTGGTGGCTTAGCTGGCAATGTTGGTGGCATTGGCAATAATTTTATGGGCGTTAAACAAACAACCGATGTTTTAGAAAAAGGAACCTGGATTTTTGCAGGTGTAATTGCTGTTTTAGCAATTGTTTCTACCTTATTCTTTAAAGGCATTGGTGGTGGTGTAGATAAAAAAGCAATTGAAACCATTCCAACAAACAATACAACAGCACCAGCACCGGCTCCACAAACGCCTGCTAATACTGTTCCAGCAAAATAATTGCTTGTAGTAAATCATTGTAGAACTGCTGGTTAAAGTTTAATCAGCAGTTTTTTTATTCCCCTGTAAAATCAACAATATGCCACTTTTTAATATTCGGGTATACGGAATTTTAAAAAATAGCCAAAACCAAGTTTTGGTGAGCGATGAATTTATTAGAGGTAATTATTTTACAAAATTTCCTGGCGGTGGGCTAGAATTTGGCGAAGGAACCAGAGATTGTTTGGTAAGAGAATTTAAAGAAGAAACAGGCCTAGATGTTACCGTTGGCGAACATATTTATACAACTGATTTTTTCCAAATTTCTGCATTCAATAATAAAGATCAAATTGTATGCATTTATTATTATGTAAATGCTGCAGAACCCATACATCTAAAAACTTCTACAAAACCCTTTGATTTTACACCAGAACAAACTGCAGATAAAGCTGCTTGTGCCGAAAGCTTCAGGTTTATTCATTGGAATGATTTAACTGAAAATGATGTTAGTTTACCAATAGATAAAATAGTGGTTAAGCTTTTGTTAGAGAAAGGAAATAATTAATTGTGAGTGGGGAATAGTGAATGGGAGAATTGTGAAATAGAAAAAGTGGTTGCAGCATTTTAAACTCATACGAAGTAGCTAAAAATAATCTTACCCCTTTAACCTTAAACCCTAAACCTTACACCTCAATTCCCCATTGCAGCATTTCTCATTTCCTCTGCTTTTGCATGCCCCAAATATTTTTCAATAATATTGTGAACCAAGTAAATCACTGGTGTTAGCACAATTGCAACAACACTTTTATAAATGTAGTTAAGGGTTCCAACTGCTAAAAACAATTTAAAACTCCACACAAAATCACCAGCTTTATTCCCCACTCTTGTGCCAATATAAAATGCAATAAAAAGCACTACATAGCTATCGATAAACTGAGAAATTAAGGTAGAACCAGTGGCTCTTAACCAAATTTTCTTTTCGCCTGTTAGTTGCTTTATTTTATGAAAAGTAAATACGTCAATTATTTGTCCTAGTAAAAAAGCCACTAAACTTCCAATAATAATTCTACCTCCTTGTCCTAGTACACCTTCATAAGCCAATTGCATATTGGGCACACCACTACCCTGCTTACTTACAACAAAAAAATCGGCTGGTGTTAAATTCATGGCTCCATAAAACATAATAAATGCATAGGTTATTATGGCAGCTGTTAAGTAAGATAAAAACTTTACACCCTTCATGCCATAATATTCATTAATAATATCCGTCATTATAAATACAACAGGCCAAAGCAAAACACCAGCAGTAAGATTTAAGCTTAGTGCTTCTCCAAAAAAATGAATATCAAAGGGCTTTATTCCCAATGTTCTTTCTAAAGAGAAAATCTTTACACCAATTACTTCTGCAATTAAAGCATTGGCAATAAAAAAGCCACCCAGAATAAGAAATAAACGAGAGGCTTTATCCTTAATAATATTGTTTATCATAAATCAAGAAATAAGATGTTCAGTATTTGAAATATCAGAAATAAAAAATTCAGAATCCCCAATATGATGGGTAAAGACTTTTTTCTAATAACAGCCACCAACCAAGCTAAGTTCGTTATGATGTTTAAAAAAACTGCTGTAAAGCCCATTACTACAAGTGTTCCAATAATACTTTGGTGCAGCTTACTCATGTCAACATAACGTCCAATAACAAAAACTAAATAACATATATTGCATATAAAAGTTACCCTAGCTAAAAATACCATCCAACGCATACATAAATATTTCAGTAAAAAATGAGCTTACAAAATCCTGTTCAGCTCTGTTAATATCGAAAAATAAACAATTTACGGATAGAAAATAGCATTAATTTGCCAACTCTTAAAAAAGCATCAATGAAGACGATTAACTGGAAAAAAATTCTTCCCCATGCAATTGCCGTTGCCATATTCTTAGTAGTTGCATTGGTGTATTGTAAGCCAGCATTAGAAGGCAAGGTTTTACAACAAAGTGACGTTACACAATGGAAGTCGATGGCTCAAAACCAAAAGGTTTTTCTGGAACAAAATGGAAAAGTGCCTTTATGGTCTAATGGCATGTTTAGTGGTATGCCAGGTTATATGATTATGGGTTGGAGCAACAACTACTTGCCTTACTACTTTGTTGAAGTTATTTCGTTGCATTTGCCAAAGCCTTTTCAGTTTTTCTTTTTAGGATGTATTTGCTTTTACTTTTTATCGCAAGTACTCAAAACCAAATCATGGATTGGTGTGGTAGGCAGTTTATGTTATGCTTATGCAACCTACAATGCAGTAATTGTTGCTGAGGGGCATGATACTAAAATGTTATCCTTAGCTATATTACCAGGATTAATTGGTTCTATACTACTCATTTTCGATAAAAAATATTGGTGGGGCGTTGCTTTGGCAGCATTGTTCAGCTCGGCTTTAATTGCTCAAAAACACTATCAAATAACCTATTATGGTATGTTGATTGTTGCTTTTATGAGTATTTCATTTGCTGTAAGATGGATCATGAACAAAGAATACAAACACTTATTAATGGCTGCAATATTTGCATTAGTGGGTGTAACGGTTGGCGCATTAAGCAATGCAGTTGTGCTATTGCCGGATAATGAATATACCAAAGAATCTATTCGTGGTGGTTCACAATTGGCTGATGCAAAAAGTAAAAACACCAAGGAAGGATTAACCAAAGAATATGCATTTAGTTATAGTGTTTTTAAATCTGAACCTTTTGTAATGCTTATTCCACGCATGTTTGGAGGCAGTAGTAAAATGGAAGTAGCAGAAGATAAATCGAAAGCAATTGCTGCTTTACAAGAAATGAACCCACAAATAGCCCAACAATTACAAGGTGCAATGGGTTTTTATTGGGGTGGAATTGGAGGTACATCAGGTCCACCATACGTTGGTGCAATTATTTGCTTCTTGGCTCTATTGGGATTTGTTATTTTAGATAACAAACACAAATGGTGGATGATTACAGCCTCAGTTTTAACCATTATGATGAGTTGGGGAAGCTACTTTGAAGGATTCAACAACTTCTTATTTAATCATTTACCTATGTACAATAAGTTCAGGGCTCCAAGTATGATATTGGTGGTTCCAACTTTATTGTTCAACATTACAGCAATATTAGCCTTACAAAAAATTATTGCAACAGAAGATAAAAAACTATTGTTTAAACAATACAAAAAAGGTTTGATTGTAACAGCTGGTGTTTTTGCATTTTTATTGTTGTTGTACTTCAACTTTGATTATAAAAGTGATGGCGATGCCAATTTATTAAAATCAATTAATGGCATTCCTGATGCAAATACGAAAGCAGCATTTTTAGAAGCTGGTAATAAACTAATTAATGGCTTAAAAGAAGACAGGCAAGGTCTTTTTATGGGTGATATTTTGCGTTCATTATTCTTTATTGCAGTTGCAGCTTTGGCAATTTGGTTAAGCATAAAAAAGAAACTGCAAGATGGAATAGTAATTGCACTAATTGGTGTATTTGCATTTGCAGATATTTTAGTGGTAAATACAAAATATTTAAACAGCGAAAACTATCAGTACAAAGAAGATTATGATAATGGGTTTGCACCAACTGAAGCGGATAAATTTATTTTGCAAGACAAAAGCGATTACCGTGTTTTTGATGTAAGTAATGGTGCACAAGCTGCAATTAATTATGGGGCAAGGCCAGCTTATTTTCATAAAACTATTGGAGGTTATCACCCTGCAAAACTGAGCATTTATCAGGATTTAGCAGAAAACCAATTATACAATTATCCTGATTGTAAGCCTGTATTAGATATGCTAAATACCAAGTATATTATTCACAGTACCAGCAAAGCAGAACAAGTTGAACCCAATCCTGCAGCATGTGGAAGTGTTTGGTTGGTTAAGTCTTTACGTAAAGTAAATACACCAAGAGAAGAAATGGATGCATTAACAACCTTGCATGTTAGAGATACCGCAGTTATTGGTAAATCATTCGATGCAATTGCATCAACAGCTTTTATATTCGATTCTACTGCAAAAATTGAGCTGATTAAAAATGCTAATGATGTAGTTACCTATAAAAGTAAAACCAACAGTACACAGTTTGCTGTGTTTAGTGAAATATATTATGATAAAGGTTGGAATGCTTATATAGATGGAAAGCTTACACCTTATGCTAAAGTAAATTATGTTTTACGTGGCATGCCAATACCAGCAGGCGAACATGAAATTGTATTTAAGTTTGAACCTAAGAGCCATGCAACAGGTTGGACTTTAACCAGCTTTGCAACAATAGCAAGTTTATTACTGCTTGCGTTAGCACTATTTTTCGAATGGAAGCAAAGAAAAACAACAACTATATAAATTTATATAACGGAGGTTTTAAAAACCTCCGTTATTATTTTAAATAAGTGCCAATTGCAATTAAAGTCTGTACATATTGTATCACTTGTTTGGTATAAAATTTTACCTGCACAATTTGGTGGGCAACAAACTATTGCAGCATTCAATAATGCTTTAGGAAAAGAAGTAAGGCTAACTTGTTTATGTAGCAAGAATAATGTTGCATTTGGTAATGAAAATTTCTCAATATTTCCATTATTGCCAACTAGTAAATTACAATTCATCAATCCGCTTACTTGGATATTCATTTATCAATTCATTAAAAAAGAAAAAGCAACGCATGTAATTGTTGAGCATCCTTACCACGTAATTGCATCATGGTTGGTTCAGTTGCTTTTAGATGTAAAAATTATACACTATTCTCACAATATTGAATATGAAAGATTCAAATTTTTGGGTAAGCCTTATTGGAGGATTTTATTTTTAGCAGAATATTGGATTTGCCGTTTTGCAACGCTGAATGTGTTTGTAACAGAACATGATAAAACAGCGGCAATTAAACAATTTAATTTAAATGAAAATAATTGTTTAGTTATTCCGCATACCATTACCAATAAGAATTTAAGCACTATAAACACAGCAATTGAACGTATAAAAGCAAAACATGTTATTCCAAATAACCACAGCATTTTTTTATTTAATGGCACTTTAGATTATGCCCCAAATGCAACAGCAGTTGAAGCAATTGCCAAGCAACTAATTCCAGAACTGAATAAAATAAATTCAAATTTCACTTTTATCATCACAGGAAGAATTGAAGACAAACATTATCAGCACTTATTCAATTTAGCAAATGAACAATTAATTATTACTGGTAAAATTGATAATGTAGAAGATTATTTTCTTTCAGCCAATGTGTATGTAAATGCAGTAAGCAATGGTGGTGGCGTACAAACCAAAACATTAGAAGCATTAAGTTATAACCTCAATGTTGTTTGTTTTGAACACATGCTAAATGGAATAGAAAGGCAATTTGTACAAGATAAAATATTTATAGTAAGCATTAACAATTGGCAGCAGTTTGCACAAACAATTTTTACTGCTTTAAAAAAAGAAGTTTCTACTCCACCAGCCTTTTTTGAGCATTACAGTTACGAAAAATATTTACCTGAATTTTTGAACCGAATTAATTAAACATAGCAATACTTATCTTGCAAACAATGAACCCATTGGTGAGCATAATATTACCTGCCTATAATTGCGAAAAATACATTCGTAAAACAATAGATAGTTTACTCTATCAAACCTATACCCATTTTGAGTTATTGATTATTAATGATGGTTCAACAGATACTACTTCAGCAATAATTGATGGTTATACGGATGCAAGAATTCAGCATATACGCAACGATGGCAACAAAGGATTAATTTATACATTAAATCGTGGATTGGAATTAGCCAAAGGCAAATACATTGCACGTATAGATGCAGATGATATTTGCCTACCAACACGTTTGGAAAAACAAGTAGATTGGTTAGAAGAAAATCCCAAAACAGCCATTGTTGCTACGCAAATTATTTTCATAAATGAGTTGGATGAACCAACTGGTAATTGGCCATTGGATATGCAGTGTATTACAGCAACTAAAATTAAAAAAGCCATGCTTTGGCAAAGTTGTATTGCTCATCCAACTGTACTAATGCGTAGTGAAATTATTAAGCAATACCACTACTCTACTCAACAAAAACACAGTGAAGATTATGATTTGTGGTTGCAGGTTTTAAGTGATGGACATACAATTGAAAAAGTGCCTGAACAATTGCTACAATACAGAGTACATAACGCATCAGTTACAGGTTCTATCCATCGAAAGAAAAATCCTTTCTTTACGAATTATAATACCAAGCGTAAGTTTTTATTGAGCAGAATACAGCAATTGAAGTTTGGACTATTTGAATTAAAATTGGTTGTAACAACGCTATACAATTTATTGATGGGTATTGGAAAAGAAATAAAACAACTGCTGAAAAAATGAATTATCAGCACTACATACTAAAAAGAAAAATTGAAAATATTTTCATTTATCCATTTATTCTTTTGGGTAGATGGATTGCTGCTTTAAAACCATTACATCAGGAGTATCAGGTATTTTTCTTTTTCCCTTTTTATCATACAGGTGGTGCCGAAAAAGTACATGCATTAATTACACAAGCAGTGGGTAATAGAAATTGCATTATTTTTTTTACCAGAAAATCTGTTGACAAAACTTTTTACACAGACTTTGAAAAAAGTGGTTGCACTATAAAAGATATTTCAGCTTATACCGATAACAAATGGTTGTATTTTTTCAACTTAATTTATAGAGGAATAATAACAGGTTACATCAACAAGCAAAATAATAAACCAGTTGTGTTTAATGGTCAGTGTAATTTTGGGTATAAGATTAGTCCTTGGGTAAACAGCAATATCAAACAGATTGAGCTGATTCATTCTTTCAATACTTTTTCATGGATTAGAATTCCGTTTATCCCTTTTATTTACAAAACTGTAATGATTAGTAAAGTAAGGGTTGGTAATCATTTAGAGCAATACAAAAAAATAAAAGTGCCAGAAACATTTAATTACAGAATTGCTTACATCTGCAATGGAATTGAATTACCCAATGAAACAATAGTAAAAGATTATGCAGCTTCACTAAATGTATTGTATGTTGGTAGAGGAACACCAGAAAAAAGAGTGCATATTGTTGCAAAAATTGCAGAGCAAGTGAAACAACAAAATGCTTCCATCAATTTTGTAATTGCTGGAGATGTAGCCAATGCAATTCCAGAAAATTTACAATCGTACTGTGAGCTAAAAGGAAATATAGATGACGCAAAACAACTTGCAGATTTATACAAACAAGCTCATGTATTGTTGATTACTTCTAACACTGAAGGTTTCCCAATGGTAGTAATGGAAGCAATGGCTTACGGTTGTGCAATTGTTGCAACACCAGTTGGTGATTTACCAGTACATGTGCAAGCTGAAAATGGATTTATTACTCCTACCATTGATGAAGAAAAAGTTGTTGCAGAAATGACACAATCTATTCTTCAATTATCAAATAACAGAACATTACTTGAAACTTTGGGAAAGAACAATATTGATTATGCAAAAGAGCATTTTGATATTGAGTTGTTCAATAAAAAATATCAAGAATTGGTAATTCATTAACGATGCAATTAAATAGTAAATCATTTCTTCTATTCTGTGTTACATGCATTTCTATTTCGTGTAATCATCAAAAAAGAGTTAAAGTAAAAATACTTCATGCATCTACTTTGTATGAAAGAGGAAATTATTTAGAATTATTTGATGACAGTACATATACTGTAACATGTTTCCTATTCGATTCTTCGAGTGGAAAATACTCATTTAGAGGAGACACAATATACCTTGAACCCTCTACTGAACGATGCGACCTCAAAGCTGGAAAATTATTATTGACTTACAACGACTCAATTGCTCAAACTTTACCAAAATCAAAACCATTTTTACAAAAAACAAATGACTCTTTGCCTCAAGGATATTTATTTGAGTTAAATTCGAACAATATAGTTGAAGATAAGTATTATGTATACCATATACTGATGGATAGTATGAAAGTAAAGTAAGTTCATAAAATACATTCTCCTAGTGGATTTGTACATTTCTATTCTTCTGTACAAGGGTGCGACGCAACCTCAGTTACACAGAAATACTAAAGCTGGTTTCATAAAAAATCCTGAATTATTAATCCCTAATTTCAAATTTCAAATTAACCCCACCTTATCTTCGCAAAACTAACAACTGTAAGTATATGAATGTAGAAGCCAATAGAAATGAAGATTGGATGAAATTGAAGCTGAGTGAAACTAAAAAACACCTCAACCAAATTAAATTGGGTGGTGGTAAAAAAGCTGCTGATAAGCAACACGAAAAAAATAAACTTACCCCAAGAGAACGCATTGAATTTTTAGTAGATAAAGACAAACCATTTATTGAAATTGGCAGCTTTGCTGGTTTTGAAATGTACGAAGAACAAGGTGGCTGTCCTGCTGGAGGAACAGTTGCAGGCATTGGTTATGTGAGTGGCAGGCAATGTGTAATATTGGCCAATGATCAAACTGTAAAAGCTGGAGCCTGGTTTCCTATAACTGGCAAAAAGAATTTGCGTATGCAAGAGATTGCGATGGAAAATCATTTGCCTGTTATTTACTTAGTAGATAGTGCAGGTGTTTTTTTACCCATGCAAGATGAAATTTTTCCAGACAAAGAACATTTTGGTAGAATTTTTAGAAACAATGCCAAAATGAGTGCAATGGGCATTACACAAATTGCTGCTGTTATGGGTGCATGTGTTGCTGGTGGTGCTTACTTGCCTATTATGAGTGATGAAACTTTAATGGTAGAAAACAATGGAAGCATTTTTTTAGCTGGGAGTTATTTGGTAAAAGCAGCTATTGGAGAGGATATTGACAATGAAACTTTGGGTGGTGCTGTAACGCATACAGAAATCAGTGGCATAGCCGATTACAAGTTTACCACTGAACAGGAATGTTTGAACCACATCAAAAAAATATTCAGCAAATTGGGCGAACAACCCAAAGCAGGATTTGATAGAACAAAATCTTTGTCTCCTTTAAAAAATCCAGAAGAAATATACAGCATCATGCCTGAAGGCAATGCAAAGCCTTACGACATTAGAGAAATTATAGAAAGAATTGTGGATAAAAGTGAAACCGTTGAATCTGAAAGTTCTTTTGATGAATTTAAACAAGACTATGGCAAAACCATTGTTTGTGGTTATGCAAGGGTTGATGGATGGGCTGTGGGTATTGTTGCCAATCAACGTTTGATTGTAAAAAGCAAAAAAGGTGAAATGCAAATGGGTGGAGTGATATATAATGACAGTGCCGATAAAGCTGCACGTTTTATTATGAATTGCAACCAAAAGAAAATTCCATTGATATTTTTACAAGATGTTACAGGTTTTATGGTTGGCAGTAGAAGTGAGCACAGTGGAATTATTAAAGATGGAGCTAAATTGGTGAACGCTGTTGCCAATAGTGTTGTTCCAAAAATAACCATTATTATAGGCAATAGTTATGGTGCTGGCAATTATGCAATGTGTGGTAAAGCTTATGACCCTAGATTCATTTATGCCTGGCCAACAGCCAAAATTGCTGTAATGGGTGGTGAACAGGCAGCCAAAACGATGTTGCAAATTCAAGTTGCAACCATGAAAGCAAAAGGAAAAGAAGTAAGCCCTGATGAAGAAAAAGCATTGTTAGATCAGTTGAAAAATAAGTATGAGAAGCAAACAACACCCTACTATGCGGCTGCAAGATTGTGGGTAGATGAAATTATTGACCCAATTGCAACAAGACAAGTGATTTCCGAAGGAATAAATGCCTCAAATAACCAATCAATTTTATCAGATTTTAAGGTTGGGGTGTTTCAGGTATAAGTTTTTTTGGTTTTGGCATTAACATTTTTTTTGGATTAGGTAAAAATCACTATTTTCACCCCGTTTTTAGCTCAAACCAAACGACTAACTCGAAAAAATGAATATGAGAAAACGTTTACTATCCAAATCATTGTTGCTAGTTTCTTTTGCTGCAGCAATATTTACATCATGTGTTAATGATTCTTATTTAGCCGAAGCACCCGTTGTTCCTAATCAATCATTTACAGAAGAATTCGATACTGCAGCTGCTGCTTATAACAGAGGTTGGAGATTTGTGAACAGAAGTGAACCAGTTGGTATTACTGACTTTGGTAACATTATAGACGTATTGAGTTTACCTTTTGAAGCTTACTCTTCTAAAGCTAGAAAAAACGGTTTTTTGTGGGCTGATTATTTATCTACTTCTGCGGATGCAGGTGTGATTAGTTCTTTTGCTGTTTCTCCAGTTGTTTATATGAAAAATGGAGATAAAATTTCATTTTATACAAGAGCTCAATTGTATTCAATTGCTGGTGGCGATTCTACAGATTATGCCAATCGTTTACAAGTAACCATTAATACTGAAAATACTGGTTTAAACTGTGGTAAAGGTTTAGATGCAGGTGATTACAAACAAGTAATTCTTGATGTAAACCCATTTTTATACGAATTTAAACTAACAGAATTTAATACAGGTGTTGCACAACAAAAAGGAGCTTATCCTCACCGTTGGACAAGATACACTGCTACCGTGTTTGGTTTAAATAAACCAACTTGGGGCAGATTTGCATTCAGATACTTTGTTGAAGGTGGTGGAGCAAATGGTTTAGCCAGTGGCGTTGGTATTGACAGTGTTGCATACATGGCTCAGTAATCTTTTAACTCAATTTAATTTTCTACAACTAATTTATATATGAAAAGAATTCAAATTTTATCTACGCTAATTATTACCATCATATTTTCTAGTGTAATTATTACCGCATGTACAAAAGATGCAGCTCCTGCTCCTGCTGCTGCAAATTATTCTTGGAATGAAGAGTTTGATACATTGGCCAATTCATTTGCAAAAGGCTGGGCAGCTATCAACAATTCTCGTCCAATTGGTCTTTCAACCTGGAATCAAGCTTCTATAGAAGGTTTAGACTCTAAAGGAAAGGCATTCATTCCATCTTATCCATTTGCAGCACAATCGGCTGTTTACTCTGGTAAAGATTTTATTATGATTAATCAAAATGCAGTAGATGATCAAGGTACAATTAGTGCATGGTTAATGTCTCCTCCAACAATGATGAAAAATGGCGATGTAATTGAGTTTTATACAAGAACTGTTCCTACAGGATTTAATGGTGCAGGTACAGATGTTGCAGAAAGAATGCAGGTTCGTTTAGCTCCAAATAAAAATTCTGTAGATGCAGGTAATACAGCTACAAGTGTTGGTGATTATAGTACTTTATTATTAGACATCAACCCTACTTATGCAGTAAATGGTACTAATGCTTTTCCAAGAGATTGGCAAAAATATACCATTACAATTGCTGGCTTACCTCCAACTATACAACAAAGAAGATTTGCTTTCAGATACTATGTTGAAGATGGTGGTGCTACAGGTTCTAGAGCATTTTGTGTTGGTATTGATAATGTTTCTTTTATCAGTAAATAATTCCTTTTACATAATTTGAGAAGGGTTAAATCAATTTGTATTTAACCCTTTTTTATTTTGCATACCTTAAGCAGTGTTTATATGAGCAAAAAAAATCTATTCATTTTGATAGCGTTTGTTATTTTTCAAAGCTGTACAACGCCTGCCGATCAAGCTAAACCAAAAGATATTAGTACACAGGTTACAGAAAAATATGAAAAAGATTTAAAAGAAGCCTGGGATTCAGTTGCAGCTGCAAAAAAATATATTCAGGAAGGAGATTTAATTTGTAGAACTGGATTTGATTTTGTGAGTCAATCATTACAAAATTTTAATACAGTTGATAAAACCTATTCTCACAGTGGATTGGCATTTATAGAAAATGGTCAGGTAATGGTGTATCATTCCATTGCAGGTGCTGATGAAAATCCTGATGAAAATTTTAAAAAAGAACCATTTGATAGTTTTGTAAATCCCAAAAGGAAAATGTGTTTTGGTATTTTTCGTTATAAACTCTCAGTTGATGAAGTGAAATGTGTAAGTGAACAGTTTAAAGATTTAGAAAAAAGACATGTAAAGTTTGATAAGTATTTTGATTTGAAAGATGATGAAAAACAATACTGCTCAGAAGCCATTGCCAAAACCTTAAAAAAATGTACCAATAGCAGGGTTATTATTCCTACTACAATTAGAGAGAATATGAAAGTAAAGAATAAGGGCTATGAATATTTAAGAGGAAAACGTTTCGAATATATTGCTTTAGACAATTTGTATTTAAACCCATTTTGTGATTCAATTAAAAAAGTGAAATTTAAAATAGGCTATGCAAAACTCTAACACTACAAGTTTACCCATTTATGTGGTAGATGCTTTTACCAATGCTTTGTTTGGTGGAAATCCTGCTGCAGTTTGCCCTTTACAAGTGTGGCTTAGTACCGAAACAATGCAACAGTTAGCTGCTGAAAACAACTTATCAGAAACAGCTTTCTTTGTAGAACGAGCCGATGGTGATTTTGATATAAGATGGTTTACACCTGAGTTGGAAATTGACCTTGCAGGGCACCCAACATTAGCAACTGCCTTTGTAATTTTTAATGAATTAAGCTATACTAAAAACATCATTAATTTTCATTGTCAAAGTGGGAAATTGGTTGTTGAAAAAAAAGACGATTTGTTGGAAATGAATTTTCCTGCAAGAATGCCTGTTGCTTGCGAAGTGCCAGAAAATTTATTGAAAGGTTTTAATATTCAACCAAAGGAAGTTTTGAAAAGCAGGGATTACTTTTTGGTGTATGAAACACAGGAAGATGTAGAAAATGTTGTAGCTGATTTCAGCTTTTTAAATAAGGTAGAAACGTTGGGTATTATTATTACTGCAAAAGGTAATGAAGCCGATTTTGTATCTCGTTTTTTTGTACCCAATTCTGTAATTGGAGAAGACCCTGTAACTGGTTCGGCACATGCAACTTTAATTCCTTATTGGGCAACCAAATTGCAAAAGAACGAACTAAAAGCAGTACAACTAAGCAAACGAAAAGGCGATTTATGGTGTGGCTTTCATTTAGAGAGAGTGACTATTGCTGGAGAATGTGTTTTGTATAGTAAGGGAACATACTTTGTTCCAACTCTTTAGTTGTTGAATAAAGAACAAAGTGTTGAAGGGTGCCCTGCTATTCAGCAGGATTTCTTAACGACGCATCCCGATAGCTATCGGGAGCAGTTAAATAGTAGTACCAAAGCTGGTAACATAATTAAAAAATTTCTTAAGGTTTGGGCATGATAGAACAAAAAATACATCCTTTACATGTTTATACAGATGGAGCCAGCAGGGGAAATCCAGGAAATGGTGGATATGGTATTGTGTTGATTTGGGGAGATAAAGAAAAGGAACTTTCTGCAGGTTATCGTTTAACCACCAATAACCGAATGGAGTTGCTGGCGGTAATTGTTGCACTGCAATCGCTTACCAAAAAAAATATTCCTTTAACCATTTTTACAGATAGTAAATATGTAGTAGACAGCGTTGAAAAAAAGTGGCTTGACGGATGGATACGAACCGATTTTAAAGGTGGCAAAAAGAACAAAGATTTGTGGTTGCAGTACTATAAAATTTCCAGAAATTTCAGGGTGAAATTTCAATGGGTGAAAGGACATGCTGATAACCCTTACAACAATCGTTGTGATGAATTGGCAACTGCAGCTGCCGATAATAAAAACAATTTACTGATTGATGAAGTGTATGAAAACGAAATTCATTTACAACAATAAATACCATGCTCGATAAAAAATTTGTTTGTAGCTGGAGTGGCGGTAAAGACAGTTGTTTTGCATTTATGCAAGCCAGCCAACAAGGTTATCAACCTGCTGTTTTATTAAACGTACTGAACGAAGCTGGTAAAATTTCTAGAAGTCATGGTATACCTGCTCACATACTGCAGCAACAAGCCAATGCAATTGGTTTGCCCATACATTTAATCAGCAGTAGTTGGCAAGATTATGAAAACAACTTTGTTAAAGCATTACAAACTGTAAAAACAACGCATCAATTAACACATGCTGTATTTGGAGATATTGATTTGCAACCTCACCGTGACTGGGAAGAAAAAGTTTGCCACAATGCTCAACTTACAGCTGTATTACCCTTGTGGCAGCAAAATAGAAAAGCCCTAGTATTACAAATGCTAAATGTTGGTATTGAAACAATTATTGTTAGCTGTAACACTACAATGGGTGAATATTTTTTGGGTAAAACCCTCACTCCTACCCTTATTGATACAATAGAAGAACTTGGTGTAGATGCCTGTGGCGAAAATGGAGAGTTTCATACATTGGTACTTAACTGCCCTTTATTTAGTAAACGAATTGAAGTAACTAGAAAAAATAAAATACTGCATGATGGGTATTGGTTTTTGGAGATGGAGTAGGGATTAACGCAACAAAACAAAAGTTCCTTTTCTGTATATATCACCACCACAAATAGTTGTTGCTTTTATTTGATAAATATAAGTTCCAAAATCAGCATCTATACCTTTAAACTTACCATTCCAGCAATCGGTTGGATTGTTTGTTTGAAAAACAATTTGCCCAAAACGATTATAAATATTGAATTCTAATTTAGTAATTCCACCCCAATATTTTAATCCAAAACAATCATTTAATCCATCTTTATTAGGTGTAAATGCATTGGGCATTAAGTACAATGCTTTGGTACTGGCATAATCTACTTTAACATTAATAGAATCGTACGTACTACATCCATTTGTACCTGTTACTTTTACCAAATATGTGGTGGTTTGTGATGGGCTCACAATTGGGTTGCTAGTATTAAAGATTATTATTCCATCAGCTGGTTGCCAACTGTAATTTATTCCTCCCG
>CALRLF020000081.1:0-18644 GCA_943368475.1 Allobosea thiooxidans
TGATGCCTATTGTAGATTTTCATTCAAAATTTTTACGTCCTGCACACTACGACGATTTACTTACTATTAAAACGATGCTGAAAGAATTACCCACCGACCATAGAATCGAATTTCATCAAGAAGTGTATAATGAGGATGGCAAACTTTTAACCATTGGTAAAGTAGTATTATACTTTATAAATTCAGCAACAAGAGAAAAAACAAATATGCCTGAAGCTTTTAGAGAAAGAGTTACTCCTTTTTTCGCCGAATAGCTTATTTGAAATTTTATGATTTAAGGAAAAAGTAAAAAATAATAGATGTACATACATGCATTATACTTACTTTTGTAAAAACAATTAATCAATCATGAAAAAAGCATTTCTTTTTGCAATCGTAGCTACTTTAGCTACAACATTAAACTCATTCACATTTATTGGAGGCGACACTTTTACAGCAAATACAACTACTTCTAAAGTAGAGTGGATTGGTGCAAAAGCTGGTGGTTACCACCCAGGGTATTTTCCTTTAAAAAGCGGTTCTGTAACAGTTGAAAATGGCAAATTAACTGGTGGAAAGTTTGTAATAGACATCAATGGCGTTAAAGTAACTGATGGTGCTGGTGCAAAACTAGAAGGTCACTTGAAAAGCCCAGATTATTTTGATGCTGCTCAATTCCCAGAAGCCACTTTCGAAATCACAAGTGTAAAATACACTACAGAAACAGCTGTTGAAATTGCAGGAAACCTAAATGTAAAAGGAGTTTCTGTTCCATTAAAATTCCCAGGTTATGTTCGTGCTGCAACTGAAAAAGGTTTTTTTGCTCAAGCGTACTTTAGTGTTGATGCAAAATTACTTGGTATTAATGCAAAATACAGTGCATCTGATGTTCAATTGGCTATTCATTTATTTGCTAATAAATAAGTTATAACAGTTAGTTAGTTTTAAAAGCTTAACTAATTTACAAAGTTTGTTTAGTTTAATTTCTTTTGGGTCATTTTTAAAATTGGCTTAAAAATTAAACTGAACAAGCTTTTTTTATGCCCTAATTAAATTAATTGTCAGAATAATTTATTCGACAATTCTTTTTTGTAACTTTAAAATGCATTGAAGCAACAAATAGTTGATAACTGGTATCAATTATTTATTCACTATACAATCAAAGTTTTGATTTGACCGAATACGAACTGATAAAAGGAAGCATTCAGCAAAACGCTAAATGCCAGCGTATGCTTTTTGAGCAATTGGCTGGCAAAATGTTTGCTGTGTGCCTACGTTATGCCAACGATGCAATGGAAGCAGAAGATATGCTGCAGGATGGGTTTATCAGAGTATTTAATAATCTACATCAATTTAAATTCGAAGGTTCATTTGAAGGTTGGGTAAGAAGGGTTATTGTGAATTGTGCATTAAAACATTTGCAAAAAAAACGGATTAGTTTTAATGAAATTAAAGAAAGTAGCGACGATACACCAAGGATTGAATCTTATGCCTATGCACATTTAGGCGAGGAAGAATTAATGAAATTAATTAATCAATTACCCGATGGTTATAGAATTGTTTTTAACCTAAATGTTATTGAAGGTTTTAGTCATGAAGAAATAGGCAAAATGCTGAACATACAGGCAAGCACAAGTCGTAGTCAGCTGGTTAAAGCAAGAAAAATGTTACAACACCAAATTTTACAACTGCAAAAAATAGCTGTGTAATGAGTGAGCATTCATTTGATAAATACGTTAGAGACAAGCTGAGTAATTATACTTCGCCTGTACCTAATGGTCTTTGGGAAAAAATTGCACAAGAGAAAAAACGCAAACCAGCTGCCTTTTGGTGGAACTCTAAAGCTTTTTTAATGCTTGGTTTGTTGTTTACAACATTGGCAATTGGTGGTTTTATGTTATTTCAAAAACAACAGGTTTTGAATAAGCAAAAAATTGATGCTAAATCAGTGATTTTATCAGAAAATAGTAATGGAATATCTGTTCTTGATGAGACTAAATCAAAAAATAATAACCTTTTAAAAGATCAGGAAAATACTATCGAAAAAACTGTCGATAAAAACATAGCAGCAACATCTGCATCAATTAATCAAACTAAAAAAGCAACTAAACCCAACAATAGTAAAGAAGCAGAATTAAATTTTTCGACAAATCCTGAAAATTTAATGCCTGATGATAATGTATTAACAACTTATAATTTAACTAATAGTGTACTAAAAAAAGGATCAACAACTTTAAAAACTATAGAATACAATAAAGCAAATTCTTTATTTAAAAATTTAAATTCTATTAGAAAAGAAGAAAAAATCGAAAATTTTTATTTCTCGAAAGCCAGCTTACAACCAATTAGTTTGAAAACTCCTATTGTAAGTGAGAAAAATGCAAACGGATTACAGGTAAACTTATTTAAACCTAAAGATTGCCCAGAAGTAAATGGCAATTATCGTAACGATTGGTATTTAGAAGTGTATACATCTCCTGATTATATAATTAAAAAAGTTACTGGCTCTGATAACAATGCAGCTTTCTTAGCTAAAAAAGATAGCTCAGAAACAATGAAAGGCGGTTTTACATTTGGAGCACGTCTTACTAAAAATTTGAACGATAATTTTTTATTGAAAGCTGGTATTCAATTTTCACAACTAAACGAACAATTAAGTTTACTTAGAGAAAATGAAAGAAGAGTAATTACAGTAGTAACCATAAAAACTGTTACTGATGCTGGTGGTAATGTGTCCACAGTTTCAGACACAAGCACTGTAATACAAATTGGTTACGTGGAAAGCAAATCATACAACTATTATAGAAATATTGAATTGCCAATTACTTTAAGTTATGAAATGGGTAACAAAAATTTCAAAACTGCAATCAATGCTGGAGTAGTCATAAACCTTGCCTCTTGGTATAAAGGAAAAGTGTTAGATACTAGTTTTCAAATGGTAAATGTTAATCCTAAGGAAAATGATGGCATTACCAAACACAGTGTAGGATTGAGTTTATACGGAAGTATCAGCTTTATAAAACCAATAAATGAAAGAGCTGATATTTTTGCAGAGCCCTATTTCAGATACAGTTTATCTAAATTACAAAACACAGCTTACAACTTCAGCCAACGTTTTAGTGCATTGGGTTTAACATTAGGAATTCGGTATAAATTAAATTATCGAAAGCAACATTATTAATACGAAGCGTATCTAACCACCATATACAAACGAATGAAATCATTTTTCACATACTTACTAATTGTTTCAACATTACTGATGTCTTGCAGTAAAGAATTTTCTGAGCAGTTTCATCCGTATGAAAACAATTCTATCAATGATACAACTTGGCGAAATTCAATTACTACAAATGCTCCTGTAAATCAAATCACCAATAGTTTAATTGAGAATAGAATCACATTTACCGATTCTTTTAATGTAAATACAGGAGGTACAATTGTATTTAGCGATAGTTTAAAAATTATTTTTCCGCCAAACGTTTGTGTTGGTATTGCTGGCACTACTTTATATGGAAAAATTATAGTTGAATTAACTCAACTTAAAAAGAAAGGTGATTTTATTCGTTTTGCAAAACCTACTACCAGTATAAATAGGTTATTACAAACTGGTGGTTCATTTAATGTAAGGCTTTCACAATTTGGGTTACCCCTAAATTTAGCTACAAACGCATCTTACAAAATTATTTACAGAAACCCAACAACATCAAGCGATATGCGTTTCTTTTATGAAGAAACAATTATATCTTCTGCTCAGGATACTTCTAGAACTTGGATGCCAAGTGATAATTTAGGCACCATAACCAATTGGCTACAATATGATACTTTAACCAATACTGTTACTAGAGGATATGAAATTACTTCCAAAAAATTAAACTGGATTAATTGTGATTTTTTTAATGATAGTACTTCACCCTCAACTAAAGTAAATGTTAGTTTACCATTAAACTTTACAAATACTAATACACAAGTTTATATGGTATTTAAAAGTAAAAACATAGTTGCACGTTTAAATGGAGATGTACAAAGTAGGTTATTCAATTTTCAGAAAGTGCCTATAAATAGTGAAGTGAGTTTTATTGTAATTGGCAAATTGGGTAATGACTATTATTTAGGTTCTAAAAACACAAATATTACTAACTCAAACTTAATTAGTATTCAACCTGAGCCTAAACCAATTAGTTTTATTCATTCATATTTGAATAGTTTATAGGCTTAAATTATCCTCCTATTAGTTTAGCAATTCCAAATGCAACACTTGCTGCAACCGCACCAATTAACATTACTTTCATTCCTCCAACCCAAGGATTTATACCAGTCATTTTACTTTTGAAAAACCCAAAAACAAAGAGACAAATCAATGTAATAATTGCTGATATTTTTAATCCTTCGATGGATGTGTTAACAAAAAAGTATGGTATTAATGGAATTAAGCCTCCAACAACATAAGAGAACCCAATATTAAATGCACTTTTACTTGCACGTTTAGGATCAGGTTCATCTAAACCTAATTCATGCTTCATCATAAAATCAACCCAACGTTTATCATCTTTAATGATCTCTTGTGTTGCTTCTTCAACTGTATGTTCACTAAGCCCCCATTCTCTAAATACTTTACGTACTTCTTCAATTTCAACTTCACGTTTATGTTCTAGTTCCCAATATTCGTTTTTTAATTCACTCTTGTAATGGTCTTGTTCTGTTTGCCCTGCTAAATAACCACCTAAACCCATTGCAATAGAGCCAGCAGCAATTTCAGCAAGGCCTGCAATCCACACCAATTGTACGTTATCATGAATAGCTCCACTTAAACCAGCAGCTAAGGCAAATGGAACTGTAAGTCCATCGCTCATACCAATTACAATGTCTTTTAATAAATCACTACTTTGTAAATGCTCTTCATAATGATGCAAATGAATATCTTGATTCATGTTAATTAAACTTAAAATTTCAAATGTCTTACCGTTGCCCCATTGTTAATTAATTGTTTCAAAGAATCAATTCCAATTTTTAAATGTCTATCAACAAATTGAGTGGTAACTTTTTTATCACTGGCTTCTGTTTTCACCCCTTCTGGAACCATTGGGCTATCACTAACCAGCAACAATGCCCCTGTTGGAATGTGGTTATAAAATCCTACCATAAATATGGTTGCAGTTTCCATGTCAATAGCATAAGCTCTAACACGGGTTAATTGTTTCTTAAACTCTTCGTCATGTTCCCAAACCCTTCTGTTGGTTGTATACACTGTACCTGTCCAATAATCTGTTTTATTATCACGAATGGTTGTAGAAATGGCTTTTTGTAAAGCAAATGCTGGCATTGCAGGTACTTCTGGTGGAAAATAATCATTGCTTGTACCCTCTCCCCTGATTGCAGCAATTGGCAATATTAAATCACCAATTTTATTTCTTTTTTTCAAGCCACCACATTTTCCCAAAAACAATACAGCTTTAGGTTCTATTGCACTCAATAAATCCATTACTGTTGCTGCTCCCGGGCTACCCATTCCAAAATTGATAATGGTAATTCCATTAGCTGTTGCACATTGAAATGGGCGATCTTTTCCAACAACTTTTACCTTATTCCACTCGGCAAATTTTTCTACATAATTACTAAAATTAGTAAGCAAAATATACTCTCCAAAGTTTTCCAATTTTTCACCAGTATATCTTGGTAACCAGTTATCGACAATATCTTTTTTTGTCTTCATACAATTTCATTTTATCGTTAGTAATTAAGCCATGGTATATTTGACAACCATCTGTAAAAGTAAGAAAAAATAGTTTTATAATACACATGATAAATATAGTTTACCCAAAACCCAATTTTCGATTAAAACAAGAAAATAATAAAGAATTCATTTTCGATGAAATTCGAAAACGTTGGGTTATACTAACTCCAGAGGAATGGGTACGCCAAAATTTTATCAAATATCTTGTTAGTGAAAAAAAATATCCTGCTGCTTTAATAGCTGTAGAAAAAGAGATTAAACTGGGCGAATTAAAAAAAAGATGCGATATTATCATCTACAAAGAGAGCTTTCCTTGGATGATTGTTGAATGCAAGGAAATGAATGTACCTGTAAACGAAAAAACGTTTGAACAGATATTGAATTACAACCAAACAATGGACGTTCAGTTTTTAATTACAACCAATGGCAATATTACATTTGGAATACACACGCCAACAAAAAAATCACTTACAGAGATACCTGATTTTATCTAACAGCATAAATTACTTTCCCATTTTTTAAGATGTAGTTGGTACCTTTTATATTCATGATTTTACCTTGTGCCAAAACTGAAAAGTCAGTTACGTCAACATCATTAAAACTGAGTGAACCTTTAGTAAAATAAGCAATGGCAACATAGTCGGGATGAGGTCCTAAATCATTACCACAAACAATTACATTCACTGGCTTTTTTATTTGATGCACCAATTCAATATCTCTTACAGGAGCCCAGCTATCGGCAATTAAGGCAATGCTTTCATAATCGGTAAATTGTTCAATACCTTTTATAATGGCTTCACAAACATTCTCAGGAAAATCACCACCACTACCCTTGCTCATTACTTTTTCCATTAAATCGCCCAACTGTGTTGCACTGCTATAAACTTCCCCATAAATTCCACCTGTATTGCCAATTATTTTTTGTTCAGTTTGCTTTCCATCGCCATCGTTAAAACAAACCAATGCTTTTAAATTGTGTTCATTGGTTAAATGGCTTACCCATTGAATTAGCTGAGCATTATAAGGGCTCATGCTTGTGGTAACATCGGCAACCACCAAAAGATTGGTTAATTTATTTCTCGTAAAAATGTTTATTATAGTAGAATCTTTTTTCAATACCACTTTTGGTTTAACCCTTGTTGGCGGAATTATTACTTCTTTTTTAGGTAATGCATCTAACAAAACAAAAACTGAATCTTTTTTTACATCAATCTCTTTTTCTTTACCCGAAATGATTTTATAACGCAACGCATCTTTGGTAGAAAAAACCACAATGGAATCTCTTTTTACAAATTCCTCTTCAATCATTTTTTTGTTGTGGCTGATCTTTTTCACAAATCT
This sequence comes from Allobosea thiooxidans, assembly GCA_943368475.1. Taxonomy (GTDB): domain Bacteria; phylum Bacteroidota; class Bacteroidia; order Chitinophagales; family Chitinophagaceae; genus UBA1930. Next base: position 7,052 of record CALRLF020000081.1, read on the forward strand.
ATCGAACAATACATTGTAAGTATTTTGAGTATTGTGTATCGCATCCCAATGTCTAACTTTTTCTTTCTTTTTTGGAATATCTTCTACAATTTCTTCAGGCTCTTGTACAACAACAGGATCTGGTGTTACAGCTCTTATGTAATCTAGCTCTTTACTCCAGGATTTTGTTGTAACAGGTAATCGATAATTGATAACAAACCCATGTAACATATCTTTTGCAGATTTTTTGTCTGCCCCATCCATTTGCCTGATTACCTGCCATTGGGTATGTACATTTTTGATTGCATTGGGCAAAAATTTATTCAGTTCTATAAACCTGCTTTTGTTAAGTGGTTTTAAATCCAAGCTTGATGGAAAATCTGTAAAAACAAGATTTACAGAAAGCAATTCAGCATTTTGTAATAAGTAGATGCCCGTGGTATCTACGAACTGATTTTTACAAAACTCCATTGCAAAAACCTTGCTTTCAAAGCTGTTAAATTGTTGCTTATATACAGGAATTTTTATGGTGCGATTGGAAAGAATAGAATCCACAAATGCTGCCAAAGATTGAGCATTTAAAGTAGTATAAGTAATTGCAATTTGAAATAAGAAAATTGAAATTAGTATGGTAAACCTCAACTTCATTGCTCTAATATACTATCATTTTGTAAGAATAGTTAACAACAAAGCTTTGTACACATTAACAAGGCAAATTATTTTACAGGAATTACAAAGAATTGGTTTTACTAATATTTTGTACTTCGATAACCGAATCTAAATTTATAACACCAAAAACATGGGGAAATTCTTCATTTACAGATGGGGCTAATTCGAACTTTAAAGGATGCTTTAGTTGATGGGTATTGATTACCAACTTTATTAAGTTGGTTTTACCAGAAAAGTATCTTTCTAAAACACCAGCAACCTGATTGGCGGTACTACAATGTATAAACCCTTCTAATGCTAAAGAGGGGGCTTCATAATATCCTTTTTCTTGAGCAACTATCCATTCTTCTTGCGTAGTAACGTGATATATTAAATTCGACATAATTAATTTCTTCTTTAAAAATTTTCTAAATTATCTTCAAAATAAATTCACTTGAATTTATTTTAAAACCCTTGGAATTTGCTGTTCCAATAGCATACAATCAGCTAAAACCAATGCTGTTGCAGCTTCTACAATAACTGGAGCCCTTAATGCAACACATAAATCGTGGCGACCTTTTATTGAAAATTTTTCTACGTTGCCTGTTTCCCAGTTTAAGCTATGCTGTTCCTTGGGTGTAGATGCTGTGGGTTTAATGGCTAATCTAAATACCAATTCATTGCCATTGCTTATGCCACCAACAACTCCACCAGCATGGTTGGTTGTTGTTTTACCAGAAGCATTTTCTATGGCATCATTGTGTTGTAACCCAAACATTTTTGCAGCTGCAAAACCAGTTCCAAATTCAATGCCTCTAACAGCAGGAATGGCAAACATGATATGTGCCAATAAAGACTCTAAAGAATCAAAATAAGGTTCACCCAAACCAACAGGCAAACCAGTTACTGTACATTCAATCATTCCTCCAACCGAATCTTTAGCATCGATTGCGTTTTGTAGACCTTTTTCAAGATCTATTTCTCCACCAATTTCACTAACTAATGCTGTAATATTAATTTGAGGCATCAACTTTTTAGCAATAGCACCAGCTGCAACAAGTCCTGTTGTAAGTCTGGCACTAAAATGACCACCACCTCGGTAATCTTCAAACCCACCAAATTTTTGATGAGCTACCCAATCCGCATGACCTGGACGAGGAAAACTTCTTTGTTTATTATAATCTTCACTACGAGTATTGTTGTTTTCGAATAGAATAGTTATCGGAAAACCAGTAGTTATTTCATTAAAAATACCACTCTTGAAGAATGGATAATCTGCTTCCTGACGGGGTGTTGTTCCCTTGCCTTTACCACCCTTTCTTCTTTCTAAATCGACTAATAAATCATCTGCTGTTAATGGCAAACCAGCAGGAATGCCATCAATTGAAACCCCAACACTTTCACCATGGCTTTCTCCAAAAATATGTACACGTAATATTCGTCCAAACGAGTTCATGCTTCATTCATTTGCTGTAAAAATAATGTTTAACCGATTAAATTACTGGAATAAAGAAAATCTTTATTCCTAAACTACTTTTAAAGCAAAAAGCTTGTCTGAACTATTTTGTTTTACAAGTATTCATTCCAACTAAAGTATATAAAGGGCAAAAACTAATGATGGATGTAAACAAGAATACACCACCTAATACTAACAATACCATACCTACTGTACCAGTTACAGTACCTGTAAAGTACAATACTGCAAAAACAGCAGCTACCAATACTCTAATAATTTTGTCAATGTTGCCCATGTTCTTTTTCATGTTGATGATTTTTGGTTGTAAATAATTTTTATAGAATAAAGATGAACAATAAAAATGTGGTGAATAGTGACATTTATCACTTTGTAGCTAAACCCAATTTTATTTGTTTGTAAAAAATTCTAATTATCAACCAATACATTTGTACAATGAATAAGTACTTTTTATTTTCTATACTCATTACAGTATCGCTTGTTAGTTGTAGCCAACAAAATAATTATAGCTTAACAGCAGATGCATTTGAAAAAGGTTTACAAAACGGTAATGTACAATTGCTGGATGTAAGAACTGCAGAGGAATTTAAAACAGGACATTTAAAAAATGCTCTTCAAGCAAATTATAATAACAGTAAAGAATTTATTGATCGTACACAACACTTAGACAAAAATAAACCAGTTTATGTGTATTGTTTATCGGGAGTTAGAAGCGATTATGCATTGAGTTTATTAAGAGAAAAAGGTTTTACACAACTGTATCATTTAAAAGGTGGTATCAATGCTTGGAAACAAAACAATAAGCCAGTTGAAGGCAGTTCAAAAGAACCACAAATGACAGCTAATGAGTACCAACAAAAAATTAGTATAGATAGTTTGGTATTGGTAGATTTTGGTGCGGACTGGTGCCCTCCTTGCAAAAAAATGGAACCCATAATTGCTCAATTATTAAAAGAAAATACAGCAATTAAATTGGTGAAAGTAGATGGTGGTAAAGATTTAGACGTAATGAAACAAATGAATGTAGAAGCTTTGCCTGTTTTTATTGTTTACAAAAATGGCAAACAAGTTTGGCGTAAGCAAGGCATTGCAAGTTTAGATGAACTGAAAGCCCAATTGAAATAATGCATTACTGTGCAGATGTTATTACCTGTTGTAATTGTTTTGCCTGTATAACACCCGATTGACGCCAATGTACTTTTCCATTTTTAAAAACCATTAATGTTGGCACACCTTGTATTTGATAAGCCTGAGCTACCTGAGGATTTTTATCTACATCAATTTTTAAAATAATCACTTCTTCTTTTAAAGCATCTTTTACCTGTTTTAAAATGGGTGGCATCATTTTACATGGGCCACACCACTCAGCAAAAAAATCTACCAGTACAGGCTTATTGCCTTCAATAAGTTCTTTAAAGGATGGATTATTGTTTAACATGATTTTCTTTATTGCTCTTTTTAAATAAGTTAAAAACCATTGCACCCAATACAGCAAAATACAATGTGCTGTTTATTGGTTTAGAAGTAATAGAACATGTGCCAGATGCACAACCAACATTATCCCAATATAAAAACCCTATAACTCCACCTAATAAAGCTCCAGTTACAATTAATAAATTATTTTTAAACCACTTCTTCATAAGTTGTTTCTTTTATAGAATTTGTATTTTTTTTATTTGAATAAATATTTGTAGAACATCCTCCAGTTCCACAACAACCAATATTTGCAAGTGCCATGCCTGCAAAAAGTAAGCCAACAAAAGCAAATAAATAATCTTTATGATTGATGCTTTGTATAATAATCATTATGCCAAGCAATAACCTAATAAAACGCATTAAATTCCAGTTTCTTAAAATTCTTTGTAGCATATAATTATTGTTTAATATTATATTTATAATAATGTAGAAGGACATACATAGTTGGTAATGGAAAACTGAGAGGTCTCTTTAATTGATTTAAATCCACCAATTACATTCACCAAATTATTAAATCCTCTAGCTTTTAATATTGAAATAAAAACAACCGATCTGTAACCACCAGCACAATGAATATAGGTTGTAGTGTTTTTATCGATAAAGCTCATACTGTCATTAATAAAGTCTAAAGGAGCATTTACAGCACCAATAATATGCTCACTATCGAATTCACTTTTCTTACGAACATCTAAAACTGCTACTTGCTTTTGTTGCATTATTTCAGCGAGTTCATTAGCTGTGATTGATTGAATGGTATCAACTGTTTTACAAGCATTTTTCCATGCGTCAAAGCCTCCCTCTAAAAATCCAATACAAAAATCATAGCCCACACGAGCCAAACGGGTAATTACTTCTTTTTCTCTACCTTTTTCTGCTACCAATAAAATTTGCTGTTTAACATCTGTAATTAGTGTGCCAACCCAAGGAGCAAAATTTCCATCGATACCAATATTAATTGAACCAGGAATAAAACCTTTTGTAAATTCATTGGGTTCTCTTGTATCTAAAACCACTGCATCAGTTTCCATAAATGCTGCTTCAAATGCAGCAACAGAAAGCCTTTGATTGCCTCTTTCCATCACTGTATCAATACTATCATATCCTTGAATATTCATTAATACATTCAAAGGGAAATATGCTGGTGGTGGCACTAAACCTGAAAGTACTTCTTTCTTAAAATCTTCTCTGGTTAAATCTGGACGTAAGGCGTAGTTCACTTTTTTTTGATTGCCTAAAGTATCAGTAGTTTCTTTGCTCATGTTTTTACCACAAGCACTGCCTGCACCATGAGCAGGATAAACAATAATATCATCTGCCAAAGGCATAATTTTATTACGCAATGAATCGTATAATAAACCAGCCAATAAATCTTCGGTAAGTTCGGCTTTTACTTTTTGAGCCAAATCTGGTCGGCCAACATCTCCAATAAACAATGTATCGCCAGAAAACAACACTTTCTCTTTCCCATTTTCATCAATCAATAAAAAACAACTGCTTTCCATTGTATGCCCAGGTGTATGCAGTACTTTAATTTGAATATTACCTAATGTAAAAACTTGTCCATCGATTGCCGATATACAACCAAATTCGCAAGCAGCATTGGGTCCATAAACAATTGAAGCTCCTGTTTTCTTACTCAAATCAATATGACCTGAAACGAAATCGGCATGAAAGTGTGTTTCGAAAACATACTTTATGCTAGCCTTATTTTTTTGAGCCTTATTAATATAAGTTTCTACTTCTCTTAATGGATCTATAATTGCAGCTTCTCCATTACTTTCAATATAATAAGCTCCATGAGCCAAACAGCCTGTATAAATTTGTTCGATAATCATATTCTTAGTTTTTGCTGAATACAAATATGATTAACACAATTGTGTTTTTTTGTGACAAAAATCACGTTTCAACTATGCATCACTAATTTTTAGAAATCAAGTTTATTGGTTGCCAAATTATAATTGAATAATTTCTACATGGTTTCTATGTACTTTAATTTTACCTCTTTCAGCCATTTTTTTCATTAATCGAGAAATCACTTCTCTTGAAGAGTTTAACTCATTGGCAATTTCTTGGTGTGTAACTGGTATGATATTACTTTTCAATGTTTCCTGATGACGTTTTAAATAAAATTCCAATCGTTCATCCATATTTCTAAATGCAACATGATCTATGGTTACAAGCAATTCTTCAAACCTTGCTCTGTAAGTTTCTACCACAAATTGGTACCAAGTTTTATATTGCCCCATCCATTTATCCATAAACTCTAATGGAATCATAATTACCTCAGAATCAGCTACAGCTTTTACCATTAATTGGCTTGTCTCCTGCTTTGTTGCACATACCATCGATAATGCACAAGCCTGACCGGGTTGTAAGTAGTACATAAAAAATTCATTGCCTTCCTCATCTTCTCTATATACTTTTAAAAGTCCATTTACTACTAAAGCAGTTGAACGAATATTTTGTCCAGTTCTAATTAATAGTTCCCCATCTTTAAAAGTTTTTACAATTGCATTCGCCTCAATGTTATCCACCAATGAAGATTCAAAATCGGGAAATACTATACTGAGTGAATTGGAAATATCTTTCATTCGATAAATATAAATGATTTAAAAACACCTGTAAAATCAAGCTTTTGAGAACTTTGAAATTACAGCTTGATTGGGCAAATGTAAAAATGATATTCGACATGTTGACTGTTGATAATTATCATATTCCAGTGATTAGATAGTTGTAAGTTTGTGTAAATTAAATGCGTATGGGAGTCTCATCGCTAATTGTACTAATGATTGCCGCTATTGCTTTTTCAAGTATAGCTATTCTCATCTCTAAAGTTTTACTTAAAGGAACAACCAACAAACAAAAGGGTGAACCTTATGAATGTGGTATCCCAACACAAGGAAAAACCTGGATTCAAATGAATGTAGGCTACTACTTATTTGCCTTGATATTTTTGATTTTTGATGTTGAGCTGGTATTCTTATATCCTTGGGCTGTAGTAGCCAAGAGTGTTGGTTGGATTGCATTTGTAGAAATCGTTATTTTCTTTTTTATACTTTTCATCGGCTTTTTATATGCCCATAAAAAAGGTGCTTTACAATGGAAATAAATCAACCAAAAAATACATCCAATTTTCCTGGACAAATACATGAAACTCCTGGAGGAGGAATTGTACTTAGTAAATTAGACGATGTAATAAATTGGGCTCGTTCTAACTCGTTATGGCCGTTAACTTTTGCTACCAGTTGTTGTGGTATTGAATATATGGCTGTTGCAGGTGCCAAATATGATTTCTCAAGATTTGGTTTTGAAGTAGCCAGGGCTTCTCCACGACAGGCCGACGTAATCATTATTGCAGGAACAATTGTAAATAAAATGGCTCCAGTTTTAAAAAGATTATACGATCAAATGGCCGATCCAAAATATGTAATTGCAATGGGTGCATGTGCCATAAGTGGTGGACCATTTTTCTACAATACATATTCAGTTGTTAAAGGTGCCGACCATGTAATTCCAGTTGATGTTTATGTGGCAGGTTGCCCTCCCAGACCAGAAGCCTTATTACATGCATTGATTGCTTTACAAGAGAAAATCAAAAGTGGTCAAACAAGAGAGCAGATAAAAGAGGGATTAAAGGTAGAGGGTGTAAGGTAGAGAAAGGTTTAAGGTTGAGGGTTTAAGAAGAAGTTAGAAGAAAGGAGATAGAAGATTGATGTTATAGATTGGATAACACTTATATTTTACATGCTTTGTGCATTTTGTATTCTTTGTTGCTTGGTGTGAAATAATACTTTGTTTGAAAAAATACTTTGTGTACTTAGTATACTTTGTCACTTTGTGAGAAATAAAAATAAAAATGACTAACGAAGATTTAAAAACCAAAATTACTGAACTGCTTGCCACAGCTACTTTTGAAGAAGGTGGTGAATGGCTCAATATTAATATTGATGCTAAAGATTGGTTGCCTTTTGCTAAACAGTTACGTAACGATACTTCTTTATTTTTTGATGCTATGTTTTGTTTAACCTGTATAGATTGGAAAACACATCTTACCATGGTGTATCATTTAACATCAACCAAATTTCGCCACAACATTGTTGTAAAATCCAAATTAGATAGCAAGAGTCCTGAAATAGAAACTGTATCAGCAATCTGGCGAACAGCTGAATTTCATGAAAGAGAAGTATATGAAATGTTTGGTGTAAATTTTTTAAATCATCCTGATTTACGCTTATTAATATTACCCGATGGATGGGAAGGGAAAAATCCATTAAGAAAAGATTTTGAAGACCCTATTAACATGATCAAATTGTAGACATGGTTGAAGAAATTGGCAAAACAGCAGATGGCAACATCATCATCAATATAGGACCTCAACACCCTGCAACACATGGTGTGCTTCATCTTGTTGTAACACTCAATGGTGAAACCATTGTAAAAATTGAACCACATTTAGGGTATATACACCGCTCTATTGAGAAAATGTGTGAGAGCCTTACTTATAGGCAATTCATCTATGTTACAAGTAGAATGGATTATTTATCTTCTCACATCAACAATCATGCTTGTGCATTAACAGTTGAAAAAGCCATGCAAATTGAAGTGCCACCAAGAGCACAAGTGATTAGGGTTTTAATGGATGAACTCACCCGTATTGCATCACATGAATTGTGGTGGGGAGCAATGGCAATGGACTTAGGAGCCTTCACTCCTTTCTTCCATGCATTCAGAGAAAGGGAAAGTATCAACGATATTATGGAAGAAACTTGTGGTGCACGTTTAACTATGAATTACATGGTTCCTGGTGGTGTAATGCAAGATATTCATCCCAACTTTCAGAACAGGGTTAAAACTTTTTTGAAATTATATAAGAGCAAGATTCATGAATATGATGAACTGGTAACAGGCAATATCATTTTCCAAAACAGAATGAAAGGAATTGGTATTCTTTCTCCTGAAGATGCCATAAGTTATGGCGTTAGTGGACCAGCAATGAGAGGCAGTGGAGTAAGTTGTGATATAAGAAAAGTATATCCTTACGAAATATACCATCAACTAGATTTTGAAGAAGTTTTAGAAACAGGCTGCGATTCTTTTGCACGTTACATGGTACGATTAAGAGAAATGCAACAATCCATCAGAATTATTGAACAGCTAATTGATAATATTCCAGAAGGTGAATTTCAAGCTAAAACAAAAGCCGTATTGAAATTACCTAAAGGTGATTTTTATACAAAAGTTGAAACTGCTCGTGGAGAGTTTGGTGTTTACATTGTGAGTGAAGGTGGCACAACGCCCTACCGAATTAAATTTCGTTCACCAGGCTTTTCTAACCTCTCAGCATTAGATCATATGGCTCGTGGAAGTAAGTTGGGCGATTTAATTGCCATGATGGGAACTTTAGATTTGGTGATACCGGATATTGATCGTTAAGGTTTAAGGTAAAAGGTGTAGGGTTTAAGGTAGAGAAAAAATTATCTCTGTTATTCGTGAAATCTGTGAGAAAAAATAAAAAAAGTTGAATAGCATTACCAAACGCTGCAGTGTGCGACGCAACAAAAGTTACATAGTAGTAATGTAGCTGGTAACATAAAAATTCTTACTGAAAACATTCTGCGTTATCCGTGTTTTCTGCGAGAAATAAAAAATAAACAGCATGTGGAGTTTTTCAAACATAGCAAGCTTTATTCATGAATGGTTGAGCAAAACCTTCACCCCTACATGGACAATGGTTTTTGAAATGGTTATTGCAGGTGTTGCAGTAATTGGATTGTTTGCCATTTTAGGATTGGTATTGGTAATCATGGAACGAAAAGTTGCTGCATGGATGCAAATTCGTTTAGGACCAAATCGTGTTGGTCCAAAAGGTTTACTTCAATCAATGGCAGATACAGTAAAACTCTTAGTAAAAGAAGGTTTAACACCAAATGGTGCAGATAAATTCTTGTTCAACTTTGCTCCATTTATAGCCATGATGGTAGCTATGTTATTAATGGCTCCCATAGCATTTGCAAAAGATTTTCAACTGTGGGATTTAAACATTGGCGTACTATTCGTTACTGCAGTTGGCTCAATAATGGTCATCAGTATTTTAATAGCTGGTTGGAGCAGCAACAACAAATATTCTTTAATGGGTGCAATGCGTAGTGGAGCACAAATTGTGAGTTATGAACTAAGTGCAGGACTTTCAATATTAGCTGTAATTGTTTTTACAGGCAGTTTACAAATGTCTGATATCGTTCATTCACAAGCAACAGGTTGGTGGATTTTTAAAGGTCATATTCCTGTGTGTATTGCATTTGTTAATTACATTATTGCAGTAACAGCCGAAACAAACAGAGCTCCATTCGATTTAGTTGAAGCAGAATCAGAATTAACAGCAGGTTTTCATACAGAGTATTCAGGAATGAAATTCGCCTTATTCTTTTTATCAGAATACATCAACGTATTTATTGGTTGTGCAGTAGGTGCAACATTATTTTTAGGTGGCTGGATGCCTTTTCACATCAGCGATTGGCATGCCTTTAATCATGTGATGGATTATATTCCATCAAGCATGTGGTTCTTTGGAAAGACGTTCTTCCTTATATTTTTAATCATGTGGTTCAGGTGGACATTCCCACGTTTAAGAATCGACCAACTCTTAAATCTTGAGTGGAAATATTTACTACCCATCAGCATGATTAACCTTTTGCTGGCAACAGCATTGGCAATATTGGGATGGCACTTTTAAGGCAAAAGGTAGAAAGTAAAAGGCATTGAAAGATTTTTTGTACCAAGCTGAAGAATTTCTATTTAGCTTCAGCAGAGCCTGTACTGAGCGTAGTCGAAGTATCGCACTCTTGTACTGATAGTTCTTTATTCAGCTTTTTTAAAAAGCTAATTATTAACGAAAAATAAAATTTCCCTTTAGGGATTAAGGGCATGTTTATAACGAATTACATAAAAGAAGTTTTCGGTGCAGTAAAATCACTGGTAACAGGTATGCGTCGTACCCTGTATTATTTTACACACCATAAAGAAATTATTACTGAACAATACCCTGATAACAGAGATACTTTGGTATTGCCTGAACGTTTCAAAGGTGAAGTAGTAATGCCACACAACGAAAGCAACGAACATCGCTGCACTGGTTGTACGGCATGTGAACTGGCTTGCCCTAATGGCACCATTAAAGTAATTACCAAATTTGAGGTGAATGCCGAAGGAAAGAAAAAGAAAGCTATTGATAAATTGGTGTATCATTTAGAGCTGTGTACCATGTGTAACTTATGTGTTGTTGCCTGCCCAAGTGATGCAATTAAAATGGCACAAACATTTGAACACAGTGTATTTAATAGAAGTGAATTAACTAAGGTTTTAAACTTTCCTGATTCAAAAATCATGGAAGGTGTTGAATAATATTTATAGAAGTAAAAACTGATTACGTGAACGGATCAACCATCATATTTTATCTATTGGCTGCCTTAGTTTTAGGTAGTGCAATACTTAGTGTTACAACAAGACTTATTTTTAGAGCTGCTGTATATTTATTGTTCACCTTAATTGGTATTGCTGGCATTTATTTTTGGCTCGATTTCCAGTTTATTGCAGCTGTGCAAATTGTGGTTTATGTAGGAGGTATTGTGGTACTAATTATCTTCTCTATTTTTCTTACACAACAGGCTGGAGAAAAATTAGCTGTTCAAAAACTGGACAGAAAGTTATTTGCTGCACTCACTGTTTTTTGTGGTTTTGCTTTAACCATGGTTCAAGTATCAAAAAACAATTTTATCCTTTCTGAAAAAGAAACAAGCATTTCAGTTGCTGATATCGGACATCAAATGTTGAGAACAAAAGATGGTGGTTATGCCTTACCTTTTGAAGTAATCAGCATTTTACTATTGGCAGCAATGATTGGCTGTATAGTAATTGCATTAAAAAGTAAACCAGAATAATGATGATGAACCCCGGACTATATCATATTTTATTTATAAGCTCAGCATTATTTTTTATTGGTGTATATGGTTTCTTAAC
>CALRLF020000082.1:0-18518 GCA_943368475.1 Allobosea thiooxidans
AAGATATAAGAGCCATTTTTACAGTAAAAAATAAGCTATTTAAAGAATGGAATATTGTTGGGCAAGTGAATAATATCTTCAACAAGAAGTATGAGCCTAATGGATATACTTTTAGCTATATTTATGGAGGACAGTTTACAACTGAAAACTTTTACTTCCCTATGGCTGGTACCAATTTTATGTTAGCGGTGAATATTAAAATGTAATTGTTGTAAACAGATATTTACGATAAAAGCCCTGCAATTGCAGGGCTTTTATCGTATTGTTATATCAATTATTTTCTACGCTTTTGTACCAAACCATTTCTTTGATTGTGTAAATAGTGCAATACCAGCAATTACCAATAGAGAAGAAATAATTTCGGCTTGGGTAATTTGAATACCAGCAATATTGTAAGTAGCGTTAACTCGTATTTTTTCAATTAAAAATCTTTCTGTTCCATTAAATATTAAATAAATACCCGCCATTTGCCCAGGATACTTTAGCTTATTTCTCAAGCTCCATAAAACAAGAAATAAAATTGCACAAGTAATCATTTCATAGAATGGTGTTGGAAAAACAGGCATTGGTAAATAGCTACAATGCATGCCTTCGCAGCCAGCCAATTTAATACCATCGCCAACTACATTATGCGGAAAAGTGTAACCAAACATCCAGTTGGGCAATCCCAAAAATGGTTCTACATGTACCTGATGTACATTAGACAAAGAACCAAATTTGCTTACCAAATAACCTTGATTGGCTTGCAATGCAGCAGTAAACTGTTCTTTTGTGGCTATGATACTTTGACCATCTACATTGCTTATAAATGCACTGTTTACAATACCCCAATCACCATCACCAGCAACTTGGCAACCCACACGACCAACTGCATAAGCCAACATCATTGCAGGTGCCATTGCATCGGCTAAATGAATGATACCTATTTTATGTTTCTTAGCATAGTAAATAATAGCAATTGTTGCAACAATTAATCCACCATAAAAAGTTAAGCCACTAAATAGCAAAGATCCTGCATCTTGCTTTCCGTCACGAACAGCTTGAAGAGCATTAAAAAAACTAGCCGGTGCTTCTAAAATATCAAACAATTTAGCACCACTAAAACCAAAAATTGCTGCATAAATTACCATATCACCTACTCGATCTTGTGGCCAAATTCTAATGATACGTTGCTCAGGTTTTGCCAATTTCACTTTATGCTTTTCCCACCATTTTAAGCCAGCAAAAAGTGACCCAACCAATATTCCTAAAAGCCAATTACCTTGACTTGAAAAAATAAATTGCTGTGGATCATCGAAAGCATTGGCCATAAAAAATCCACCAATTATTTTAAAGCCCATAAGAAAGCCCAACAAAAAATTCACTAACAAATCAGTAATTGATGCTGGTTCGCCAACCATTATTTTTTGCTCAGTATAGGTAAACAAACCTTGTGCTTGCTTACGTTTAAGCTCAGCAGTTAAAGCCCATGCACCAGCTATAAAAGCCATAGCTACAAAAAAACCAAATGAGTTAATTATTTTAAGCCCATCTAATTCAATACCAAATAAATCTTTAAAAAAATAATACAGATTGGGATACATACTGTTTGTGTTAAGTATGCAATGTTAGTTAGAAAATATGAATTGAACGGTTGATGATGCATTCTCAGCAATTCTTCTTAATGTGGCATTCAATTTATATAAATGGCATTTTCTGTGAATCATGTAATTTTTTTACCAGCTTGTGTAGTTCTGCTAATCAATATGTGAAGCAGTTTTGTTTACGAAATTTTATTTCGTTTAAAACTAATCATATGGACACCAAAGAATTAGAGCAATTACCTAAACCGAATGGGGAAATTGAAAAAGGAAAAGCACATATTTTAGTAGAATTGATCGAATACGAACTAAATGCCATTGTTAGCAAATCAATCCTGAAAAAAGTTACTGGCTCTATTAATGCCATGGCATTTGAAAGTGGCGAAGGATTGAATGAAAAAACCTCACCTTTTGACACCTATGCACAAATTATTGATGGCAGTGCAATTATTGTTATTGATGGAATAGCATCTACATTAAATACAGGAAATGGAATATTAATTCCTGCACACAAACCCAGCCATATAAAACCAAATGGACGCTTTAAAATAATACTTACAGTTATTAAAAGTGGATATGAGTAAAAGCAATTAAAATTTAGTTTTATAAGACTTGTAGAACAATAGAATTTAATTATTGGCTAACAAAAAAAGAGAAAACCACCCCTATCCCTCCACAGGAGGGAAATAATTGGTTACTAGTACATTAGAAATTCCAAAGCCTAATTTCTACACCCGATTGAAACGAATACCACGCTGAAGAAAATGGTGAGCGTAGTCGAACCATGTGCATTAGGCATTGTGGCGTAGTAGCAGTGAAAAGCGGGGCTGCTGATTATTAGCATTACCCATGTTGGTGTACAAAAAAAATCCCATCAATAAAAATTGACGGGATTACTTTACTTACTAACCCATTAATGAAAAAAACTAATTGCAATATTTATCGAACTCGGCAATTAAATGCTGAGCAATAACTTGTGCTGGACGACCTTCTATTTGATGACGCTCTACCATACTTACTACCTGACCATCTTTAATTAAAGCAATAGCTGGAGAAGATGGAGGATAAGGCAACAAATGCTCACGTACTTTTTGTACAGCTTCTACATCGAAACCTGCAAAGCTGGTTGCCAAATTATCAGGACGATTGGTGGCATTATTTACAGCCATCACTACACCTGGCCTGCAAGTACCTGCAGCACAACCACAAACAGAATTGATAACTACTAAAGTTGTTCCTGTTTTTTTAAAAGTAGCTTCTACATCATCGGCAGTTAACATTTCGTTGAAACCTTCTTCTGTAAGTTCTGCCTTCATTGGCAAAACGATTTCGGCTGGATACATATGTTTAATTGTTTTTTTAATTGTGAAAAGCAAAAATAAAACAATTAAGTATAGCATTTTGAAGGAAAAAGTAGACAAAGTGACTTTTTTCTATAATCGAAAGTGTCACTATGTCATTAAATATTATTGAAAATGGAAAGAATGACTTGAAAAAATGCGATGGTATGCTGTTTGAAAAATGTTTTTTACAAACAAATTAATTTTTAAAACTTAAAAACGAATAATTATGACACTCGTAAAAAACAATGCAAGAGTAGCAAACAGCATTTTTGAAGATTTATTTTTCAATTTTCCAACCACTTGGGGAAGAGATGTACAAGCACAAAACTTTAGTGTTCCACCAGTAAACATTCATGAAACTAGTGAAGGCTATCATGTAGAATTGAATGCACCTGGCCGCAACAAGGAAGATTTTAAAGTAGTGGTTGAAAATGGTTTATTAACCATCTCTTTTGAAAAAGCTGAACAAGCTGAAAACAAAGATTACAAAACCATTAGACGTGAATTTAGCTTCAACAGCTTTAAACGCAGCTTTACTTTAGATGAAAAAGTAAACGCTGATGCTATACAAGCAAAATACGAAAATGGTGTATTGCAATTATACATTCCTAAAAAAGAGGAAGTAAAAGTTGCAGCAAAACAAATTACAATACAGTAAATACAATGGAACACGGATGACACGGATTGGAAGGATTAAAATGTATATCTTATTCTGCAAGGCAGAATAAGATTAAAAATTATCTGTGAAAATCTGTTCGATCTGTGTTATCAGTGTTCCAATAAAGCAGTTGGTTTTGGTTATCGTCCCTTGTTTTTACTCGGGACTTTTTTTTGCTTTGTAATATTTAAACACATTTATCTACCAATAATAAAATTTACGTGAATGAAGAAGGTTCTACTTTCCATTTTATCGCTTGTTGCAACATTTACAAGTTTTGCACAACAACCTAAAGAGAAATCATTGTTATGGAAAATTGAAGGAAAAGATATGAGCAGTCCATCATACTTGTATGGTACTTTTCACATGCTTTGTCCTACAGATTTTAATATGAACGATACATTAAAAGCATTGGTAAAGCAAAGCAAACAAATGTTTTTAGAGATAGACATTGACGATCCATCGTTAACCACCAAAATGATGAAGAATATTAAGATGAAAGATGGTAAAACGTTAAAAGATTATCTATCACCAGCCGATTATGATTCAGTTGCAAAACTGTTTCAGGCAAAAACCAAGATTCCCTTAAGCATGGTAGATACATATAAACCATTTATGCTAACTTCTATGTTGTACCCATCTTTATTGGGTTGTACACCGATTGCTTTTGAAAAAGAATTTGAGAAATTAGCTAAAGCTGATGGCATTGAAGTGAAAGGTTTAGAAACCATAGAAGACCAACTAAATGTTTTTGAAACCATCCCTTACAATGTGCAAGCTAAAATGCTTAAAAAAACTTTGTTTGAATTAGATGGGAAAGAACAAATGAATGAAATGGTTGCCTTATATAAAAAGCAAGACATTAATAAAATGCAAAAAGGTATTAGTGGAGATACAGACTTGGGCAACTACGAAAAAACATTACTTGATAAAAGAAATAAAAATTGGATCCCTGTAATTGAAAAAGAAATTGCAGCAATGCCTACTTTTATTGCTGTTGGTGCCGGACATTTGGCTGGCAAAAAAGGAGTAATTTATTTGCTAAGAAAACAAGGCTATAAAGTAACGCCAATTAGTTTTTAGTTTGGGGTTATTTAATTTTTTAGCCTTTAGTTATTAATCTTTAATTTCTAATTTTCAATTTGTAATTATTAGTGCCTGAACAGGAATTTATACAACTACTGAATAAGCATCAGAATATTATACACAAAGTTTGTAGTGTGTATATGAATGACTATGCTGATAAGGAAGACCTGTTTCAAGAAGTTACTTTACAAGCTTGGAAAGCTTATCCCACTTTTAGAGGCGATGCAAAATTTTCGACATGGTTGTATCGTGTTGCATTAAATACTGCCATTACTTTTTTTAGAAAAGAAAAAAAACAAGTAACTGTTTTTTCTACAGATATTCTTCCAGATACTACTGAAAGCCACAACCCAATTGAAGAACAGGTAAGTGCAATGTATAAAGCAATTGGAGAATTAAGCAAAATTGACAAAGCTTTAATAATGCTTTATCTAGAAGATTATAGTTATATAGAAATTGGCGAAATGCTGGGAATTAGTGCCAATAATGTAGCAGTGAAAATGAACCGATTGAAAGTAAAATTGAAAGAACAAACACAAAAACATTATCAGTTGTCCTAAAAATAAATGTTATGGAACTAGACGAACTGAAAATACAATTGAAGCAAAAGTTAGATGAGTCAAGAGGTCAAAAATCTCCTGCAGATATCGCTATTTTACTAACCCGTAAAACACAATCTATTTTACATAAACTAAAAAAGAGTTTATGGTTTGAGATTGCCTTTTGCATTTTAGCAATTATAGGTTTTGCCTATATTGGTATAACCAGCAAACACCATAGTTTTAATATTTATTTTTCGGTATTTGGCTTTCTGTTTCTTGCATTTTTAATACTTCTATTTTATTTATTAAAGAAAATAACGCAATTAGCAAATGCAAATATGCCTGTAAAAGAAAACTTGGTAACTATTCATGCAACATTAAAAGAGTTTACTAAACGTTACTTCCAGTTTTCGATGAGTTTAATACCTATTTGCATTTTCTTTTCAGGTTATCTTGGCTATCAAGATGGTAAAAACGGAGACAGCTTTGAAGAGTTTGATAAACTAAATTCTCTATTCTCTAACACTAAACAAATCATTGTTTTCTTGGCTGTTTATATGCTTGTATTAGCAATTGGTGTGTATTATTATACCAAATGGTATCTCAAAAAACTATACGGCAAATATTTAGACGAACTTCAAGCTTGTATACACGAATTAAACTAAGCTACAATTGCTATAATATTCAGTTAATTTGCAGCCATTATAATGCTGCAATTAAATAATATATCACTCACACAATTTAGAAATTATGTGTTTCAGCAATTTACTTTTACACAAAAAGTAGTGGCTATTTGTGGACCCAACGGAACTGGCAAAACCAATTTGCTCGATGCCATTTATTATTTGTCATTTACAAAAAGCTATTTTGGAAGAACAGATGCACAAAATGTACATCAAGGGTTGGCTGGGCTAAGAATAGAGGGCAACTATTTACTAAAAGAAGATGCACAACAATTGATTTGCATTTTAAGAGAAAATAACAAAAAAGAATTTTTAATTAATCAAGAAATTTATAAGAAATTTTCTGAGCATATTGGCAACTATCCTTGTGTAATGATTGCTCCAGACGACGTAGAGCTGATCACAGGAAGCAGTGAAGAAAGAAGAAGATTTATTGACACAATTCTTTCGCAAATAAACAAAACATATTTACTTCATCTTATAGACTATAACAAACTTTTACAGCAACGGAATAGCTTATTAAAACAAGCCAATGAACAAGGTAATTTAGACGAAACGTTACTAAATATTTACAGCAATCAACTTACACAAAAAGGTAATTACATTTTTGAACAAAGAAAATTATTTACAATAGATTTTCTACCGCTTGTACTTTCTTATTATTTTAAAATCGCTGATAAAAATGATGCTATAGAACTAAGCTACGAAAGTCAGTTAAATCAAAACACATTCGAAAGCTTACTCAACAATAACTTATCAAAAGATCTAATACTACAAAGAACAACTGTTGGTATACATAAAGACGATATTGCTATAACTATGAGTAATATAGCTTTTAAGAATCAAGCTTCACAAGGTCAAAGAAAAAGTTTATTATTTGCTTTAAAATTAGCCGAATGGCAAACACTTAAAAATAATAAAAGCTTTGCTCCTATTTTATTATTAGATGATGTTTTTGAGAAGTTAGATGAAAATAGAATGTTCAATTTGCTGAACTGGGTTTGTAAAGAAGATGATGGACAGGTTTTTATTACTGATACACATAAAGAACGATTAGAAAAGGCCCTGCATACAGCTCATATTCAATTTCAAACAATAGAGTTGAAATAGTAGAAATAAAAAAGGAGCTTTAGGCTCCTTCAAAATTCATATTAATGATTATTTCACAGTTAGGCAGTAATTCCTGCAACTTATTGTATTCTTCTGGTGGATATTGACTTGGTAAATTTAATCTTCTTAAATTCTTTAATTTTTTCAAGCACTTTAAAGATTGTTCTGTTAACAATCCCAACTGTCGAAAATTCATTCTCAGTTCAAGCGATTCCAATTGTTTCACTTGGCTAAGGTTACAGAAAAAACTCTCCTGATTAAAATTAGCCGGACAACCATTCAAACGAATTGTTCGAAGATTGCTCAACTCACCTAATTTTTCAAAAGGTGCATCAGGAGCAGGTTTCCCCTGTTCAATATCAAATATTAACCCTCGGGTATAATATACACTAATCGTAGATATACCAGAAGGTTCTTTAAGTGCATCTCTCAACGATGAGGCATAACCTGTTGGGTTAAAACCACCACCTTGAGCGTTTGCAACTAATACAGTCAAAAGAAACATCCATAGAAGATGGATGTAAAGTTTTATGGACTTCATAGATAAACGGATTAGTAAGCACCATAAAACTAAGACCCAATTGTCATTCAATTACACTTATTGGAGCGTTGTGCAGAAAGAAAGAAATCCATTTCAGTTATCCACATTAACTACAAAATGAATTTATATAATCTACCAACAAATAAAATATATTTGAAATTGCAGATATTTTGTTTAATAAGTTCATCCTAAAATTGTTTATCTGAATGTTTAGAACATTTCTCACATTTTGTCTATTCTTGAATTTGATATCCAACTTGCAAGCACAGTCGAAGCAAGTGCAAACTTCAAAACCGATTATTTTACCAGGAACTAACTTTTCGATTGTGCCACCAAATAGTTCATACTTACCAAGTAAAGATTTTATGGGTTTATTTAGTAACAAATATCAAAGTGCAATAAAAGTTGCTGAGTTACCTTTTTCAATTGAAGTAATGAAAAAGAGCTATCAAAAAAATAATAATACACTTTCTTTTGACAGCGTTTTTAAAAGAGGAACAATTGAACTAATGCTCATAAAAGAAAATAACTATAATAATCAATTTTCAAATGATTTTACCACACTTTGGACGTTAATCTACAGCAAAGACAGCACATGCATAATTGTAGCAGCAAATTTATCCCAAGAGTTAGATAACAGTCTTTCGAATGATATCAAACAATCGCTACTTTCTTTTAGAATTGATGAAAATATTAAAGCCAACCCTTTAGACCAACTATCATTTACCTTAAATACAATGCATAGTCCTTTAAAATTTGCAAGTATTGTAATGGAAACTGGAGCATATTTTAATACTTCTGGTGAATTACTTTCGAGCATAAAAGATTCATTAAGTTATTTGGTAATGGTAATACCTTCCTATATAGAAAAAAATAAACAAAAGAAATTTGCTCTTACAAGTGTACAAAGAAGATTGAATTCAGGTGCTGAAAAAATTATTAGTACAAAAAATATTTACCAAAGCAATTTATCTGGTATTGAAATTACAACTGATTTAAAAAAAGATGGATTTCAATATGATGTATATTTATTTGACTCTACTAGGTATTACGCAATACATGCAGTTTCGAAAAGTAATAACCTAGATCATATTCAATTATTTAAAAAAATAACAAGCACTTTTAAACTTAAAAAATAATACTGAGTTTAGTTTTCTATTAAAGTTTCCTCTTTCATTTTGATGCAGTCATCTTTCTATTCACAACTATTCCCCATCAAAAAACTGATTTTAGCTTATTACCACAGCGAATGTTTAATTTGCAGTTATGGAACAATATCACAGGCTACTGCAACATATTTTAGATAACGGTACACAAAAACACGATCGTACTGGTACAGGCACTATTAGCTGTTTTGGTTACCAAATGCGTTTCGATTTACAAAAAGGTTTCCCATTGGTTACCACCAAACGTTTACATTTAAAAAGCATTATTTACGAATTACTTTGGTTTTTAAATGGCGATACCAATATTAAATATTTGAATGATCATGGTGTAAGTATTTGGAACGAATGGGCCAATGAAAATGGAGATTTAGGACCCGTTTATGGCAAACAATGGCGAAGCTGGCAAGGTTCAGATGGACAAGTGGTTGATCAAATTACAGATGTAATCAATCAAATAAAAACAAATCCCGACAGTCGCAGATTAATTGTAAGTGCATGGAACGTTGCTGAATTGCCAAAAATGGCTTTAATGCCTTGCCATAGTTTGTTTCAGTTTTATGTTGCCGATGGCAAATTAAGTTGCCAATTGTATCAACGAAGTGCCGATGTTTTTTTAGGCGTTCCTTTTAACATTGCATCTTATGCATTGCTTACAATGATGATTGCACAAGTTTGCGATTTACAAGTTGGCGATTTTGTACATAGTTTTGGCGACGTACATTTATACAATAACCATATTGAACAAACAGAACTAATATTAACTCGTTTACCTTACGAATTACCAACCATGAAATTAAATCCTGACGTAAAGGATATTTTCGGTTTTAAGTTTGAAGATTTTGTGCTAGAAAATTATCAATATCATCCACATATCAAAGCTCCTGTGGCAGTTTAATTAAAGGTAAAAGTTTGAAGGTAAAAGGTAGAAGCCTTTAAAACAGAAAACTCACCTTACACCTTACACCTTAAACCTTAAACCTTAAACCTTACACCTCAAATGATTATATCACTCATTGTTGCAGCATCTGAAAATAATGCCATAGGTAAAAACAACTTATTGTTGTGGCACTTACCCAACGATTTAAAGTTTTTTAAAAATACTACTTGGGCAATGCCTGTTGCAATGGGAAGAAAAACTTTCGAAAGTTTAGGCAATAAACCATTAAATGGAAGATTAAATATTGTTATCACCCGTCAAAAAGATTGGCAAGCACCAGGAGTTGTAACTGTTACCAGTATAGATGATGCAATATTTGTAGCTAAATCGCATAACTATAAAGAGTTATTTATCGCTGGTGGAGGAGAAATTTATACTCAATCTTTAGCTAAAGCAGACAAGGTTTATTTAACAAGGGTACATACACAAATTGAAGGAGATGCTTTTTTCCCTGAACTCAACCTAAAAAAATGGCAAAAAATTGCAGAACGTTTGTGCAAAGCAGATTTAAAACATTTGTATGATTACAGTTTCGAAACCTGGGAAAAAATATAATTATGCTGTTCGAATTTATTGATGTTGCTTACACTTTCAGTATACTTTTTATAATTGTTGGAGCATTATTTTTTAAGAAAGAAACAGCCATTTGGTTTAAAAATTTGCTTACAGTTAGCAACCATTTACTCATCTTATACAGTTGGTATTTATTGTATCAATTTTATCAGTTACTTAAATTTATTCTTTCCCTAAATATTAAAGTAGATAAAATTCCAAAACAACCAATACAATTGGGTTGGTTTGAAATCAAATTTATTCTACTCATTACCCTACCCTATTTATTTTTATCTAAAAAATTAGCAAGAAATATAGTACTCAGTTTGGCAATGTTTGTAATACTTCAGTGGAATGTTATTGTTATGCTATACAACAGTCTATTTAACCAGCAAGCCACATTGGATATTTTGTTTTATATGCCTTACCTGGCAGAATTTAAAATCTTAAACTACTTGTGTTTATTCGTAGCAGTTTATGCTTTACTTTGGCTGCTGAAACGTTTACCAAGTCAGCAATTAAAATAACATGTATTCACCTGTACAATTAGGAATCAAATTTGCTAAATATTATCTAACTGCAGATAATGGCAAAGGTCATGGAATACATTCTCCTTTTACTTTTGATTTTGTAACCAATGTACTAAATGACAATCGAAAGTTTTATGCTTATGAAGCAATAGAAAATTTACGCTTATTGTTATTACAAAATGATGAGATTTTATTAATAGAAGATTTTGGTGCAGGCTCTCGTACTGGTTTAACCAAACAAAGAAAGGTTCGAGAAATTGCTGCATCATCACTAAAACCCAAAAAATTTGCTCAATTAATGTTTAGAATGGTCGATTATTATCAACCAACCAACATACTTGAGTTAGGCACTTCATTGGGTATTACAACCAGCTACTTGGCAAGTGCCAAAATAAATAGTCAAGTAACAACAATGGAAGGCTCAACGGCTGTTGCCAAAGTTGCTAAGAAAAATTTTACTTACCTGAACCTAAAAAATATTGCTATTGTAGAAGGTAATTTCGATTTAACGCTTCCGTCAACTTTGCAAAAAACAAAAACTGTCGATTTTGCATTTATCGATGGTAATCATCGATACCAGCCAACCATCAACTATTTTCATCAACTACTTCCACATATTCAAGACCATAGTATTTTAATTTTCGACGATGTTCATTGGAGCAAAGAAATGGAGCAAGCATGGACTGAAATTAAAAATCATCCATCCGTAAAACTCAGTATAGATTTATTCTTTATTGGCATTCTTTTCTTTAAAAAGGAATTTAAAGTAAAACAAGATTTTGTTATACGCTTTTAAAAAAGCTACTACATAATACTGTTACTTTGTAAGATATTTAACAGTCAAGTACAAGCAATCGATTTCGTAACTCTGCTACACTTGATTCTATCAATTAAGTAATTTCACGCTACAAAATTTAACAATGATCGCAGGAATTCTTAAAGAACCCAACGGAGAAAATCGAGTTTCCCTTTTACCAGAACAAGTTTCAGCTTTAATCAAAAAAAATGTACAAGTTGTTGTGCAAGATAGTGCAGGCTTTACTGCCAGTGCATTTAACCAAGCATATGTAGATGCTGGTGCAACAATTGTTAGCAGAGAGGAAGCTTTAAAAAGTGATTTAGTTTTAAGTATAAATCCTTTAGCTGATGCAGATATTGCTCAACTAAAAACAGGTGCAGCAATTTTAGGTGTTTTTCAGCCATTATTCAACTACGAATTAATGAAAGCATGGGCAAGTAAAAATGTTTGTTCATTTAGCTTAGATATGATTCCTAGAACCACAAGGGCTCAAAGTATGGATGTATTAAGCAGTCAGGCGAATATTGCTGGCTACAGAGCTGTTTTATTAGCATCTACTTTATTACCTCGATATTTCCCCATGTTTATGACTGCAGCAGGTAGTATTCCTCCTGCAAAAGTTTTAATATTAGGTGCTGGTGTTGCAGGTTTACAAGCCATTGCAACTGCTAAACGTTTGGGAGCAGTTGTTGAAGTCTTCGACACTCGTCCTGCGGTTAAAGAAGAGGTGCAAAGTTTAGGTGCAAAGTTTGTTGAAGTAGAAGGTGCAGCCGATGCCAGCAAAGCTGGTGGTTATGCAGTTGAGCAAAATGAAGAGTACAAACAAAAACAGCAACAACGCATTGCTGAAAGCGTTGCTAAGAGTGATGTTATTATTACAACAGCTCAAATTCCTGGCAAAAAAGCCCCTATTTTAATTACACAACCTATGCTTGATAGTATGAAAAATGGAAGTGTAATTATAGACCTTGCAGCAGCCACAGGAGGCAATACACCTCTTACAAAAAACAATGAACACTTTACAACCGATAAAGGTGTTTTAATTGTTGGCAATAGCAACCTACCAAGTGGTATGCCATTCGATGCAAGTAAAATGTATGGTAAAAATGTATTGAATTTTTTACAGCTCATTATTACCAAAGAAGGTAATATGGAATTAAATTTTGAAGACGATTTAGTGAAAGGAACTTGCATTACCAACGCTGGAGCAATTGTACATGAAAGAGTATTGCCGCAAATTAGTTAACCCTTTTCCCTAAACCTTACACCTTTTACCTTAAACATAAAATTATGCTACAAAACTTACTACATTGGTTTACTGCCCACATAGAAATGGTGTACATCGTTCTACTTTCTATCTTTTTAGGTATTGAAGTAATAGGACGAGTTCCAAGTGTTTTACACACCCCATTAATGAGTGGTGCAAATGCCATTCATGGTGTAGTAATTATTGGTGCAATCATTGTTATGGGCAGGGTTGACGCAAATGACTACTTAGCTCTTGGTATAGGATTTTTAGCTGTTGTTTTAGGCACATTGAATGTTGTTGGTGGCTTTGTAGTTACTGATAGAATGCTTGAGATGTTTAAAAAGAAAAAAGCATAAACTTAAATTTCTTACTAATTAATTTTCATACCATGAGTTTACTCACCATTATTTACCTAATAGGTTCTCTTACATTCATCATTGGCTTAAAAATGTTGTCACACCCAGAAAGTGCAAGAAAAGGAAATCTTGTGGCAGCATTTGGAATGACCATTGCCATTTTTGGAACCATCTTTTTGTACAGAGATGAAGAAGGTCAAAAACTGCACAACTACATCTGGATTTTTGGTGCTTTAATCATTGGTACATTGGTAGGTTTTTTAGTAGCTAAGAAAGTACAAATGACAGCCATGCCCGAGATGGTTAGTTTGTTTAATGGAATGGGAGGAGCTTGTGCTATGTTAATAAGTGTAATGGAATTTAAACATGTGTTTTCCTCTGAAAATACAGTCCCTTTTCCTGCTGATACTGTAAGAAATTTGCCAGGCTTTTATTTTGTTTATGATGATTTAACGCATCTCAAAATTTTAATTATTGTAACAGGAATGGTAATTGGTGCTGTTTCTTTTGCAGGCAGTATGATTGCTTGGGGCAAACTAAATGGTAAAGTAAAAGACATTTCATTCAAAGGTCAATCTTATGTAAACTTGGTTTTATTAATAGGTTTACTCAGCTATGTTGGTTATTTCGTTTACATAACACCAATTACGCCTGCCGATTTTCCATATAACTTCATGACACAAGATGGCAGTCTTGCAAAAGCAGCTTTGGTAAGCCAGCATATTCCATTATTCTATGGTATACTTGCCTTATCACTTGTTTACGGAGTAATGTTCGTTTTGCCAATTGGTGGAGCCGATATGCCTGTTGTAATTTCTTTATTAAACTCCTTTACAGGCATGGCTGCTGCATTTGGTGGTTTTTTGTATGGCAATCAGGTAATGTTAACTGGAGGTATTTTAGTAGGTGCAGCTGGCACATTGCTTACATTACTCATGTGCAAAGCCATGAACAGAAGCTTGAAAAATGTATTACTAGGCTCATTTGGTGCTAGTGCTGCAAAATCTGCTCATTCTAAGGAGCAAGGCAACTACAAAGAAATTTCTTTAACCGATGCTTCTACAATTATGGCTTATGCAAGTAAAATAATGATTGTACCGGGTTATGGGTTGGCTGTTGCACAAGCACAACATATTTGTCATGAGTTAGAAAAATTATTAGAAGAAAAAGGTGTAGAAGTGAAATATGCCATTCATCCTGTAGCAGGACGTATGCCTGGACACATGAATGTTTTATTGGCAGAAGCAGATGTGAGTTATGAAAAATTATTAGAAATGGAAGATGCCAATGAAGAATTTAAGAGCACTGACGTAGTGCTTATATTGGGTGCTAATGATGTGGTAAATCCAGCTGCTAAAAACGATCCATCTTCTCCTATTTATGGTATGCCAATTTTAGAAGTTGAAACTGCAAAAAATGTAATCGTTAATAAAAGAAGCATGAAACCAGGCTATGCTGGTATAGAAAATGATTTATTTTTTGCTCCTAAAACTTCAATGTTGTTTGGCGATGCAAAAGCTGCATTACAAAAATTGGTTGCTGAAATAAAAAATGTATAAAAAATTAACATTAATTATATATCCGATATAAATATATGTATTATATTGTGATATGAAATTTATTTACTCATTTTTTGCAAGTACTATTTTGCTTTTATTTTCGGCAAAAGCACAAACCGATAGTAATTATTTCGACAATAAGCTGGCATTACTCCAGCAGGAAAACATTTACATTCACTTTGATAAACAGAGTTATAACCCTGGAGAAACGATTTGGTTAAAGGCATACTTTACAACATCTGGAGTTCCTGATACAAAAAGTACTGGTGTTAAAATTGAAATTATAAATACTGCTGGTGAATTAGTTAGCCAAAAAATATTTCCAATACTAAATGGTGTTGCCAATGGAAATATTAGTTTGCCTACAAATTTACCCATAGGTAACTACCTGCTAAGAGCCTATACCAAATGGATGATGCAATTCGACTCCAAAGATTTTTATCAAAAGAATTTGATAATCGGTTTACCAAACAATAAAATAAATGTTTCTACTACTAAAACAACAATTTCATTCTTCCCCGAAGGAGGAAACTTTGTTGCAGGTGTTTTAAATTTAGTTGGATTTACTTGTACTTCTAATAATGGATTACCACTAGAAGTCAATGGTGTAATCGTTTCCTCTTTAGGAGATACATTAACGCAATTTTCAACAGCCGTTAACGGAATGGGTAAATTTGGCCTTATTCCTAAACTTGGTGAACAATATAAAGCCATTATAACAGAGTCTGTAAATGTCATTGAAGCTAATTTACCTATAGCACAAGAAAAAGGTGTTGCATTGCAAATTGCAACAACCAATGCTGGTAAAATGTTTGCAATAAATGTAGTAAATGTTCAACCAGCTTACATTATAGGTCATAGAGATAACGAACTCTTATTTAAAACAAACTTCCCAGAAAACAAATCTGTTTTTACAGGTACAATTCCCACAAAAAACTTAAGTAGTGGTATTATTAATATTGTTGTGTTTGATAGAGACAATCATGTTCTTGCACAACGCCAAACTTTTGTAAACAATCAAGATTTTTCCATCAACCCAATCTTAACACTAGATACCATTAGCTCTTCATACAGAGAAAAAAATGTATTCACTTTAAGTTTACCAGATAGTTTGGAAGGTAATTTTTCTATATCAGTAACTAATGCAAATAAAGATGTAGCGACCGAAAGTAGCAATATGATTAACGCTTTATTATTATACAATAAATTAGAACAATCATTTGTTAAGAACACAATAAACTTAAATGAAACAGTAAAATTAGTTGAACAAAAAACAGATTTATTGTTGCTTACTCAAAAGTCACGATATACTGACTTTAGTAGATTACAAACTACCAAAGAATCAAAAACAGCAATTGCAGCAGATAATTATATTTCATTAAAAGGAATAGCAACCAGCAATGGAAAAAAGATATTACCTGAAACAGAATTAACATTAATTGTTCAAACCAAAGATTCATCCATTAATTATTTATCAGCAACTACAGATAAAGAAGGGAATTTTATTTTAGATGGCTTATTGTTTGAAGATACTGCCACTGTTTTTTACCAAAATAACAGTAAAAAAAATAAGGACAAGGCTATTGAAATTACTAACAATTCAACTTCATTATTCAACCAATTTAAAGCTCCTTTAAATGTGCAATCTTGGCAGCATATTGCAGCTTTTTTACCTGAACCATTAAAACCAACTTTAGCAGATATAGGAGTTGTAGATACATCTGGCACAACCATAGCAGGTGTTACTGTTATTGCAGCAAAAAAGAAAAGTCCTACACAGCAATTAGATGAACGCTATTCAAGAGGTATGTTTAGTGGCATGAGCAGATCTGTAATAGATTTTGTAAACAATCCTCCTCCTTTGGGCGGTAATATTTTCCAGTACTTACAAGGTCGTTTTTCTTATTTAACAGTTACAGGAACAATGCCCAATTACAAAGTTCAATATCGTAATACAATGAGCTTGTCTGGTGGTCCAATTTATATGGCATTATATTTAGATGAATTTCCTGCTGATGCATCTGTACTTTTAACTGTACCTATGCAAAATATTGCTATGGTTAAAATATTTACTAATGGCTTCTTTGGCAGTGATGGTGTTGGTGGTGCATTAGCAGTATATACTAAAAAGTTTGAAGATGGATTTGTAGATAACAACCTTACTAAACTTAATAAACTTTCTTTACCAGGATACTCAACAGCTGAAATATTTAATTCACCTGTTTACAAAAGCACAAAAGAGAACTTTATAAAGAAAGATAACAGAACTACTTTGTATTGGAATCCTTCTGTTATAATCAATTCTGATAATAAAACTTTTCCTATTAGTTTTTACAATAGTGATAACTGCAAAAAAATTAGAGTAATTATTCAAGGAATTACATCTAGTGGAAAATTTGTTTACTTAGAAAAAATAATAGAGTAATTATACATTAAAATTTCAGAAAATGATATAATCAAAATAAGCAAATAGCTCAAAGTTATATGCTTATTTTTTATGCTTATAAATTGGCGAATTATACAAGCCCAATCTTTTAAAGAAATAACCAAACGAAACACCTAAAACACCTAGGCCATATTCAGTACTTCTTTTTAAATTAATAGAAGATGCATCATCAAAATATTTTGTAGGGCAGGTAACTTCACCAATTTCAAACCCTGCATCAAAAATTTGAGCAACCATTTGATTATCGAAAACAAAATCATCGCTATTGGCCTCAAAATTTACTTTTTCTAAAACTGCTTTACTAAATGCCCTGTAGCCTGTGTGATATTCACTTAGCTTTTGATTCAATAAAATATTTTGCGTAAAAGTTAATAAACGATTAGCTATAAATTTATACATGGGCATACCACCTTTTAATGCCCCTTTACCCAAAATTCTAGAACCAAACACAACTGGATAAACATCATTGGCAATGATGCTACATATGGCCATAATTAATTTTGGTGTATACTGGTAATCGGGATGTACCATAATTACAATATCGCCACCTAACTCTATTGCTTTATTGTAACAAGATTTTTGATTACCTCCATAGCCACGATTTTTTTGATGGGTAACAATGTGTTTTATACCCAATCTTTCAGCCTCAGCAACTGTATTGTCTTTACTAGCATCATTTACCAATATAACATCATCAACAATATCAAAAGGTATCTCATTATAAGTTTGTTCTAAAGTCTTTGCTGCATTGTAGGCTGGAAAAACTACAATTATTTTCTTTCCATTAAGCATCGGGAATACATTTCTGCAAAAATGTGGTTATTTCTGGTTTTTCGGCTCATTTGGTTAAAAATAAAAGATGGCACGGTTTTCCTAACTACATAAATGAACAAAAAATGTTAGTTATGAAAAAAATGATGCTCTTTTCTCTGCTTTTAATTGGAGCAATTGCAACCAATGCACAAAGCCTAGGTTCTGATTACAAAACTGCCCTTGGTATTAAAGCATATCCAGGTGCTATTAGTATAAAGCACTTTATTAAAAATAATGTAGCCATTGAAGGACTAGGTTACTTTTGGAATTATGGTAGTAGAATTACAGGTTTATATGAATTTCATGGCCAAGTAAATGGTGCTCCTGGCTTAAAATGGTATGCTGGTCCTGGTGCACACATTGGTTTTTGGAACGATAAGTGGAAAAAAGAATATGCTACCCGTGATAATGGTGTTGCAATTGGTGTGGATGGAGTTTTAGGTTTGGATTACAAAATTAAAGGTGCTCCCATTAATATGAGTATCGATTGGCAGCCTTCTTTTAACTTAGTTGGTTATAATTATTTTGAAGGTGGATGGGGAGGTTTAGCTATAAGATATACTTTCTA
>CALRLF020000083.1:0-18482 GCA_943368475.1 Allobosea thiooxidans
ATTTAGTGTATTGGGTTTTTACCCAGTTAACCCTGCAAATGGTGAATATGTTTTGAGTGTGCCATTGGTGCAAGAAAGTGCATTACAATTACCTGATGGGCATTTGTTTAGAGTAGTAGTTAAGGAGGCAAGTTTAAAAAATAAATACATTAAAGAAGTTTTGTTAAACGGGGAGCCTTACACAAAATCTTATCTCAAACATTTTGATATCATGCGTGGTGGAATGTTAGAAATTGTGTTGGGTGCAGAACCCGGTAAAAACTTTGGCAAAGCAATAGATGATTTGCCAGGCAGAAGTGTAAAATAAATTTTAGCACAGTAATATTGCATTATGGCAGAACAAATTTTCTCTTACGAACATCTATATAACTTTACTTTCAATGTTTTTAAACGTATTGGTTGTGAAGATACTGACGCAAGTGTGGCAACAACTGTTTTGTTGAATGCTGATGTTAGAGGCATAGATAGCCATGGTGTTGCACGTTTAAGTGGTTATGTACGTTTGTGGGAATCCAAAAGAATTAATGCAAATCCAGCTATAAAAATTATACATGAAACACCTTCTACAGCTACAGTTGATGGGGATGCTGGTTTAGGTTTAGTAGTTGCACCCAAAGCAATGCAAATAGCAATTGACAAAGCTAAAAATGTGGGTACCGGTTGGGTAAGTGTTCAAAATAGTAACCACTTTGGGATTGCTGGATATCATGCAATGATGGCTTTAGAACATGATATGATTGGTATTGCAATGACTAATGCTAGTGCGTTGGTTGCTCCAACTTTCTCTATTGAAAAAATGTTAGGCACAAATCCAATTGCTGTGGCTATTCCTGCAAATGAGCAACCTCCATTTGTGGCTGATTTTGCAACTACTACAGCAGCTAATGGAAAGTTAGAAATTTTGCAAAGGAAAAATGCTTCAACACCATTGGGTTGGGTGCAAGACAAAGAAGGTAATGAAAGTACCGATGCTCATGCATTAAAAACAGGTGGTGCATTATTGCCTTTAGGTAGTGATAGAGAACATGGCAGCCATAAAGGTTATGCATTGGGTAGTATTGTAGATATTTTTTCAGCAGTATTAAGTGGTGCAAGTTATGGACCTTGGGCACCTCCATTTCCAGCGTATATTCAAATGCCTGAGAATATGCCAGGTAAAGGATTAGGTCATTTCTTTGGTGCCATGCGGATAGACGCTTTCCGTCCTGCAGATGATTTTAAGAATCACATGGATAATTGGATTCAGCGTTTTAGAAGTGCAAAACCTGCTGCAGGTTACAATCAAGTGTTAATTCCTGGCGACCCAGAAAGAGAAACTTCAATTCAAAGAATGCAAGATGGAATTCCTTTGGTAGAAACAGTTGTAAACGATTTAAGAAAAACAGGAGAATTATTTGGTATTGCTTTATAATTATTCAATTAAGATTCTTGAATATCAAATTCAACATCATCGCCATCTAATAATTCACGTTCAATTTCTTCCATTTGAACAATATCCCAAGCTTCACTTTCAGTTGGGGTAATATTCATCATTTCTAGTAATTCTAGTTTGTCTAAAAAATCTTCAACAGGTGCTTGTACATTACAAATAACAAAACTTGCATGTGCTTCATAAAAATTGTGTTGAAGTTTTACTATTGAATTTGCAGCGGTTTCATCTACATCATTTACAGCCTGTAAATTTAGAATTACATTTTTTACGTCTTTCGATAAATAAGCAATGCAAAGCTCAGAAAGGCTTTCAGCCACATTGGCATAAATATTAGTTTCGTTTACAGTTATCGTCGTAAATTTTTCTTTGGTATCAACTTTGAAATTCATAATTTGTACTCATTAACATTGTGTGAATAAATGCACGTTTAGTTCACTCAAAAATATTTGTTATCATTGTATAAATCCA
This sequence comes from Allobosea thiooxidans, assembly GCA_943368475.1. Classification (GTDB taxonomy): domain Bacteria; phylum Bacteroidota; class Bacteroidia; order Chitinophagales; family Chitinophagaceae; genus UBA1930. The sequence goes on from CALRLF020000083.1 coordinate 1,901, forward strand.
AACCAATTATGGATAATAATTTTTCAGCACAAGTTAAAGAAATAATTTCCTTTAGTAGGGAAGAGGCTTTAAGGTTAGGAAATGACTTTATAGGTACAGAACATTTGTTGTTAGGCTTAATTAGAGATGGTGAAAATATTGCCATTAAAGTGCTGAAGCAATTGAATGTTGATTTGTACGAATTACGTAAAGAGATTGAACTTGCCGTTAAAGATAAAACTGGTAAAAATATTGCCAATATTAACAGCTTGCCACTAACTAAGCAAGCAGAAAAAGTAATTCGTGTTACTGTTTTAGAAGCTAAGGCTTTAAAAAGCCCATTGGTTGAAACTGAGCACTTGTTATTAAGTATTCTAAAGAACAAAGAAAATATTGCTACTCAAATACTAAATCAATTTGATGTAGATTATGATATTTTCAGAAACGAATTGGGTATGGTGGGTATAGCACCAACCAATCCTCCAAAAGCTGAATTCACAGATAATGATGATGATGATTTTGATGAGGAAAAAAGAGGCAGTGGTGGATTTCAACAACGTGGTGGTGCAGGAGCTGCAAAGCAAGCTGCTGGAGCAAAAAGTAAAACACCTGTACTAGACAATTTTGGTAGAGATATTACAAAATTGGCTGAGTCGGGTTCTTTAGACCCTATTGTTGGAAGAGAAAATGAAATTGAAAGAGTTTCTCAAATTTTATCTCGTCGTAAGAAGAATAATCCTATCTTAATTGGAGAACCTGGTGTGGGTAAAACTGCCATTGTAGAAGGGTTAGCGTTAAGAATTGTTCAACGAAAAGTAAGTAGGGTATTGTTCGATAAAAGAGTAATTTCTCTTGATCTTGCTGCTTTAGTTGCTGGAACAAAATATCGTGGTCAGTTCGAAGAACGCATGAAAGCCATTATGAATGAATTGGAAAAAAATAGAGATGTTATTTTATTCATAGATGAAATTCATACAATTGTAGGTGCAGGTGGTGCAAGTGGTAGCCTTGATGCCAGCAATATATTTAAGCCAGCTTTGGCTCGTGGAGAACTGCAATGCATTGGAGCCAGCACATTGGATGAATACAGAATGTACATTGAGAAAGATGGTGCATTAGATCGTCGTTTTCAAAAAGTAATTGTAGAGCCACCAAGTGTTGAAGAAACAGTAATGATTTTAAACAACATTAAAAGCAAATACGAAGATTATCACAATGTAGTATATGATAATGATGCAATTAATGCATGTGTGAAGTTGAGTGATCGATACATGACAGATAGGCTTTTACCAGATAAAGCAATCGATGTATTGGATGAAGTTGGAGCAAGAGTACATTTAAAAAACATCAATGTACCTAACGAAATCGTTGAGTTAGAAAAACAGATTGATGAAATTAAAAACGAAAAAAACAAGGTTGTAAAAAGCCAACGTTTTGAAGAAGCTGCTTCATTGAGAGATAAAGAAAAACGTTTAGGCGAAGAATTGGAAAAAGCAAAAAATAGTTGGGAAGAAGAAAGTAAGAATAAGCGTTATCCAATTAATGAAGAACATATTGCTGAGGTAGTAAGCATGATGACTGGAATACCTGTGAAACGCATGGTGCAAGCCGAAACTGAGAAGTTGCGTAAGATGGGCGATGACATGAAAGACATGGTGATTGGTCAAGACGAAGCAATTGGAAAAGTGGTAAAAGCCATTCAACGTAATAGAGTTGGGTTAAAAGATCCAAAAAAGCCTATTGGTAGTTTTATTTTCTTAGGTCCTACTGGTGTTGGAAAAACTGAATTGGCTAGAAGTCTTGCCAGATACATGTTTGATAGTGAAGATTCTTTAATTAGAATTGACATGAGTGAATACATGGAAAAATTTACTGTAAGCCGTTTAATTGGAGCTCCTCCAGGATATGTAGGTTATGAAGAAGGTGGACAGTTAACAGAGAAAGTTCGTAGAAAACCGTATTGTGTAATTCTATTAGATGAAATTGAAAAAGCTCATCCAGATATTTACAATATTTTATTGCAAGTATTAGATGATGGTCAATTAACAGATGGAGCAGGGCGTAAGATAGATTTCAAGAACACAATGATTATTATGACTTCAAATATTGGTGTTCGCCAATTAAAAGAGTTTGGTGATGGTGTAGGTTTTGCAACAGCTTCTCGTATGCAAAATCAGGAAGAAAATAATAAAGCAGTAATTGAAAAAGCCTTGAAGAAAACTTTTTCTCCAGAGTTTTTGAATAGAATTGATGATGTGATTATTTTCAATTCATTAACTAAAGAAAATATCTTTAGAATTATAGACATTTTAATGAAAGGAGTAATGAAACGCTTGGTTAGCTTAGGTTTTGGCCTTGAATTAAGCACCGAAGCGAAGGATTTTATTGCTGATAAAGGATATGATGTTCAGTATGGAGCAAGGCCATTACACAGAGCTATTCAAAAATATTTGGAAGATCCTTTGGCTGAAGAAATTTTGAATATGAGTGTTAAAAATGGCGATACACTACTTGCATCATTAGACAAAGAGAACAGTAAAATTGTTTTTGCATTAAAACAAAAAGAAGAAACTGAAACGGTTTAAAAGTATTTTATTCTATTAAAAAAGGCAATCAATTTTGATTGCCTTTTTTATAATTATTTGTTCAATGGATCTCTTCTTGTAGGAATAACCATTTTTTCATCTTCACTTAAGAAAACCCAGAAGTCGTGCAATTGAAAAATATCGCCTGGTGTTTTTTCTCCATCATCTTCTGCATTACGCTCATAAGAGCCCAATAATTCGCCTTCGTGTTTTAATTCTAATAACTTTTGTTCGTGGCTTAGTGCTTTAAAATTTTCTATAGTCATAATAGTGTGTATGAAATTTATTTATCAAAACTAAGGGTTGAAAAGTATTTACTTTTAAAAATTTAAGCAATTGTTTGAAAGCTTGTTTTCATTTTGTTGCATAAATCGCTTTCAATCATTTTTTCAGCTAAAAGAATCATATTCTTAAATGCTTTGGCATTACTTATACCATGACCTATAATTACAGGTTTGGCAACCCCTAAAACAGGTGTGCCTCCATAATTTTCGTAATGAAAACGGGTTAAGTAAGCATCGTTGTGTAAGTTTCTTTGTTGAGCAATATCATAAAAGCTTTCGGCCATTTTCAAAACAATATTTCCCGTAAAGCCATCACAAACCATAACATCGGCTTTATTGTTAAAAATATCTCTCCCTTCTATATTGCCAATGAAATTTATATCGGTATTTTCTTTTAAAATAGGGTAAGTAGCTTGGGCTAGAATATTGCCTTTGCCCTCTTCTTCACCTACATTCATCAAGCCAATTTTAGGGGCATCAATATTTAATATGTGTTTAGCATAAAGGCTTCCTAAAATAGCAAATTGGTTTAAATTCTCAGGTTTGCAATCTGCATTTAAGCCCACATCTAATAATAAGCCTGTTAAACCATTTGTTTTAGGAATGATTGTAGCGATTGTAGGTCTCAATACCCCTTCAATTGCTTTAATGCTAAACATTGCTCCAACCAACATTGCACCAGTATTGCCTGCACTTATAAAAGCATCAATTTTTCCAGTAGCTAATAAATAAAAGCCAATAGCAATAGAACTTTTTTGCTTTTCTTTTAATGCTTTTGTTGGATGTTCATGGTATCCAATAACTTCTTCGGCATGAACCATTTGCACATTGGTAATACCATATTCTTTTAATAATAGTTCTACCTGCTCGTTATTACCAATACAAAAAATAGTGGTTGTATTAGATGGTTGTTGTTGAAAAAATAATTGAAGTCCTTTTACTGCTTCTAGAGGAGCAAAGTCTCCACCCATCATGTCTAATCCAATATTCATAATCGATGCTTTAGATTGATATTAAGGATAAAACTATAAAAGCCCTTTCGTTAGAAAGAGCTGTAATTATTGTACAGTACCTTAAGAGGCAATAACTTAGGCTTTCAAAGGAGCTTTTTCAGCTACTAATTTTCCTTTGTAAAATAATTTACCTTCACTTACATGTGCACGGTGACGTGGGTGAATTTCACCTGTTGTTGTGTCTTTGCTTAAAGTCACTTCTTGAGCAACATAATGCGTTCTTCTTTTTGCACTACGTTGTTGTGAGTGTCTACGTTTTGGATTTGGCATAATTCAAATTTTTAATAGTCGTCCAAATATTTAGTTATCTAAATCTTTAAATTTTTCAAGTCCCTTCATTAAAGGGTTGCTACTGTCTTTTCTTACATCTTCTTCCATTTTCCTCAATTTCTCCAAGACTTCGTTATTACATTGAGAACCTCCCATTTCTTCTTCATTGCACATTTTTTGGAAAGGGATGCTTAAGTTCACAAACTCAAACAGCCAATCGGCAACATGTAAATGACTTTCTCCTCTACTTATGTAATAAACATCTGGATCTTCTTCCTGTTCGTTCATTGCATCTGGCTCCTCTGTCATTTTTACAATTATGGTAAATTCATCCCACAATTGCTTCGATAGGTTATTACCACATCTATCACAAAGAACATCAACAGTACCTCCAATATCAAACTTAAGCTGCATAAAACTGGCATTTTTCTCTAAACTCAGTTTAATATCAGCTATACAATTGGTAAATTCCTGTTCACCATATTCTAAAAAGAACTTATCATCAACCCTGTACTCAAATACATGAACACCCTGCTTCAGCCCTACGAATGCAATATCATATTCCCTGCGATGGCTCATATTCTTTTTTTAGGGTCGGCAAAGGTAAGGAGTAAACCTGAAAAAGCAAAACAATAAATAAACCCAGTTGAAGTATGGATTTTTCTTACACTTTTTGCATCTAATTATGGTTGTGTGAATAAGTTGTCTTATTTTGCCTACTTACTAAACTATACTGCTATGAGGAAATTTACTTTCACAAATTATTTGTCTTTATTTGCTTTCCTGTTTTTGGGATTGATACAGAATAGCAAAATCAATGCTCAATGCCTTGGTGCTGCATACACCACTGGAACAGTAGCCCACAATGGCACAATTACGACTATAGGTTCTACTTATGCTGGTGAGTATAATACTTTTACATTAACTGGAGCTGTAACAGGTGATATATATAGATTTTCGAGTAGCGTAGCAACAGATTTTATTACAGTTACTACTACTGCAAATGTGGTTTTAGCTCAAGGTGTTTCGCCAATTACTTACACTCAACCAGCCTCCGTTTCAGGTAGTGTTAGGTTTCATGTTCATAAAGACGCTGCTTGTGCAACTGAGAGTGTGTCGAGAATCCAAAGTGTTAATTTAGTAATACCACCATGTCCAGCACCTACAGCTCAGCCTACTGCTTTGAGTTTGATAGCTAATTCTGGTGGTGTTAGTGGAAGTTTTACTGCAGCTTCACCTACTGCGAGTAATTATTTGGTTATAAGAACTACAACTAGTACGGCTCCTAATGCACCAGTCAACGAAACAAATTACACAGTTGGTGCTAGTGTACTAGGTGGTGTTGTTGTTGCTAATGGTACTTCAACTAGTTTCGCTTCTACTGGTTTAACAGTGTCTACTCAATATTATTTTTGGGTTTATTCTTTTAATTCTGGGGCATGCTCTAATACTTACTTTACGAGTTCTCCATTGTCGGGCAGTGTAACCACAACTAACACATCTCAAAATATAGTCTCAACTACAACTGGAGGTCTTTGGTCCTCACCAACAACTTGGGTGGGCAATCTTGTCCCTTCTGCCTTAGATAATGCCACTATAGTGGACGGGGCAACCGTTACAATTGATGTTTCTCCTATTGTTAATAATCTGACAATTGGTCAAGGAGTAAGTGGAGTACTAAACTTTGATGCTACAACAGGTAGAACTCTACAAGTAAATGGTAATTTAACAACTAATGTTGGTTCTACATTTACACCATTTAATGGTACTACAGGGAGGGCTTTAACAGTTAATGGTAATGTTGTTTTAAATGGTTCTGCTGACTTTACAAAAGCATCTACCTCTCTTGTATTAAGTGGTACAACACCTCAAACAATAAGTGGGTCTGGAGATTTAGGAGTAGGAAGTCCTATTAGATTACTAGCAGTAAGTAATCTTGCAGGTGCAACGATATCACGACCCTTAACAATTACATCAACTTTTAACATCGTTCAAGGTAGCATAAATAATGGTACCAACGTTACTATGGATAATACTGTTGGTGGTGTTTCTACAACATCATGTGCTATTCAACGTGGTATTGGGTCACTAACAAATCCTATACAAATAGGAGGAACTGCAACATTTAATTTGGCTTATATTGTATTTTCTGGAACAATAAATACAGCTATAGTAGCGGGAAATGAAATACCTTCAAGTGGCAGTATTAATGCAATTACAATGAATAATACGTTAGGTGTTACACTTAACCAAAACATTACTTTAGCAGCAGCTTCATCTGCTTTAACTTTTACAAGTGGTATTTTAACTGTTAATCCGGCAAATAGAATTGTTTGTTCCAATGCGTCATATAATGGCACTGCTGGTGGAGTAAGTTCTTTTGTGAGTGGTAAAGTAGGTTTAACTTGGGGTACTTCAGCTACAAAGACTTATCCAATTGGTTCTGTAGGTCAATTAAGAACTGTTATTACAACTGCTTCAATTGGCAGTGGTGTAGTAGCTTTTAGTATTCAAAATCCATCTGGTGGAGTAAGTGGTAGTGGAATTTCTGCTTTAACTGGTACTAGAAGATGGTATGGAGAAGTTTTGTCTGGATCAATCACTAGTTATTCAAGTATTTCAATTGCTTATGGAACGGATGACGGATTTGGCACTGCAACAAATGCTGTAAAAAAAATAGCTCAGGCTTCAACATTAGCTGGCACGTATAACAGCCTAGGACCTGTTACAGGAACTGCAACACCGCTAGTTTCTACAACTGGTACTTACTCAACACTTGATTACTTTGCTTTAGGGATTTCATCAGGCAGTTTACCTATTAGTTGGGATGGAGGTGCTGGTACTTCTAATTGGGGTGATGCTAACAATTGGAGTAATGATATTGTACCAACTAGCTCAAGTGATTTAATAATAACAGGATCAACAACAATTAATGTAAACGTGAATGCTGAAGCAGCAGTTTTAACTATTGGTGCTGGCGTAACTCTTAATTTAAATGCAAATGCATTAACGATTGCAGGTACTGCAGCTGGAAATGGTTTATCTAATTCTGGTATTATGAATCTTGGTGGTGGTACTTTAACTGTAGGACCAATTGGTGGAGGGAATAGAAATTTCACAAACAATGGAACGCTAACTGTTACAAGTGGAAGTCTAATTGTAAACGGAAATTTAGCCCTTGGAGATGGCTCTACATTCAATATGAGTGGTGGTGACATAACATTAGATCCTAATGATGGTACTGCTGGAGGAAGCTTATCTTCATCAACTCCTATCATGGCTCTAGGTGCAACAACTGCCTTAAGTACGTCTAATGTAACTGGAGGTACCATACTTATAAATGATCCTCATTTTACAGGAAATGGTTATGCTTTTATTATTAATACAAATACCAGTACAACATGGCTTGGAAATACAATCCAATTTGGAGGCAGTACAAATACACATCCAAGTACTGCTACAAATGGGTTTAGAGTAGATTGTTATTTTAATTCAGGTAGAATGGCCTTCGGTAACGTGATTGTTAATGGTAATGATCCAGCTAAGTTCGTATCAGATGTGTCTTTCGGAATAAATGCTCTTGGAACACTTACTGTGAACTCTGGAAGTGAACTAAGATTAGCTACTTCATTATCCTCATTTGCTGGTAATATCGTTAACAATGGGACTATTACAACCACTGGAACGGGTTTCTCATTACAAAAAATTACAGGAATATCTTCTACAGTAGTTCCAAATACAACCCCACAAAGTATTGGAGGAACAGGAGTTTATAGAAATGCAACATCTGGTGCAACAGCTTCTCTAACTTCTTTAGTTGTCAACAATACAAGTAGTGGTGGTGTTACACTTAATGTGCCATTATCCGTAAGTTCTACATTAACTTTAACTAATGGAGTTGTAAATACTTCTAGCGTTAACTTGCTTACAGTTGGAGTTAGCCCTACAGCAACAGGTACATTAAGTTATACATCTGGTAGAATTGCAGGGCCTTACAAGAAATTTGTTGGTGCTTCTACAGGAACTACATTATTACCAATTGGAACAACAACAGTTTATAATCCTGCTAATATTAATTTTACAACAGCACCAACGACTGGTGGTAGTTTAACTGCTCAATTTGTTGCAACAAATCCAGGTAATGGTGGTTTACCAATAACAGATGGTGCCGATGTAATTAATACAATAAATACCACTGGTTTTTGGAGAATAGATGCAGGAGATGGTTTAACAGGTGGTACATACTCTGTAGCTATTAAAGGGGCTGGTTTTGCTGGAGTTAATACGCCTGCTGATTTAAGAGTTGTAAAACGCCCAACAAGTGGAACTACATGGACTGTTGATGGTACTCATGTAGCTGGAGGGGCAGATAGTACTGCAAATAGAAGTGGTTGTACTGGTTTTAGTGAATTCACTATTGCTGGTATTAGCACAGCAAATCCTCTTCCAGTTTCGATTACCTCATTCAAAGGAGAAAGAAAAGGTGCAGAAAACTTATTGTCATGGACAACCGCAACTGAAATCAACAATGCTGGTTTCGAACTACAACGTAGTGCCGATGGTGTTAATTTCAGCACATTAACTTTTGTTGAATCTAAAGCTAATAATGGCAACAGCTCTGCTGCATTAACTTATAACTATGCCGATGTTAAACCATTAAGTGGTAGTGGTTACTATCGTTTAAAACAAATAGACAGAGATGGTAAATCAGCCTTTAGCGAAGTGGTGTTAATTAAAGGATTAAAACCAACTAAGTTAGAATTGGTAAGTGTTTATCCAAACCCTGTTATCAATACCATTAAAGTGAGTATAGCTGCTGCAAAAGCAGATAAAATAACCTTTATCGTAAGTGATATTACAGGTAAAGCCATCATTTCTAAAGTAATGAATGTTACAAGTGGTGATAACACTGTACAAATAGATGTTAACAATTTGGCTAATGGTACTTATACCATTAAAGCAATTTGTGCCGATGGTTGTGAAACTACTATTAAAAAGTTTGTAAAGCAATAATCGTTCAATAGTTTCTTACAAAAGGTCAACCAATTGGTTGACCTTTTGTATTTATACAATACCAAATCATTTAATTCAGGCAGCCAACTCATCAATACATATGTCATAATGAAAACCTACCCCGATATTTGTATTGAAACACTGCTACCCATTTATTTTTATTGAACCATTTACGTTACATATTTTTAGTAATTGTATTACTGCTGGGCTTATTGGCAAAAGCTCAGTTTAAAACTTCGTCTAATTATATCAGTAAAAAAATTGCAACTAATGGAATAATCCAATTAGAAACAACCAAAAAAATTGTTCCCAATACAATTCGAATTGTAAATGTGGATGCTAAATATTATTCAGCAGATTATGCAACTGCAAGTATAAAATGGTTAGTTACGCCAGATGCAGATAGTGTATTAGTTCAATATCGAGTTTTTACATTTGCCTTTTCATCCATTGCTAAACGATTAAACTACGATAGTGTAAAAAATAATTTTATTGCTCAACCTTTTATTTTCAATAGAAACAATACTGCAAAAAATGCTACAGGTTTTTTTGGTGCTGGTGCAGGTAATAACATGAACTACAATGGCAGCTTTGGTCGTAGTTTGAGCTTTGGTAATAACCAGGATGCAGTATTTAACTCTCAATTGAATTTACAAATTAGTGGAATGTTGGGCGATAGTATTGAATTAGCTGCAGCCATTACCGATAACAATATTCCTATACAGCCAGATGGGACAACACAACAACTAAATGAGTTCGACAAAATATTGTTGCAGTTTAAAAAACGCAATTGGCAAATAAATATGGGGGATATCGACTTGCGTCAGTCTCAATATTATTTTCTTAATTTTTATAAACGACTGCAAGGCGTATCTTATGAAAAACAAAATGCAAAAGCAACCAATAAATTTTTAGTAGCAGGAGCAATTGCCAAAGGAAAATTTGTACGAAATGTTTTTCAAGGGCAAGAAGGAAACCAGGGTCCATATAGATTACAGGGGAATAACAATGAATTTTATTTAATTATTCTTTCGGGTACAGAAAAGGTTTTTATAGATGGAGAAATGCTGCAACGTGGAGAAGACCAAGATTATACCATCAACTATAACACTGGCGAAATTGTGTTTACGCCTAAAAGAATGATTACAAAAGATAAACGTATTCAAGTAGAATTTGAATATGCTGATAGGAATTATTTAAACTCTATTTTATTTGCCAGCAACGAATTGCAAGTAAACAAAAAATTAAAAATTGGTATTGCTGCTTATAGCAATGTGGATGCTAAAAATTCAGCTATCAATCAATCACTAGACAATAACCAAAAACAATTTTTAGCCAATTTAGGCGATAGTGTACAAAATGCATTTTATAAAACTGCCAGCCGAGATACATTTTCAGCTAATAAAATTTTATATGCTAAAAGAGTGAATCCCGTAAATGTTTTGTGGGATAGTATTTATGTATATTCTGTTCATCCGGATAGTGCAAAATTTAGTTTAAGTTTTATTGATGTAGGCATAAACAAAGGCGACTATATTCCACTGTTTAATGGTGCCAATGGAAAAGTTTACCAATACATTGCACCTGTAAATGGAATTAAACAAGGCACTTATGAAGCAGCAGCTTTTTTAGTTACCCCCAAAAAACAACAACTCATTTCTGTTAATGCAATTTACACAATCAATAAACAAACAATATTGCAAACAGATGTTGCTTTAAGCAATTACGATATCAATACTTTTTCTTCAAAAGATAAAGCCAATAACAATGGACTTGCTGCTAAGTTTTTATTGCAGCACACAGGAAAAATAAAACGTGACGTACAGCTACTATCAGCTATTGGATACGAATGGGTTGATGAAAAATTTAGAACAATAGAACGTTTACGGAGTGTAGAATTTGCCAGAGATTGGGGATTACCCATTTTGACTCAATTTGCTAATGAACATTTACCTAAGCTAGGATTGGAATTAAAAAATACTAAAACAAATAGTTTTTTAAAGTATAGTTTAGATGGTTATTTGAGAAGCGACAATTTTACTGCTGTTCGTAACTCAATAAGTTACAATGCTGCTAAAGGTTTGTTGGGAGTTGATTATAACACATCCTTATCTATAGTACAAAATAAAACTTCTACTGATAAAGGCAATTACATTAAAGCCAATGCCGATATTGGCAAAACCTTTACTAAATTGAACAATTATCAAATTGGATTTACCTATTTACTCGAACACAATCAACAAAAATATACTTTAACCGATACGGTAAAACCCATCAGTTTTGCATTTGAAAATATTGGTGGTTACATAAAAAGTAATGTAGCAAAAAACAATAAATGGAGTTTTAATTATTTTACAAGAACCGATAAATTACCTTTTCAAAAATCTTTATTAGCAACAGACAAAAGCAATAATTATAATTTTTTAGTTGAACTACTTCAAAACGCTAAACACCAATTTCGATTTAATATTACTTATCGTGAACTAATGGTAAAAAATAGTTTTTTAACCAACTTAACAGCCGATAAAAGTTTATTGGGTAGAACAGAATACATTATCAACGAATTCAATGGATTTATCACAGGTACTACTTTATATGAAGTTGGAGCAGGGCAGGAGCAACGAAGAGATTTCTCTTATATTGAAGTGCCAGCAGGAAGAGGTGAATATGCATGGAATGATTATAATGCAGATGGTATCCCTCAATTAAATGAATTTGAAATTGCATTATTTCCCGATCAGGCAAAATATATTCGTGTATTTACTCCTACCAATCAATTTGTGAAAGCCAATTACACACAGTTTAATTACAACATTAATATTAGTCCACGAGCACTATCAAATTATATAAAAAATAAAAAAATTAAAAATATAGTTACTCGTTTCAATATTCAATCAGCTATGCAAACAGGTAAAAAAATCTTGGCCGATGGTAAATTGAATTTTAATCCATTCAAAGGAAATATTGTAGATACAGCTTTAATTTCTCTGAACAATATTTTTAGTAATACCATTTCCTTCAATCGTTTTAGCAGCATTTGGGGTATGGATGTTAGTAATCTTCGTAACTATAATAAAGCATTACTAACATATGGATTTGAAAGTAGAGAAATCGTTGAATGGATATTTAGAACCCGTTTAAATATTAAAAAACAATTCACAATAGAAGTTACACAGAAAATAGGTAGTAATAATTTAACTACGCCCAAATTTGGTAACAGAAACTATGAACTTACCACTTTTAGTACTGAACCTAAGCTAACATATACTTACCTGACGCAATATCGTTTGCAAGCTTCTTACATGTACACATCAAAAGATAATGCATTGATTTATGGTGGACAAAAATCTATTAACAATGCCTTAAACATCGAAGGAAAATTAAACACCGTTAATAATACCAGCTTTTTAGTAAAGTTCACTTACAACAATATTCAATACAATGGCTTGCCAAATTCAACAGTAAGTTATATCATGCTAGATGGATTATTGCCTGGCAAAAACTTCTTGTGGAATGTTGAACTAACCAAACGACTTGGTAACAATTTGGAGTTAAGCCTAAACTACGAAGGGCGTAAGCCTGGAGAAACAAGGGTAATTAACATTGGGAGAGCCAGTTTAAGAGCATTGTTATAGTGTTTATTATTCATAATTCAGGCTCAAAAATATTTCAACTAAAATTTTTTACTAACAATCGTTAGCCTATTTTTGCTACAATTAAAAATATACCCATCATGCAATTTCAGTTAAGTGAAGAACATTTAATGATACAAAAAGCAGCACGTGATTTTGCTGTGAATGAATGTTTACCTGGCGTTATCGATAGAGATGAGCATCAACGTTTTCCTAAAGAACAAATCATGCAATTGGCCGATTTAGGTTTTATGGGTATGATGGTTGATACACAATATGGTGGTAGTGGAATGGATACAGTAAGTTATGTTTTAGCAATGGAAGAAATCAGTAAAATTGATGCAAGCGTTAGCGTGTGTATGAGTGTAAACAATAGCTTGGTTTGTTATGGTTTACAGAGTTTTGGCACTGAAGAACAAAAACAAAAATATTTATTGCCCATTGCACAAGGTAAAAAAGATGGTGAGTTATACATTGGAGCATTTTTGCTAAGTGAGCCAGAAGCAGGCAGTGATGCTACTTCTCAACAAACGACAGCTGAGGATAAAGGCGATTATTATTTATTAAATGGAACTAAAAATTGGATAACCAATGGCAGTAGTGCAAGTGTTTATTTAGTTATGGCACAAACCGATGTTTCAAAAGGAAGTAAAGGCATTAATTGTTTAATTGTAGAAAAAAACTGGCCTGGTGTTACTGTTGCAGCAAAAGAAAATAAATTGGGCATTCGTGGTAGCGATACACATACCATTATGTTTAACGATGTTAAAGTACCTAAAGAAAATAGAATTGGTGCCGATGGTTTTGGTTTCACATTTGCCATGAAAACATTGGCTGGTGGTCGTATTGGTATTGCCTCTCAGGCGTTGGGTATTGCAAGCGGAGCTTATGAATTGGCTCTGAAATATTCTAAACAGCGTAAAGCATTTGGGAAAGAAATTTCTCAACACCAAGCCATTCAATTTAAATTAGCCGATATGGCCACACGTATCGAAGCTGCTCGTTTACTGTGCTTAAAAGCAGCATGGGAAAAAGACAATGGTTTAGATTACACACTAAGCAGCAGCATGGCCAAAGTATTTGCCAGCGAAACTGCTATGTGGGTTACTGTAGAAGCTGTACAAATACATGGTGGTTATGGTTTTGTAAAAGAATACCATGTAGAACGATTAATGAGAGATGCAAAAATCACACAGATTTATGAAGGTACTAGCGAAGTACAACGCATTGTAATTAGTAGAAGTATTTTGAAATAATCATTGCTATAAACACAAACACAAATAAGGCCTTCCGTCAGGAGGGCTTTTTTATTGTATTTCTACAAATAAAAACACCGTTTAAATTTTAAACGGTGTTTTTATAATTAAGCTTCCTGTAAAAAAGGATATCCATATTCTGTTGGCGGATTAAACGTTTCCTTAATCGTTCTTGCACTTAACCAACGATATAAGTTTAAAGCACTTCCTGCTTTGTCATTGGTGCCACTGGCTCTTGCTCCTCCAAATGGTTGCTGACCAACTACTGCACCAGTAGGCTTATCATTAATATAAAAATTACCAGCAGCATTTCTTAGTTTATTGGTTGCCAATTCAACAGCTGCTCTATCTGTTGCAATTACTGCACCAGTTAATGCATAAGGGCTGGTCGTATCAACTAAATTAAGTGTAGCTTCAAATTCGTTGGCTGGATAAACATATATCGTTAACACAGGTCCAAAAATTTCCTCACACATAGTTGTGTATTTTGGATCAGTGGTTTCAATAACTGTAGGTTGTATAAAATAACCTTCTTTTTTGCTGCATTCTCCACCAGCTAAAATGCTTGCATTTTTACTACGCTTGGCTTTATCGATATACGATTTTATTTTATCAAAACTTTTCTCATCAATTACAGCATTAATAAAATTGGTAAAATCTTCTGTTGTACCCATTTTCATGCTGTTGATACCAGCAACTAACTTTTTCTTTACCACATTGGCAATATTGCTTGGAATATAAGCTCTCGAAGCAGCACTACATTTTTGTCCCTGAAATTCAAATGCACCACGTAATAAAGCAGTGGCAACAACATCGGCATTGGCAGTTTTATGTGCAATTACAAAATCTTTACCACCGGTTTCTCCAACAATTCTGGGATAGCTTTTGTACATGCCCATGTTTTTACCAACTGTTTCCCACATATTGTTAAACACACCTGTGCTTCCTGTAAAATGCACACCAGCAAAATCTTTATGGTTAAAGCAAACCTTACCAATGGTTGGTCCATCTACATAAATCAAATTAATTACACCATCAGGCAATCCTGCTTCTTTTAAAATACGCATGAACATTTGGGCAGAATAAATTTGTGTGTTTGCAGGTTTCCATACAACCACATTGCCACACATAGCAGCACTGGTAGGTAAATTACCACCAATTGCAGTAAAATTAAAAGGCGTTACAGCCAATACAAATCCTTCTAGTGGACGCCACTCTAATCTATTGTGCATCCCTGGTCCACTAATAGGTTGTTGCTTATAAATTTCACTTAAGTAATGCACATTAAAGCGTAAAAAATCTATCAACTCACAAGCTGCATCAATCTCAGCTTGCATAGCATTTTTACTTTGTCCCAACATGGTGGTACCATTCATATAACTGCGATACTTAGTGGCAATTAAATCCGCTGCTTTTAAAAATATTCCAGCACGGCTTTCCCAACTCATAGCAGCCCAATTTTCTTTGGCTGCTAATGCTGCTTCTATTGCTTGACTAACATGCTTTTCTTCACCTGCATGAAAGTATCCCAATGTATGTTTTATTTCATGCGGTGGATGAATGGCCACTTTTTTATTGGTACGAACTTCTTTACTACCAATATACATGGGTATATCTGCTTCAACACTTTTCAACTCAGCCAATGTGGCTTTTAATTTTGCTTTTTCAGCACTGTTGGGTGCATAGCCTAAAACTGGTTCATTTACAGGTAGGGGATAAGAAAAAGTTCCTAAACTCATGTTTCATTTTTTAGTTGAGGCTGCAAGTTAAGGTTTAAGCATAAATTTTGCTAACAAGCTGTAGTTTTTCAATTGGGCATTACTGGCGTCGCACCTTTCAGGGTTCTTATCATTGGGCAGCTTTTATTATGCACTTTATAAGGTATTTATTTAGTTTATTTGCTTATATCTATTACTGGTTTAAATATGAACTACTTTCAATTGTCATATCAGGCAGCCGACTACGGAATCAGTGCTTTTAAGCAACTGCAATTTATAAAAGCATTTCTTAAACCCATTGTACAAAAACATTGCACTGCTCTCAATTATCCTTTATCAAAAAAAGAACAAAAAAAAGTAGATTTCTATTATCCTTTATTCAATCATATTGTTAATTGCGAAAATTATTTGAGCATCAAAGGAAGAAGGCTGACGTTACCCGAATCGCAACGTTTAGCAATTATATCAGCAATGGCTACTTTATACGATGATTTAATTGATGAAGAAAACTGGGATAAAGAACAGTACTTTCAAATATTGAATAGAACATTACCTGTTGAATTACAAACACCAAAGGTTAAACTTATTTTTGCATTAGACGATGAGTTAAAAAATTACTGGCAACCCACTCAAGCTTACCAAGATGCATTGAAGCTGGCAATTGAATGGCAGGTAGTTTCAGCAAGACAATTACATAACGATATTTCGTTAAAAGAAATCTTACATATTTCACAAGAAAAATGTGGCAATAGCTCATTGCTTTGGGCAAGCATAATGGATGAAGATTGGTTACCAGAAGACAAGCAATTTATTTATCAATCTGGCTATGTAG
>CALRLF020000084.1:0-18114 GCA_943368475.1 Allobosea thiooxidans
AATTTCAAACAATTCATCTAAAGTACCATAACCACCAGGCAAAATAATTGCAGCATCACACAATTCGTACATCATCTTCTTTCTTACATGCATATCTGCAACTACATGTAATTCAGTTATATTTTTATGTTGTTGTTCCCAAGCCAATAACAATTCAGGAATAACACCCACCACTTTCCCATGATGGTGCATCATTGCATCGGCAATAGCTCCCATTAAGCCAACACTGCCACCTCCATAAATTAAAGTGATATTTTTTTTAGCCATCAACTTTCCCAACTCAATTGCATGTTGCTTAAATAAAGGATTTTCACCTGATTTGCTGCCACAAAAAACGGCTATTCTTGAATAATTCATATGGCTTAATTAATAGGCAATATTAAAGGCTTAGAAATTTTAATTATCGTAAACTTATTAACCTTAAAAACAAGAATTGTTTAATAAAAACCATTCAACAATTAATTTCACTTGTTCAAGTAGTATATATTTGAAGAAGTGAAATTAAGAAAATGTATTTCAACTTTAAACTAATTTCCAGCACAAAAACGCATTTTAAATTTTAATTTCATCAAAAACCTGCAAAATTTCATTTATCTTAGTTTAAACCATTTATCTTTCCAGCCATAAAACTTGCTACAATGAATCCTACTCTACTGCTTTCATTTGTTGGTGCTTATTTTTTAATATTATTGGTGGTTGCTTGGTACACAGGCCGAAATGCCAATAATGATTCATTTTACAATGGCAATAAAAATAGTAACTGGATTTTAGTGGCTTTTGGCATGATTGGAACTAGCCTTAGTGGCGTAACATTTGTAAGTGTTCCTGGTGGTGTTGGCGATTTTGCAGGCAACAGCTTTAAAGGTTTTGCTTACATGCAGGTTGCAATTGGCTATTTAATTGGCTATACAACTATTGCTTATGTATTACTGCCATTATATTATAGGCTTAACCTTACTTCGATTTACCATTATTTAGATCAACGTTTTGGCAGAGTGGCCTATAAAACAGGAGCATTATTTTTTATCATCAGTCGTACAGTTGGTGCTACAGCAAGATTGTATTTGGTGATTAATGTGTTACAATTTTTCATTCTCGATAAAATGGGGGTTCCATTTGTTGTAACTGCAGCCGTTATTTTATTAATGATTTTGCTGTACACTTTTGAAGGTGGCGTAAAAACCATTGTTTATACCGATACACTGCAAACTTCTTTAATGATTTTGGGATTGATCGTTTGCGTAATGTACATTCTTAATCACTTGCATTTGGGTGCAGGTGAAGCATTACAAGTAATGAAAGAAAAAGGTTACCTAAATGTTTTTAATACTGATGTTAAAAGCAAAGGTTTTTTCTTAAAACAAATTATTGGTGGTGCATTTATAACCATTGCCATGACTGGTCTCGACCAAGAAATGATGCAAAAAAACATCAGTGTAAAAAAACTGGGCGACTCTCAAAAAAATGTAATGACACTTTCTATCGTTTTATTTGGTGTACTGTTTTTGTTTTTAATGTTGGGTGGATTATTGTATTTGTATAGTTCGGCCAACGGTGCTACTTATGCAATAAATACAGTTACAGGCAAACATGAATTGATTTATCAGAATATCAATATTATTGGCGACAAGTTATTTCCATCTGTTGCACTGAATTATTTGCCTACGGCTGTTGGCGTAATTTTTATCATTGCATTAATTTCAGCATTATTCCCAAGTGCTGATGGGGCTTTAACAGCCCTAACCTCCTCTTTTTGTATTGATATTTTAGGACTGAGGGATAGAAAAGACCTTACTGAACAACAGCAAAAACGTACTCGGTTAACCGTTCATTTAACTTTTGCTGTGGTATTTTTAATATGCATCATGGTGTTTTATAAGCTGAACGATAATAGCATTATCGATAAAATATTAGACTTAGCAGGCTATACGTATGGTCCATTATTGGGATTATTTGCATTTGGTATTTTCACTAAAAAGCAGTTATCCAACTCATTGGCAATAACGTTAGTATGTTTAATTGCCCCAGTTTTGTCTTATATATTGAGCATGAATGCAAAAGAATGGTTCAATGGTTATCAAATTGGCATTGAATTACTCATTATCAATGGACTTTTTACATTTATTGGTCTCTACATTATTTCGAAGCCTGCTGTAAAAGCTTAATTTTACCGCATGGAATTGATTCATGCCTTAGCCGAAAAATATGCTGACCAAATTACTGTTCAAGACGATGTTTTGTTACAATCTATTATTGAACAAACATTAAAAGAACATCCACAAGCTCATATGCTTAGTGGTAAAGTACAAGGGGCATTTTTGTCTTTTATCAGCTCAATTATACAACCTTCCAGAATTTTAGAGATTGGAACTTTTACAGGTTATAGTGCATTATGCTTAGCTAAAGGCTTAACAACCAATGGTCAATTACACACTATTGAATTAAGAGAGGTTGATGCCAATACTGCTAAAGAAAATTTTAGCAAATCCCAATACGCCCAACAGTTAAATTTGCACATTGGAAATGCATTGGATATTATTCCTCAATTAGATAGTCAATGGGATTTAGTGTTTATTGATGCTGATAAAACAGCTTATATAGACTATTATGAACTAATCTTGCCCAAATTGAGTAATAGAGGAATAATTATTGCAGATAACGTATTATTTCATGGTCAGGTTTTAGAAGAAACCATTAAAGGCAAAAATGCAAAAGCCATTGATACTTTTAACAACCATGTAAAAAATGACCCAAGAACAGAGCAGGTTTTACTAACTGTGAGAGATGGTTTATTAATGATTAAAAAGAAAATGGGATGAAGCAATTGAGTTTATTAGTTGGATTTTACCTAATGATACAAACTTTTTCGTTTGCACAAAATGAAAAAGCACTGAATTATATCAACAAATACAAGGATGCAGCTATTGAAGAAATGAGAAGAAGCGGTGTACCTGCATCTATAACATTGGCTCAGGGAATGTTAGAAAGTGGTTATGGCGAAAGTGAACTTTGTAAAAAAAGCAACAATCATTTTGGTATAAAATGCAAAAATGAATGGACTGGCGATAAAGTTTACCACGATGATGATTATAAAAATGAATGTTTCAGGGCGTATCCAAGTGCAGCCGATAGCTATAAAGATCATTCTGATTTTTTAAAATCAAGACCTTGGTATGCTTCGTTGTTTAAGTTAGAAAACACAGATTATGAAGGGTGGGCCTATGGCTTAAAAAAAGCTGGTTATGCAACCGAAAAAGATTACCCTAAAAAATTAATCAACATAATACAAACATATGATTTACATAAGTTTACATTAATTGCAATAGAAAAAAAAATTGTTGAAAAAACACAGATTGCCGCTGCTGAAGAAACAACCAATAGTTTTGTAAATCCACCAATAGAAACAAAAAAAGAAACTGTTGAAGCTGAGAAAGAGGATTCAGTAATTGAAGAGAAAGAACCGATTGATTCTGAAACTGTTATTAATCAATCTAAAAGTTTAGGTATAGATACTTCAGCAAAAAAATCAGCAAAATATCCAGACAGTATTTTCACAATCAATCATGCAAAAGTAATTTATGCCAAAGAAGGTACTTCATTACTTTCAATAGCAAATAAATTTGGACTTTCATTAAGCAATCTACTGTACTACAATGATTTAAAAGAAATGGATGTGCTTGATACCGATAGGCTAATTTTTGTAGAAAGAAAGCTTAAAAAAGGAGCTAAAGATTTTCATATTGTTCAAGACAAAGAAACATTACACAATATTAGCCAAACTGAAGGTGTTCAACTTAGTAGTTTACTGATTTACAATAAATTAAATAAATCAAATGCAGTTAAAAATGGCGATAAAATTTTTTTAAGACCTATAACTACTGTTAAAACAAAGTAACAATCAATTCTAAATAGCAATTATGTCTGCAATTAAAGTGCTCGATAAAGAATTCATCCCTTACATATCAGCAGCAACTATTCATGGTAAAATTATTGAATTGGCTGCTCAATTAAAAACAGACTATTCAGATAAAAAGCCATTATTCATTGCTATTTTGAATGGCTCATTCATGTTTGCATCAGACTTATTTAAAGAATTAGATTTCGAAGCTGAAATTTGCTTTATCAAACTGGCATCTTATAAAGGAACCAAAAGTTCGGGTCAGGTTATAACAGCTATTGGTTTAGATATGGATATTACCAACAGGCATGTAATTATTTTGGAAGATATTATTGATACAGGCAAAACTTTACATTCATTTTTGCCACAATTACACAACCAGCAACCAACTTCTTTAAAAATTGCTGTTTTATTAGATAAGCCAGAACCAAGAAAGTTTGAAGTGCCTGTAGATTATGCTTGTTTCACCATTCCAAACAGATTTGTGGTAGGTTTTGGCCTAGATTATGATGGATTTGGAAGAAATATCAGAGAAATTTATCAGTTAAAAAACGACTAAAATCATCGTTTTGCATTTTTGGCATATTATTTTGTAGGTTTAGACGTTAATTGAAAGTCTAAACCCTTGACCATGATGAAAACTACCCTTCTTGGGCTATTTTTTCTAGTATTTCTAATTGAGCCTCTTTCTGCTCAATACTATTTACGTGGAGAGATAAAAGATGAATTAGGCAGATCATTAGTTGGGGTAAAAATTAGCCTCTATTCCAAAGGTAATTACCCTTTTGCTAGTGGTAGCACTGGTACATTTGGCATTCCAACTGCTCTACCTGTTGATACAATTACTTTAAGTTTACAAGGCTATGAGACATTGAAAAGAGCTGTAGAATCTCAAAAATATCAAAGTTTTAAACTTAAAATGTTGCCAGCAACAGCAAGTTTAATGAAAAACAGGCTAAGTTCTAAAACCAAAAACCTTATAAAAGAACAACATACATTCTTCTCTGCCAATGGTGAAAGCTATAGTTCTCTCATTGAAAATGACTTTGTAAATACAGTACGTTATCCAGAAACAGGATTTTCTTTAAATGTAGACAGAGCTTCTTATAGCAATGCTAGACGATTTTTAAACAACGATATTAACGTTCCAACTGATGCCGTAAGAATTGAAGAAATGCTTAATTACTTCGATTTTAGAACAACGAAAGATCAGTTAAAAGAAAAAGAGTTTTTGTTCAATCACTACCTCACAACATGCCCTTGGAATAACGACAGTAAACTACTTTTTTTGAAACTAAATGCACCTAAACTTAATTTAGAAAATGTGCCACCAAGCAATTTAGTTTTCTTAATTGATGTTTCTGGTTCTATGGATAAACCGAACAGACTTCCTTTATTGCAGAGTGCATTTAAAATGTTAACTGATAATTTAAGAAGTATTGATACTGTTGCAATTATAATTTATGGAGGTGGTGTAGCGAGGGTGCTAAATCCAACTAGTGGGGCTGAAAAAGAAACCATCAAAAATGTTATAGATTCATTAACTGCATCTGGAGATACTCCAGGCGAAGCTGCAATACAAACAGCATACAACTCAGCAATTGGTTCATTTATTAAAGGTGGCAACAACAGGGTTATTTTAGCTACAGATGGAGATTTTAATGTTGGCCAAACCTCTGAAAAAGCACTAGAAGACTTAATTACTGCCCAAATGCACCATGGCATTTATTTAACTTGTTTAGGTGTTGGAATGGGCAATTATAAAGATAGCAAACTAGAGACATTGGCAAAAAAAGGCAATGGCAACTTTGCTTACATAGATAATATTTATGAAGCACAAAAGGTTTTGATAACTGAGTTTACTAAAACTTTATATGCTGTTGCCAATGATGCCTATTTGAATATTAATTTTAATAGTGAAGTTATTAAAGATTATAGATTAATTGGTTTTGATAATAAAAGAGCTTCAATTGAAGATAGTACCAGTGAATTAGAAGGTGGCGAAGTTGGAAGTGGACATACATTAATGGCTGTGTTTGAAATAACTCCACAAAATTTAAACCAATTGGATAGCAATAGTCAAATTGCAAAAGTGGCGTTACAATACAAACTTCCAAATTTGGATAAAACGATTTATCAAAAATTCAATGTAGCAAACAATATTGAAGATTTGTCAAAAGCCGATTCTGCTTTAAGGTTTGCCACAGCAGTTGCCATGTACGGCTCTCTACTAAAACAATCGAAACACGCCAAGAATTATACATTTAACGATGTGTATAATTTAGCTATGACTTCTGCAAAACCAACAGATTATGCCCACCAAGAGTTCCTAAGGCTGATTCAAAAAGCCAATAAACTCTACAATCCAAAGAAGAAACGTAAAAATCAAGAATAACTAAGAGCCCAGAATTTTGTGCCCCATTTTGTCTCTTTTTGTAGTTAAATATTTTTCGTTGTGAGGGTTAGGACAAATTTCTATAGGTAAAACTTCTACAATTTCTAATCCATAGCCAGCAAGACCAGCACGTTTTCTAGGATTATTGCTCATAAGTTTAAGTTTAGAAACATTTAAACTGCGTAACATTTGGGCTCCAACTCCATAATCTCTTTCATCCATTCCAAAGCCTAAATGCAAATTGGCTTCTACGGTATCCATGCCTTGCTCTTGCAACTTATACGCTTTTAGTTTATTAATTAAACCAATGCCTCTCCCCTCTTGATTCATATACAAAATCACACCCTTACCAGCATCGTTTACCATTTGCATGGCTTTATGCAATTGTTCTCCACAATCGCATCTAAAACTGCCTAAAATATCGCCTGTAAAACAACTGCTATGCACACGTGTTAAAACAGGTTCACCTGTTTCCCAGCTACCTTTTATTAATGCCAAATGTTCGGCTCCAGTTAGTTTTTCTCTAAAAGCAGCCAAAGTAAAATCACCAAATTGAGTTGGCATATCTACCCTAACCAATTCTTCAATTAAGCTATCCTCTTTTAGTCTATACTCAATTAAATCTTTAATAGAAATGATTTTCAATCCAAATTTTTCTGCAATTTCTAATAACTGAGGCAATCTGGCCATGGTACCATCTTCATTCATAATTTCTACCAAAACACCTGCCGATTCTAATCCAGCCAATCTTGCCAAATCAACTGTAGCTTCAGTATGACCAGTTCTTCTTAAAACACCTCCTTGCTTTGCTTTTAAGGGAAAAATATGTCCTGGTCTTCCCAAATCAGTGGGCTTTGTATTTGGGTCAATTAAAGCCATGATTGTTTTTGAACGATCTTGTGCCGAAATTCCTGTACTGGTATCTGCTCTAACCAAATCAACAGAAATGGTAAATGCAGTTTCGTGTAAAGAGGTATTCGAAGAAACCATGGGCTGTAGATCCAATTCCTGGCATCTTTCATCGGTTAATGCTATACAAATTAATCCTCGGCCTTCTTTGCTCATAAAATTGATGACTTCAGGTGTAGCAAAACGAGCTGCCACAATAAAGTCCCCTTCATTTTCTCTATCCTCATCATCTACAACAATTACCAATTCTCCTTTTTTTATTGACTCAATTGCTTCTTCTATGGTATGTAACATAATATTCAATTAGGCTGCAAATGTAACACCCTGTAATTGTTAATCAGATACATTAAATAGAGATTTCCATCTTCGTAAACTAAAATCCGCTGCATATATGCTTACTTTTTAGTACACAGTTTATACACAAAAAAAGAAAGTTACGATTTGTTAATACAATGTTGTAATTCTAAAGGGATATTTCTATTTCTTTGCAGTTGAAAATTTAACATTATGCTTAGTAAAAAATTAGTGCAATTTGTTTTAGCAGTATTGTTACTGCCTGCATTTGCTTTAGCCCAAAACACTACCAGTAGTTTAAGTGGTACTGTTAAAACCAACACCGGAGAAGTATTGGTTGGTGCTACAGTAACTGCAACCCACGAACCAACAGGTACAGTTTACAGAGTACAAAGCCGTATTGGAGGTCGTTTTGACATTAGTAATATGAATCCCGGTGGACCTTACAATGTTGAAGTGAGTTTTGTAAATTTTGCAGTTGAAAAGAAAGGTGATATTTTTCTAAATTTAGGTGAAACTTTTAAAATTGATTTTGCTTTATCTAGCAAAGCAACTAATTTAGGAAATGTTACAGTTACAACTACAAAGAAGACTTCAGAAATTTCAGGTAAAGGTGGTACAGAAACCACTATAAGCCCAGAAAAAATGAATAACTTACCAAGTGTTGGTCGTAATATTTATGATTATTTAAGAGCAGTACCTCAAGCCAAAATTGGTGCTCAAGAAGGTGCTGTAACAATAGCTGGTCAAAACAATCGATACAATTCATTTTATATAGATGGAGCTGTAAATAATGACGTGTTTGGCTTATCAAATTCAGGTACTAATGGAGGTCAATCTTCAATTGCTCCAATTTCAATAGATGCAATTGATCAGTTTCAAGTAGTAATTTCTCCTTACGATGCTTCTATTGGTAATTTCACAGGTGGTGGTATTAATGCTGTAACTCGTGGTGGTACTAATAAGACTAATGGTTCTATTTATTACCTTTTTAGAAACCAAGATTTAACTGGTAAAACACCGAATGGAGACAAATCTCTTGCAACTAAACTACCTGATTTCAAAAACCAAACTTATGGTTTCCGTTTAGGTGGTGCTTTCATTAAAAATAAATTGTTCTACTTTATTAACCTTGAACAACAAAAAGACGTAAGACCACAGCCTTATTTGTTTGCTTATACAGGTAATACAAATACAACTGCTGGCATCGATGCCCTTGCTTCATTCTTAAAAACCACTTATGGATATGACCCAGGTGGTTATCTAAGTAATGATGAAACTATCGAAGCTAAAAGATTAACTGCTAGAATAGATTGGAACATAAATGATAAACATAAATTATCAGGAAGTTTTCGTTACACAGATGGCACACGTAATAATGTAAGCACAAGTTCAAACACTACAATCAACTTTTTTAATAATGGTTTTAGATTTCCAACAAGAACTAGCTCAGCTTCTTTAGAATTGAAAAGTGTGGTAGGTAAATCTGGTTCTAATAAATTATTGATTACATTTAATGATGTATTAGACGATAGAAGTCCAATTGGCGACCCATTCCCAAGAGTTACCATTAATGATGGTGCTGGTCGTATTATTTTTGGCCCAGATAATAGCTCTACTCAAAACTTACTTACTCAAAAAATCTATAACATTTTAGACAACTACAAAGTAACAGTGGGTAAGCATGCCCTTACAATTGGTGCTGAGTGGGAATTCTATGATGCATATAATGCATTTATACAAAACACTTTTGGTAACTACACATATAGCAGCTTGGCTAACTTTTATAATAATGCTACAGTTTCTCCAACTGCCTATACAGTTGGTTATCCATTAATTGACAATGTATTAACTGATGCAACCAAAGCTGCGGCTAAATTTAAAGTTGGTAGAGGTGCTGGATTCATTAGTGATGAAGTTAGAATTAATGACAATTTTAACTTGGTATTTGGTGTTAGAGCTGATTATACTAAGTTTCTTTCTAACCCAACTACTGATGCATTTACAAATGATATCGCTATTCCTAAGTTTGCTCAATATTATGACTTAGAGGGGGCACGTTCAGGACAAAATGCAAAAATTCCTATTTCAATTTCTCCAAGAATTGGATTTACTTACAAAATTCCTGATGAAAACATAGTTGTTCGTGGAGGTATGGGCTTATTTACAGGCAGAATTCCTCTAGTATGGCCTGGTGGTATTTATAACAATAATGGTGTGAATCAGGGTGGTTTTTCTGCAAATGCCGGTGCTTTATCAATCATTAAATTTAGAAGTAATCCTTTTGGTCAATGGAGAGCTAATGAAGTTGGTATCAATTTAAGCAAAGGACCATTAAACTTAATCACTGAAGAGTTTAAATTACCTAAGTTATTCAGAACATCATTAGCCGTTGATAAAAAATTTGGCAATGGTTGGTCTGGTACAATCGAAGGTTTATTAAGTAAAAATATCAATGAAATTTACTACACAAACATCAACTTGTTACCTGCTTCTGGAGTTTCTTTAGGTGCTGGTCCTAGAAGTGTTTATGGTGTTAGTGGTTCTACTGGTGCATTTATTCCTATTACTGGAACAACAAACCCTTATGACAATGCAATTTTAATTAGCAATAATAAAGGTGACAAAGGTTTTGCTTACAATTTTACAATTACTGTTGATAAAAAGACAAGAACAAACTTCAACCTTAATGTAAACTATGCTTATGGAAACTCATTAGTATTAAATGAAGCTACTAGTTCTGTAAACTTTAGTCAGTGGAGATTTATTGAAACTGTGAATGGTAGAAATGGTTTAAGTAGAAACATTAGTGATTTTAGCCAAGGACACAGAATTTTTGCTTATGCAAGTCAAAAATTTACTTATGCTAAAAAAGCAATGGCTACTACTATTTCATTAGTTTACACCGGACAAAGTGGAAATCCAATTAGCTATACTTATTCTACAGGTAGTATGGTTAGAGACGATGGCCCTAATGGAACAAACGATTTGATCTATATTCCTACCGCTAGTGAATTACAAGGTCAAACTTTCTTAAGCAACACTATTGGTTCAACTACCTATACACCACAACAACAAAAAGATTTATTAGAAGCATTTATTCAAAATAACACTTACTTAAAAAATCGTCGTGGTCAGTTTGCTGAAAGAAATGGAGACAGAGCTCCATGGACTAATATTATTGATTTAAAAATTGCTCAAGACTTTAACTTAAAAGTGGGTAGCAAGCGTTATCAGTTTCAAATTACTTATGATATGTTTAACCTTACAAATTTCTTAAACAGAGATTGGGGTCATAACTACTTCAACAGTAACGATCAGTTTGCAGTTATTCAATTTGCTGGTTATGTAAATGCAACAACCAATCTTACCCCACAATATAGATATAACGTGGCAACCGCTAATATTGGTAAAGCAAACTTAAGTACAAGTGCTGTACCAGCTTATTCGTCAAGATGGTCTAGTGTTATTGGTATCAGATTTAACTTTAACTAATATTCTTCTTTGAATATTAAATAGAAAAGCCTCCGAAATTCGGAGGCTTTTCTATTTAATATAATGCATCATCATAAAAAAAGTTTCATTAAAAATGAAACTTTAAACATATTAACTCAATATATTTTTTATACTCTTCACTTACCTACTCCCCATCCCCACTTTAAAAAGTCTGGTAAGGCTCTTGCCCAACTTGGCACATCATGTTTCCCATCTTCAAGTAATAAATAGTGAATATGCTCATCGGTATAACCTTTGGCTTTTAACTCAACAATCAGATCAAGAGCATCATCAATACTGTCAATTACACCATTGTTATTTCTATCGGCAGTTTCATCCAATGCTCCACATTGTATAAAAAATTTTAGCCAGGGGTGAAAAACACCATTTCTAATTTGCAAGTGCATTAACCTATCCATTTCATCGTCATAACCATCATCATACCCCTTTCTTCTCCACCACAAACTACCACTAAAAATCCCTACTTTAGTAAATTCACTTGCATGGTTCCAAACTGCATCTAATGCACATAAACCACCTAATGAAAAACCAGCAAATGACTTTTCTTTAAATGATGGAACATGGTAAGTTTTACGAATAAAAGGTAATAGTTCATCGAACAAAAACTTATTATACAAACCAGCTTTATCTCCAAAGCCTTTATAATCTGCACTATAAGCAACGCCATACTCTCTTTTCCTTTCAGCCCCACAATGTAATCCTAAACAAAAGAGAGGTTCGATTGCACTTTGAACATACAGTTCATCGAGCATTGTATCGAAAGGCATTTTTACCAAATCCTGACCATCATTAATAAGCAGCAAACTCATTGCTTCAGGCTTATCTACATGAGCAGGTAAGTAAGCATCTACTAGCACATCTCTTTCTAAATATTGAGAACTGATTGTATGTGTTTCTACAACAATTTTTTGCAAGGCGGTTGTTTTGGCATCAGGCATATCTTTCAAAAATAAGGTAAACAACGAAAAAATAATTTATAGGTTTTACACAGAAAAAAGTTTTTTTTAATGAAGATTATTTATATTGAACTTGTTTGTGAAAAATAAACATATTTAAGTATTTATCAGATTTAATCAAAACTAAATATTATGAAAAAAATTGGTGTTTTACACGGTAAAGAAAGAAGCTTCCCTGAGGCATTTGTAGAAAGAGTAAACAGCAAAAATATTCCTGGCATCATTGCCGAGCCTGTGCGTATCGATAAAGTTATGCAAGGAGAACCAAGTGAATATGCTGTTATCATAGATAGAATAAGTCAGGATGTTCCCTTTTACAGAGCCTACTTAAAAAATGCAGCTTTGTGTGGTACAGCAGTAATCAACAACCCATTTTGGTGGAGTGCAGATGAAAAATTTTTCAATAATTGTTTAGCTACAAAAATTGATGTACCCGTTCCTAAAACAGTAATCCTTCCTTCAAGAGATTTACCAGATGATACTTCCGATGAATCTTTTAGCAACTTAGCTTATCCATTAGATTGGGAAGGTATTTTTAACTACACAGGTTTCCCTGCATACATGAAACCCTTTGCTGGCGGTGGTTGGAAGAACGTTTATAAATTAGAAAGCATTGATGATTTTTTTGAAAAACATGCCGAAACTAAACAATTGGTTATGTTATTACAAGAAGAAATTGTTTTCGAAGAATATTATCGTTGTTATTGCATTGGTGGCAAACATGTTCGTATTATGCCTTATGAGCCACGCAACCCACACCATTTACGTTATGTGGCTGATTTTAAACCAACACCCGAGAAACTGAAAGAAATGGAAGATATTGTTTTACGAATCAACCATTATTTAGGCTACGATTTTAATACTGTAGAATTGGCTTTACGCAACGGCGTGCCTTATGCTATTGATTTTTGCAATCCTGCTCCAGATGCTGAACGTACCAGTGTTGGCGAAGAAAATTTTGCATGGGTGGTAGAAACGGCTGCCAATTATGCCATTGAAAAAGCTCAAAGTTTTGAACCGGGTAAAGACAATTTAACTTGGGGTAAATACATACAACATGGTGCTGCTAAAAAAGCATTGTATAAATAATTTTTGTTACTAAACCATTAAGTAAATGATTTTAAAAAAAACGGTTGTGTTTCTTGCAGTCTTTACATTATTAAAGACTGCAATAGCACAACGAGTAACTATTGCATTGAGCAATAAAATAAAGTCTACTTCTGGGGTTACAAAAGGTGGTATTTATATAAATTCCCTATCCTTACCAAATGAAGAATTGCTCACCTCTTTCAGAATGCCACCTACTGGTGAAGTATATTTTGGAGAAATAGATATTTTTCCAAATCTTAAGCTTATGAAGTTCGGCAAGAAATTGGATGTTGTTAAAGAACTGGACTTGCACTTTTTAAGAAAAGGCAATATCGGCTTTTTGGATGTAGTAAAGCTGAAATCCAACTATTATGTACTTCTGTACAACATTAATAAGGATGCTGCCACAATGGCTATTGAATACCAAAAGCTGAATACAGAGACACTTACTGTAGATGAACCAAAAAAGCTTGGCACGTTGCAACTATCAGAATACGACAAAAGCAACAAAATTGAAGCTTCAGATCTTCATATTGATTATTCGCCAGATTCAACAAAATTGCTCTTTACCTACGAACCAGACCTTAAGAAAAAAGAGAACAAGGAAGTAGCAATAATGGTGGCCAATGCAGACATGACTTTAAAGAACGAATTAAAACACAGCTTTGATGTGTTCTATAAAAAGATTAGGTTACATGATGTATCAGTAGATAATGATGGCAAGGTTTATCTTTCGTACAATTTATATGCAAAAGATTTTGAAACCGATTTTGTAAAACAAGATGGTAAAAAAATACCAAGTTTTACAACCAACCTGTGCATCATTGATGGAAAACAAAAAGAGATTTACAGTTTTGCTGGTGAAGGAAAATTCATTCACAGAAGCACCATTGCCTATGATGAAAATGAAAATATATGTATCATAGGTTTGTACAAGGAAAAATATGATGGAGGAATTATTGGAGCCTTTAAAGCAAGTATCGACAAAAACAAAAAAACATTTGGTGCACCGCTTGTTTTTGATGCCTTCCCACAATCTGTTTTAGACCAAGTAGATACAGATGGGTTTGGTGATAAAAAAGGAAGAGATATTGGGCTTTATGATGGATTCAACATCAGGTATTCAATTAGTATTTTGCCAGAAGGAAGCATACGCATGATTAGTGAATATCATACCATTGTGTCCGGGAATCTTAACACTGAACAATGGGGTGATATTTTGGTAACTACATTTCCTCCTGGTAACAAAACAAAGCCACAATATGCATTGATTTCAAAATATCAATCAGTTAATTTTCCTTCATCCATCAGTGCCAGATTTCGTAACTATGGTTATCAATTTATTGGTTGTTCTTTCGAGCTGATTTTTTATAACAACAAGTTACTAATTTTTTATAACGATCATGAAGATAATTTAAGTCGAGACATGGATAAGCCACCAGAAGTTATGGTTAAAGCCCAAAAATCGAATTTGATGATGGCTGAAATAAATTCAAAAGGTCTTTTCGTAAAAAACACTTTTGTTTTGAACCATGGTGACTATGATGGCTACATGACAAATATGCAATTCAATTACCTAAGACCCAATACCTATTCAGTTTTTGCATTAAGTATGGGCTTTTTTAAATATGGAGTAAAGGTTGGAACATTAACAATAAAGTAACTTGATTACAAACCAAAACAACAGATTAGCAATATGGCAAATTTAAGCTACCGACATTTTACCCTTGGCGTTGAAGAAGAATACATGGTTATTGATCCTCAAACAAAAGAGTTGAAAAGCCATGAACAAAAAATTGTACACGAAGGTCAAAAGCTCATTAAAGACAAAGTAAAAGCCGAAATGCATCAGGCTGTTGTTGAAGTTGGTACAGATATTTGTGCCAATGTAGAAGAAGCTTATAAAGATGTTGCAACCTTACGTGGTACAATTTCTAAAATTGCAGGCGATTTAGGCCTATGGGTTGGTGCTAGTGGTACACATCCTTTTAGTCATTGGGAGAGCCAATTAATTACGGATCATGTTCGATACAGCCAAATTGTAAATGAATTACAAGAAGCTGCACGTAGTAATTTAATCTTTGGCTTACACGTACATGTAGGCATGGAAAATAACGATATGGCAATGCATATTGCTAACAGTGCAAGATACTTTTTGCCACACGTTTATGCATTAAGCACCAACTCCCCTTTTTGGGAAGGACGTAAGACAGGTTACAAGTCTTTTAGAACAAAAGTATTCGACAAATTTCCTCGTACTGGTATCCCTGATTATTTTGAAAGTTATGAAGCTTATGACAAGTATGTTCAAACATTGATTAAAACTAATTGTATAGATAATGCTAAAAAAATTTGGTGGGATTTACGGGTTCATCCTTTTTTTAATACAGTTGAGTTTAGGATTTGCGATGTACCAATGACCATTAATGAAACCATTGCTATTGCTGCTTTGTTTCAAGCAATTTGTGCCAAATTGTACAAGCTTCGTCACCAAAATTTAAACTTCATTCAATACCAAAGAGCCTTAATTACTGAAAACAAATGGAGAGCTGGCCGTTATGGTATTGATGGAAGTATGATTGATTTTGGTAAAGAAACCGAAGTAAATACACGTCTACTAATCTATGAATTATTAGATTTTGTAGATGATGTTGTAGATCAATTGGGAAGCCGTCCATTCATTAACTACATCACCAAAATGATGGAACAAGGTACTGGAGCTGATAGGCAATTGGCAGTTTACGAAAAAACAAACAATTTAGTAAGTGTAGCTGATTATATACATGACCAGTTTTTGGTTGTATAATCTGTAGCAAAAAAAGACCTGAACTTTAGTTCAGGTCTTTTTTTAAACTACTATAACAACAGCTCCCAACTGTTGAATATGTTCATAAAAATTTGGGTATGATTTATTAATAGCTTCGGCATCTTCAATAATTACATCAGCAGTAGCATTGAGTGCAGCTACAGCACAAGCCATTGCAATTCTATGATCATGACGTGAGTGTACTGTTGCACCTTTTACGCCAGTTCCACCTTTTATCAACATTAAATCATCTTGCAAAATAATTTCAATACCTAATTTGCCAAATTCCTCTTGTAATGTCAATCCTCTATTACTTTCTTTATGGGCTAAACGGCTTACACCTTCAATAACACTGGTACCATTACAAAATGAAGCTAATACTGCCAATGGAGGAAATAAATCAGGACAATCAGTTGCATTAAATTGAAAAGCCTTTAACCCTTGCAATCCAGAAACTGGCAAACCTACTTCAATTAATTCTGGTTGAATAGAGATAGTACAACCACTATCCATTAACGCTTGCAATATTGCTTTATCAGCTTGTGTTGAAAATACATCCAATCCTTTTACAAAAATTCTTGTTGGTGATGCAATTGCACCAGCCACTAATAAAAAAGCTGCTCCACTCCAATCACCTTCAACAGTATATTCAATTTGTGATTGCTGATTTGAAATTTCTGATTGCTTGAACTCGAAATTTTGATAATTGTTATTAACAGGCACATTTAAACCAAATTGTTTCATTACCTCAAGAGTTAAATCAACGTAAGGTTTGCTTTTAAGATTATTTACATGAATTGTAGCATTGGCATTGCTTGCTGAAAAAGCCATCAGCAAACCTGTTAAAAACTGTGAGCTCAGACTTCCGTCAATAGTAATGTTTTTAGCTTGTAATGGTCCTTTAACTACTAATGGTAACTTACCTGCATTACTTTTTATATCAACAGATAATTGGGGCAAAATTTCATCAAAAAAATCCATTGGTCTTGTTAGTAAACTACCTGTACCATTTATAGTAATTGATTGATTACTCAAAGCCACAATTGGAGTGAACATTCTAATACTTAAACCACTTTCGCCACAATTAATAACCGTGAGTGGTGAGTGGTGAGTGATAAGTGGTGAATGAATAGTTGCATTACTACTATCAATGATCAATTGACCATTTTCAATTGTCCATTCACAACCCATTTCTTTAATTATGCTTAATGCAGCTTTATCATCATTACTTACTCCAGGATTATATATGATGCTTTTTCCTTTTCTTACCAATGCTGCTGCACAAGCTCTTTGCATAGAACTTTTAGAAGCTGGTGCATGTATATTTCCTGATAAAACAGATGGTTGTACACGTACTTTCATTTCCCTTGAGGGATTATAAGTTTGAGATTAAATTTTCTAAGTCGGTTAAAGGAATAGGCAATACAATGCCTTTTCCAATTTTCTCTAATAAAATATAGTTGATGTCTTGATTGGCACGTTTCTTATCCATTTTCAATACTGCAAAAACTTTTTCTTTGTTGAATGCAGCATAAGTTGGCAATCCATATTGTTCTAAAACTTTCACGACATTTTCTGTTTGCTTAAAACCCAATAATTGTTGTGAAATTTCACTTGCATAGGTCATTCCAATTGAAATTGCTTGACCATGTGACAACTCATATTGATTCTCCAATGCATGACCCAGCGTATGACCAAAATTGAGTAACTTTCTATCAGCCTGCTCAAACTCATCGGCTTGTACCACTTTGAGTTTAATTTTTGCATTGCGTTGAATTAACTTACTCAACTCCATTTTTTTCGACTGATAGAATTTCACATTATGGTTCTGTAATTCTTTAAACATAACTGCATCTTTAATACAAGCATGTTTAATAATTTCTGCAAAACCATTTTGCCATTCAGTATCGGGTAAAGATTTTAGAAAACTTACATCATGTAAAATAAATGAGGGCTGACGGGTAACACCAACAATATTTTTATAAACGCCTACGTCTATACCATTCTTGCCACCAATACTTGCATCTACTAAAGAAAGTAATGTTGTAGGTACAAAACCAAATTTTATTCCACGCATGTAAATAGATGCAACATAACCTGTAAGATCTGTAATTACACCACCACCAACACCAATCAAAATTGTTTTTCGATCGGCTTCAAAAGCAATTAACTGCTCAATAATATTATCTACAGTTGATTGAATTTTATACTCCTCTCCTGCTTTTAAAACAATGGTATTATACCCTTTTAA
>CALRLF020000085.1:0-17355 GCA_943368475.1 Allobosea thiooxidans
CTCTTCTCCACCCCATTTTGTATTTTTATCAAAGCCAATATATGGTAAATAAATAAAAGGTAAAAAAGTAAGTAATGTATGATGCAGTAAATTGGTTTTACCAAAATGCATTACAAAAATAATTGTAATCCAAATAGTAATAAACTGCCCAGCAATAGGCAATAGTTGTAACCAAAACCATCTTTTACCAATGTTGCAATGCTCAACTATTATCCAAGTATTATAAAATGGAATAAATGCCTTCCAAGCTTCTGCAATACCCATTTTCTTAAATAGCCCATAAATACCAACATGCCAACCAATTATTCCAACAATTAAAAGTAATAATCCCATAGTTTCATTTTATAAGTAAACAAAAATAGCAGTATAAAGCATTATACACTCAATATGTAACCAAATGGGGCTCTTTATTACACCAAATAAGTTAAGAACTGTTAAAATTGGGGGCTTTCGGCAGCAATATCAATTTTCAACAGCAGTTACGGCTTTACATTACAATTTATTTAGTTGTACCTCCTGCATAAATTTTCATTGCAATCCGCCACCCCATCATCTTCAATTCTTATCTCAACAGTTAAAAAAAATACGATTCGAACTCTCAACTGACAATTATTACATTCTGTAACTATCTTATAAACGACCTTTAAAGCAAAATAAGTTTTAACAAAAGAAAATTCAGGTTTTATTTTATCTCCTTTAAAACATGGTTTCAAAGCAAGCATCAGCTTATTCTTTGTTATCCTACCACTTTATTTAGGTGTTTCAATGGGATCTAATACGCTCATTTATTCGGGTTTAATTGTAGGCATTATTAGAAGGTATTAGCAATCCAATACCCATTTAAAAAACTTCCAGAAGTCGTTATGCAATCATTAAACTCCTTGCCGTAGCAATTACAAATTTTAGTTTATTAATTCAAGTTTCAAAATTCGCTTAATTGTCATTTGCATTTCAACTATATATGTTTTCAAATCTTTCTAAGCATTACACCGCATTCAATGAAATACAAAATGCAGCAACTGTTGAGATTATTCTTCGAATCCTAAGAATATCCAACTGCAGTTGTTT
Organism: Allobosea thiooxidans; assembly: GCA_943368475.1. Classification (GTDB taxonomy): domain Bacteria; phylum Bacteroidota; class Bacteroidia; order Chitinophagales; family Chitinophagaceae; genus UBA1930. The sequence continues at coordinate 1,069 of CALRLF020000085.1, forward strand.
GTTCAATGGTTAATTTCTTAAAATTTTCTCCATCTTTTTCCCATTTGCCAATTCGTCTACTAATTTATCCAGATACCTTACCTGCCTTGTCAGCAGATTTTCAATTTCTTCAATTCTGTAACCACAAATCACTCCTTTAATCAAATTGGCATTGGGATTTAATTTAGCTTGCTTAAAAAAATTTTCAAAATTAACTTTCTCATCAATCAATCGTTGAATTGTTATGTCGTCAAAACCTGTCAACCAATGAATCACCTGATGTAACTCTTCTTTTGTTCTTCCTTTTTTTTCAACTTTCGCAATGTAATGTGGATATACAGCAGCAAAAGTCATTTTTGCCATTCGTTCGTTATGTTCAGGGGTAATTTGCACGGTTTAATTCGTTTCAGTATATTTTTTAAAGTTGTCTAAAATCGCTTGCCAGCCTTGTTGTTGTAAATCAATTGGGTTTTCTGTTTCAGGATCAAAAGTTATGGCAAGTTCAACCTGGCCTTGTTGTTCTGTAAATTCAACTGTTGCATACCGTTCGCCAAATACATAAGTAAAGCTGTCTCCATCTTTAATTTCAGTATAAGTTGCATCAAAGTCAAAGCCAAAACTTCCGTCTTTGGCTTCCATTCTGGCAATATATCTTCCGCCAACTTTCATGTCGTTGGAAGCTGCAGGGCAGTGCCAGCTTGGATCGGCAAAATTCCATTTTGTAATATGTTCGGGTTGCGTATAATAGTCCCACACTTTTTGTTTGCCTGCTGAAATGATTGCTTGAATTTTAATTTTATCCATTGTATGATTATTTATGTTGTTCAGTGTTGTTTTCTAAATAGCCTATTATGGTTTAGGTATTGGCATTGCATCAACCCAACTATTACTAATAGTATATTAGCAGCTCCTATTTTTGTTTTAACCATTTAATAGCTTCAATTACACATTTGTCCTTTTCGGTTTCTTTTATAACTTCAAAAGGAATTTCAATATCAACCGGAATGTTTTTATCATAAACAATTCCATTTCTGTCACAATAAATGCCAGTTGAAATATTTAAGATGACCTGTTCATTAATTACCTCCCAATTGTTGTTTGTGGTGTAGCCACCTGTTGCCTCACCAAAAAATTTAGTGTTCGGTCTGCCCTTAAAACAAGTAGCCAACACTTCGCCAGAACTAACTGTCCAGCGGCTTGTAAGTACTGCAATTTTAGGGTGTATTTTAAATGTTGGATTGTTTGTTAAAGTAACTATATCCGGCACATCATAAACAAAATTGCCTTTGACAATTTTCCAGTTGTATAAAGTTTCTTTGGAAGCTGTAACAAGTTTACCTACCATTCCATCACCTATTAATGTGCCCAAACCTGTAACCATGGGATACATATTTCCACCACCATTGTAACGAAGGTCTATCACCCAATTGTTCACTTTATTATTTGCAAGTTGTATAACCGCAGCCCTTATTTTTTCAGCTTCTTTCTGCATATCCACATTAGGTGCTATACCAACAATTTTTAAATATCCAACTCTGTCATTTAATAGTTTGTACTCAAATTTTAATGCAGTATCATTTACCATTTTCCATATCGCATTTTCAAACTTTCTTTTATCTATAAAACGCCTATTTTTATTATCAGTAAACCAGGCTATATAACTGTAATTGGTTGCATTGATTATTTTTCCATGATGGTCTCTTAACCCATTGATGAGTGTTTCAAATGCAGGCTTTAAATCCTGAATGGCTTTTGCATTTTCTGCTTTCAGATGAACTTGTTTTGTTAAACTATCCCAATTGGTTATTGAGCTGTACATAGAAGTTGCTTTTGCCTTTTGCAAAACACTATCTACAAGCAAAGCATATTTCGTTTGGGCGTATGCACCAGTAATGCAAAATAGAAATACAAACATTAAAATCCTTTCTTTCATTGTGAAGCTATTTTGTGGTTGACAACAAATACAATACATGGCATTTTTGGGAAAAGTAGAATTTCGTTAGCCAATAACCTAAATTGATTGAAAATTGTGGTGATGAAGTTAAGTACAAATGTTGAAAGTTATTTATCTGCTGAAGCTGGTATTTTCGATTAGCTGCTATTACAAAGTGAGGACTAACTTGCATAAAACCCAATGTTAGCAGTTAGGTTTTATGAGTATCTCAGCTAAAGACTGCATCAAGATTTTAATACCCATAACCAAGCGTCACCAATTTCATGGTCTTGAACGATTTCAATAAATTCAAATCCGTTATTCTGCAAAATTTTTGTTGATGCGTTATTTTCCGGTGCTGTTTTGGCTGTGATTGTTATTGTTGGGTCTGTTTGTTGTGAAATTGAAACGAGTTCTTTACAGGAAAATGAAGCAATTCCCTGCCCTTCAAATTCTTTAAACGTCCAATAAGCAATTTCTACTTTACCTTCTTTAGGTTTCCCAGTAAATCCACAAGAACCAACAATATCATTTTGCCTTACTATAAAGTATCCAACCCAAGGTAAATTAAATCCAATTAGCTGATAATAATCATCATACGACTTTAATAGCATTTGACAATTATCAGAAGAATAAATGTCATTAGACTTGTCAATATTAAGTTCAATTATTTTAAGTTTCATTTTCAAATACTTTTTTTTAATGAAAAAATCCTATTTGCACAATACAATTACAAATGTTGATTTTTTTAGTCTGTCCAAATTGCAGCCACCCTTTTGCGGTAGTTTTTATTCTTGTTCTTGTATCCAGTTAATAGCTTCTTGTAAAGTTTTATGCTCGTTACATGTTAAATCGGGGTAAACAGTATTTCCATACTTTATTTTATTTCTATCTGCAAATACACATTCTGTTAAATTTATTCTAGAACCATCTGATAAAGTATGTGAACGATTACTGGTTGAAACTCCAAAAGTTTGTGTGCCAAAAGATTTGGTTTTGTTACGTCCTTTAAAGGCAATTGCTACAGCTTCTCCTGAACTTGCAGTTACTCTGTCAGTAAGAATAGCAACGTAAGGATTTTGAGACTTTAAATAATAAGCTTTACTGTATTGTCTCAAAACACCATTTTCGTTATATACTTTACCGTCTTTATAATTCCAGGCGAAATAAGAATTATTGGGATAGATAAAATACCCCAAAACTCCTTCTCCTATAATTGGACCGATTGCAACTAACATTGTCCACATATTTCCACCAAAGTTTCCCCTTAAATCTACAATCCAACCTTTTAGATTTAATTTGTCTTGTTTTGCTATTTTATACAAAACGGTATCCATATAATTTTGCATCTGTTGGTTGTTACCCATACAAAAACCAAGTCGAATATATCCCATATTTTCAGGCACAGTTTCATCTGACAAAACTGGCAAAGGTTTCAAATCACCCGAATCGACCGATTTAACATTTGCAGCAAAATAACTGTGTTTATCATTTAATTTTTCGATAGCATAAGTTATTGAAGGATATGTATTTTCAATTGTTTGAGAGCCATTTGCATGATGATAAACATCCTTTTTAAAATCTTGCCAATTAATCTTGTTTTTGTTTATTGAGTTGTTTTGCATTACGGAAATGACTTCGTCAATATAGTTTTTGCAACTGGAGAAATATTGCTTGAATTTCTATAATTACATTTTAGAAAAGAAATGATTGTGAAAAAGTAAAATAAATATTTCTTCATACTAAATCTAAAAGCTAATAGTAAATTTTAGGATCTGTTGTACAATTGCCATCAATATGCCGGGCTTTAAGTTGGTTGGAAAATAACCTTCCGTTTACCATGCTGCTGCTTAATGCCATTAGTTAAGAAAAAAGCTGTCAGTTTGATCATGTCGAAAACAGGGTCATCCATTCTTTTCAGCCAATTCTTTTAATGATTTTAATATTGGATTTTCTTCACCTTGTAGTTCTTCCTGAACTGCATTTGGTCTGTTGTCCTCCTGAATAATTTCGAGTTTGGTTTTTCCATTTTCAATTGTTAATACATAACTCATGATAAAATAATTTTCCGGCTTATCTTCAAGTTCAGGTCTGGGTGCAAATAGACTGTATTTTAATAATTGAGTTGGCTTGATTTCCAGTATTTTACCCCATTGTTCAAATACTTTATCGCCCCATGCTGTTCGAAACTTTATATTACTACCAACTTCCCAGGTGGTTATTAAATCACTACCAAATTGCCAAAGTTTTACGAGTTCAGGTTTTGTTACTGTGTCCCAAACCTTTTGTATTGAAGCATCAATTATAATTACTGAAATATTTGTTGCCATTAGATTTATTTTGTTTGATTGTTGTTGAACTTAAAAGTTGCTGTTTGATAACTGCTAACGAAAGGGCTTGGTGAAGGTATGATAATAGAACTCCATCTAGCCATTGCTGTTTTATACATTTGGAATATTGTTTATGTTTATTCATAAGCCAACCCGCTAAGTATTGGATTGGCAACATTTAAACAAAAACAGAACTTAGCATAAGTTGCATATAGTTAATAAATGGATCTTCCTTTGCCCAACACACAAAGCCTAAGCCTTATAAAGAGAAGATGCCTCAAAACTCTTCGGTTTACTATTTCGTTGAAAAACATTGCATGGAATAAAAGCTGGCATTATGTACCAATCCAGATTATAATTAGTTTTTTACAAATGATTGCGTCTAAGCTGTTATTCCTTTTTCCCTTTAAATGTTGCGTAAATTGCCATTGCATGTCCATGCCCCAATTCAAATTCCTGTTTTAGCCAATTGGTAATTTCTGTAGCTTTTATTATTGGATTAAGCTCTCCGTTAATGATAAATTGTTTTTTCTCTGCTAATTTTTTAAAGTCAGCAGGCGTTTTACCAGTCTTGGCTTTTATATTGTCTATATATGCTTGAAAAGACATTGTAATAAATTTTATATTATAGTATCGCCCTTTCAAAAGAAGTGAATAGAGCAGGTTACTAAATTAACGGATTTTACTTATACACAAAGTCAATAAATAGTAGATGCTGTGCAATTATTTGTGCTTCAACTCCAGGTATGCACCCAGCTATCGTAATTATGTACTTACCTTCAAGCTATAAAATAAATTATGGAAACGTATAAAGATTTAAAACTTGCTGTGCTGATTGATGCCGATAATGTGCCTTATGCCAACGTAAAAGAAATGTTTGAAGAAATAGCCAAATATGGCACACCCACTTTTAAAAGGATTTATGCCGATTGGACCAAACCTACGGTGGCTGGCTGGAAAAAAGTGTTGCTAGAAAATGCCATTACACCCATACAACAATACAGTTACTCCACTGGTAAAAATGCAAGTGACAGTGCTTTGATTATTGATGCAATGGATATTTTGTACACAGGAAAAGTAGATGGGTTTTGTATTGTATCAAGTGATAGTGATTTTACCAGGCTTGCAACCCGACTTAGAGAAGCAGGTATGAAAGTAATTGGCATTGGCGAAAAAAAAACATTGAATCCATTTATTACGGCATGTGATAAGTTTATTTATATCGAAATTTTAAAAGCCTCATCTGCTGCAATAACAGAAACTGATAATAAAGAAACGCTAACCCAAACTACACCAACAGCCAATAAACCTTTAAGTAAAATTGACCCAGAAATTATTAAACTTTTAACTGATAGTATTGCTGATTTAGCAGATGAAGATGGCTGGACATTTTTAGGTGAACTGGGCAATTTAATGCTGAAAAAGAAACCCGATTTTGATACCCGAAATTATGGTTACCCAAAAATGTTACCCTTGATTAAAAGCTTAAACAAATTTGAGATTGATGAAAGAAGTACCGGCAAAACCAATGTGAAACATATTTATATTAGAAAAAGAATAGTAACCAATACGAGTAAGAAAAAGCAAGGCAATCGAAACGTGTAAGTTTTTACTGTTGGAGAGGACACTAACCGATTCAGAAACTTTATAAAGACAGAGAAGCTGAAAACTAAATAGAATAAACCAAATAAAATTGATAATAAATGAAAAAAATATTAATCGTCATTTTAGCATTATTAAATCTGTCTTTAAATGCTCAAAACAAGGCAAATTTAACTAAGGGTGAAACAGTACTCTATATTAATAAAAAAGTTAAAGAATGTGAAGGACACTATAGAACTCCAGATGGTTCAGCTTTTTCAAATGGTGTGGCAAGAAAAATGTATTATAGAAATATGAAATTTGAACTCAGTGGCGAAAAGATTTTGATCTCAAGTATGAGTAGTAATAAAAGTGAGAATGATTATTCTAGGGATTATTTCGAAAGATATACAACTCAAAGTTTTAATCCAAGCCAAATTGTCTCAATTACAAATGGAACAGCTAACCCCAAAGAACCATTAGGTATTATAATAATAAAATTGAAATCAAATTCATGTGCTACTGAGCAAAATGTCTTTTACCATAATGGACGATATTTTGCTTCTCATGATCCTACTGTAAAAAATAGTTCGGCAGAGGTTGGATTGATTTTTCTAATTGCCGATCCTGAAAATTATAATAAAGTTAAGAAGGCACTAGAATATCTCAGAGATTTATACAAAGCTGAAGATGACCCATTTGGTAAATAAATCATTCCAAAGAAGAGATGATAAAACAATATTTTAGATATTGCCTTTTATTCCTTGTTTTACTACATCAGCTCAAATCATAGGTTACGGAGCTGTTACAAATATTTTTCGACTCGATTCGTGGCCTTAAGAACCTAAATTAAAACAAAAATGATTCGTCATAAATGCCCCTAAGCATAAGTGTAAAACGCATAACAGAATTATTTACTTCAATGAATAAAGACGAATCCAAATACTAACTCTTTAAGAGAAAGCTACAAACGGTTTACAGCTATTGTATTTCAATTTGAGTAGAAAAAAAGTAAGTAGAATTAAACTTTATCGAATTGTTGTTATCTGAACATTAACTAAACTTCAGAACAATGAATAGAAAACTCAGACTTGCAGTTAATACAACAATTATTTATTCATTGTTTGTATCAACTACTCTAATCAGTTGCAAAAAATCTAATTCTGATAACATTATTCCTGCTGCAAAGGTTGACGTAACTCGTTTACCATTTGGTGGAACTGGAGCAACTAAAATTATAATTAGAAATCAAGGCGGCTCGGCACCAGATTTTAATTCTTTATGGCTTTGTGGAATTCCTGCAAATGGTGCAGGTGCCAACAATGCAAGAGATTGGACAAATGCAGATGGCACATGGGATTATACCAAAAAACCTCAAGTTGAAGGAAATGTTGTATGGAACGGACAATTTAATATGGGATTTGATGGTAGTGGTAATCGTACTTTAACAGGTAATGGTTTACCCAATCATCCAACTGGCGTTTTTCCAATAACGCCTGGTTCTATCCCATATAATTACGATCGTAACCCCAATATTATATCTCCTCAACCATTAAATGTAACCTATCCTGCTTTGCCTCAAGAAGCCGCCACTCCAACCTGTGTTGGATTTGGCCCAGCAGGCTATTCGTTAACAGGTAGTGCCATTTATCATGGGGCATCAACACTGGGTAACGATGCTGCAGCTCATGAAATGTTGGACAGATTTGGTGGACATACAGATGGTACGCAGAGATATCACTATCACTTTCCTTCAAAAGATTTGCAAGATCATATTCATGTTCGTTCTTCTGGACATTCAGCCCTGATGGGTTATATGTTAGATGGATTTGGAATTTATGGGCCTTATGGCGAAAATGGTGAATTACTTTCTTCTAAAGATTTAGATATTTGCCATGGTCATAAACACCCTGTAATGTGGGACGGCCAAATGGTAAATCTTTACCATTATCATTGGACTTATGATTTTCCTTATAATATTGGAGCTTACAAGGGAACACCACGTTAATATAACCTCTTAAATTTACTAATATGTACAAGAATAAATTAATACTAATTGTAATTCTATTTGCTTTCGTAAGTTCATCATGCAAAAAAGAATCCACATCTGAAACACCAACAGAAACAACTTCTCCCAATATTTTACTCATTATTGCAGATGATTTAGGAAAAGATGCAATTAAAGGCTATACCGAAGGAAGTATTAAGCCCAACACACCCAATATTGATGCCATTAGAACTAAAGGATTACTATTTAATAATTTTTGGTCAAACCCTGTTTGTTCACCAACTAGATCTTGTATACTGACTGGTAAATATGGCTATAGAACCAATGTAAAAGGAGCATCGGATATTTTAGCAAATTCAGAAACGAGTTTGCAGAAATACATTAATAATAATACAAGTAATAAATATGCTACAGCTATAGTAGGTAAGTGGCATTTAGCGGGTTCAAATAATAGCTATAATCCAGAAACAATGGGCATAGATTATTATTCAGGCGTTATAAGAGGTGCCGTAACAGATTTTTATCAATGGCAACTTACTGAAGATGGTAATACAACCACACAAAATACGTATGTAACAGAAGCAATTACTACCACTTCTATTAACTGGATAAATCAACAAACTAAACCTTGGTTTATGTGGTTGGCCTATAATGCACCACATACTCCTTTTCATGTTCCTCCAAGTAATATGCATAGTCAAGGAACTTTACCAGCATATACAACTGGAATGAATGCTACGCCATACTATATGGCTGCAATTGAAGCAATGGATTATCAAATTGGAAGATTGTTAAGTAGCATGTCTGCTGAAAAAAGAGATAATACGATTATTCTTTTTATTGGTGATAATGGCACTACTAACCAGGTAGCTCAAAGCCCTTACTTAAGCTCAAAGGTTAAGAGCACCTTGTACCAAGGAGGCATTAATGTACCCATGTTTATCTCAGGCAAAGGAGTTACAAGAACTGGTGCCGAAAATAATTTAATTGATGCTACCGATCTTTTTAGCACCATAGCTGAAGTTGCAGGTGTTAATGCAACCCAAATAAATGATAGCAAAAGTTTTAAATCTTTATTCACCAGTAGTAGTACGATTAGAAAGTATCAATACTCAGAAATTAAAGAAGGAACTGATGATATGTGGGCTATTAGTAACGGAAAATATAAACTAATTGTAAGTGCAAGTGGAGCTAAACAAATGTACTTTTTAATGTCTGATCCTTATGAAGTAAATAACCTTTTAAATGGAACATTAACAACAGAACAATCAACTGCAAAAATTGAATTAGAAACTGAGTTAAACAATATAAGAAGGTAAGTGATTGTTATACAATCTTGTTTTCTGTTCTATCAGAGTCTCACTTCCTAGCCTTTTGAGTTAGCAGTACTCTGCAAATTAATTAGATTAAATCCTTTATACACCTGTCAGGTTATTAAAAACCTGACAGGCATTTTTTAGAACAACTCAATGAAATTCTTATGTTCATTGGCTGCTGGATTGTAGTGTAAAGCTGCCATGCGATAACAGGGCACTTGCAACGAAAAGCCCGCCTGAACGGAACGGGCAGGCCAGAACTGCAGTTGGGCTTTGTAGTGCAGCTCACAGCCCCAAAAACTATCTTACACTATTGTACACTTGTATATAATTATCTACTGCACTTTCCCAACTATGGTCAATGTTCATCATATATCTACGCATCCACAATAAATGTTTGGTATCGTTGTACACACTCACAGCTCTGTACACACTGTGGTGAATATCGCCAACGGTTGCATTATTTAAACGAATGCCAAAACCTTCCAATTCGCCCATGTCTTTCACCGTGTCTTGCAAACCACCTGTGCTACGAACCATGGGCACAGTGCCATAACGCAAAGCATAGAGTTGATTCAATCCACAAGGTTCTACCCTACTTGGCATTAAGAGAAAATCAGCACCTGCATACATCGTATGACTGAGTGCTTCATTGTAACCAATTACTGCATGGTAATAGCCAGAGAAATGATTGTTTAAAGCCGTTAATTGAAATTCTACATGCGGATCGCCACTACCTAAAATTAAAAAGTTCATTTGTCTCGGCATGGCATACATGCAACTCATAATAGCTTCAGGCAAAACATCAGCAGCTTTTTCGCCCACTAAACGGCCAATAAAAACAATTAAGGGTTTGGTAATATCTAAACCAAATTGCTCACACAATTGGGCTTTGTTTTTTTGCTTACCAGCTGCTACTGTACGTGGTGTAAAATGGTTGGTTAAATAGCTATCATCTTTAGGATTCCACACTTCATTATCTATACCATTTAAAATGCCTACACACTTTCCTTTTTCGTATTCAAATAAGTCTTCTAAACCATTGCTGTTGTAACGTAATTCTTCTAAATAACTCCAGCTAACGGTAGTCACCTTCCATGCACATTTTACTGCACTTGCTAAAGGATTGATACTACTACCCCATTCTAAAAATCCACCTTTCCAACTATCATAAGCAGGTATATAATGATTTTTATTCCAGTCCATCCAGCCCTGGTATTGAGCATTGTGAATGGTTAATATAGAAGGCACATTCGCCAGTTTATCTTTATAAGCAAAACAGTGCTGCATCATAAAAGGAATAAGCCCAGTGTGATGATCGTGACAATGCACCACATCGGGTGTATGCTCCCAACTATTTATCCAATCTAATACAGCAATTTGAAAAGCAACGAAACGTTCTGTATCATCTTCGTAACTATAAATGCCTGTACGGTCTAATAAACCTTTAATATCTACAAGGTATAAATCGAAACCAAGTTTATTGGTTTTCTCTTTAATTACGGTATAAGGCAACTCGAAATTGCCTAAGAAAATAGTGCCTTTGTGGTCGTCGACAAATTCGTTGTTGTGCAAAAAATTGGTCTCGTACATAGGCATAACTACTTTGGCAAAATGGCCAGCCTTACATTGGTACTTGGGCAATGCACCCACTACATCTCCTAATCCACCAGCTTTGGCAACAGGATAACATTCGGCACTTACATGAATTATTTCCATTATGACTTATTTTTTATGGTACAAGCTGCAACGCTAAGATGAATCTTTACTGGAAGTTTATCCTGAGCGTAGTCGAAGGACACCCTTCAACGTTTGGTAATTCTATTCAACAAATCGCAAGTAAAAATAGTAAATCTGATAGCAGTACAACGTTTTAGTAAAAATTCTACATTAAATTTTTCTGTGTACAAATAATTATTACTTTCAGCCTTCAAAAATTATAAACTAGCTTGCAATGAACAATCAACAGCAACCAACCAATTATGGTGCATTAACAACATTAGTCACGGTGTTTTTCTTTTGGGGATTTATTGCCGCTGGTAACAGTGTTTTTATCCCTTTTTGTAAACACTATTTTGCATTAGACCAGTTTCAAAGCCAGTTAATCGATTTTGCATTTTATTTAGCTTATTATGTTGGGGCTTTGGTATTATTTGCTTATGGTGCGTTAGGTGGAAAAGATTTAGTTGCAAAATGGGGATACAAAAAAAGTATTGTGTATGGTCTATTGTTTAGTGCACTTGGAGCAATTGCAATGATTATTGCGGTGCAAGGAAATACTTTTACTGGAATGTTAATAGGGCTCTTTATTGTTGCTCTAGGGTTCAGCCTACAACAAACAGCAGCTAACCCTTTTGCAATCACATTAGGAGACCCTGCTACTGGAAGTAGTAGAGTAAATCTTGGTGGTAGTATTAACTCTCTTGGTACAACAATTGGGCCATTGGTTGTTGGATTAGCCTTATTTGGTAGTGCAGCAGATATTAGTGATGAGCAAATTGCTAAACTTGGATTGAGTAAGGTATTAGTGTTATATTCTTTTGTTTGTGCATTGTTTATTGCTGCCGCTGTACTATTTAATTTCAGTAAAAAAGTTCCTGCAGGAATAAGTACTGAGAAACAAGAGCCAGCATTAAAAGCACTTTATTCTCTTTTAATTATTACTGGTTTATTAATTATCATGTTTACACCAGTTTTCAAAAGTTATAAAAGTGAAGAAGCTACTAAAATTGTTTTATTAAATAAACAATTAGAACCATTACAAAAAAGTGTTGATTCACTAAACAAATTATCCTCTTTACCAATTGAAACCAAGATGGATAATGAAAGTAAAATTCAGCAAATACAATCACTAAATAAAGAGATTGAAACCATTAAGCTACCTCTTGAGCAATACAGAATGAAATGGTTACTAGGGGCACTAGCTGTGATCGTAATTGGCTTGCTCTATTCTAACTTTAGTGCAACAAAAAAACCAGAAGGTTGGGGAGCAATGCAATACCCTCAACTAGTATTGGGCATGCTTGCAATATTCGTATATGTAGGCGTAGAAGTAACAATTGGAAGTAACTTAGGAGAACTGCTTAAACAAAAAGCGTTTGGTGGATACCAATCATCTCAAATAGCTCCCTTTGTAAGTATGTATTGGGGTAGTTTAATGATTGGAAGATGGGCAGGTGCAATTAATGTTTTTAACCCCACAAGAAATACAAAAAAAATACTTTTAATCTTTGTACCAATAATTGCATTTGGAATTATTATCGGCTTAAATACAATTGCACAAAAAGATATGAGCCCACTTTACATGTATATCGTTTGTGTATTAATTCAAATCGTAGCATTTTTTATCAGCCAAGAAAAGCCTGTAAAAACTTTATTAGTTTTTGGTTTATTAGGCGTTATTGCAATGACAGTGGGTCTTTTCACTGTAGGAAAAGTATCTGTTTACGCCTTTTTAAGTGGTGGACTCTTTTGTAGTATTATGTGGCCAAGCATATTTTCATTATCCGTAGCTGGACTTGGAAAATACACTACACAAGGTGCTGCATTCTTAGTAATGATGATTTTGGGAGGAAGTATTATTCCACCTATACAAGGAAAGCTAGCAGATTTAATTGGGATACATCAATCTTATTTAATTGCAGTATTGTGCTTTGCATATTTAGCGTTTTTTGCTTTTAGAGTAAAAAGAATACTACAAAAGCAAGGAATAGACTTTGATGCACAAGTAAGTGGCGGTCACTAATATATTATCAATAAAAAATCAATTCATCGAAAAAAAATTAGCAATGAGCAAGTTTGCTGTAGGTATAGACATAGGTGGCACAACTGCCAAATTTGGAATTGTAAATGAAACTGGTAAAATTTTAGCACAAGACAGAATTCCGACCAATAAACATGCAGAAGTAAATGATTTTATTGATGAGCTTTATACACATTTATTTCCAATGATTGAACTATATGGTGGCGTTGAAAACTGTATTGGTATTGGCATGGGAGCACCCAATGGCAATTACTATTCAGGCACAATAGAATATGCCCCCAACCTTGTGTGGAAGGGTATTGTACCCATAGCACAATTGGTAGAAGATAAGTTTAAACTGCCTGTAAAATTAACCAATGACGCAAACGCTGCTGCTGTTGGCGAAATGATGTATGGCTGTGCAAAAGGCATTAAACATTTTATTACCATAACACTTGGCACAGGAGTTGGCAGCGGTATTGTGATTGATGGAAAAATTGTTGTTGGTCATGATGGTTTTGCAGGAGAACTAGGACATACCATTGTTCGTAAAGGTGGGCGTTTTCATAAAGGAACAGGCAGCTTAGGTTGCCTAGAATCTTATGCAAGTGCTACAGGCGTTAGAGAAACTGCATTCGAATTTTTAGCAACCGATCCAAGCGAGCCAAGTTTATTAAGAGATTTTAATACAGAAGATATTACCAGCCAAACGGTGTATGAATGTGCAATAAAAGGAGATGCGATTGCACTAAAAGTATTTGAATTTACTGGTGAAATTCTAGGGGAAGCACTAGCAAATGCTGTGATGTTCTCTTCTCCAGAAATGATTGTTCTATTTGGCGGATTAACCAAAGCTGGAGATTTGATAATGAATCCTACCAAAGCAGCAATGGAAGCTAACTTGATACAAATCTTTAAAAATAAAGTAAAACTGGTGTTTAGTCATTTACAAGAATCTGATGCTGCTATATTAGGAGCCAGTGCTTTGGTTTGGACCAACTAATTTTTAAAAATAGCTTATGACTTTTACTACTGCATCCTCCGCTAACAGAGTTGCATTTTCAAAGAATAGATTATTGCAATTTTTTATTGTAGCATTTCTTATTTGCTGGGCTGTAACTTTTATAAATACGCCCAATCGTACCAACTGGTTTACTGAAAATACATTAACATTTATTTTTATTTTTACACTGTCTTTAACACATAAAAAATTTAAGTTTAGCGATGCCAGTTACACTATGATGTTTGTGTACATATTGCTGCATATCTATGGTGCAGAATACACCTATGCCGAAAACCCTTTTGGCTATTGGTTAAAAGATATGTTGCATTTGCATCGCAATCATTACGACAGAATTGTACATTGTAGTTTTGGCTTATTATTGGCCTATCCTATGAGGGATTATTTTAAAAACTATTTCGAATGGCCTAACTGGGTTTGCTGGACACTGCCCTGTGAAATAACCCTATCTTTTAGTGGCATGTATGAACTAATTGAATGGCTGGTTGCCGATATTTTTTTTCCTGCAGAGGGTGATGCATATCTAGGAACACAAGGGGATATTTGGGATGCCCAAAAAGATATGGGTATTGCGTTTACAGGTGCAGTTACTGCCATGATTTTAATTAGTACTGCTAAAAAAATACTCACCAACCGAAAGTAATTTTATTGAAAATTGCTATTTATTAAAACATTCAGCTATCTTCATTTAAACAAAATACAATCATTATGGGTTTACCTGTAAATAATAAAAACAATGCAAAGCTTGGTGGCAAAGGCAGCAAATCTGCTATTGGTGGTGCTTCTAAGTTTATTGCTAAAGCCAGTAATAATAGCAAAGCTGTTGGTGCTGCAAAAAAGCCTGTTAAAACAGGTGGTTCTAGAGGTAGTTAATTAAATAATTCTAATTAGAATAAATGCCCAATGACGCAAATCATTGGGCATTTATTTTTAGTAAATCTCGGCAACCAAATCTGTATCTGGCTCATGATTTTTCCAAAATAATTTAGATCCAAAACCCAAGGATTTATCAGTAAATTTTAATTCTGTTACTTCAATTGCCCAAATATGCCCTTGTATAACTGCTGCAAAGGGATATTTTTTGTAATAAATTGTTTTGGCATCTACATGAGCAACAGTTGCATCATCTACCAACTTGCCTCTAAATTGTACACCCTTTACTTTACCAGGTTGTAAAGAATCTTGCAAAATCGTTCCTGCTGTACTTTTATTATTTAAGCCCAGTTTTATGTGGTGCGTAGCTACATCTGACTTAAAAATAATCAGGTGGTTAAATGTATCAAATGCATAAAAGCATGATGCACAATAAGGCTGCCCTGTATTATCTACTACAGCCATTGTAAATACGGTTTGACCTTTTACAAACTCAACAATTCTACGATCGATGATGGTTTGTTCTTGTTCGATTGTTTGCATATTTTTTCGTTTTAATTATTCTCCACGATACACTACTCCACTTGTGGGTGTTTCTCTTAATTCAATTTCGTGCAGTAAAGGCAAATGCTGTTGCAATTTTTTCCAAAGCCATAGCACCAATACTTCGCTAGTGGGATTTTCTAACCCTTCAATGGTATTTAAACATTGATGGTCAATTAGACCTAATACTTTTTCTACAATACCTTTTAATAAGGCAAAATCCATCACCCAGCCATCTTCATTTACAGTGCCTTTTAACCAAATTTTTAAATGGTAGGTATGCCCATGCATTACAGCACATTTATGACCAACAGGAACTTTAGTTAGATAATGTGCAGCATCGAAACTAAACTCTTTGTATATCAACATATAGCAAAATTCACTGCATGTGGTTGAAGAAAAAATGATATTGATCAGCGATGAGGTTTGAATGCTACTTATAATGCAAGGTTAGCTGAGATAGTAACCTTAGCTTTGAAATGATGACCCATAAAATGTATTTTCAATAAACAGATAACTATGGGCTAAAACTGATAGCTTTCTCCTTAACTTAATGCTCAATGGCAGCTTGAAGGAATTGATTTGTTGGCAATTGAATTGATACTAAAATGTACAACAAGAACTAATGTTGCTATTTGTTATTCTGTAAACAAAATTATTAAATTAAAAAGTTCACCAAATATGGTGAACTTTTTAAAATGTTTAAGTATAGTTTGTAAAAAATTACAATAAGTAATTAGAGCATTTATTTTATTTTCTTCATCTCTCTAATTTTCTTAGCCCCATAACCAACACCAGCTGCAACCAGTAAGGATAAGCCACCATCTACAGGTACATCTCCTTCTGTTTCGCCAAAACCATCTTGGGCCATGGCTGGTAATACCAGTACAACTAGTACAAACAATAAGCTAATAAATTTTTTGTTGCTAATTATGTTGATGATTGTTTTCATGTTTTTGAG
>CALRLF020000086.1:0-17060 GCA_943368475.1 Allobosea thiooxidans
CCAGTAACACCACCATTACTTTTCATACAGAAGGCGGTCACACCTTAATTCAAATTATAGATACCACAGGTAGAGTAATTAAAAACTTACTCGACAAAGAATATGCTGCTCCAGGAACATACAGTATTACGCTAAATGGAGATTATTTGGCAACTGGAATTTATTATGCCCGATTACAAAATATGGCAACACAACAAATAAGAACTATGCTAAAAGTAAGATAAAATATTTGCAACAATGTTGTAAATAATAAAAAGGATGTCATATATTTGCAACATCGTAACAAATATACATTTATGAAGCAAGTATTTTTAATGGCATTTTTTGCATTTGGTGTCACTCTTCAAGTAACTGGTCAAATTAGCACAAAAGCAAGTTTAGAAAAAGAACAAACAAACACTTACCCTTCGAAATCAGCTTTATCTGGTTATGTGATAGATAAAAAAGGAGCTGGATTATTGGGGGCAGTTGTATTAATTCATGATATAAAAATTTCAGTTACAACCGACAAAAACGGCTACTTCACAACCTCAAAATTTCCATCTGGAAAATATCTTGTAGAAATAACTTTTGTTGGCTATGGCAGCCACATTGAAACAATCGACTTAACCAATGATTTTTCGGGAAAATTTATTTTAGAAGAATCAGTTGCTGAACATGAAGGTGTCACTGTTACAGGAGTTGCTTCTGCAGTTAAATTGAAACAATCAGCACAACCAGTTTCAATAGTAAAAAAATCAGACTTGTTGCAAACAACATCTACCAACATTATTGATGCAATGAGCAAAAAAGTTACAGGCTTTTCATCAATAAGCACAGGTCCAGCAATTTCAAAACCTGTAATTCGTGGATTGGGCTATAACAGAGTTGTTGTAATAAATGATGGCGTTAGACAAGAAGGTCAACAATGGGGCGATGAACATGGAATTGAAATTGATGAAAATAGTGTTCAAAAAGTAGAAGTAATAAAAGGCCCTGCATCATTAATGTATGGCAGCGATGCAATGGCTGGAGTAATTAATTTATTAACTAATACACCATCAGAACAAGGAACAATAAAAGGAAATTTAGGCTATAGTTTCTTAGATAACAATGGAATGCATAATATAAATGGAAATGTTGCTGGCCATTTAAAAAATGGATTCAATTTTAATGCTTATGGCACCTTTAAATCGGCCAAAGATTATGAAAATAAATACGATGGCAAAGTATTCAACAGCAGGTTTAACGAGAGAAACTTCGGTGGTTATATTGGCATCAATAAATCATGGGGCTTTACACATTTATTAGTAAGCAATTTTGACCAGAAAACAGGATTGGTTGAAGGAGAAAGAGATGCTACAACAGGCAAATTTTTAATTTTTGGAGGGAGTCCTGATGAACGTGAAGCTACCAACACTGAATTAAACAGCAGAACATTATACACACCTTATCAGCACATACAACACTTCAAAATTTCAAGCGATAATAGTATTTCGTTGGGCAAATCGAGATTAACAGTAAATCTCGGATTTCAAAGAAATCAGCGAAAAGAATTTGGAGATTACACACAGCCAAACACGCCTGCATTGTACTTTGATTTAAAAACAATTACTTACAATGTTCAGTACCACTTACCCAACAACAATGGTTGGAAAACAACTATTGGTATTAATGGTATGCAACAACAAAACGAAAATAAAGCTGAAGAAGTTTTAATTCCAGAATACCAACAGTTCGATGCTGGCTTATTTGTTTACAGCAAAAAAACAATCAACAAACTCACTGTAAGCGGTGGTTTACGTGCTGATTTTAGAAATATTAATAGCAAAGAGTTGTATGAAGGAACAGACATGAAGTTTGCTTCAATAAAAAATGATTATACTAATATCAGTGGCAGTATTGGCATTGCCTATGAAGCCAATAAGCAAACTACGCTTCGTTTAAATTTTGCAAGAGGTTATAGAGCTCCAACAATTGCCGAATTAGGTACAAATGGCATTCATGAAGGCACCAACAGATATGAATATGGCGACAATAAATTAACTACTGAAACATCTTTACAAATAGATGCTGGAGTTGATTATAATACTGAGCATTTTAATTTATCGCTAAATGGATTTCTTAATAGCATCAACAGCTTTATTTATTATCGAAAACTTGCAGCAGTTAATGGAGGAGATTCTATAGTTGTAACCCCTGACGGACCTGCTACTGCATTTAAATTTAGCCAGGCCAACGCTACTTTATATGGATTTGAAGCCAAACTAGACATTCACCCACATCCTTTAGATTGGCTGCATTTCGAAAATAGTTTTTCGTTGGTTGCTGGTACATTTGGTCAATCGATTGAGGGCACAAATCATTTGCCGTTCATTCCTGCACCTCGTTGGCAAAGTGAACTACGTGGCGATTTTAAAAAGTTATCTAAAGCTATAAAAAATGTTTATGTAAAATTTGAAATGGATAATGTAAGTACGCAAAATAATTTTTTTTCTGCTTATAATACAGAAACAGCAACACAAGGTTATACCTTATTTAATATTGGAGCAGGAACAGATATTTTTGGCAAAAAAAATAAGTTGGCTAGTATCTATCTTTCCTTGAATAACTTAACCGATGTGGCTTATCAAAACCATTTAAGTCGCTTAAAATATACTGCAGAAAACGTGACTACTGGACGAACAGGTGTTTTTAATATGGGCAGAAACTTTAGTTGTAAAATTCTAATCCCTATTAATTTCATTCAACATTAGATTTTAAATACTTTTAAATTAACAAAAGCCCTTTTAAACAGGGCTTTTGTTGTAGATAGGAAATATGCTTATTTTGCAAAACGAATGAAAGGCACTATCTATTTAATACCAACCGTATTGTACGACGAAGCTTTTGAGACAATACCAACATACGTTGTAGATGCAATAAAAAATTGTGATATTTTTTTTGCTGAAAACGAAAAAACTACCCGAAGATTTTTTAAAAAGGTTTGGAAAGAAATGGTAATTGATAACTACCAATGGTTCACTATTCATAAGGCTGAAGAATCGGTTGTAAATAGTTTTAAACAACTTTTGTTACAAGGTAAAAATATTGGCATTGTAAGTGAAGCTGGATGTCCTGGCATTGCAGATCCTGGTCAAATTTTAGTAGCAGCAGCACAACAATTACATGCTACAGTAAAACCATTGGTTGGTCCATCTTCTATCCTATTGGCATTAATGGCAAGTGGTATGAATGGACAATGTTTTCAATTTCATGGTTACTTACCTATAGATAATATCGAACGAAAAAAGAAAATAAAGGAACTTGAAGCAGATAGTAGTAAAAGAAACTGTACACAAATTTTTATAGAAACCCCATATAGAAATAATCAATTGATTAAAGAAATTACAGAAACCTGTAGACCTGAAACTAAATTTTGCATCGCAATAGACATTACAGCTCCCTCAGAATTAATTCAAACTCAAACAGTTGGAAACTGGAAAAAAAATATTCCAGATTTTCATAAAAAATTAGGCATTTTTTTAATTCTTGCATCTTAATTTCAATCTGAAAATAGTTTATATCTTATATCTGTGCACAAAGACAAATACGCAAATATTACAGATAACGAATTGTTGCATTTCTTTTACCAAGAGAAAGACAACAAATGGATTGGTATTCTACTACAACGATATACCCTTTTACTTTTGGGTACTTGTATGAAGTATTTGAAAAATGAAGAGGAAGCTAAAGATAGTGTACAACAAATTTTTTTAAAAGTAATTACCGAGCTAAACAAATACGAAGTTGCTTATTTCAAAAGCTGGATTTATATGATTGCAAAAAATCATTGCTTAATGAAATTAAGAGACAAAAATATTTTTATAGAGCCATCCGATAACCAGCAACTACAGGTTGAGGAGACAGATATTGATGAGCTGCATAAAAAAGAAAATACGCTAACACTTATCGAATCAGCAATAGATGAATTAAACGAAGAACAAAAAACCTGTGTAACTTTATTTTATCTTAAAAAGAAAAGTTATCAGCAAATAGCCAGTAGTACAGGTTTTAATTTATTACAGGTAAAAAGCCATATTCAAAATGGTAAACGAAATTTAAAGCTTGTGGTTGAAAAAAAATTGAACAAAAATTAATGCCAAACAGCAATAACATATTACCACCTGATAATCAGTTGAACGAAGAACAACTGCTAAATTATTTAAATGATAATTTATCTGATGAAGAACGTCATGCTCTAGAAATGGAAATGGTAGATAACAATTTTATGAATGATGCTGTTGAAGGTTTACAAGATTTTAAAAGCAAGCAAAACATTCAAGACTATGTTAATCAACTAAATCATCAATTGATTAAGCAAACCACAAAAAAACGAATTCGTAAAGGGAAACGAAAACTAAAACAACAGGACTGGATTGTTATTTCTGTAATGATTATTATTATTTTATGTTTATTGGGCTATGTTGTGGTAAAAGAGTTTGAAAAAGCAGATGCTGTAATAAATAGCCAGAAGTAATTGTTTTTTAGATTCATTTCCTCTTAAATATTACACTCTAAATTTTCGATTTTGGCAAAGATTTACTTTTCTCCTGCCCCAATGTCAGGATTTAAAGCCATTTTCGTCATTAATAACAAAGGTGGAAAAGTCAAATCAGCATAAAACACAGTTTGGGTATATTTTTGACTTCTTCATTAAAAATTACACTACAATTAAAAACAATAATTATGGCATTAGAATTTAACGACGCCAACTTTCAAACTGAAGTTTTAGAAAGCAAGCAATTAACAGTAATAGATTTTTGGGCAGAATGGTGTGGTCCTTGCCGTGCAATTGGACCAGTTATTGAGGAATTGGCTAAAGACTATGATGGAAAAGTAAAAATTGGAAAAGTAAATGTTGACAATAATCCTAACGTTAGTGTTAACTATGGCATCACTTCAATTCCTGCTATTCTTTTTATAAAAGATGGTAAAATTGTAGACAAACAAATTGGTGCTGTTCCTAAAAGTGTTTTAGACAAAAAAATTCAAGCACATTTATAATATTGCTGTTAGCAGTAAAAAAGCGGTTTACATTTTTTTGTAAATCGCTTTTTTATTTGACTGATCATGAATTGCTAAAAAGCTATTTCCAAATTGGTTACATTTATTTAAACATTTGGTAATGGAGAAAACGCCTTTTTGGAAAGATGGTGGACTATGGCTTTTATTAGCATTTAATGGGGCAGCCCTATATTATTATTACCAAAACCCAACTAGCATAAATACTTTGTACGTTTTGTTTTGGATACAAAGTTTTTTTATTGGTGTATTTACGGTACTAGGTATTTTAACTTTTAACAATCGTGTTGAAAACAGTTTTACAGTAAACGACGACCCAGGAAATAAACCTGGCTGTGCTGCAGCATTCTTCACACTACATTATGGCATATTTCATTTTGTTTACCTAATTTTTATAATTGTTTCTTTAGTAGATATTCATCACCTACGATGGTCGTTTATTAAACTATCATTCTGGGCAATTTTTGCAGGTTGTGTAATGCAATATTTTCAAGATAAAAATAGAAATCGTTCTCAACCAGTAAACATCGGAACCATGTTTTTTATGCCTTATGCCAGAATTATTCCCATGCATTTGGCAATTTTGGGCCCTCAATTTTTACACATTAAAGCCCCTCTTATTTTTTTATTATTAAAAGTTGTTGCAGATATAGTGATGCATGTTGTGTATAGAAACTATTTATTCAAATCAGACTTCGAAAAAAAATAACAAACTCACTTACATTTGTTGTATGACAAAATTGAGTGTTAACATTAACAAATTTGCTACACTAAGAAACAGCAGAGGTGGCAATAATCCCAATGTAGTTAAAGCAGCCATTGATGCACAACAATTTGGGGCTGATGGAGTGACAGTGCACCCACGTCCTGATGAAAGACATATCACCTATCAAGATGTAAAAAATATTAAACCAATTATAACCACTGAATTTAATATTGAAGGAAACCCTACAGAGCAAAAGTTTGTTGAATTGGTTTTAGAGGTAAAACCTCATCAAGTAACCTTAGTACCAGATGCTTTAGGGCAACTTACTTCTAACCATGGTTGGAATACCATTGAACACAAAGAATACCTAACCAATATTATTTCTGTATTTAAAACCGCAGGAATAAGAGTTTCGATTTTTGTAGATCCTATTGTAGAAATGGTTGAAGGATCTGCACAAACAGGAACTGATAGAATTGAGTTGTACACAGAGGCTTATGCCCATCAATTTTTGAACGATAAAGAAAAAGCAATTACTCCTTACATTAAAGCAGCCAACAAGGCAAAATCTTTAGGTTTAGGACTAAACGCTGGTCACGATTTAGACCTTCAAAATCTTAAATATTTTTCCCAAAATATAATAGGTTTAGATGAAGTAAGTATTGGCCATGCGTTGGTTTGCGATGCTTTGTATTTGGGTTATGAAAACACTGTGCAACTGTACAAAAGACAGTTGATATAAAAATTAGCTGAAAAATTTGTTTATACGTATAAAATTTTTATTTTTGTCGTATAACTATATTTTATGGATGCTAAAATTACTTTAAGCTTTAATGCTAGTGTAATAAATAAAGCAAAAGATTTTGCCGATAAAAACAATATCAGCTTATCTAGGCTCACTGAATTTTTATATAGCCAACTAACGCATAATAATTATCAATCACTCCACGATTTACCTGTTTCAGATTGGGTAAGTATGGTTGCTGAGGGACAAGCTGAATATATTACCAAACAAAAAAGTAGCAAAACTACAAAAGCTGAATATTTCGAATCAAGAAATAAACGTAAATGAAAATTTTTCTTGATGCCAATGTATTGGTAAGTGTACTAAATAAAGAATATCCTTACTTTACTTATGCTGCAAGAGTTTTGAGCTTAGCAGATACTAAAAAATTTCAATTGTACAGTTCATCCACCTGTTTTGCAATTGCGTTTTATTTTTCATCAAAAAAAAGTGGAGCAGTTACTGCTAAAAATAAAATAGCTCTTTTGGCTCAAAAAATAAAATTGGCAGAAAATAAAAGTGAAGACCACTTAGCTATTGCATCCAACAAAAAAATAAACGATTTTGAAGATGGTTTACAATACCATGCAGCCAAAAATGCTGGCTGTACATGTATTATAACTGAAAATACTAAAGACTTTCATTTTTCGGATATTGAAATACAAAATGCCGAAAGTTTTTTAATTAATCATATTCTTTAATAGAAAACTATTTTAAAGTATCTTTCCGCTTTAATAATTACTATGGCAACAAATACAAATCCTTTAGTTGGAATAATCATGGGTAGCGACAGTGATTTACCTATTATGAAAGCTGCTGCCGAAATACTGGAACAATTCAATATTCCGTTTGAATTAACCATTGTATCGGCTCATAGAACACCACAAAGAATGATTGATTATGCCAGTTCTGCAAAAGAAAGAGGATTAAAGGTAATTATTGCAGGTGCTGGTGGTGCTGCACATTTACCAGGAATGGTTGCCAGTGTAACAGTATTACCAATAATTGGTGTACCTGTTAAATCATCTAATTCGATTGATGGATGGGATTCAGTTTTATCTATCTTACAAATGCCAAATGGTGTGCCTGTTGCAACTGTTGCATTAAACGCTGCTAAAAATGCTGGTATTTTGGCTGCACAAATTATTGGAAGCTCAGACACAAACATATCAAACGCTATTGCAACTTACAAACTTACTTTACAAACTGAAGTTTTAGAAAAAGTGAAACTCGTAGCCACAGAATGGAATAATAATTTTGATGTATAGCTTATACACTCATTTTCAATAGCATAATTAAAGTTATGTTATGCTATTGTTTTAATAGCATAAATCTGCATAAATAAACTCATCTTTACGGTTTCGAACCCCACAACGAAATACTATAATGATAAGAAGATTTTTGCTTGCATCAATGATGCTATTGGTTTATTCATTTGTTTACAGCCAAACACCTATACAACTTTCTACACAGCCGAGTTATACCTATACAGAAAGTTTTGCTGACATAAGCAACTGGACTTTTGCTATACCCACCAATGGAACATTTTCTGCAGGCATTGGTGCTGCAGCCTGGAAAGGATATGAAGCAGGAGGTACAGGTTCAATTCCAACACCTACAAGACTTACAGTTCCTTCCACTTCCTTTCAAACAGCATCGCCTACATTTTATAATTCAGGTTTTTATAAGGGAACACAATCCATCTTCATGCTTTCATCTGGCACAACTGATAACAGTTCCTCAATAGCCATTGATTTTTTTCTAGACTTTTCAAGTGTTAATGCTGGAACATTAAGCTTCGATTGGGCTTCATTAAACAACTCAACAGGTAACAGAAATGGTTCTTTAAGAGTGTATGCATCTACCGATGGGCTTGTATTTACTGAAATTACTGCTGCACAAGTTTTGAATTTTACCAATAATAGCCCTACAGCAGGCAGTATTACCAATGTTGCACTACCTGCATCTTTTAATGGTTCGGCAACAGCACGTTTACGTTTTTATTACCATAATGGAACAGGAGGTACGTCAGGATCTCGCCCAAGAATAAGTTTAGACAATGTAAAAGTAACAGCGGTACCAACAGCAACATGTACTACACCAACAGCACAACCAACAGCGTTTACATTGGGAGCTGTAATTAATAACTCAATCCAGTTTTCATACACAGCTGCTAGCCCAGCACCACAAAACTATTTAGTGGTAATGAGCAACAACAATTCTTTAAGTTCTTTACCAGTGAACAATACTATTTACAGTATTGGAGATAATCTAGGCGACGGAACTGTAATTGCAGTAACCAATGGAACAACTGTAACTGCAACAGGTTTAACTAACTCAACAACCTACCATTTCTTTATATTTTCAATGAATAATGTTTGTACTGGTGGTCCATTATATGTTTCTACAAATCCATTACATGGCTTTGCAACAACATTGGCTGGACCTTTACCATGTGCAGCTCCAACAACACAGCCAACTGCATTAATATTTAACAACATTACCACCTCAAGTATTACTGGTAATTTTACAGCTGCTGCAAATACTAATGAATATTTAATTGTAAGAAGTACTTCACCAACATTTACAGGCACATTAAATAATGGCACTACTTATAATGGTGGCAATGTGTTAGGCAATGGAACTGTTGTTACAAGAACTACTGGTACCACATTTACGTCAAGCAATTTAAATAGTGGTGTACAATACTACTTTTTTGTGTTTGGTATAAACAGTCAAAACTGTAATGGTGGACCAATTTATAATTCAACCAATCCGTTAACAGCTTCTGCAACAACTGTTGCTTTACCTGCTTGTGTTGCTCCTGCTGCTCAACCAACATTACTTAATTTGTTGGCAAATAATAATTCAATTAATGGTTATTTTACGGCATCAACAAGTGCTGATGGATATTTAGTTGTTAGAAGTACATCTAACAGTTTATCTGCTACACCAAACAATGGTTCAGCTTATACCATTGGAGCTGGTTTTGGTGGTGGTACAATTATTAACAATGGTTCAGCCACATCGTTTATAGATTTTGGACTTAACAGCAATACAACCTATTATTATTTTGTGTTTGCAAAAAACAGTACTTGTGCAGGTACAAGCCCAACTTATTTAATTACCAATCCACTTACAGCAAATACAACTACTACTGCTGTGGCTGTAAATAATTTTTACTTTGGGAACTTACATGCACACTCACGTTACTCGGATGGCAATCAAGACAATGCAAACTTCACTCCAGCAGATGATTATGCTTATGCAAAAAACTCTTTGTGTATGGATTTTTTAGGTATATCTGAACACAATCATGCTACAGCAGGCATGTCTATTAGTAATTGGCAACCTGGCATCAATCAAGCAAATGCTGCAACAACTTCAAACTTTCTTGCATTGTATGGCATGGAATATGGCGTTATAAGCAATGGTGGACATGTGTTAATTTATGGAACCAATCAACTCATTGGTTGGGAAACAGGTAATTACAATTTGTATGTTCCAAAAAGTGATTATACAGGAACGCCTGAAACTACTGGCACAACAGGACTTTTCAGGGCAATCAACAATCTCAATAATACCGGTTCTACCACATTTGCATCTTTTGCTCATCCTGATTTTTCGGATTATAACAATTTAGCCAATATTCCATTTAACGCTACTGCTGATAGTGCATTAATTGGTTCTGCTGTTGCAAGTGGACCAGCATTTTCTACCAGCACAACTTACAACGATCCTCCATCGGCAATGGCTTATTTAGATTATTATAATAAAATGCTTTCGAAAGGTTACCATATAGGACCTTTTATGGATCATGATACACATTACACCAATTTTGGAAGAAGCAACAATAACCGTTTAGCAGTAGTTGCAGGCTCACTAAGCAACACCAATTTTATGCAGGCATTAAAAAACAGAAGTTTTTATGCTACTGAAGATTGCGATACTAAAGTTGATTTTAAATTGAACAATCAACAAATGGGCAACATTGTAGCTGGAACAACTGCACCAGCTATTAGTATTTATGCAACGGACCCTACCAACCCATCATTTACACCAAGTATTCATTTAATGTTTGGCATTCCTGGCAGTAATGTTTCTCCAGTTCAAGTTGCTAGTGCAACTGCTAGTAGCCTTAATTTTACTGATATTGCTCTTGCGTCAGGAACTACAGGTTATTATTATGCAGATATTACCATTGCTGGTAATAGAACCATTACAGCACCAATTTGGTATACAAAAAATACCATTGTACCTGTTAAATTACTTTCGTTTGCAGCTACTTTAAATAGTTTAAAACAAGTACAACTTACCTGGACAACCACCAACGAAATAAACCTGCAATCGTTTGTTGTTGAAAAATCGTTTGATGGAACTTCATTTACATCAATAGATATTGTAAGTGCTAAAAACAATAGCTCCATCAATCAATACAACACAGTTGATAAAACATTGCTTGAAAGAGTTACTTACTATAGGTTAAAGCAATTAGATGCCGATGGAAAATTCTCGTATTCAAATATTATTGCCATTAATCCAACCACATCTACCATAAATACTGTAAGTATTTACCCAAACCCAACAAGAGGTATTGCACAACTAAATATTCATTCAACAGCAAGTAGCAAAGCTGCTATTATGGTTATGGATTTGGCTGGACGAATTGTTTTACATGCTAACATAGATGTAGTAAAAGGATCTCAAATTACACAACTCGACGTAAGTAAGCTTTCACAAGGAAACTACCAGCTAACAGTGCTTTTAAACAATGAGAAAATTACGCAAAAATTAATTAAATTATAAAATAAAAAGCTCCTAATTGGAGCTTTTTATTTATTGTATCAATGCGTTGTAAACTCTTTGTTTATAATATTCATAGCCATCTGATTCATATCTCGTATTCAATAACAACGAATGAATAAATCCATTCAGCTCAACTTGTTTTGTGTGCAGAATTTCCTTTTTAGGATTATCCTTTAAAAATATATTTATCTGCCTGTTAAAGGCATAATAATGTTCAATCTCATTTTCGGTCAACACATCGAATATAAAATCTGGATGAAAGTTACGCATCATTAAATGCGTTCTGTACCAAGTACCTCCAGTTGCACTTACAATAGGTTTATTATTGTAAACTGCAACACTATCATTGTAAGCAAATACAGTTAAATAACGAGTACTGCTACCCTTTAACCAATCAGTAAACTTTTGTGTAAACGAACTATCGTAGCCATAATTGCTGTCTAAAAAACTAATACGCTTTATAGAAGCAGGAATTTTATCTTTCCCCTCTAGGTATCCAAAAATAAAAGCCCCACCCCCACTATGACCATTTAAATGGATGCTGTATTTTTTAAGCTTTAGTGTTGTAATTGTTGTATCTACAATTGCGGAAATTTGTTGCTTATAATCTGCATGTGTTCTTTTCCATTGAGGCCATGCTTTTAACTTATTTTCAACATAAACAACTACAATATTTTCGTTCGTAAGCTTTTGTCGAACAAATTTGGTTTGTGCTGCAATATGCTGAATATCGAAATGCCAATCATCGCCTTTTTGCAGTTGCTTTCCCATGGTTTGTGCTGTAGTATTTCCATTGGGCAATGCATAAAAAACGATTTGTGTATTTTTCTTTTCATTCAATTCCTTTGGATAATCCACAGTAATAATTACATCGTTGTTATAAGTAAACGAGAAAACTGAATCCTTATGTACTTGTGCATTCAGTTGAATAAATAATGCCAATGTTATTATTAAGAATGTTTTTTTCATGTATCAATTCATTTAAAAATCAGTTACCAGCAATCAACAAAATTGCAAGCTGAATAGTTTATTTTATTAGATAATCTACAAAATATTACTTTTATCGTTCAAACACAAAATATGCGTTGTTCAGTTTATATATTGATTGGGCTTGTAATGATAACTGCTTGTAAAGAAAAAAAGGTTGATTTATCGGGTGATGCCCCAGTAAAAGTGAACGATTTTATTGCAGCTTTTCCTATTATTAATTTGCCATATTCTGCTGCAGATACCAATATTGCTAAAATTGCAGATAGCACTAAAATTGGTATTAAAGTATTGCAACAGTTTATACCAGATACAGTAATCACCAAATACCTGAACATTTCTGCTAAAACGATCATTCACCCTGTTGGGCGAATAGAAAAAGAAACAGAAACCTATTTACTTGCAACAACCACTACCAATAAAAAAATTGAATTAACCACGTTTGTGTTAGATAAAAAAAATAAGTTTTTAGCCCATAAAGCATTGCTCAATAATGCTTCAAAAGACGACTATATTCACAGCATTGTGATTAATAAAGAGCCTACTTTTTCTATTAATAAAGAAAGAATGGATCTACAAAAACAGTTGTTGCAATACACTAGGATTGGTTGGGCTTTTACTGCTTCAACTGGTATTTTTATGAATGTGGTAAACGAAACCAATGAAGATGAAAAAAGAAATAATACTATCATAAACCCAATTGACACATTACCTAGAAAAAATAAATACAGTGGCAATTATGTGCAGGATAATAAAAACTTTATTTCTTTAAGAGATGGTAAAACTGCCAATACTTATTTATTCTTCATTCATTTTGAAAAAAACAATGGCTCTTGTACCGGAGAATTAAAAGGCGAATTACAAATGAAGGGGACCAACAAAGGAATTTATGCCGATAATGGCGACCCATGTATTATGGATTTTTCCTTTAATGGCAATGAAATTACTGTGAAGGAACAAGGCAGTTGTGGCAATTACAGAGGTATAAAATGCTATTTCAATGATAGCTATACCAAAAAGAAAGATCCTGTGGTTAAAAAGAAGAAATAGGGTTTTTATTTTGGAGTTTTTAGTTATTTAGTTTAGAGTTTGGAGCTATTCGATCATAACAATCGATAATTAGAACTCGATTCTTTACCTTATTTACTTTATTTACCTTATCTACCGCTTCAACCCTATCAACTTTTTCAACCCCTTCAACCTTATCAACCCTGTCATCCCTTCAAAATTGTCACTTAAAGCCATAATTAACTGACATCTACTTTATCAGCCCCTTAAAATCTGCCAATTTTTCACTCATTTATTCAATGGCATAATGGTTGAATTACCTTTTGCACATAATAAAAAAACTATGGGAAAGATAATTGGAATTGATTTAGGCACTACCAACAGTTGTGTTAGTGTTATGGAAGGCAACGAACCTGTTGTTATAGCAAACGAAGAAGGACGTAGAACAACGCCTTCGGTAGTTGGTTTTTTAAAAAATGGTGAACGTAAAGTAGGTGATCCTGCAAAACGTCAGGCTATTACCAACCCACAAAACACTATTTCTAGTGTAAAGCGTTTTATGGGTAGAAAATTTGATGAAGTAACTGAAGAAATCAGCCATTGGAGCTATAAAGTAGCCAAAGGCGATAACAATACTGTTCGTGTTGATATTGATGGTCGTTTATATACACCTCAAGAAATTTCTGCAATGGTTTTGCAGAAAATGAAAAAAACTGCCGAAGATTATTTGGGCACTGAAGTAACAGAAGCAGTTATTACTGTTCCTGCTTATTTTAATGATGCTCAACGTCAGGCAACTAAAGAAGCTGGTGAAATTGCTGGTTTAGTAGTTAAACGTATTGTAAACGAACCTACTGCTGCTGCATTGGCTTATGGTTTAGACAAAAAAGGTCAAGACCAAAAGATTGCTGTATTTGATTTAGGTGGTGGTACTTTCGATATTTCTATCCTTGATTTAGGCGATGGTGTATTTGAAGTAAAATCTACCAATGGAGATACACACTTAGGTGGTGATGATTTTGATAAAGTAATTATGGATTGGTTGGCCGATGAATTTAAAAATCAGGAAGCCATCGATTTACGTAAAGACCCTATGGCTTTGCAGCGTTTAAAAGAAGCAGCTGAAAAAGCTAAAGTTGAATTAAGTTCAGCTTCAGAAACTGAAATTAACTTACCATACATTACTGCTGTTGATGGTGTTCCTAAACACTTGGTATTGAAATTAACAAGAGCAAAATTTGAAGCCTTAGCCGATAAATTGTTTGATCGTTGCTTACGCCCTTGTGAAGCAGCATTAAAAGATGCTGGTTACAGCACTTCTCAAATTGATGAAGTAATCTTGGTGGGTGGTTCTTCACGTATTCCTAAAGTACAGGAAATTGTAGAAAAATTCTTTGGTAAAAAACCAAACAAAAGCGTTAATCCTGATGAAGTTGTTGCAATTGGTGCAGCTATACAAGGTGGTGTATTAACTGGTGAAGTGAAAGATGTATTGTTGTTAGACGTAACTCCATTGGGTTTAGGTATTGAAACAATGGGTGGCATTATGACCACCATGATTAGTAGCAACACAACGATTCCTACTAAGAAAACTGAAGTATATTCTACAGCAAGCGATAACCAACCTGGTGTTCAAATACATGTATTGCAAGGCGAAAGACCAATGGCTAATCAAAACAAAAGCTTGGGTATGTTTAATCTTGACGGAATACCACCAGCACCAAGAGGCGTACCTCAAATTGAAGTAACCTTTGATATTGATGCAAATGGTATGATACATGTAAGTGCAAAAGATAAAGGCACTGGCAAAGAACAAAAAATACGTATTGAAGCAGGTAGTGGTTTAAGCAAAGAAGAAGTAGAAAAAATGAAAGCTGAAGCTAAAGCCCATGAAGCTGAAGATAAAGCTGCAAGAGAAAAAGTAGAAAAAATAAACCAAGCCGATAGTTTAATTTTCCAAACAGAAAAACAATTGAAAGAGTTTGGCGAAAAAATACCTGCTGATAAAAAAGCACCAATTGAAGCGGCTTTAGAAAAATTAAAAGAAGCACACAAATCACAAGATGGTGCAGCTATTGATACTGCTTTAGCAGAAATGAATACTGCATGGACAGCAGCCAGTGAAGAAATTTACAAAGCACAGGCTGAACAAGGTGGTGCACAACCAGGAGCTGAACAACCTAATGCTGGTGGCCAACAACAAACAACTGGCGACCATGTTGAAGATGCACAGTTTGAAGAAGTGAAGTAGACCGTGATTTACAAGATTAAAGGATTATAAAGATGAAGCCCTTGCAGAGATGTGAGGGCTTTTTTGTTTAAACAGCTTATACTATATTTACTAAAATTAAAACATGGGAAATTTAGGCTTTCAAGAATTACTATTAATTGCTGTAATACCTTTCTCCATTTATTTATTAGTTAGGTTTATTTATAGATATGGGAAAACTAAAGGAAGATTAGAAGAAATTGAAAAACAACAAAAAAATAAAGAATAACTCACTTATAATTTCTGTAAAAAATCATGACTCTACTTGCTATCATATTTCCTTGGCTTTCTTTTTTGTTGAGAGGTAAAATCATTCAGGGAGTAGTTTGTTTGGTTTTACAAATAACAATACTTGGTTGGATTCCAGCTGCAATTTGGGCTGTTGTTTCATTGAATAACTCAAGAGCAGATAAAAGAACAGACAGAATTGTCCAAGCAATGAGAGAAAATAAAAGTTAATACTGAATTCCTTTTTTAGGGATGTCTACTCTACAGCCATTATAAGCAAACCAGAGATATTGCGTTTACAATAAAGCATCGTCTATTGACCATACACAAAGACATGAAAGAGAAATACTGAAAATTCTTAGGTTTGGTATTTATTTCAAGACATTACTTAAAATAAGTGTAAGTATTTCTTTGTTTGAGTCTAATCTAAACTATTTAATAAAATTGGTTATTTTCTTTGCAATTGAAGTAACTAAAGAGTTGCTTTTTAATGATAACAGTATTGGCAATATATAGGCTTTTAGTAAAATGGTTAACAACAATATGAAGAGTAAAATGATTACTAAGACTATAATTGTTTTCTTTCCTGGGTTTGTGGCATCAAACTTTATTCCCCAAATATTTATTGAGAAAAACTCCTTACTCTTATTTATGTTACTATTTAAAGGCATTCTGTTTCTGATAAATAGTATTAATCTAAGGTTATTAAATTATTTTTAACTGCATATATTGCTATCCCAACCCTAGTAGAAACACCAAGCTTTTTGCACAATGATTCTCTATAACCATCTATTGTTCTTGAACTTAGAGACAATTCATCTGAAATCTCTTTTAATGACTTCTCTGATGAAAAAAGTTTTATCAGTTGAATTTCTTTCTCACTTAATTGTGTATCGTTTATGTCCTTTTTGGAATTGTTAGGATTCAAAGAATTTAACAATGATCGATACGCAATATCTGTTGAATATGTACCTGTACTATGTACACTTTCAATGGCTTTTAGTAAATTTTCAGGACTTTCATTTTTTAATAAATATGCACCAACTCCAAACTGTAACATTTTAATTATCGCTTCTTCTGACTCATGCATCGATAAAATTATGATTTTAATATTTGGATGAAATTCTATCAGCCATTTAGCTGTTTCATATCCATTCATAACTGGCATATTTATATCAAGCAAAATAACTTGAGGTAAGTTGAGAGATACTAAACTACCCAATTTATCT
>CALRLF020000087.1:0-16190 GCA_943368475.1 Allobosea thiooxidans
AGGCTGTGTTGATTCGATTACACAAAATATTACCGTACGTGGCCCAACAGGAACTTTCACTTATTCCCCTATAACTTTTTGCAAACCCGATACCGTAAGGTTTGTTGCAAACACACTAAACAATGCCACATTTTTTTGGGATTTTAGCGATGGAGTAACAATAGCAACAGCTGATTCTGTTGTAAATCATCCTTATTTGGTTTCAGGATTATTCAGGCCGAAAATGATATTAATTGATGCTGCTGGTTGCCAGGTGCCCATCTTTGGTTCGGATACAATTAAAGTGATAGATATCACAACAAAAATTAAAGTACCAGTTACCCAATTTTGCGACTCGGTTAGGCTTAATTTCTTCGATTCAACGGTAGTTACCAATGACAATATCAATACTTATTTATGGAACTTTGGAGACAATACATTTTCTAATAGTATGAACCCGACCCACTTTTACTTTCAGCCAGGTAATTATACAGTTAGTTTAAAAGTAACCTCATCATTCGGTTGTAGTAATATAGATACATTGAATGTTCCCATAAATGTTGTACAAACACCTGTTATTAAAATTACTGGAGATTCTGTTAGTTGCGTAAACACATTACTCAATTATCAAGGCTTTGTCATAAAAAGCGATTCCGCTGCAATTAGTTGGAATTGGAATTTAGCCAATGGCAATACATCTACATTACAAAATCCACCACCACAATTTTATGGAGCCGCAGGAACTTATACACTCACGGCAATTTCTTCTAATGCAAGTGGCTGTTCAGATACTGCCACCAGAAATATAATTATACATCCAAAACCAAATACTGACGCAGGCCCTGATTCAGTTGTTTGTAAGGGTAAAACAATTACTTTGCAACCATCTGGTGCTAATTCTTACGTGTGGCGTTCAGATATTACTTTAAGCTGTTCTACTTGTACAAATCCAGTTGCTATGCCAGATAGTTTAAGATTATACAGCGTTACAGGATTTAATAGTTTTGGCTGTTCAGCAACCGATTCTTTATACATAAATGTTATTCAGCCTTTTTCTATGCTAGTATCTGCTACTGATACTTTGTGTATTGGGGGATCTACTCAATTGTCTGCGTCAGGAGCTTTCAGTTATGTGTGGACACCTTCCTCTGGGTTATCAAGTTCAACAATCTCAAACCCTGTTGCTTCACCAACTACAACTACAACCTTTACAGTTTTTGGTACCGATCAAAGGAATTGTTTTGTAGATACTGGAACAATTATTATTAAAGTATATCCAATACCACAATTTAATATTGTAGAGTCTTTAATTAAAGCCAATGTAGGTTTAAATATTCCATTGGTTACAACAAGTTCAGCAGATATTACAAAATGGAATTGGATACCTAATAAATGGTTGAGTTGTTCAACATGCCCAAGCCCTATTGCAACTATTACCAGTGATATTAAATATGTAGCAGAAGTTTCAAATCCTGGTGGTTGTACTGCAAGGGATGAAGTAACTATAGAAACTTTGTGTAATGGTTACAATGTATTCATTCCAAATACATTTTCTCCAAACGGAGATGGAGTGAATGATGTTTTCTATCCTAGAGGAAAAGGGCTATTTAAAGTTCGAAGTATGAAAATTTTTAATCGTTGGGGCGAAATTGTATTTGCAAAAACAGAATTTACCGCCAATGATGCAAGTGCAGGCTGGAATGGGACTTTTAACAACAAGCAACTAAGTTCTGATGTGTATGTGTACACAATTGAGGTGGTTTGTGATAATAATACCATTATTCCATTAAAAGGTAATGTAACTTTATTAAGGTAGTAAAAATAAAAACTGAAAAGCAATACACAATAATGAGGAAAGGAAGTCGTTTATATGAATACCCAATATCTCTACAAATGAGAAACCGTATCCACATAATCGTGTATTTGCTGGTTATTGTATTAACCACAACCAACAACTGTATTAAAGCACAGGATGTTCACTTCTCTCAATTTTATGAAGCTCCATTATTAAGAAATCCATCTTTAGCTGGACTATTTCAAGGCGATATTCGTTTTCAAGGTATTTATAGAAATCAATGGGCATCAGTATCTACACCATTTGTAACGGGTTCTTTCAGCTTAGAATACAAAAAACCTGTTGGTAGTGCTGATGATTATATTACAATGGGCATGCAAATGTTGTATGACAAAGCAGGTACTGCAGCTCTTACTACTACCAATGTGTTACCAGCACTGAACTATCATAAATCCCTAAGCGGTGATAAAAATAAATACTTATCAATGGGTGTAATGGCAGGAATGGTACAACGAAGATTCGACAGAAGTAAAATAACCACCAATAATTACTACGATGGAAATGGCTATAACCCTTCTTTGGGCGATGGAGAAACATTGACCAATTCAAACTTTACCTATTTTGATGGTAGTATTGGTTTAAGTTTCAATTCAACCATTGCCGAAAAGCCAGAAGACAATTATTTTATTGGTGTTGCTTACCACCATTTTAATCGTCCTAAAAATTCTTTTTATAAAAATCCAGAAGTTGAACTACAAGCTAAAATTGTAGCATCTGCAGGTATTAAGTTTACATTAAACGAAACATCGTATTTTACGATACATGCCGATTATTCTAAACAAGGTATTTATTCAGAATTAATTGGTGGTGCACTGTATTCCTATAAAATGGGAGAGGATATTGAAAACCCCAAGTACACCTTGCATTTGGGCGGTTTTATGAGAGCAAAAGATGCCTTTATTCCAGTGATAAAATTAGATTACCAACCCTTTGCATTTTCATTTAGTTATGATGCCAATGTTTCTCAATTAAGAACTGCCAGTCAGGGCAGGGGAGGTATGGAATTATCTATTTCTTATACAGGATTTTTTGATAGAGACAATAGCTCAAAATTTGTTCCGCTTTGTCCTAAATTCTAATACAATATTCAAGACGGTTTTTATGGGTTAATGATGGGGACTCCTCTGCTCAAACCTGGAGTTCCCATTTTTTTATTTTGTTCCTTAAAACTATTTGTTTGTATTGTTGTTTCAATTCTTATAAACACTTTATTTTGTAATCCTTAAATAAAATATATGAGCGTACAAATTGGTCAACAAGCCCCAGCATTTACATTGCATGATACAGATAGAAATGTAGTTAACCTTGCAGATTTAAAAGGTAAAAATGTATTACTATTGTTTTTTCCAATGGCATTTACAGGTGTTTGTACTACTGAACTTTGCAGTATTAGAGACAATATTGCTGTTTACAACAGTGCCAATGCACAAGTATTGGGTATTTCTGTTGATTCTCCTTTTACTTTAGCTAAATTTAAGGCTGAGCAAAATTTGAATTTTCCTTTATTGAGCGACTTCAATAAAGAAGTTTCAACAGCTTATGGTGCTATTTACGATGCATTTATTGGTTGGATGAAAGGCGTTAGCAAACGTTCAGCTTTTGTTATTGATGCAGCAGGCGTTATTCAGTACGCTGAGGTATTGGAAAGTGCAGGTGATTTGCCAAATTTCGAAGCTATCAACACGGCTTTAAATGGTTTAAGCTAATTGACATTAATATTAAGTAGTTAACAGGCAGAGTTTATAATAAATTTTGCCTGTTTTCGTTAACTATATTAATGAAGTATTTTTTTGGATGTTTCAAATCTTTAATTATCTTCAATTTCTAAACCAACGGATGAGAAAAATTTACACGATACTTTTATTTACTTTATTTATTAGTGCAAGTAGTTTTACTGACACCGATAACTTGGGTATTATAGATGGTAAAGTAAAAATTGTAAACTTTTATCCCAATCCTGCTTCCTCTTTTATCAATTTCGAATTTAATAAGCCTTTAGAAAAAGGGCATACGCTAGAACTATACAATTTTATAGGTAAAAAAGTAAGTGATGTTGCCATTAATGGCACAAAAATAACCATCTCACTCGATGGCTACTTTCGTGGTATTTATATCTTTCAGATAAGAGATAAAAATGGTAAAATTATTGAGAGCGGTAAATTTCAGGTTGTTAAATAATTGATCCCATTTATCCTTATTACCATTTAAAATTTACATCTAATTTAATATCGGGGTGCAAGCTTTTTTCAACAGGGCAACTTCTTGCAATACGTATCAATTGTTCCTTCTGCTCTTCAGTAGCAATAAAATTTTCAGTAAAAATTAGTTCAGCAACAATACCTGTAACTCTTCTTGGAGCATCGCTGCTCATAATTTTAGTGATGTTAATTTTTGTTCCTGTAAAATTCAAATTCATATCAGCAGCACGTATAGCCATTGTAGTAATCATGCAACTTCCAAGGCTTGTAGCCAACATATCTGTAGGGCTAAACCTTTCACCTTTTCCTTGATTATCGGTAGGGGCATCATTCTCTATTACTGTGCCACTTTGTAAATGTGTTAATTCTGTTCTTAAATCTCCAGTATAAACAACTGTACTTGTCATATTAGTTTGTATTTTGCCCTAAATTTACATTCAACAAATTATATACTGTGAAGAATATTTTTATAGCAATGCTTTTTGTTTTGCCAGTAATGGTTTCAGCTCAGGAAAAGAAAATATCTCCACGTCAGCAAAAGAAAGCTGAACGTAGAGAAAAAATTAATCAGCTGATTAAACAAGAAGAAGAAGGGGCATTGGTTTTTAATAAACAAAGCACCTTTAGTATAAAATTAAATACCGATGGTTATGGAATTGCTTTTGAAAAAGGAAAGTATAAAACCATTACTAAAACCAGTTTATGGTGGGCCGAATTAGGAGAGCATAAACATGCTAAAGAAATGAAGTTTGCAAAAGGTGATCCACAGTTTGGCTTTTTAATTGGCAATCCCTATGTATATGGCAAAATAAATAATTTCTACAACTTTAAATTGGGTTTTGGTCAGCAAAGATTAATAGGTGGTAAGGGCACTAAAAATGGGGTAGCTACATCATTAATTTATGGTGGTGGTTTATCTATTGCATTAATGAAACCTTATTTATTAGATGTTCAGGATGCTACGGGTGTTACTAAAACAATTAAGTATCAGGATGACTCGACTTTGTTTTTAAATCAAACTCAAATTATTGGAGCAGCGGGATTTACAAAAGGCTTTAACAATATGAAATATATTCCAGGTGTTCATGTTCGTACTTCTCTAAGGTTTGATTATGGCAGATACAATGAAATGATCTCTGCAATGGAAGTAGGTATTAACGCTGAATATTATACCAAAGAAATTGAGCAAATGGCACAAAACCCATACAAAAAGTTTTTCTTCAATGCCTATTTAGCACTTACTTTTGGCCGTCGAAAGTAACCTTTTGCAAGCCATAATGATTAAACAATATGATTAGGAATACAAGCTTCTAAACATTCGTATCTGATAAGTGTTTAATTGTTTTATTTTCAAGTCATACAGTTTTTAAGATTGTAAGTCTTGATTTCAAACTTAATATTCATGCAAGAATTACCAGTTGTTTCTAAAATAGATACTACAACCAGCAAAATACAAAAACCCAATTGGCTACGTGTAAAATTGCCCATTGGCGAAGATTACAAGCATGTTCGTGGCTTAGTAGACAAACATAAATTACATACCATTTGCGAAAGTGGTAATTGCCCAAACATGGGCGAATGTTGGGGAGAAGGCACTGCAACTTTCATGATTTTAGGCAATATTTGTACCCGTAGTTGCAGGTTTTGTGCTGTTGCTACAGGACGCCCAGAGCCAGTTGATTGGGATGAACCACAACGTGTTGCAGAAGCCATTCATTTAATGAAAGTAAAACATGCCGTTATTACTTCTGTTGATAGAGATGAGTTAGTAGATGGTGGTGCACAAATTTGGTATAACACCATTATGGCTGTTAAAACCTTAAATCCTGATACAACTTTAGAAACACTAATTGGTGATTTTAAGGGTAACGAACCCGATATTCAAAGAGTTATTGAAGCTGCACCAGAGGTGGTGAGTCATAATATGGAAACTGTAGAACGAATTACTCCAAAAGTTCGTGTACAGGCCAAATACAAAAGAAGTTTATTTGTGTTAGAAACTTTAAAAAAAGGTGGCATGCGAACCAAAACTGGTATGATGCTGGGTATTGGCGAAGAGAAGCATGAGGTGATAGAAAGTATGAAGCATTTAGTGGATGTTGGTTGCGATGTACTTACTTTAGGTCAGTATTTACAACCTACTAAAAAGCATTTACCAGTACAACGTTTTGTTCACCCTGATGAGTTTGCTGAGTTAAAAGATATTGGCTACGAGTTAGGTTTTGATTATGTAGAAAGTGGTCCCTTGGTGCGTTCATCTTACCACAGTGAAAAGCACATTGTACAAGGCTGGGGAAAAAACAAATGGCTGGAAGAAAAAGCACTTTTAGTAAACGGATAAAATATTAGTCCTGCAATGTTGCAGGACTTTTTTTATTTTCATTAAATGAAAAATAGGTTATGTCTTTTGCTATTGATTCCTTTTGCGGTAAATGCCCAAATAAAATGGAAAAATATAGATTCTTTATTTCAACCTTTGCCATCAACGATGCATGTATATTATACAAATGATAGTTTGGATGGTAAACCCAATATTGCCTATTATGTAAGTGCTGAATTGAAGGACAAAAAACTAGATTTCACCGTTGATACAACATTAGAAAGAAGACTTACACCTGCTCAATATTTCGAAAAAAATAATCATCCCATAGTTACCGTTAATTGTACTTTTTTTGAGTTTAAACACAGCAAAAATTTAAATACGGTTATTAAAGATGGGAAAATATTAGGCTACAATGTACATTCAATTGCTGGTAAAGGAAAAGATACATTTACTTATCGTCATCCTTTAGGAAGTGCTTTAGGAATTGATAAAAAACGAAGAGCCGATGTGGCTTGGCTATTTACAGATTCTTCGATGAGATATCCTTATGCAATGCAAAGACCAGTGCATGAAGTAGTAAAAGATTCTAGTTTATTGTTTAATTTAGACAAAGTGAAAAAAGTGAGTTCAGTGGTCAATGCTGATGGTACAGTTGCGTCAACTATACAAAAATGGAAAATGAAAACTGCTGTTGGTGGTGGTCCAGTTTTATTACAAAATGGTTTAATCAAAATAACCAATAACGAAGAGTTGAAATTTAGTGGCAAAACAGGATTAACAGATAAGCACCCACGAACTTGTATGGGTTATACTAAAGATGGCAAGTTGATTATTATGGTTATTCAAGGAAGGTTTAAGGGCATTGCAGAAGGTGCCACATTAGAACAAGAAGCTAAACTATTGCAAGATGTTGGCTGTTGGGAAGCCCTAAATTTGGATGGGGGAGGTAGTAGTTGTTTATTGGTTAATGGCAAAGAAACCATTAAACCAAGTGATAAAGAAGGCCAAAGGCCTGTACCTGGTGTGTTTATAATAAAATAGTTTTTTATTAATTTCTTTAAAGGAGTGTGGGCTATTAATATTCTTCTTTTTGACGTGGATCTTCTTTTTTCTTTTTCTTGTCGTCTACTTTATAAGGGTTATCACTTGGAGGTTCTTTTGTTTTGCCTTTGTTCTTGCCATCTTTAATTGGCACTGGTACAGGAGCATTGCCCATCATGGGATCTACACCGTTCATGTCTACTTTATAATCGAATAGTTTAGCAACATAAGTCCATCTGCCATCAACCCATTTAAAGCCTTCGAAATCTCCATCTGGAATTAAAGTATGCTTTCGTGTTGGGTCTTTTTCTTCACTCGTTAAATGATCGAAAATAATCACATCCAGATCTTCATCATAATTCATTCTTGCTCGGGCATCTTTTTTATATTCTAAACAAAACCTAAATGCGGGTTGTTTTGGTTTTAATTCATCGTTTGGGTATTGAAAATATCTTCCACCAAAAACAGGATTGCCAGCATTATCGAATGTGAGCATTTCAATCCATTTTCGATTGCTTTTTTCGTTGTTCTCGTCGAAACCCAATAGTGTATAATACTTTTTATTGTTAAATGTTTTAAGAATGATTTTATAATACAATGCTCCAACCCAACGTTGATTGCTTCTTGCAGAATCAACAGGATTATTGGTATCGTCTGACATGTCGAATAATGGAATCAGTTTTAATGAACCATCTGGGGTATTCATTTGAATGGCTCCTTTTTGACGTAGTGAACTTAAATCTTTTACCAACTGCCAAGTAAAAATTTTAAAGCTACTATCGGGTGCATAAATTTTTGAAATGGTTTTTATAGAATCGAAATTGTAATAAAAAGAGAATGGTGTTCTTAATGCTTTTACAAAGCCTCTCGTAAAAAAACTATCTGCTCTATAACGTTCAATTGTTTCTTCTCCCATTACAATTGCTTCAGCATATTTTTTTATGCTTTCTTCATTTTGTAACAGTATGTTTTTATTTTCTTTAGTAATTTTTTGGGCCGATATAGTAAATACTAAACAAAAGAGAATAAGTGTAATTGATAATTTCATACTACTAAATTGAAAACTAAAATACAAACTTGTATTGGTTAAATTCAATTATTGTAGTATTCAGATAAATTTTAGGCTTTTGTTAAAGCCTGTGCAAATGCCAGTAGGTTATCAAAACGTAAATCAATCAGTGGATTTGGGTTTTCAACTTCTGGATTAGTGGTTGCAACAAAAACTGTGTGCATTCCAGCATTACGTCCAAATTTCATATCACTAGGTTTATTACCTACAATAATACTTTTAGAAAAATCAATTGATGGGAAATGAGATTTTGCCTGAAAAGCCATGCCAGCATTGGGTTTGCGATTGGGTGAGTTGTCTTCTAAATCTGGACAATAATATATTCTATCAACTCTTCCACCTGAATCTTCAATTTCAGCAATCATGTTGTGATGAATAGTATTCAAATCTTCAGCACTCATTAACTGCTTGCCAACACCTTTTTGATTGGTAACCATAACAATAATATTGAAATGGTTATCCAAAATGTTCATAGCTTCTTTTACACCATCATAAAACTTAAACTCATCCCAGTTTAGAATATAGTTGAGTTTTTTTTCATGATTAATAACACCATCTCTGTCTAAGAATAATGTCCAACTATTATCAATGATAGATAAATCCAACATGTAATTTTAATGCTTATTTTGAAACTGAAAATATGGCTGCTTCAACCAATTCACAAATGATATGACCTAACAAAATATGACTTTCTTGAATTCTGGGTGTATCGGTACTTGGCACATTAATTAAATAGTCACTTAAGTCTTTCATATTGCCACCTGTTGCTCCAGTAAAACCAATTGTAGTAATATTTTTTTGTTTTGCTACTTCAAATGCTTTGATAATATTTTTACTGTTACCACTAGTACTTAAGCCTATAATTACATCGCCACTATTGCCAATTCCTTCTAACAACCTTGCGTAAATAACATCGTAGCTATAATCATTACCCACTGCTGTTAAATAAGAAGTGTTGCAATGCAAAGCCTCTGCTGGTAAAGCTTTTCTATCAATATAAAAACGACCGCTAAATTCTGCTGCTAAATGTTGTGCATCGGCAGCACTACCACCATTTCCAGCAAATAAAACTTTGTTGCCATTATTAAATGCGTTTACAATTAATGTAACACAATCTGCAACTGTTTGTTTTAAGGTTTCGTTATTCAAAACCTGTTGTTTAACATCAATTGATGCTTGTATTATTGAAGTTATTTTGTTATTCATATTTATTTTATTATTGAGTTGTCCAAGTATTTAGCCCATGTTTTGTAAAACTGTAAGGTCTTACAACGCCGCCAAATGTATTTAAATTTTCCATTACTTTATAACGTGAATTTGCCGGGCAATAAAAAATCATAAAACCACCACCACCTGCACCACTTATTTTGCCACCAGTTGCACCAGCTGATTTTGCTGCTTCATAAATGCTTTCTATGCTGCTATTAGAAATATTATGAGCCATATTTCTTTTCTGCTGAAAGCCATAATCTAGTATTTCTCCAATTTCGTTAAGCCTTCCTTTTAACAATGCTTCTTTCATCATTTGGGCTTGCTCTTTTAAATGATGCATGGCATCAATACTTTTTTCGTTTTTTGAAGTTACATTTTTTTGTTGCTCTTTTATAATGGTTGCACTTTCTCTGCTTGTTGCTGTGAAGTATAAAACCAAATTATTTTCCAATTCATTAATGTAATCCGTATTAATGCGTAATGGGTTTACAATTACTTTATCATTTGCATAAAATTCCATGAAGTTTACACCACCAAAAGTTGCAGCATATTGGTCTTGTTTACCACCAGCTAATTGCAAATCTTTTCTTTCAATATCAAATGCATAATGTGCAATATCATAATCACCCAATGGCAATTTCAACATTTCTACAAATGCTCCAATAATTGCAACCACAAGGGTAGAAGATGTTCCTAAACCACTACCTGCAGGAGCATCTACATAAGTACTCAGCTTAAAATTTGGAAGTGTAAATGGATAATCTTTTTGAATACGATTGTACACACCTTTCAATAAATCTAATGTGCCATTTATT
Source organism: Allobosea thiooxidans (assembly GCA_943368475.1). GTDB lineage: Bacteria > Bacteroidota > Bacteroidia > Chitinophagales > Chitinophagaceae > UBA1930. The sequence continues at coordinate 10,493 of CALRLF020000087.1, forward strand.
GGTAGTTCTGTAGTATAATTAAATTGCTGAGCTTCATTTCTATCCAATGCTTGAATAATAATTCCACCTTCAGTGGTTGGTTCAATTGATGCATACGCATTTAAAGAAATGGTTGCATTTAGAATTGCTCCACCATATTCATCACTATAAGGACTAACATCAGTTCCTCCACCTGCTAAACCAATCCTTAAAGGGGCTTTACTTCTATAAATCATGCATTCGATTTTTAACAAAGAAAAGGAAGTTTTGATAACCAACAGTTGAAACAATATTCAACTGTATTGGCATCGCACAGCCGATAGCTATCGGCTTTAGTTATATCATTATTGAGCATTAATAACTTTCATTACTATTCGGAAAATCTTTACTTCTTACATCCGCAATATATGCTTGAACTGCTTTGGTTGCCAGTTCATTAATATTTAAATATTGACGTAAAAATCTTGGTTTAAATTCTGTATTTATTCCAAGCATATCATGCATTACAAGCACTTGTCCATCACAATCATTGCCTGCACCAATACCAATAGTTGGTATGCTTACACTTTCACTTACTTCTTTAGCCAAGGTAGCTGGAATTTTTTCTAGAACAACTCCAAAGCAACCTGCATCTTCTAGTAATTTAATATCTCTTCTTAATTTGTCTGCTTCAACTTCGTCTTTTGCACGAACGGTATAGGTGCCAAACTTATAAATGCTTTGAGGAATTAAACCCAAGTGCCCCATTACAGGAATGCCAGCACTTACAATTTTTTTTATGCTGTCTAATACTTCTTCTCCCCCCTCTAACTTTATAGAATGAGCACCCGTTTCTTTCATAATTCTTATGGCCGACGCAAGTGCAACATCACTATTGCCTTGATATGTTCCAAAGGGCATATCTACTACAATAAAACTTCTTGTAGTAGCTCTTACTACACTTTGTGCATGATAAATCATTTGGTCTAATGTAATTGGTAAGGTGGTTTCATGACCAGCCATTACATTACTAGCACTATCACCCACAAGAATTACATCGATACCTGCACCATCAATAATTTTAGCAAAAGAATAATCATATGCGGTAAGCATGGAAATTTTTTCTCCATGGGCTTTCATTTTTTGCAATGTATGTGTGGTAACTTTTTTTACTTCGGTATGAACTGACATTTGAATCGTTTTTTTGAAGATGAACTGAATATGGCTCTGCGTTAGAATAAAACATATTCAAATGTTGAAGTACAAAGTAAATACTCTTTTAGATAAATCAGCCTTGATTTTTTATTTCGGCATACAGACTTTGAATTAAACCATCGGCCAAACCAATTTTAGGAACATAGATTTCATCCATATCGGCCCAACGCATTACGTTTATGTAAATTTGTAAAGCAGGTACAATTACATCGGCTCTATCTTCTCTTAATTTATATAATTTAATACGTTGTTCTAAAGTTACTGCCGAAAATTCTTTGTAATAATCCTTCAATAAATCTAAGCTGAGTGGTTTACCTTCTTTCTTTTTGCTAAGGGAGAAAACTTTGTTGATATTGCCTCCACTACCTATAGCAATCATGGGTAAACTGCTTTTGGTATTTTGTTTAAGATGGTCTTTCATTTCATCCCAATCCTTATCGTTTACCTGACCCTTTAGCAAACGTATGGTACCTATGTTAAAAGACTCTTTGTATTTGAGTTTTCCTTCAGCAAAAAAAGTAAGTTCAGTACTTCCTCCTCCAACATCAACATATAAATAGGAGTGCAATTTGTCTAAATTTTCAGCTATGTGATTTTCGTAAATAAATGAAGCCTCTTGGTCGCCAGTGATTACGTTAATTTCAATACCTGCTTCTAATTTTACTTTTCTTATAATGTCTTCACTATTGCTGGCATCTCTCATGGCACTTGTGGCACAAGCTTTCACATATTGAACATCGTAGGCTTTAATTAAATGCCCAAAAGCCTTCATTGTTTGCAGAATCATCCCACGTTTTTGTTTGGAAATTTCTCCATTTTCAAAAACATCAAAACCTAAACGAAGTGGAACACGAATTAAATTCAGTTTATTGAATTGAGGTTTACCATTATCGGCTATTACTTCTGTTATTAATAATCGTGCTGCGTTACTTCCAATATCAATTGCTGCTAATTTCATTATGTTGTTTCGCCGTTTTTTGAGATAAGTACAAGTAGGTTTCTACTTGTGAACGTACTTTCTTTTTGCCAGCGAAAGGTACATAGTTATTAGAAAGCTCTGCATCTAAGATTCTTGCTTTTACATTGTCTCTTAATTGAATGTGGATAATATCTTTTAACTCTTGCTGAATTTTGAGATTGGTAACAGGAATGGCTGTTTCTACACGGTGGTCTAAATTTCTAACCATCCAATCGGCCGATGATATATATATTTTTTCATTGCCTCCATTGTGAAAAATTAGTACCCTAGCATGTTCTAAAAATTCATCAACAATACTAATTGCTTGTATTGGATGCTTTAATTTTTTATGCTCCAGTATTGGACAAAAAATGCCACGAACAATTAGTTTAATTTCTACTCCAACTATAGCTGCTTCTGTTAATTTATTAATTAATGTCGCATCACTTAACGAGTTTACTTTTACGATTATTGAGGCAGGCTTTTTGGCTTTTGCGTTTTTAATTTCTCGATTTATAAATAGTTCAAATTGCTTACGCATATTATTGGGGCAAACCAACAATGTTTTACATTGAATTAAAGGTGAATCACCTGCTTTCCAGTTTTCCAAATAACGAAATATTTTATTTATATCCGCCATTACATTTCTGTTGCTAGTGAGCAAACAATGGTCACTATAAACCCTTGCCGTTTTTTCATTCAAATTCCCGGTACTTACAAAACCATATTGAATGGTTTTATTTTTTACTCTTTTTTTAATGATGCAAAGTTTTGCATGAATTTTCATTTTAGGCACACCCAGCAGTACTTTTACACCTTCTTGCTCTAAAATTTCCTTCCATTCTAAATTGGCTTCTTCATCAAATCTTGCTTTTAATTCAAGCATTACAATTACTTCTTTTCCATTACGAGCAGCATTAATTAATGCGTTGATGACTTTAGAATTTTCGGCCAAACGATAAGCAGTAATTTTTATACAATTTACATCTGGATCCATTGCTGCTTCTCTCAATAAATCAATAACAGCATTAAAAGAATGATAAGGAAAATGTAGCATTACATCTTGCTTAACAATTACATCTGTTACTCGTACCGAGTTTTGTAACAAAGCATGTATGATTGGTGTTCTTCTTAAACTTTTGGCAGAAAATACATCTGGAAAATCCATAAAGTGACGGAAGTTATGAATCCTTCCTCCGGGAATAATATTACTTTTTCTATTTAAACTTAAACGACGAATTAAATATTCCAATAACCCAGCATCCATTTCTTTGTCGTAAACAAATCGAACGGGTTTTCCTTTTCTACGATTCTTTAAACCCTTTTCCATTTTCTCAACAAACGTGGTTGAAAGGTCGTTGTCTATATCCAGCTCAGCATCTTTGGTAACTTTAAAAACGTGGGCATCGAAATAATCATATTCAAAATATGAAAAGATATTAGGCAGGTTAAAACGAATAATATCTTCTAACAAAATGATATGTTGTTCTCCAGCTTTAGCTGGCAGTTGAATAAACCTTCCTATAGCTTTTGCAGGCACTTCAATTAATGCATATTTTTGACGGTAAGCAGTATCTTTTTTACGCATAACAACACCTAAGTAAATACTCTTATCTCTCAAGTAAGGCAACTGAGGTAAGCTCTCAATCATTAAAGGAATCACATTGCTACGAACTTGCTCATCGAAATAGGTCTTTACAAATTTTTGTTGATCACGTGTTAAATGCTTTTCATCAACCAAAAATATTTTCTCTTTTTTCAATTCTTTTAAAATGCCATCCCAAATTCGGTTGAATTCGTTTTGCTGTTGAAGAACAGTTGTTTGTATTTGATCTAAAATGTTTTGAGGGTCATCTTCCATGTGCATGTTGGCTTTGCGTCTTTTTTCGGCAAACTCCATCATGCGTTTTAGTGTAGCCACTCGTACACGAAAAAACTCATCGCTATTGTTGGAGAAAATTCCCAGAAAACGAATACGTTCTTTTAAAGGAACGGTTGGGTCGTTGGCTTCTTGTAAAACCCTAGCATTAAAACTTAGCCAGCTAATATCTCTTGGAATCAAATTTTTTTTGCTCATATAAAACCAAATCGTTGTTGTTCAAAAATACTAAAGATGAGCAGGATTGTATGTTAAGTTTATATAGATTGAGTTAAGACAAATATTTCTTAATTTTCTCTACAATACCTGTTGTTGAAAAGCCTTCTACAATTGGATTAATAACCACTCTACCACCATTGGTAATTACTTCTTTAGCACCAACAATTTGTTCTAAAGTATAATCTCCGCCTTTTATCAAAACATCGGGCAATAAAGTTGAAATTAATTGAAGTGGTGTATCTTCCTCAAAAATTACAACAGCATCTACAATGGCTAAACTAGCTAACAACAAAGCACGGCTATGTTCATTGTTAATAGGGCGTTCAGGACCTTTTAAACGTTTGGTACTTGCATCGCTATTTACACCAACTATTAAAAAGTCAGCTTCCTGAGCAGCTTGGGAAAGGGAGAAAATATGTCCTTCGTGAAGTATATCGAAACAGCCATTGGTAAAGGCTACTTTTTTGCCCAAAACTCTCCAACTGGCTATTTGAAAAATCAATTGTTGAAGTGTAAATATTTTATTATTTATGGCAGTAGTTTGTCTCATATGAAATGATTGATGAATTAATGAATTTACGAATTCACGAATTCGTAAATTCGCTAATTATCTTATCTTCTTTCCTTTTGTTATACCAAGGCAATAAGCTTAAACATACAAAGCCAACTACCAATACAATAATACATTGTGCAAACCATTGCAAAGTGCCGTTTGCATAGCCAATAGCATTGGGAATAGAGTTTTCTTGCAACTCTAAGACTTTTGCTAACAAATAGGCATAAGCTCCAATACCTCCTGGTGTTACAATCATGCCAATACTTGCAAATGCTAAGCAACTGATTGCTTCTTGAATGCCAAGTCCTGCAGTGCCTGTGGTTGCATAAAAACCAATCCAAGTGCCTAACAAATACAGCACCCAAATGATAACAGAGTAAACAAAAAATAATTTCTTATGCTTTAATTTTCTGGCAGTGTTCAACCCTTCCCAAACACCTTTTACTATTTTTTTAACAGCAGCAAAGAATAGAACAATTTTTTTGCTTACCACTAACCAAATAAATGTAGCTACAACAATTATGGCAATAGTAATAAGTGTTATTTGTTTTGTTTGGCTCATGGCTTCATGTGGTTTGCCTGCCATAAATTCTTGTAAATGACGGTATGCTGCAATCACCACATCGAACTGAAAAATAAGTGCCAGTAAAAATATTATGCCAAGGCTTACCACATCAAATGCACGTTCAGCTACAATAGTTCCAATAATTTTTTCGGCAGGTACTTTTTCGTATTTGGCTAATATGGTACATTTTAGAACCTCTCCCAATCGTGGTACAGCCATATTGGCCATATAGCCAATCATTACAGCAAAAAAAGTATTGGGAAAAGAAGTGTTGTAGCCCATTGGCTCCATTAAAATTCGCCAACGTAAAGCTCTTAAAACATGGCTGGCACTTAAAATACCAAAAAC
>CALRLF020000088.1:0-15684 GCA_943368475.1 Allobosea thiooxidans
AAAAAATGTATTTTAAAACTGCAACACAAAAAACTTAGAAGAACTGAAACGAACAAAAAAATGAACGTTGTTTGTCTGCTCAGAATTAAAGCAACTTAAAGTTTAGAAAACTTTAGCCGAAAAACATTTTTACAAAATTACAGGCAACGGGCAGGGCTTGCTGCAGGGCTGGAATTCATTGCTTGTCCGCCCGGAACCGCTGCTGATTAAAGATATAAAAGTACAGGTTAACAAACAAAAGCCCAGCGATGTTTGTCCAGCCCAGATAATGCACAACAGCGATAAAATGACCATTGCTCCAACGTCCAGCCAGGCTTGCAGCAAACCCGATGTTAGCGGTTCGTTTATCTACGTGATGCTTAATAAACTTCGCCGATCTCTATAATCTCACTTCCCAAAGCATTTTCAAAGTCATTGATAAATTCTCTGTTCGCTATTTTATATAAGTCGTCACCTAGTTTTGGTAAGTCTTTTCCGCAGTCGATAATAAAGGCAGTTCGCCAATATCCTGAAAAGCTTTGTCCACCAATTATTCTTTTTTTGTCGGCTACCCAAATGTCAACCTGTGGCGGTGTCGCTGACATTGAGCAGTTATAAGATTCGGCATGTAGAGCGTAATGCAAAAACTCATCATACTCGCAATAAGGTTCAATAGGAACAGTACCCTCAAATGGCGGCTTTTGTACAGTCACTGTCAACTCTTCGCTACTTGGATGTATTTTATAATCTAGTCCGACGATAAAGGTAAAATTTTCAATGTATCCATCTTCATCAGATACTTCGCTCTGATAATAACTGTCACCCATTATTTTTCTTGCTGTTAAACCTTCAACTCCTGGATATTCAATTGCTAAGCCTTGCCCAAAATCTAAATCCTCTAAAGGCTTCGTAACAATTGTATTTTCACCATTGGTTAAATTGTAAACTTTAGGACTGCCATTTTTTAAATTCCATTTAGTTAGGACTTCGTCAACTTTTATAATAACGTCTTTCGCTGGAACAAATGAAGGATTGGCCGGAATAAGAAAATGCTTATACTCTACACCCATAAATCAAATAATTATTTTAGAATTTTAAAGTCTGTTTTAAATGACCGCTAACGGGCAGGGCTTGGCGTTGTGGCGGAATTTGAAAAACTGTCAGCCCGTTACGATAGTTTGGTAAAGTTAATTAGTTGAAGTTAAGATTTGTTGTTCGGCGATATCCGTCAAGCTTGGAACCACAGATGCCACATGTTCCAAAGTTGAAGTTTGCGTTTCAGTCCGCCGACATAACGCCAAACCTTTTGTTGTGTGTAGCCTTTAGTCATATTTTGATTTAAGCAATTTATTGTAGTCAGGAACGTCAAACTCAAACTCCATTTGTTTTTGGCTCTTACAATAATTTACGATGATTGGCAACTGCGTAATTTTAGTAGCGTCAACCATTAAGTAGTATAGTTTGTCTTTGTCGTCAAAAAGCTCTTCAAATATTGCAACGCCTTTTTGATTGTCAATTATATGGATGGTTAAATTTCTTTTTGGTCTTTCTACACCTGTCAAAACAAACGAGAAAGTCATATTGTCGACTTTTTTATAAGATAAAATTTTATTTGCCATTGGACCTTCACCACCATAGTCGATTAGAGCAGTGTCAGAAATAGAGACTTTGAAATGTGAATAGAAGTCAGAAGGGTAATAAGTGTAAAAATTGTTTTTATAGTACTTCAGTATTATCCATTTCTTGGGTAAGTCTGAAATGTTCTTCTTAGTCAATTTTAAATTATTGTCCTTTAAATATGCTAATGAGTAAGCATAACTATCGTTGTCAAATTTATCAAATTCAAAATCTGAGATATGGTTATAGAATTTTGATTTTATAGAATTGTCTACAAAAATTGTATGGTCTCCATTTTTTAATAAAAATAGTGTGTCATCTACATGTCGTTGACCTATTAGTTTTTTAGTAATTGAACAACTAAAAAATATCATTATGTATGCAGCAATTCTCGTCATAAGGTTACACACAACGTCCCAGGCTTTACGTTGGCAGGACGGCTTTAGACGTCCTGCTTGGAACTGGTGTTGAATAAAGATATGTAGTTACAAACAAATTCTGTTGACGAATAGCGTTCGGTCAAGCCCAGTACCAAAGCCCAATTAAAATACAAAAGTTGGGAGGCTTGACCCGTCAGCCCTGCTGACGTAAAACCTTTTGTTGTAGGCAGCTTTTCTAAAATGAAAGGAGAGAAGCTTGCATTAAAACAGCCAGCACGAACCTACGATGCTAATGAGATTTTGTTTTGATGTTTTTTTTTAAAAAAAAGTGTTTTAAACAATTGCGTTGTGTCTGTCCTAATTGTAATTACTACGTTGTTACAAAAGTTGTTGCAACTTATTTATAAAGTTGCCTACAACGTCCCAGGCTTTACGTTGGCAGGACGGCTTTAGTCGTCCTGCTTGGAACTGTAGCTGATTAAAGATAAATAGTTACAAACAAATTATGTTGCTGAATAGCGTTCGGTCAAGCCAAGTACAAAAGCCAGATTAAAATACAAAAGTTGAGAGGCTTGACCCGTCAGCCCTGCTGACGTAAAACCTTTTGTTGTACGAAGCTTATTCTTTTTGTTTTATTACAATTACACCAAAAATGTATTTACTTCCAAATAGTCTGTAAGCGTCCAAGCCCTTATAAACAGTAATGGAATAATTGTCCAACTTATTTTTTAGAGAATCTATTTTATTATTTAACTCTTTGTTGACTTTGAGTTTGCTTTTTATTAAGCCATAAGCATTAGCAGAGGATGTCTCTTGTTTATATTTTTTACCGTCAATTATATAAGTTAAATAATATTTCTTTAAGAACTTTTTGTTCGACACATAAAGGATTTTGTGTTCTTCGTCAATAAGAAAGTTCTTACTTCTGACTAATTTAGTTCGATTTAAATATTGTCCAAATTTATGATTGAGTAAAGCTAAACTGTCATTATAAGAAAAGTTATTAGATGTAGTTTCTAATTCATTTTTGCTTCTCTTGTAATTAATGGTAATCCAAAAACCTTTTGACATGTGTCTTGGAAATGTCATTACTTGAAATGTAGTGTCACTATTGAGCTTAAGTAAATGTTCGTTATATGAAGTGTCTGACGAGAGACCACGATAAAAGTAGTTGATTTTTTGAGAAAATACAAAACTAAAAGTCAAAATAAAGTTTGATAATAGAAGTAAGGTTTTCACTAAGTTAGATTTGTCCTTTTAAGTTTCGTACAACGTCCCAGGCTTTACGTTGGCAGGACGGCTTTAGTCGTCCTGCTTGGAACTGTAGCTGATTAAAGATATGTAGTTACAAACAAATTCTATTGCTGAATAGCGTTCGGTCAAGCCAAGAACAAAAGCTACATTGAAAAACAAAAGTTGGGAGGCTTGACCCGTCAGCCCTGCTGACGTAAAACCTTTTGTTGTAAGCAGCTTTTCTAAAATGAAAGGAGAGAAGCTTGCATTAAAACAGCCAACACGAACCTACGATGCTAATGAGCCAAAAATTTGATGCTGTTAGAATAAAAAAACAGTTTAAATTTTTGCGTTGTGTCTGTCCTGATTGTACTAATTACGTTGTTACAAAAAGTTGTTGCAACTTATTTATAAAGTTGCTTACAACGTCCCAGGCTTTACGTTGGCAGGACGGCTTTAGTCGTCCTGCTTGGAACTGGTGTTGATTAAAGATATGTAGTTACAAATAAATTCTATTGCTGAATAGCGTTCGGTCAAGCCAAGAACAAAAGTCCAATTGAAATACAAAAGTTGAGAGGCTTGACCCGTCAGCCCTGCTGACGTAAAACCTTTTGTTATGTGCTGTTTTTATGGCAAATCATTCCAGTTTATTTTTGGATTGTCAAGTAATGATTGCATATATTCTTTGTCAGAACTTATTAGTGTCCCATAATCTGTCGCTGAGGGAATGTCTAACTCAAATAAATAATCACACTCATTTTTCAGTATCTCATATCGTTTGTTGCCTTTAATTTTATTCAAGTCAAAGTAGTATGGTGGAATATTGTTCATTTGGATTAGCTCAATTCCTTTTTTCCAGTTTGTCATTATATTCTTAAACTCGTCTGTCGTTAGAATAAAGTCAAATGTCAATGACTTTGCCAATGTTTTTATATTAATTGAGTTGTCTTTTATTGGCAATTTAAATTCTTCCCATTCAAATCCTTTTCCTGAAGTATGATTATGAACCCAAATGTATTTGTAGTTGTCTTGTATTAAATATGGTAAAATGTTTGTAGTGGCAAAGTTCAAAATAATACGATACCGACCTTGTGAAGTTTCTTTAATGCAATTTATATTTTCACGAAAGTCGATATTCTTCATTTTATGATCGTTTAAAATTGCACATAACGTTCGAGGCTTTACGTTGGCAGGACGGCTTTAGTCGTCCTGCTTGGAACTGTAGCTGATTAAAGATATGTAGTTACAAACAAATTCTGCTGACGAATAGCGTTCGGTCAAGCCAAGTACCAATGCCAAATTGAAAAACTGAAGTTGGGAGGCTTGACCCGTCAGCCCTGCTGACGTAAAACCTTTTGTTATGCGGTCGTTTTTTTTTATTTCTTTTTTGTCTGACTTAGTCGACTTGAAATTAATTTAAAAGTTTTGTCTGCTTGTGTTGAATAAACAGTACTGTCTCGTATCTGATCTGATTGTCCTAGAAGTGCATTAAATTCTATAATGTCGCCAGAGCCAAATTTTACATTTTGAATGATTAAACTATTGTAGGTAACCGTTTTAACTGTCAAGTTATAAGTTGATGAAGGGATATAAAAATTATATTTACCATTAAAATCGGTTGATTTACTAAATGTTTTTCCAGTCATTTGGTCGGTAACCAAAATATTGGCATATGCTAACAAGTGTGTTTTTACATTTCCGTCTAAACTGTCCTTTCCGTGGATTGTCCCACTAATAAATACCATAGTTGTGTCAGCAATTGCAGTTCTTTCAAGTTTCAATATTTTACTGTCAATTTTTTGTCTGAATGATGATGTAGAGGATATGTAAAGTCCACATTTGTAATATGATTTTCGAGTACAACTTAAAAGTGTAAATGAAATAAAAAGTAATACTATGGTTAAACTTCTTGTCATTTTAAAATGCCGCATAACGAAAAAGGCTTGGCGTTTGTTGGGGAATTAGCATTCCGTCAGCCGATAACCGAAGCTCAATGATTGCAATATTGCTGATGTTTTATTCATAAGCCAAATTTATAACGTCAAGCCAGAACTGAAGCACAATAAAGAACAAATGTTGAGGCTATATTCGTCAAGCCCCAATAATGCCAAACCATATGTTGTGTGCAGTATTACTCTAGTCATTAAAGAGCGTTTTGTCAACAATTAATTTATAAGTACCATTTTGGTTATCCGTTTTTTCAAGTCTCCAATACTTCTTGTCTTTAAAATTCTTGTGTGTTATTTTGTTTTGCGTTTCAATTGTCAGCCAATAAAGAAATATCGAATCGTGGCGTTCGTCATAATGTGTCACATAGCCTAATGTAGACTCTTGATTAAGAATTTTACTTGATTCAGGGTTTATTATTGTTTCTTTTGACGATGTGCCTCCTGAATCAGTAAAAACAAATTGATACTTTACTTTGATAGTTTCATTTGTCTTGTTTGTAATTTCATATTTAATTGTCGAACCTGGGTCGCAGGAAACAAAAAGTATTGCTAAAGAAATTGTCAAGATGATTTTGAAAAAATTCATTCGATTTGAAATGCAGTTAAAACCTATTTAATAAACTCGTAACGTTTCATTATTGTTTTTCCTAGATGTTATTGTAATTACAGCTTTCTGTCATACAATGAATTGAATTTAAGGTTGTCCAAACATATTGCACACAACGTCTCAGGCTTTACGTTGGCAGGACGGCTTTAGTCGTCCTGCTTGGAACAGGTGTTGATTAAAGATATGTAGTTACAAACAAATTCTACTGCTGAATAGCGTTCGGTCAAGTCCAGTACAAAAGTCCAATTGAAATACAAAAGTTGAGAGGCTTGACCCGTCAGCCCTGCTGACGTAAAACCTTTTGTTGCCTGTAGTTTTTTTGAGTTAAAAAGGAGTGAAGCCAAAACAAAAAAAAGTACTCTAAAACTGCAATACAAAAAACTTAGAAGAACCGAAACGATTAAAAAAATAAACGCTGTTTGTCTGCAAAGAATTAGAGCAACTTAAAGTTTAGAAAACTTTAGACGAAAAAACATTTTACAAAATTACAGGCAACGTCCCAGGCTTTACGTTGGCAGGACGGCTTTAGTCGTCCTGCTTGGAACTGGTGTTGAATAAAGATAATAAGTTACAAACAAATTCTACTGCTCAATAGCGTTCGGTCAAGCCAAGAACCAAAGCTAAATTGAAATACAAAAGTTGAGAGGCTTGACCCGTCAGCCCTGCTGACGTAAAACCTTTTGTTGTAGGCAGCTTTTCTAAAATGAAAGGAGAGAAGCTTGCATTAAAACAGCCAGCACAAACCTACGATGCTAATGTGCTTTTAATTTGATGCTTTTAGAATTGCAAAAAGCTTTTTAAGTTTTTGCGTTGTGTCTGTCCCGATTGTACTGATTACGTTGTTACAAAAAGTTGTTGCAACTTATTTATAAAGTTGCCTACAACGTCCCAGGCTTTACGTTGGCAGGACGGCTTTAGTCGTCCTGCTTGGAACTGCTGTTGATTAAAGATATGTGGTTACAAATAAATTCTACTGCTGAATAGCGTTCGGTCAAGCCACGAACAAAAGTTAAATTTAAATACAAAAGTTGGGAGGCTTGACCCGTCAGCCCTGCTGACGTAAAACCTTTTGTTAGGCGTAGTTCTTTTGTTTCGTGAAATGTCCTACAATTAAGATTATCAATATAGGGATAATATTTAGAGATATTCTTACGTCGTCAGGTAGAGCTTTGCCAAGTCCAATTCTTGAAAGTTCTATTTCGTATATGAGGTCAATAGATGTCGTTAAGTCAAATCCAAAGTAAATCCCAAGTCCTGAACTGAATTTGTAAGCAAAGCCAAATATGATAAAGGAAATTATTTGTGAATATTGGTTATAGTTTGTCAAGTATAATTTATTACTGTCTTTTTTAAGGCAAAAAATACCAGCAATAATTGATAATGTAAATAGTCCTAAACCAATTATTGTATAAAGGAAAAAGAAAACATTAATTCTAAACTCCATTAATAATGCATAGAGTCCAATTGTCAATCCAAAGCAGCCGCCAATAAGCTGATAAATTCCGAGAATTATAAAAAATACATTTTTAAAAGCTTGTGTCATATTAAAAATAGATTCTTCTGATGCCCAAAATTGAAGTTGTAACTGACATTTTATAAATTGTTAATTCTATGTCAGATTTAATTTAATAAGTTATTATTTTCTGAAGTTGATTTTGTTTGTAACAGAATTTCGCCTAACGGGCAGGGCTTGCTGCAGGGCTGGCATTAATTGCTCGTCCGCCCGGAACCGCTGCTGATTAAAGATATAAAAGTACAGGTTAACAAACAAAAGCTCAACAATGTTGGTCCAGCCCAGATGAAGCACAATAGCGATAAAATGACCATTGCTCCAATGTCCTGCCAGCCTTGCAGCAAACCCAATGTTGGTGGCTGTTATTGTCTGTCAGCCCAATACTTTTTGGAATATTCGCTTTCTCTAAAAACGTTGTTTAAAATTTCGCAGTCGCAATAACCTCCTTCGTTCATTAAAACGTGAAATATGTCAAACTGATCTTCGTTAGAAAATTTTAACGCTGTCAAAATACTTTTTGAATGTCGAAAATCCCCATAACATTTTACTGTCTGCGAAATAAATTGTTTGTCGAGAAGTGCAACAAAGCCAACCTTGTCTTTTAGTAGTGAAATTATAGGTTCTTTTATTTCGTCGATTGTCTCTTGGTCGTGATAATCAAGGTCGTCAGGATTTTCATTTGGTGCAAGTTCATACCATTCTGTGTCCTGCAAATTTTGTTCGTAAAAATCTGAAGGAATTAAATGTGTCAAATAGTGATAACGTTGTTTGGGATACAGAAATTCAAACTTGTCGTCCGTGAAATATAATTGCCTAATATTTTCCGCAGTGTCCACAACCTCAATTTTAATGTCGGGGTAACTCTGCTTTGCAAACTCGTATAGTTTTTCTTGAAGCTCTTGTGTCGTCATTTTAATTGGAACGGAATGTCGTTTATAATAGCCACCAACGTTCGGGGCTTGGCGTTGTGGCGGAATTTGAAAAACTGTCAGCCCGTTACGAAAGTTTAGTAAAGTTAATTGGTTGAAGTTAAGATTTGTTGTTCGGCGATATCCGTCAAGCTGAAACTACAGATGCCACATGTACCAAAGTTGAAGTTTGCCTTTCAGTCCGCCGACATAACGCCAAACCTCTTGTTGCCAGCAGTTATTATTCGTTAGTACGAATATTCTTTTCTAAAAATTCTGTCGTTCTCTCGTTTGCGTTTTCCATTTCCTTTCACTGTCACTTTAAAGATTTTGTTTTCTGTACAGTTGCCAAAACTGTCATAAGTGTATTCTTCTTCAAAAATAGTTTCAGTTCCGTTCATGTTTCGTCTTGTCCAGTTTGTTAAGTCGCCACTTACGTTATAAACTTCATTGTCGCCAGGAAATTTGCTTGCTTGTGTAAAGCTGATTTTTACTGTGTCGCTGGATAAAACTCTGCCTTCATTTGATACAACAGAGGTCACAACTTTGTTTTTGTCATATAAATATGTGGCGGTCTCTTTGCCAAAAGAATTTCCATTGCCGTCAAATAGTGACAATTCAATTGGATGTCCTTTTTCATTAGAAATAAGATTTGTCTGGCGAATAACATTTCCACTTGCGTCCTTGTCAGTCGTACCAGTTAAAAAGAAGTTTGTGTCGTAGGAATAAAATGCAGTTTCCTTTGAGTAGCCAAACTGTGTCCACCTCTCAAAAACTCTTGTCAGTTTAATTCTATGAACTGTGTCGTTTGTATAAGTTAACCTTGCTTTCAAAGTACCATTGTCGTCATACCGTTCTTCTGTTAAAAGCATACCTGCTTCATCAAAAGTTTTGATGTTTTTGTCAACCTGTTTGCCACTTGAATTAAAGAAAGTATTTGTCTCTATAATTTTTTTTGGTCGTTTTGTTTTGTACTCTCGTTCTGCATTTAATTGTAAAGCAGAATAGATATTTTGTGATTGTACAAGTCCGCTTAGAAGGGTCAGAAGAAAAAGGATTGTCAATTTACGCATGGTCTAAATATAATTGCTGGCAACGAAAAAGGCTTGGCGTTGTTGGGGAATTAGAATTCCGTCAGCCCATAACCGAAGCCCAAGAATTGCAATATTGCTGATGTTTTATTCATAAGCCAAATTTATAACGTCAAGCCCGAACTGAAGCACAATAAAGAACAAATGTTGAGGCAATATTCGTCAAGCCCCAATAATGCCAAACCATATGTTGGCAGTAGTTTTTCTTTCTTACAAGTCTAAATATTCTTCAATTGTTCGTCATACCAAATGTCTTCATAACCACTTTTGTCTGCAAGAAATCTAAACCCAATATCAAGTCCTAAATATTTAATAATTTCTGGTCTTTGTTGCAATAAATGTTCTGCACAAATTGGTTTAAAAAAGTCGTCTGCATCTGAATATTCACCTGTCCAAATAAACCAACCTGTTGTTCCTTTTTCGTTTGGATGTCGCAGTCCGTTAATTGGGTCTGTGTCAAGATTAGCAGAAACACCAACCCGTAACTTTTTATTTATTGGTTTCCACTGCGAATTGTGTGTCGCACAAATAGCCTTTTGACTTTCAATATGTGAGTTCCAGGAATTATAAGCAACTAAATCGTCTTGTCCAGTTAGAAGGCGATTTTTCCAAAGCTGAATGTTAATCTTGTTGATTTCAAAATTGATGTCTTCATTGTCCCACTCAAAAATTATGTCCGAAATAATTTCATCGTCAACAAACTCAAAATCGTCTGATGTGATAGCCTCCCACGCAAAGTCTTGAATAATTTTTTTATCAATCTTGTCACTCAAGAATTTGTCGCAATAGTCAAGTAAAATTTCTTTGGTAATTGTCATTTACGAGGTCTGTCTAAAATTACTGCCAACGTCCCAGGCTTTACGTTGGCAGGACGGCTTTAGTCGTCCTGCTTGGAACTGGTGCTGAATAAAGATATGTAGTTACAAACAAATTCTACAGACGAATAGCGTTTGGTCAAGCCAAGAACCAAAGCCCAATTGAAATACAAAAGTTGGGAGGCTTGACCCGTCAGCCCTGCTGACGTAAAACCTTTTGTTATGGGCAGTTATATCAGTTTTATAGTTTTTTTAAAATTTTCAAATTCCTTCTCTGCAATTTGATTTTGAGACTTTGATTGATGGCAATTGAAGTCGTAATAAAATCCATTATGCTCGCCTTTTAAAACTTTCAGTTCAACTTTGAGAGGTTTGTCAATGTCAACATGTTCAAACAAATATTCAGCGTCAAACTCATAGAATTTACAATTACTTAAATTGTAAGGGTCGTAACTTTTTGTCACCTTAAAGTCTTTTAAAATTCTGGAGGTTCCGTAATGTGACATATCTATAAGTTCTTCAAATGTTTCATAACCCAAGTATTCAAGTTCGCTTTTGTGTGTAATATTGAGAGTTATGGTAGGAGAAAATATTCCTTTTTGTTCAGGTTTGTCCTGATGATATTTTGTTACAACACAAACAGGGTCGCCTAATTCGTTCCAAATTTCATCAGTTGTTTCATCTAATCCTTTTCCTATAATTTGTTCGGATTTTAGTTTACCAAAATCTTTAACTGCAATAAAACCCCAGTCTTGTGGTTTATAAAATAAGATGCCTAACTTTTTATTTACATAAGCATTGTCATTAACAGCAACTGCTTTTAATGGGTCAACGGCTAATCCTGCCAATGCTAGCCCTGTCAACCTTAAAAACTCTCGTCTACCTATTCCCATTTAGAAGTGTTGCTTTTAATTGCCCATAACGAAATAGGCTTTGTGCTGGTGTGGGATTAGAATTCCGTCCGCCCATAACGTCAAGCCTAATTTTTTGTTTGTTGTTAATTGTTATTGTTGTTGCTCAATAGCATTCCGTCAAGCTGGAACTTTTGCTCAATTGTATTCTTCTGCCCATTGTTCTTCCGTCAAGCCACACTTGCACAAAACCCTATGTTGCACGCTGTATTTTTCTCTTAAACATTAATCGATAGATGCAAATTTCCACCAAGCCCTATTTCCACAATTTTTTGTAATGTTGAAATTCTTACGTCCTTGATATTATTCTCAACCTTTGAAATATATCCTTTGTTTGTCCCACACTTTAAAGCCAATCCTTCTTGAGTCAAACCTTTTTCAATCCTTGCTTGTTGGATTAGAAATCCAAGTTTAAAGTCCTGATAACCTTTCTCAAACTTGTCTCTTTTTTTTGTTCCTCTTGCACCATATTCTTTTTCAACTAATTGGTCAAGATTTGTTATTTTTTTCTTTTTCATACTCCTTTTTAATTTTTTCAGCTAATTCAATTTCATTCTTTGGTGTCTTTTGTGTTTTCTTTTGAAAACCATTTGCAAGAACAATTAATTGTCCTTCGTCAAAGAAGCAAAAGACTCTAAAAATGTCACTACCAACTTTAATTCTAATTTCAAAAATTCCATCTGTTCCAGTCATATGGTCAAAATAATCTTTGGGGATATGTTCGATTGTTTCGATTAAACGAATTGTCCAAATGATTTTATCTTTAACCTTTTGTCTTTGCTTTGAAAAGAAGTCGAGGAAGTAATTTTTATAAAAAATAGCCGTTCTAACTTTCTGTTCCTGCATTTTGCAAATGTAAAGAAAGTTGTCTTATCGTGCAACTATATTTTTGACTAAATTCAAATGCTGATTGTGATTTTGTAATATAGCGTGCAACGTCCCAGGCTTTACGTTGGCAGGACGGCTTTAGTCGTCCTGCTTGGAACTGGTGCTGAATAAAGATATGTAGTTGCAAACACATTCTACAGCTGAGTAGCGTTCGGTCAAGCCACGAACAAAAGCCAAATTGAAATACAAAAGTTGAGAGGCTTGACCCGTCAGCCCTGCTGACGTAAAACCTTTTGTTGTGTGAAGGCTTTATATTTTTAAATAATCTTCCAGCTTTCCATTGTCGTCTGCTTCAATAGCTTTCTTTAACTCTTTATTAATTTTTACATTGTTTTTTACGTCTTTCGAATACTGTATTATCAATTTGACTGCATTTAGCTTTATTTTATTTTGATTTTTTGATTCAGTCTTATTTTCTAAAACATATTTAGTCATTGCAGCCATATATAATCCTAATAAATCGTCATTGTTTTTTGCAAATTTTGTTGCTTGTGCATCTAGTGTAAAGCTAAAGTCTGGCGTTCCAGTCATCCATTTTATTATAAATTGTAACGATTTTAGTCTGTCAATACTTTTACTGTCCATAGGCGTTGACAATAAATAATTTGAAGCTTGTAATGCAGCATTATTGGTTTTTTCATTAAAGTCTTCTTTCGTGTCTACTTTTATTTCATCATACTTTGGAAGGTCTTGTGAAAAGGCATTATTTATTGATACAAGGAGTAAAATTGAAAAAAAAAAGTGTTTCATTGTTTGTTTATTTATGTAATTAATTAAAAGGATTTGTAAGTCTCAGTGCTGTCAAATAAGCTTTCACACAACGTTCGGGGCTTGGCGTTGTGGCGGAATTTGAAAAACTGTCAGCCCGTTACGAAAGTTTGGTAAAGTTAATTAGTTGAAGTTAAGTTTTGTTGTTCGGCGATATCCGTCAAGCTTGGAACCACAGATGCCACATGTACCAAAGTTGAGAATTGCGTTTCAGTCCGCCGACATAACGCCAAACCTTTTGTTGTGCGTTCGCTTTTATTTTTTAGTCTAATACTTGTTTCAACTTTTGGTAGCTGTTACTAGGAAACTCAAACAAGTTCCACTTTTGGTTATAATCTGTCAGTGTAAGTCGTTCTAGTAAACTGTCAATACCAGTGCAAATTATTGCTATAAAATTTTTCAATGTGTCAGAGTCCGTATAAACGAGCTCCTTTTTACTTATTGTCTTAAAAGTATTACTTATTACTTCCCATTCGTCACTCCAATATATTTCAACTTTGATTACGTCATTATCTTGTTTATATATCATTAATGAATGTTGTCCGGGCTCTTCTGGGAAAAGTATTTTTTCTTTGTCTGACTTGTTACTAGCTAATTTGTAAAGAGCTTCAAACAAATCTGACAAAGGGTCGTTTAAATAAGATATTTCAAACTTTATATTTTGAGTGTCACTTGTAAAAAATACCTCTGCCCAACCAGTTCCTGTCAAATGATAATTGAAGTCTTTTGTCATTAAATTGTTATCGAATTAGTGTTAGTAGTAGGATTTTATTCAAAGTGACGCACAACGGACAGGTATTGCTGCAGGTGGGATATTTTATAACGTCCAGCCCGGAACCGCTGCCCAATTGAAATTATAAAGTTGAAGTTAACAACAAAAAGCCAAATTGAAACTCGTCAGCCTGAACAAAAGTACAGCGATGCAAACAGCCGAAGTTTCAACGTCCAGCCCCACTTGCAGCAATACCAATGTTACCAGTAGTGCTTTTTCGTTTGGTCATTTTGTGTCGTCTTGAAACCAAGGAAAAATAAAAGTATTTGTCGGCTTTAGTGTTTTTACCAAACTGTCTCTGTTCCATCTTATGTCTTGATACTTGTATCTCTCAAAAAGCAAATTGTACGCAGATTGATGAAAACCAAACTGCCTTAAAATCGCAAAGTCCTTTAAAGCTAAATCTGTCGTTAATGTGTCGTTTCGATATTCTATCTGTAACAAAGTTTTTAATGTGTCATTTAGTTTTGAATTGTCAGCTTGAACCTGTAAAACACTAGAAGTCATTTTAGTTTTATATGAAAATTGAATGTCGCTTAGGATAACGAAAGCAGCACTGTCATTTTTTTCATTTTCCCGTCTTGCCCAAAACTCTTTATAGTATTTACTTCCTTTGTCTCGTTGCTTATATGTCAAAACTAAACTGTCAACAAGGTTATAGCCTTTCTTGTTTATATAAATGTCTTGAACAATAACAGGATTGTCTGAGAGAATGCTACCTATAAGATTATTGTAGCCAACTTTTTTAAATGTCTCGTGAATTGCTAGAAGGTTCTCTGGCTTTCTAATCCATTTGTTTGTCAGCCAGTCGCCATTGCGTAATTGAAAAAAAGTCGGTTCACTTTCAATATAATTTATTCTGTCTTCATTTGTCGAGTTATTACAACTTGCCAGAAGCAAAAAAATTCCGATAAATATGTAGATTGTCGTCCTCATAGCATTACTGGTAACGTCCCAGGCTTTACGTTGGCAGGACGGCTTTATTCGTCCTGCTTGGAACTGGTGTTGAATAAAGATATGTAGTTACAAACAAATTCTACTGACGAATAGCGTTCGGTCAAGCCAAGAACAAAAGCCCTATTGAAATACAAAAGTTGGGAGGCTTGACCCGTCAGCCCTGCTGACGTAAAACCTTTTGTTATAAGCCGTTTTTCATTTCGCCAAGTATCGCATTTATTTCTTCTAATGTCAGCGTTTTAGATTTTTCAATTGCGTCTACAGCTTGATTTATTGAAATATAAATTGTCGATTCCCCAAAAGCTGTCTGCTCTTTTCCTACTAAAGTGTCAAGTAGATTATAAACAGAATAAAATGTTTTAAGAACTTCGTCAGGTAATTCCCAATCACAGTCTTGCAATGCAACAACAGGGTCGTCAAACTGTTTGCTTAATTCTAAAAGTTTACTTTTTCCGTCAAATAGTTTTTTTAACTTGTTTAAATTTAAGTATTCTTCAACAGCATTGATGGTTGTTAGAAGTAATTTTCTGTCTACCGAATGTTGCATTCCTACAACTGTGTCTCGATAAGAAAGTTCATTCTTGTCTGCGTAATTGTTCCAAATTGGTAGAGCCAATTTGGAAAACCTAATGGCAAGGTTAAATTGTTTCTCTTTCGTTAAGCTGTCAGTATATTTTTGAAGTGTCATTATTTTCTGTTGGTCAAAGATTCACGCAATGACTTTGTCAAATAATCTGCTATTTCAACTTGTTGAATTGTCAATAAAGATTCATGTTTAATAATTGCGATTTCAAATGCTTCTAAAAAATCAAACCAGCCGTCTGTCATACCTGTTGCATATTTCTGTAATTGTAGAAACTCTATAACGCAGTCATTCTTTTGTTCTTTTTTTAAAGAGTCTATTAGTTTGTCAAATAGTTCCCAGTATTCTTCCCAAGTTTTTGTTTTATAGATTGTCATTTTTCTATAGTTGAGTGTCTCTCTAAAATGGCTTATAACGTCCCAGGCTTTACGTTGGCAGGACGGCTTTAGACGTCCTGCTTGGAACTGTAGCTGATTAAAGATAATTAGTTACAAATACATTCTGTTGCTGAATAGCGTTCGGTCAAGCCAAGTACAAAAGCCAAATTGAAAAACAAAAGTTGAAAGGCTTGACCCGTCAGCCCTGCTGACGTAAAACCTTTTGTTGTAAGCAGCTTTTCTAAAATGAAAGGAGAGAAGCTTGCATTAAAACAGCCAGCACGAACCTACGATGCTAATGAGCCCAAAATTTGATGCTGTTAGAATAAAAAAACA
>CALRLF020000089.1:0-15632 GCA_943368475.1 Allobosea thiooxidans
TCAAATTTTATATTTGTCCAATTAACTTTACCAGCCCACTTTTTCTTTAGCTCATGATTATCGATATACACATCAATCAATAATTTATTGCCTCCTGCATTACCTTTACTGCGTAATGTTTTTTCAGCCAATAATCGGCTGTTTAAAAATTCAATTAAATTATCTCCCTCAAAAACGCCAGCTCCACTTGAGCCAATATCTAAACCAAACTGTGCAGCAATTCCTGCATAACCCCCAAATGAACCACCAGATCGTTCAGTATCCAATGCAAAAGTCATTTCCGCAGTGTATTTCGGCTGAGTAAACCATGCATAAGCAATACCTGCTAACCCAAATAAAAAGCAAAAACTAAAAACAATAATTTTTTTTGACCACAAAAAAAGCACTGCACCCTTTAGTTGTAAAACCAAATCTATTATATGTATTTCCTTGTTATTTTTTATTGTTTGCATACAATTTTTTTATGCCTGACTTTTTATTTACTACCTTGTAACATTAATTATAGCAACTGCAACACCAGCCAAAGATGCTAAACCACTTGCCACAGCTAACCATTCTGCTGTAGATAACCCATTTTTGCCTTTCTCTGGTACTCTAGGTACTAAAATTTCTGAGCCTGCTTGTACACTTGGGAATTTTCTAAAAAACAAAAACTTTTTAGTTTTCGATCCACTGCTGTTTGCATTTAAAACGTATACATTCCGTTTTCTTGCATTCTCTGTAAAACCACCTGCTTTATCAATATAATATTCAATTGAAGCTCCTTCTTTATACACCACTTCTGTTGGAAACATTACTTCTCCATTTACTTTTACTACATTTCGTTTTTTAGGAACCGCAATTACATCTCCTTCTAAGAGGGTTATATTTTCTATAGCACTTTCATTAGATAAAATTTCACCCAATCGTAAGCCAATTTTAACTGTAGGTTTGCTTAACTCTTCTACCAATTGGCTAGAAGTAGTATCGGTTGACTTTTTTATTTTCTGAACTCTTTCAAAAGCATCATCTTTAAAACTACTGGTATTAATTCTTGTAATATTGGCACCAGCTTTATCGGCTTGCTCAGTTAGGCCTCCAGCTCGTTTGATGATATCGCTTACTTTATCTTCTTTTGTATTTAATACATAAGTACCTGGGTAAACAACCTCTCCTTCTACCTTAATTAAAACCTGTGTTTTATAGCCAGGATTGGTTCTTACAATGATTACATCCCATGGTTGCAGTAGTACGTCGCCTCCTTTAAAACCTAGGTCTTTACCTGTAGCAACTTCGATGACCTGAGCAATTATTTTTTTATTGGCACTATCGCCCTGTACCCTTCTGGCAATTTCTATTCGTTGGGCACTGGCTGCATCGGTAAATCCTCCTGTTTGAAACAATACATCTTTTAAACTGATGCCTTTATAAAACTCATAAACACCCGGTTTATTTACTTCGCCATTTACAGTCAGCGTATATTTTTCAGTAAAATCTTTAGCTGAAGCAATAGCAACTGAATCGTCTTTTTTCAATACAATATCCGTAGTTTTTCCACTTAACAAACCACTCACATCAAAAGGTACAACTTCCTTAGTTAAATCTTCATTTATCCTAAACAACAATCCTCTTTCTTTATAAGCATCCTCTTTTAAACCATCAGCTCTTTGTATCAATTGAACCAAGCTCAAACCATTGGTTAATTCATATGCTCCAGGACGATAAACTGCTCCATCAATTACTACTCTATTGTTGTAACGGTTTAATATTTTACCAACCGTTATTTCATCTCCTTTCGATGGAAAATATTTTGCAAAATCGGCTTTACGTACATCTTGTATTTTCTTTTCTTTATCAGTAAATTGCTCTACCATTAAAGAAGCTGTATAAGCCTTACTGGTAAACCCTTGTGCAAATTCTATTACCTGTTGTAGGTTTTCATTTGACAATACTTCATAAATACCGGGTCTTTTAATTTCGCCTTTTAATTTCACTTGTACATTGGCAACTGGAATACGAATTACGTCTTGATCGGTTAAACGCACATTATTGGTTTGAAATCCTTTTAATAAGAAGTCGTATGCATCTAATTTTTCTATTACTTTATTATTTCTAATTAATTCAATGGTTCTGAAAGATCCTTTTTCATTAGGACCTCCAGCAGCATACAAAGCATTGAATAAATTAGATAAGGAAGACAAACTATATGTACCTGGCTTGCGAACCTGACCAATAATGGTAACTTTTATCGTTCTTACTTTACTAATGTTTACCGCTAACTGTGTTTGACCACTAGCCAAACGTGCATAGCCATTTTTAATCATTCTGTCTCTAATTCGTTTGGTTGCTTGCTCTACTGTTAATCCATTTACAGGTATGTAACCCACTGCAGGTAAATTAATATTGCCTTCGGGAGAAACGATTAAGCTAAAATTAGCTTCTTGATAACCAAAAACATCAATTGATATTTCATCATCGGGACCAATTACATAATTTTTGGGAGTTGCCATACGTGCATCGGGTTCAAAGCGTAGCACATTATTGTTGAACAATTCTGAACCAAAAATTTCATCCTCTTGATTTTTATTGGCAGCCACAATAGGTTGGTCTGCATCATTCGTTATTCTACCAGAAGAATTTTTATTTTTAATGGGGGTACTTTTATTTGAAGTAGACCCAGACCCAGCCAATCTTGCTTTTAACTTTAATATTTCAGAAGACGGCAAGCCTCTTTGCAAAGCCATTTGTTCAATTTGAGTTTCAGTTAAACCTGAGCTTTGTGCATAAGCTTTATACTTGCTAATGTCTTCATCGCTCAACATATCCACTTTAAAAGAGGATAGATCTTTACTATTCATTAACTCTTGAATAGAACTTTGAGCCGAAACGCCAATACTCAATACAAGACAAACAATCAAAATAATACTACGCATCGTTATCTAAGTAATTAATGATAAATATTAACAAGAAGGCTACAAACCTAAGGATAATTGATGAAAAGGTAATTAGATGCTGGATACAGGTTGCTAAATTCTAGGATACAAAAATTGCTTAATTTTTCGAACAGGTTTTAATATCAATGTATACCAACGTGGGGTTAAATTATTTAATCGCCAAGCCATATAATCTTCTTTATGAGCTTTGATTCTATTCGATACGGATTTGGTACTTTGTCCACCACTACGCATGTGTACTAAAACATCGGGCAGATACTGCACTTTTATTTTGTGCATGTACAAGAACCGAAGCAACAATTCATAATCGGCTGAGCTTTTTAAACTGATATTAAAATTGCCAAACTGCTCATATACACTTCTTTTTACAAAAAAAGTGGGGTGCGGTGGCATCCAACCTTTTAAAAATAAAGCAGCATCATAACCACCTGCAATCCATTTACGCAATATTCTAGAAGGTTTATCTGGGTGTACAAATATCAAATCGCCATAAACGGCATCACAGCCTGTTTTTTCAAATATTTCTACCACCTCTGCAATCACAGTATCATGAGCAAAAAAATCATCCGAATTTAAAATACCTACAATTTCACCATGCGTTAATAAAATACCCTTATTCATAGCATCGTAAATACCTCGATCTTTTTCTGAAATTAACTGACCTACGTGACCTGCTTTTTGAATAACCAATAAAGTATCATCCGTAGATAAGCCATCTACTACAATATGCTCAATATTGCTATAGGTTTGCCTTTGTACCGATGCCAATGTATCAGCAACTGTAGCAGCACTGTTGTAGGTTGCAGTTATTATTGAAACTTTCATGCTTAGTTTAGGTCATTTACCGTTGTACAACGATATTTTCGAGCACCAACATATCCATCGATGTTCTTAAAAAACAATCCAGAGCCTCTTGGGGGGAGTTTACAATTGGCTCATTTTCATTAAACGATGTGTTCAGCAAGATAGGAACTCCTGTTTTATTGAAAAAACTTTTTATTAGCTGATAGTATGCTGGAGAAACCAATGGATCTACCGATTGAAGTCTACCAGTGCCATCCACATGCGTTACAGCAGGTATTAAATGCTGCTTTTCTGGTTTAATTGGAAATACTTTTTCCATGAATGGAACCACATCGTTCACTTCAAAATATTCATCTACATATTCTTTCAAAATACTTGGGGCAAAGGGTCTAAAACTTTCTCTTCGTTTAATTTTTGCATTCAGCAAATCCTTGGCATCGCTGCGTCGGGGATCGGCCAAAATAGATCTTGCACCTAAGGCCCTTGGACCAAACTCTGCTCTACCATTAAACCAGCCTACCACACCTGCATTGATTAATCTATCAGAAACCACATCAAACAATGCAGCATCATCATATTTAGTATAAGCTATATTTTTTGACTGAAGTAAAGCTTCAATCTCATCGTTGCTAAATCTAGCACCTGTATAAGCACTATAAATGGGTGCTACTCTTGATTGATTGAGTACCTGATGGTACGTGTATTGTGCTGCACCCATTGAAATACCTGCATCGTGACCAGCAGATGGAATATACACTTCTTTAAAAGGTGTATTACGGGTTAGCTTTCCATTTGCTACACTGTTTTGTGCTACACCACCTGCAATGCAAACTTTATCTAAACCTGTTCGTGCATGCAACCCTTTTAAAATATGAAAAATGGTTTCTTCGGTAAATCGTTGTACAGATGCTGCTAAATCTTTATGATATTGCGATAATGGCTCATCTTTTTTTCTTTCAGCACCAAACTCAGTCACCATTTTCTCTCCAAATAAAGGTGGAACAATGGGTAGGTTATTTTCGTATTGAATAAACCCTTGTGTAGCCGAACGGAAATAAGATAAATCCAGTTCAAATAGTCCATTTTCTTTCCAAATAATCAAGCTACGTAATTTATCTACATATTTTGGTTCGCCATAAGGTGCTAATCCCATTACTTTATATTCATCTCCATAATAAGGAAATCCTAACAATTGAGTAAATGCAGTATAAAAAATACCAATAGAATGTGGAAAATCTATTGAGTCAATTACTTCAATATTGGTACCCCTTCCAATTCCCATCATGGTTGTTGAAAAATCACCCGAACCATCAATACTCAATACAGCTGCTTCCTCGAAAGGAGAAGCAAAAAAAGCACTTCCTAAGTGACTTCTATGATGTTCTATTTGGTGAATTTTATGTTTAATAGATGCTGCATCTATTCCTGACAAAGCCGATAATTCAGCTTCAATAGAAGCTACTTTTTTTTGATTGGAGAAACGATCGGCAATAAATTTTAAAGAATGAAAGGGATGCTGGGCAAAGAATACCAGTTTCTTTAAAAACTTTGCTTTAGGGTCTCTACCTATTGCAATATGATCGACCTGATCTAAAGTTACACCAGCTTCTCTCAAACAAAATTCGATAGCCATAGAAGGAAAACCTGCCCAATGTTTAATTCTTCTGAAACGCTCTTCCTCGGTTGCCGCAATCATAACACCATCTCTAAAAATAGCTGCTGAAGAATCTGCATGATATGCATTTATGCCTAAAATAATCATAAGTTATGATGAAAAAAGTGTACAATAATTTTTGTAAAAATTGGATTGATGATAGTAGTCTTTAGCTATTTCCCAGGCTCCTTTACAATAAACAGTAAAGTCAGCAGCATCCATCATTGCAATTTGCTGCAATAATAGCTGAATATTTTCATTGTTGTTAATATCAACATTCCATCCTGCTGTTTGCTTTTCTAATTCATTCCATGGAGTAAAATAACTGGTAATAATAGGACGACCACAGCTTAAACTTTCGTATAAAGCATGGCCAAAATTTTCGCCTGCTGTTAAAGAAATCAACGCATCGTACTGTGCAATGGTAGATTGAACCAAATGAGGTTGCACATCACCCATATACCGTACAATTATATTTGCTTGTAGTTGATTGATTACACTTAAACATTGCTCCCAATAAGCTGGTTCTTTTATAGGGCCATAAATGTTTAAAGAAATATTTATTTCTAGCTTACTTAACTGTTGCAATAATAAAAGTAAATTCTTTTTTGGTGTAATAATAGAAAGATAAATTAATCGTAAACTCCCTTTTGTTTTGTTAGGCAATTCAATGCTAGGCAAAGGTAACTTCGGAACATTTGCTGCAATATGTACAACTGCATTATTGCCAAGTAAAGTATGTATATCTTCTACCTCACTTTCATTGGTAGCATGCCAATTAATATGTTTGAATAAACCTGCGGTTTTAAACAATTGCAAATACAATTTTTTTCGAATCGGTTTTACCTGCAAAGCACCTTTCTGCAACATGCCCCTTGGTGATACAATAACTTGAACGTTTGTAAGCTTGCCCTTTTTTAGCAACCTTAAAGGTTGAGAAAAGAAAGAAGTAAATAATCCATTTACAAAAATATAATCTGGATTTGCATCGGTTAATAATTGATGCATTTTGTTCAACTCAATTTTGGGAGTAGATGAGTACCAAACCTGTATAGGCTCTGTTTGACTGTGTAATCCAATAGTATTCCATTGGTTAATAGAAATGTTTGAATAAACTACAGTTTCATTTAAATCGAAAGCAGTGGTAATTACTTTAAATTCATACACATCCTGTAAAGCCAAAATCATATTTACCAACGACTGTATAGGTCCACCAGCTTTATAACCAGGGAAAAAATATTCATATAAAACAACAACTACTTTCTTTTGCAATTTGTAAGCTTTTTAACGCTTTATTCGTTGTGGCTAATATTTCACGCAAAGCAACAAAGGATACAAAGTTCGCTAAGAATTTCTTTAATAATTTTTAACAATTAAAGAATCACTTTAAAACCACTGTGACACTCTGTGAAAACCTTCGTGTCCTCTGTGGTAAAAATACTGCCGCTAGGCAGTTCCTCTCTTGCTTCTTTGCTCTGTGGTAAAAATGTTGCCGTTGACCAATCAACTGTTTAAACAGTCCTTCAAACGTCGCTTATATCTATGAAATCCAAAAGTATCTAATACCCTTTCCTGCAATAAAAAAGGATGAACAATAGATTCTTTCAACGAGGCTTCAATTGCTTCCAGTAACGCCTCTTTATCATCGGGATCTATCAATTTACCCAATGCCCCATTTTGCAATGCATCTACACTTCCGTCTTTATTGCCTGCGATTACCTTTCTACCGCATGCCATTGCTTCTATAAATACAATTCCAAAACCCTCTTTTTTACTGGGCATTACAAATACATCTGCCAATAAATAATGGTCAATCAATTCTTCATCTTTAACAAACCCAGCCAACTGCACAAATGCCGATGCGTCATGCTCCTGAATCAATACATTCACTCGTTCAAATTCGGCTGCATCATATTTACCGCAAAGCAAATAATGTACTTTTTTTGAAGATTGCTGATTGATAGATTTAATTAATGCAATCGTATTGTCATAGCCTTTATACTTTTCAGTAGATGATAGTCGTGTTACGGTTAATAGCACTTGCTCAGTTGGTGCAATGCCATATCGCTCCATTAAATAAGTTGGCTTGTTAAACTTAGCAGGCAATGCAAAGTAAGAATCAATGGTATTGTGAAAAATAAAGATAGATTCTTCACGAACATGAGGATTATGTTCTAATATTTTAGCTTTTGTAAATGAGCTTACAGCCAAAATCATATCTGCTTTTTGAAGCAGTTTTAATTTAAGCCCAGTTTGTGTATCCCACACTTCAATACCATGTGCCACCAATATCAGCTGAATACTAGGTTTTAGTTTTTTTACCAACAACCCAACTATTGCCAAATTGATATGTCCTAAAATAAGCACATCATATTTTAATGCACAATAAATGGCACTGCACACAAAATACAACCTACTACCATTAAATCCTTTAAAGCGTTTTTTTGAAAAATACTTTTCACCAACATTCGTATCATACATTGAAAATGCTGCAGCATCGATATGCCCACCAATACTCAATTCATGCAGGGCTTTTAGAAAGCTACTGTTAAATTTCTCGATACCACCAGTAAATGAAAATGCTTTTAAATAAAGGAATAATACCTTTTTCATGCAGTAATAGTAAATGGTTCTCCAGCTTTTCGATTGCTAAGCATATAACTCCAATAACGGCTCCAGTGTAAATGTTTTTTCTGCATGTCCAGCTGTAACCCCTTTAACTTATCTGTACTTATACCAGATGGTTGTATATGTTGCATCCATTGCTCAAATGGAAAAACAAAGCCTTGTTTAGGTCTGTTCCAAATTTCTTTTGGAAGTAATCCATCAAATGCCAATGCCAATAAATGCTTGATTTGTTTTTTATTATACCGAATTTCAGGACTAATTGAATAAACCAATTCCATCAACGCTTTATCTAAAAAAGGTACACGTACTTCTATACCATGCCACATGCTCATATAATCAGTATCTTTCAACAACTGATTTTGCATGTACATATTCGATTCTAAATAACTCACCCTTTCCTGATTATCCAGTTTGCTTATAAATGCTGGCACTTGTTTTTGAAAACTTGCAACTAGAGTGTTTACTTCTTCTTCACTACAATCCAATAATTGGGCAACCTGAACAGGTGTAAAAAAACCTCGATTAAATAAATATTCACCCAATCCATTTTTCAATGATAAAAAAGAAAGACGCTTGCGTTTATCATCTGGAAAAATGCCAGCAATGGCCAAAGCAAAATTGGGCAACTTACCAATAGTTTGTACGGTTGATGTTCGGTAAAAAGATTGGTATCCACCAAATAATTCATCGGCTCCCAGCCCACTTAATACGGCTTTTAAGCCAAACTCCTTTGCATATTTACAAATAAAATAGGTATTGATACCATCACTACTTGGCTGATCCATGGCCTCTAAAATATCGGGTAAAGAGTCGAAAAATATTTGCTCATTTACCAAGTACGACTGATGATGTGCTCCTGTTTGTTGTATAATTAAATCTTGATAATATTTTTCTGAATATTTTTCATCTTCAAATACAATAGATAATGTATGCAAATTGTTGCCAACAAACGGCTTTGCCAATGCGGTAAGCAAACTGGAATCAATACCACCACTTAAAAACAAACCAATAGGTGCATCTGAAATTAAATGTTGTTCAACGGCTTTCGTAAGCGTTTGCTGTAAACCTGCTACAGCTGTTGCAGTATCTTGTATGGTATAATGATAATAAAGCTGAAAGAATTTATGTTTTTGTACAGTTAGCGTTTCAACATCAATCTCTAGAACAGTTCCCTTTTCTAATGGAAGCACACCAGCTAATGTAGTTATAGGCTCAGGTAAATGACCAAACAATAAAAAGTATTTTTTCCAATCGTCATTTTCTTTCCAATTGGGCTGCAATGCCTTAAATGCCCTTATTTCACTTGCAAAAACCAACTTTTTATTATCAATTGAATAATACAGTGGCTTTATGCCTGCATGATCTCGGGCAAGCAACAATTTTCCTTTTTGCTTATCCAGTAAAGCCAATGCAAACATGCCATTGAATCGCTTGAAACAATTTATGCCCCACTCTTTATACGCATAAATAATAACTTCCGTATCCGAATGTGATTTAAATCGATAGCCTTTTGCAATCAATATCTCCCTGATATCCTGAAAATTATAAACTTCTCCATTAAAAATAAGTACAATACTACCCGAATCGTCTAACATTGGTTGATGCCCTAAAGGAGATAAATCTAATAAAGACAGTCTACGATGACCAAATACCAACGGTAGTTGCTCATCTGTATAAAACCCTGCATCATCTGGTCCTCCACGATGCATGGCATTTGTCATTAATTGTATCTGTTGTTCAGTAGGAGGATTAAGAATATCAACGATACCTGCTATTCTACACATTGTAACGAAACTATAACATCATTTGGTTGTATAACTTAAAAAGGGATTAATTTTCAATGAATAACAAGCACTTAGAAGATTTATGTCCATCAAAAGAGGAAATAACAAAATTGCTTTCATGTACCCCAAAATAACCATATTTTGTACGCTGTGTAAACCTTTGAGCCCTCTGTGGTAAATATTTCACACAAAGCAACTAAGAATACTAAGTTCGCTAAGGCTCTTCTTAGATAACTTTACCAATATGCCCATATATTGAAAAAAACTCCTTGCACCTCTGTGAAAACCTTTGTGTCCTCTGTGGTAAAATATTTCACGCAAAGCAACAAAGTGTACTAAGTTCGCTAAGGTTTTATGCTGTGGTTTAGATTATTGCCGTCAGGCTATCTACTCTGTGTTCTCTGTGCCTCTGTGGTTAAAACCAACTGCCGTAAGGCAGTTCTAATCAATTTTAATCCATCCAATCTGTGTCACCCGAGTTCCCATCTTTGCCGTTAGGCAATCCCTCGTGGTATATATTTCACATAAAGCAACATAAGCATACAAAATACGCTAAGGTTTTACGCTGTGGTTTAGATCATTGCAGTCTGGCTATCTACTCTGTGTTCTCTCTGCCTTTGTGGTTAAAACCAACTGCCGTAAGGCAGTTCTAATCAGTTTTAATCCATCCAATCCGTGTCATCCGTGTTCCAATCTTTGCCGTTAGGCAATTTGCTTCAATCCCTCAATCACCACTTCATAACTATACCCCCTAATGATTGCCTTACTATTTTGCTGCATATTCAAATATGCTTCTTCTGATGCATCCAACACTTTGTCAACACTATCAGCTAAAGCAGCAATATCGCTAGTAGCAAAAACATACCCATTATCCTTCACCAAATCATGTGCACTTCCACAAGTGTTGGAAATAACTACTGGCAATCCAAAGTTCATGGCCTCGTTTACCGATAGACCCCAAGTTTCTCCAATACCAGAACACATCACAAACACATCGGCAGCTGCATAATAATAGGGTATTAAAGATTGATTGATAAAACCAGTAAGCAATACCTGCTCCTCAAGACCATGAGCTGCAATAAAGTTTTCCATTGTAGTACGCAACTCCCCATCTCCAACAAATACAGTAAAAATATCAGGCTGTTGTAATAGCTGAATGGCTTGCAGTAAATCCAATGGATTCTTTTTATCAATATACTTTCCGGAAAATAAAATCACTTTCTTATTTGCTGGTAATTGCAGTTTTTCTCTTGCAGATGATTTATTTACGGTTGATGCAATACCTGAAAATCGTTCATTGTCTACACAATAAGGCGTAAAAACCAATTGCTTTTCTTTAAAGCCTAAATGCTGATAAAACAATTTATTTTGTTGACCTATATACAATCCATAATCTACAAATAAAAACAAACAACGCAGATACAAATGCTTCAGTTTAGTAATCCATTTATTTTTTTGTAACTCCTGATTCAATGGCGTTTCTGCCCGTAAACAAACGGTATGACCCAATAATTTTGCAGCAATAATGGTGATAACATGGGTTGCATAAGCCCAGCCATGCACTACCACTATACTTTTAGGCTGTTTTCGCAAAAAGCCTACAACACCCCAATTCAATAAACCCCAAAAACCGTTGTAGATAGAAGGCTTCCAAGAAGCATTATTTAAAAATATATGTTTATATCCTTCTAATAATGGAATATCCCATTTTACCTGCACCCCAAATTGTTTATCAGTTGCCCCTTTCAAAGTTTCATCACTACAATACATTACTTGCAAATCGATAGCCGTATCCTTTGCCATTTGCTGGTACAAGGGAGCAAAATATTGAATGGGATGAGAATTTAAAAAAATAATCCGCTGCATTACTTAGTAGATGCCCGCATAAGTGGGTCAAGACGTTTGATAAGTTGTTTGCGAACAATAGCTACTACTAAAAAATAAATTAATACCCAACCTAATGCTTTCTTGGTATCAGCACCATTAATATTAACAAGTAAGAAGAAAGGTGCAGTAAGAATCCAAGCCCATAGTTCATTAGGTGCCTTTGTGTATAAAAATTTATAGAAAACGCCAAACAAAGCCCCAAAAACAAACAAAATTACATGCATATAAACAGGACCAAAGTCAATATACGCATCTGCAATATAGCCTAAACTAAAAGAAGTGGATGCCTCCAGACCACTAACTCCTATACCCGTAAACTCTTGCGTATGTTTGCTATCATCCAACACCTTTTTATTGGGGTTGATAAAACGAGGTACTAAATAATGTTGTACAGCACTCAAATAAATTTCTCCATTTTGATGGGGTACTGTTTTGGGTACATAGTCTAATGTAGCAGCAAAAAATTGGATGTAACCCAAACGATCTACGAATTTAGAAAGACCATCTTTGTATTGATATTCATTTACATTGCTTATCAAATCAAAAAGTCGACTATTAGCCTCACCTCTGGAAACCTGTATAGTTTGAGTTGATTGTCCTGCAGAAACGAAACTTCGGTATTCTCCTTTAATTGCTGACCATAAAATTAGTAGGTGCACCAATCCAACTACACCAGTAACAATAAATATATATGCTCTTATATTCAACTTGGGTTGCAATAGTATCAAACATAAAACACTAAAACTGGCTATATTCAAAAAGTTGCCTGCAAAAAAAGAAGCGAAACTCAAAAGAATTTCTATACCAATTACAGTATATAACAACGACCTTAATAAAGGTGCTTTTTTATGAATGATATAAAATGTTACAACAAAAAAGCCCCATTTTATAAAAAAGAAAAAATAAAAATATTGAACTATTGCTGGAAAATTCCAAATGATTCCCGAAGTTAAAAAAATTCCAATACTTACTCCCACATATAAAAATAAAACCTTTCTAGGATTATATAATTCAAGTATTTTTTCTATTGATTGATGTTGAATATTTCGAATTACAATAAATAACCCAAACGTAAAAAAAAATAGGCCTATCAATGAATAGTTTGTAGCATCATTCATCATCTGGGCTGGAAAACTCCCCTCTTTGCCTCGCTCTTCCAATGTGATTTGCAAAAAATTACAATATAAAAGTTGAGTAGACGAACTAAGCCACTGCATCATGATTCCCCAAAACAATATATTCGTTTGCTTATCTATCCATAATAAACGAAAGGCAAATAATGGAAATATTGCGACAAGTATGCTAACCATAAAGTTTGGCGTAAATAATAAACAATAACTTAAGTAAGCAACTACTACCAAATAAAAGCCTTCTGGTATTTGTTTCTGTCCAAATTTCATTACCTAAAACTCCTTTCTTCTTGTTTAAGAACGTCCGTAAAAATTTTGGCAGATACTGGCATGCTAAAACGCTGCTCTATGCGTAGCCTACCACCTTCCTGCATCTTTCGATAAAATACATCATTTTTTGAATACTCCAACATAGCTGAACTCATTGCTAGGGTATTCCTTTTTTCTACAATGATACCCGATTGCTGGTGTTCCACAATTTCTGCTGCTCCACCGCTTCGGGTAATAATTACCGGACGTAAATTGACCATCGCTTCTGCTACTACCAAACCATAGCCTTCATCGTGTCTAGATGCCAGAATAAATACATCAATAGCCGAATAAAAACTACTGGCTTCAGCTAACCATCCTGAAAAATAAACCACTTGTTCCAATCCTTTTACTGCAATCTGCTTTTTTAGCGTAGAAAACATAGGCTCCAATTGCTTTCCGCCAAATACCAATCTTAATTTATTGTTTTGTTGGTAAGCCTGCTCAAATGCTGCAAGCACATCTTCATGCCCCTTGGTTTCGGTCATCTGCCCGGTAATACCCACAATAAAAACATCTGATGACCATTGTGCAGCATCCACAAAATTATTATTTCGATATTGTGAAACATTATGGGGCAAAAAAATACCATTGTGTACAACCGTTATTTTTTCAGCAGCACAGCCTAATAGCATTAGCCTTTTTTGTACATCTTCAGAAATAGTAATAAATCGGTTTACCCTTTTTCCATACCAGGCAAATGTTTTTTGTTGAAAAGGTATTGCAGGTGCAGGGTCATGCATATGACAAACCACCGGTGTTTTTACAAACCATAAAACCGGTAACAATAAAATCAGCTCATGGTGGTTGGCAAAAAATAAAATATCAGGCTTTTGTTGTTTTAAAAGACGAATAAAATGCCAATACAAAACAGGCAATTTTATAAAAGCCTCCAAACTCATTTTCAAATTGTACCAGTCCAGCTTTCTGCTGAACATACCCAACCAGCTATAACTGTAAGTAAAGCCTTTTTGATCTAAGAGTTTTTCAAAATCACCATTACTCCATTTACTCACCAAAAAATAAGGCTCAATTTCTTGCTCACATGCCTTAAATAAATCTACGCTAACATGTTGTAAGCCAAAACAAAATCCACTGGGTATGGTTACCAATACCTTTAATTTTTTACTATTGCTCATTAAAAAAATGCATTGGCCAACGGGCCTGTTGAATATTTAAGGGCAAATCTTTTGTTGGTACAAACACCGATTCAATTATATCAACCGAATTGGGCTTCCAGTCTTTTGATTCTTGATGGCTAGATTTACCAAATTTTTGTGCAATACGTTCGTCATTACCCAACCAGCAGGCATGATGAAATACCCCTATTTCCTCAGGGCAGGTAATAAAACCATAGACGCTTGCACTCCAGTCAGGTAAATGCAATATTGAAAACAATTTTTTTAATCTTGATTCATTCCAACTAACCATTCTTCGTTGCTCAAATAAAACGCCTGGCTTAATAAAGCCAAAATGCGTAAAATCTATTACATTCCTAGGAACACGTCTATTCCAAGTTCTCAAATAATTATATCCTGTTATACGCATTCCTCTGGGATTCTTTACTTTTAAATACTGAATTATATTTGGAAGTGTTTTTTCATCATATAATTCATCTGCATCTATAACCCAATAATAATCGGGTATATCGTGAAATGAAGCTATGTCCTCTTTAGAACGCCCATGAGAAAGTGTATGTTTATACGATTTTTTATTAAATGCCAACATTTCCATATTTCTTGCAGCAGCTTCATCTGGCATTCTTCTCACTACTAAATTTATTTTCCCTTCTGGGTCTGGGTAATCCAATACAATAGATGTAGTTAAATCGGGTATCACAGGTTTAGCATACCAATCTCTATCGTACTGTGTAATGATAGAAATTTTAGAGCAAAAAGGATATATGGTATCCAAATTTGCTTTAATGAAATTCTCCTCATTCAAAGCTAAAATAATGGCATGCAACTTTAAGTTTAAATGCATACTATAAATTGAACAATTTATGTAATTGAATACTGATAGGCTTTTCAATACAATAGGTAATCAAACTGGCTATAGCAATGGATACACCTAATGCAAAAAAAATTGCAATAGCAAAAGAAACGCCATGCAATTGAGATTGTTTTATAATTACAAAGCCAACATTTTGATGAATCAAATACAATGCGTAGGATATTTTACCAAAAAACAATAATGTACTATTTGCAAAAATTGAAAACTTGTATTTAACCACTATTAGAAAAACAAAATAAATAGAAGTTAATATTGGAAATAGTAGCAACAAATCTTTCAGTGCAACTAAGCTTATTAAATAACTTGCGATTAAAAGAAGCCAATTATTAATGGTACTTTTTTGTTCAATAAAAATGGTATAGAAACAAATGCCTGCAATAAATAAACCACCATATCTTAAATTAAAGAATGCACCTAATACTGGTATTTTGTAAACAGTATTATAAAACAAAATCAACAATAGCCAAGCCCATAAAAATGTATGTATTTG
>CALRLF020000090.1:0-15346 GCA_943368475.1 Allobosea thiooxidans
TCCTTTATGATTTCGAAAACGAAAGTATCGAAACTTCAAAAACTTATTTTAATGGTAAAATTGAAAAAAAGATAGTAGACCTTCATAATTCATATCTATTATCCTCTGATTTATTTTCTGAACTTTCAGACCAACTCAACCAACTCGAAAACCTAAAGCAAGCCATTTTACAAGAAGCAGTGCAGGGTAAATTAGTTAAGCAACAAACAAAAGACGATTCCGCCAGCGAACTTCTTAAACGAATTAAAGCCGAGAAAACTAAATCAGGCAAAATTGAAAAACTATTGCCTCCCATCAAACCAGAAGAAATTCCTTTTGAAATTCCTAAAAATTGGATATGGTGCCGATTGGGAGAAATGTTTGATATTGAAAGAGGTTCTTCACCAAGACCAAAAGGCGATCCTAGATATTTTTCTAAATCAAAAACTCCTTTTAATTGGATTACGATTTCAGATATGACAGCATTTGCAAAAGATGCTCCGCTATCTGACACAAGAGAATATTTAACGGAATTAGGTACAAAACATAGTAGGTATGTGACCACAAAAGATATAATAATTGTAGCAAGTGGAAGTGCTGGTAGAACTTCTCTTTTAGGGATAGACGGCTATATTTATGACGGCTTGATGTCAGTTAAAAATATTGAATTTGATGAGATGAGAATGTTCCTTTATTATTTATTTAGAGTTTTCGAAGCAAGTATGATGAAAGTTGCTACTGGTGCGACTTGGCAAAATATAAATACAGATATTTTAAAAAGTCAACCTATACCAATTCCACCTCTTTCCGAACAAAATCGCATTGTATTAGAAATTGAAAGGCAATTAACTAAAATCAATCAACTAAAAGAATACATAATCTCAAACCAACAAGCAACAGAGCAATTATTAAAAGCAATATTGCATAAGGCGTTTGAGGTTTGAGATTTGGAATAAAAATATTATGGCAGAAATTCAATCAAGTAGCACAGGACTTTCAGGAGAGTATTTTGTTGCAGCAGAGCTACTAAGAAGAGGATTTAGTGTAGGAATCACTATGGGTAATGCTAAAGCAATTGATATTCTTGCAGAAAAGAATGATAAGCAATACATTATCCAAGTTAAAGCAATATTTAAAAAAAAGAATGTTGGTTGGCCTATGATGAAAGACAAGGTAATGATTAATCACTTTTATGTTTTCGTTAATTTAAACGGTGACAGTATGACTGAACCGCAATATTATATCTGCACTGGCATAGAGGCTAAGGAGAAGGTTAAACAATATAAAACGAGGGGTATTCTAAACCTGTCTTCAGTTGACAGCATTGATTTCAAAAACAAATGGGAGAAAATAAAATAAGGTGAAATAAAATACAATGGCAACATTATTTAAAGAGGTAAGCTACAACCTAGCTACTATTATTCAGCAGATTGAAATGGGTAACATTGGATTGCCTGATATTCAACGACCTTTTGTATGGCCTGATACAAGTGTGCGTCAATTGTTTGATAGTATGTATAGAGGTTACCCTGTTGGATATTTTCTTTTTTGGGCTAACGCAAATGTTGACAATGCTAAAACTATAGGCACTTCTTCAAAACAAAAATTTCCCAACCTACTCATTGTAGATGGTCAACAACGTTTAACTTCTCTTTACGCTGTTATAAAAGCACAAGAGATTATTAGAGAAAACTATACAAAAGCTACAATCGTTATTGCATTTAATCCTCTTGAAGAAAAGTTTGAAGTGCCTGATGCTGCTATACGCAAAAACCCACGATATTTCCAAAATATTTCAGACATATGGCAACCCAACATCAACATAATTAAAGTCATCAATTCATTTATTGATAACCTTAAGAAAACTATTAACATAACAGATCAAGAACAGGATAGAATTCAAAATGCATTTATGCAATTGAAAAATCTTGATTCCTATCCATTTTCAGCATTGGAGCTTTCCACTAATATTTCAGAGGAACAAGTAGCTGAAGTTTTTGTCAGAATAAATTCACAAGGCAAGACATTAAACCAAGCCGATTTCATTCTGACTCTCATGAGTGTATTTTGGGAAGAAGGAAGGCAGAACCTTGAAGAATTCTGCAGGTTGAGTCGTATACCTACAAAACTAACATCATCCCCATTTAATTACCTTATTGACCCAGACCCAGATCAAATGTTAAGGGTTTCTGTTGGCCTAGCATTTAGAAGGGCGCGATTACAATATGTATATAGCATTCTAAGAGGTAAAGACTTAGAAACAGGAGAGTTTAGTACAGATCGAAGAGATTTGCAGTTTAACA
The DNA here is from genome assembly GCA_943368475.1 of Allobosea thiooxidans. GTDB lineage: Bacteria > Bacteroidota > Bacteroidia > Chitinophagales > Chitinophagaceae > UBA1930. The sequence goes on from CALRLF020000090.1 coordinate 2,283, forward strand.
TCCTAAAAACAGCTCAAGCCAAAACTCTAAACGTTGTCAATTGGCATGAATTTATCAAAGCAATCAAACAAGCAGGATTTGCAAGACAGGACTATATTAGTTCAAAAAATAACCTCCTGTATGCCTATATTTTCTTTTTAATAGGAAGAGAGGACTATAATCTTGACCTATATGAATTAAAAACACTGATTGCAAAGTGGTTCTTCATGTCTTCCATTACTGGGCGATATACAAGTTCACCAGAGACAATTATGGAAATGGATCTTGCAAAATTGCGGACTGTGAACGATGCTAATGCCTTTAAAGCTGTCTTGAATGAAACTATCGATTCGCAGTTGACAAGTGATTTTTGGGATATTACATTACCAATGGATTTATCAACTTCATCATCAACAAGTCCATCCCTTTATGCTTACTATGCTTCACTATATGTACTGAATGCAAATGGTTTATTTTCAAAGTTAACAGTATCCGATTTACTTCAAGAGGGTCTCAGAAGCAAAAAATCAGCCTTAGAGAGACATCATTTATTTCCTAAGGCCTGGCTAAACAGAAATGGAGTTACAGAACAAAGAGACACCAACCAAATTGCCAATTTCGCACTTGTTGAATGGAGTGATAATATTAGTATTTCTGACAGTCACCCATCAGAATACCTTCCACTCTACTTAACAAGAATTACAGATGAGCAAAAAGTTGAAATGTATCGCCATCACGCACTACCAGATAATTGGGAAACCCTTTCATATTTTGAATTCCTTATACAAAGACGAAAGTTGATTGCGGGTGTGATTAAGGATGCATATGCCTTAATTAAAAAGTAAGTTTAACGTATTGTCTAATCCTTTTATAGCTTTTTAGTAGTTCCATATATTACTAGGCTTTAATTAAGTAGTTACAGATTTGTTTATTTGGTCATTTATAGCTTTCCTAATTTGGAATTAATAAAACAAGACCTGATTTCCTAGATTCATATTAGTACATTTACATATACCAAATTTGATACCATGAATTGGGATTCATTTAATACATACGGTCTAGGTTCTCGTGACGCATTTGAAACTTTGAATAACCAATTATTCGATCACTATGTCCGTAGAAACTATGCATCGACTGTCCAAAGATTGAGAGCAGTTAATGGAAGTGGTGGAGATGGTGGAATTGAAGCATATGCTACATTCAAAAATGGAGAAATTATAGCAGTTCAATCAAAATGGTTTCGTACAAGCCTACAGGATAGTGAGATAACTCAAATAAGAGGTTCAATCACTACAGCAAGAAAAATACGTTCTCAAATCAAAAAATACATTATCTGTATTCCTCACGATGTGAATTCCAAAAAAATTGGTCGTGGTAACGTACTCACTAAAAATGAAGAAGAGTCAAAAATAACAGCATTAGTTGATGAGATGGCTGCATTGTATTCAGACCTTGAGCTAATATGGTGGTTTGATCATGAACTTTTAGGAGAGCTCCAAGAGCAGGATAATGAAGGTGTTCGTAAATATTGGTTTGAAAAAGAAGTCTTTGCTTTATCTTATTTAAAAGATCAATTTGAACTAGCAAGGAAAAATTACTGGCTAAAGGAAAGATATATCCCGAAACTTCATTCCAATGGTATTATTGATAAAGAATATCATAGACTTCTTTTCGACAAAACTATAAGAGAGAAAGTTGGCGATGATCTAGGGCAAACAAAAAATAAATTAATCCATTGCAACAATCTAATTGACCAGTATCTATCTACAACTGAATACTCCGAAAATATCAAGATAGGTCTTGAAAACATAAAAGACAATCTTATCAGGTTTATCGAAGAACTTAATAAATTAAAAGATGCTGCAGAGAACAATGATGAGGATTACCGTATGGCAGATATTTCCGAATATGATATTTGGCCAACCACGATACTTTTGGAAAAAACAAGATCAACAAACAGGCAAAAGCAAATTCGTAAATCGCTAATTAAATGCCTAAGAGATATTCATGGATATAAATTGCCAAGCTATCTGGTGTCAATGAATCGAGCATTTTATCAGTCAGTTCGAATGATATATGGGTCAGCTGGATCAGGAAAAACTCACGGGTTAGCTGATTGTGTTCAAAAACATCTATTAAATAATCAACCGGCAATAATAATTCAGGCAAAAGGAACACCTAGTATGAACTGGACTGAAATACTTAGGCATTCCCTTGAAATTACTGAGTGGAATAAAGATGAAATTCTAGAAGCGCTCGAGGCAATGGCAATTAGCAAGGATCATTCAGAATTGCGAATTGCAAGAACAAAAGGTACGACCTCGCAAGAAACATCAAAAGTGTTAATATGCATTGATGGTCTTGAAGAAGAAATAGAAGATGGAGAAAATTGGTATTCCAGAATTAGTGAAACCGAATTATTAACAAAGAGACATCCCAGAGTACGTTTTATTTTCAGTGCAAGAGAATATTTTAAACACAACTGCATAGACGATACAATCGTGCCTAGTTACAAAGAAATCCATTTACCTCAGGATGGTGACGTTTCGGTATTGCAAGTTGCTCAAGATTATTTTAAGGAATATGACATTACCATTGTCGACCCGTATTTTGTTCGGCATCTTGACAGTCTACTTGCTCTTCGGTTATTTTGCGATTTATATCGGGGTCAAACTATTGAATCTGGTGATGCGATTGCTACTGCTACGGGGGAACTCTTACACCTGAAAATACATCGAATAAATGCAGAATATTTAAAGACACTTTTACAACCAAAAGGTGATATACAGCAACCTGTATTTGAAGCATCTCTGGTCATAGCGGAACAATACTACCATGCTGCAGTTCTTGAACATTCTGTTCTTAGTGGACATATTCAGCATAAGATAGGTGCAAGTTTTTCGCCATCTGAAATAGATGTTCTTCTTGATTTTTTTGTTCGATATGGCATTCTGATCCGCATTAGCAAAAAAGAAGGAAGTGGATTGTTGGCGAGGACAATTCATAGTTACCGTATAACCTACCAATCAATCATTGAGCATATTCTTAGTGAAAAAATATTCCAAGATATTAACGACAAAAAAATAGACGCAATTCCAAAGACTATGCACTTTGAAATGGCAATGCCATTTGGAAATCATCAGGCTATGGTATACCATGAATCCCCTCCCAATCAGCAAATTATTCAATCAATTGTTAACCGACTTTTTGTTGAGAATGGCAGATTGATTGGTGAAAACGATTTTTTGACCGAGGGTTTTAATGCTAAAGCAATTCAGAGAATGCAACTTACTGCCATTGAAAAAGCACCTTATGAAATTGCAATCAAATACAAAACCAAAATAGATGATCTGTTTTTAGGTGGACCTTACCATCAGTACGCAGTATTAAAATATGTAATCTTGCCTTCTTCCCGGAATGGAGAGAGTGCTTTCGGTGCTGAATACCTGCATAACATTTTGATGGAGCAGTCTTCTGCTTTCGAAAGAGATAAGCTATGGTCTGGCCTTGATTCATGGGAACAAACAGAGGATACAGAAAATTATTCAAACAATGTTTACGAGGTTTTGGATGAATATGGTACTGGCATAGTTGTATTAACCGGTTTTGAAAAATATAATGAAACACCACTTCTCTATACATGGGGATTGAGTAACATCAATCAAAATCTAAGAAATCAACTACGAATTGCTTTAACTAAATGGGCGCTTAAAAGGCCTGAAGAATTTCTGAAACTATTGGATAAGGTCTTTTTCTGTAATGATCCACAAATACAAGAAGATTTAGCTTCGATTACACTTGGGATAGCAGGTTTAATTAAAGACAAAGAGTCAATTACAATATTGGCAAAATGGTCATTGGATAATGTCTTTACTAGGAAGGAAGAAATACGAAATGTTGTTATTCGACAAGGCTTCAGAGCAATAGTAGAACGAGCCAAAATCATAGGCGGGATTTTAGAAAGCGAAGCTTCTCTTTCCAGACCTATTCTGATGACCAATCCAACAATTATTGATTTCGAGTATCCACTGAATACTGGAAACGAAGGTGAAGCATATCCAATCGTTCATGACTTAGCATGGTATGTTATCAAGAGATCCTATGATAAATTCCTAGAATATCCAACGGGGATGACTGATGGTTTGAAAGATAATGATGGGCCAGAAGCCAAAGCTCTACTTGACTTATATCGAAATCAATACAATAATTCAAGTATATACGCTTTTACCTGGGCAATGAGCGCAGCTATTGGGTATATCCGAAAAAAATTGGGCTTAACACGTTCTGAAGGAAATGGATTTACCGATGAAAGTCATGGAAGTAAAAGTATGGTCTATACTTATGAGGAAAAATATACTTGGTTGGCTGTCCATCATTTACAAGGATATCTATCTGACTATTTACCATACTCAGAATTTGAACAATCCCCAGTTTATGTGCATGATTATTCGCAGTTAAATGACATCCCGAATCCTGGAGAGGATGTCGCAATGGAAAAAAATTTATTGCAATTTGCTAAACCTGAAAAAATCTGGGTAATTAAGGAAGATTTATCACCTACAATTAGTACAGTAGGTGATATTGCTGAAAATTTACGCAACTGGACAGATTCAGAACCTAATCTAGATTTTGCCAATTGGATAGAATATTCTTATAGTGATTTTGAAATTGGCGATATCGACCAAAAAGGTATTGCTATATCAAATACAACCAACTTGCGTGATGCGAGTCAGTTAGGCCTCGCACGAATTGATGTGACTGCTTGTCTATCTTCTCCAGAAACATTTAAATTGTTAAAGGATAAGATTAAATCTAATGCTGATAGCCTATATTTTATCAGACACCTAGACAATCTTGAAGCTTATCCCGATACAACAACATATTCAAACCCTAGTGATATAGTCTGGATGGATTGGATAGAAGAGTTAAACAAATTAGAATCTTTCGATGATAGCGAAGTAGAGCATCAAATATTATACACATTAACTAGAATTACTCAAGATACTGTGAATGGTGAAAAATACTATCAAATACCTTCAAAAATAGTCAGACAATTATTAGGAATTAAGTCTTTCAAAGAGCCTTTATTCCAAAATGAGGAAGATGAAACGGTTGCCTTCATTCATGATGTATCTGAAGGATCATATGAAGATTCCCAAAAAATTCTTTTGATAAATAGCAATACATTCTTTGATCAGATTAATGCAAAAGACCTCCAAGTATTCTGGTGGGTAGAGGTTTTAAAAAAGAAAAATCCTCTTTATGAACCTGGTAATGAATACCCATATTCACAAAAAACCTTCAAATACTTAGTCTGGAAAGAGGGGGACGATTTTCATCACACAATTTTTTGGAATGACTACTTTTCTAGTCAGAGAGACAAAGAGGAAGATGAAGATATTGAAGAGATAGACGAACCTATTAATACAGACAAAATAAAGGGGCAGGATTAATAGCAATTTTAACTTATTAAATCTGGGGATTGAAGTATTTCAATATATCATGGTTCCAGACAAAAAAACTGGTTACTAAGTTAAGAAAATGTTGGTGTGTAACAGGTTCGAATGCCTGTTGCTCTTTGGGTATATCTATCTGGAAGACTTTTACTCGCTTGCCTATCCGGGTAACCGCATTAGCTTTAATATGCTCTTTTAAGCGTTTATTGTAATCATCTTCAGTGTAATATCGGATTGCTCCATCGCAATGTTTAATAATCCCTGTATCCTTCTGGAATATTGCATGAAAATATCGACTACCTCGTTCTTTGATTAAATTCATCTTTGGCAATTCCTCACAGGTAAAATGAATTTCTTCATCTGAAGGTTTCCAAGCAATCTCGGCTTTCAAAATATCACTGCCTGATCTTAACTCTGGAAGGAATTCGGTTTGCTCTATTTTTTTTAATGATTTTACTCTATTCCAATCGAATGAAGTACCATATACTTGCATCCGGAATTCCATCGGGTTAAAACTATGTGCAGGTTCATGAATTAAGGGGTCCAAACGTACTTTTATAAGCTTATCCTGATCAATTGCTTTTAGTTGGTTAAATAGCCAATAAGATGAATTAATTGCGTAGGTACAAGGAAGCAAAACAAATGCTACATCGTTTCTTTGAAAACCATTTCTGATAATTTCTATATCGGTGCATTTAACCATGTAATTATCATCTCGTTCCAAGCCCAGCAATGCAGGGTGATTATATGGCTTGGGAACAATTTCGGGATTAGACAATTCATTGACCCGGAGGATAGAGATTTGCTGCAATAGTTTTTCAATGATTATCAAAAGCTTTTTCCTCTCAAGTGTCAATTCCTTCTTTATTATGTGTTTAAACTCTTCATTTTCTTCATACCATTTAACTTCTTCCAAGCTAATAGATTTAAGGTCTTCCAACAGCAAAGGATAAGCCGCATGTTGAATATTATCATAAACCTCGCACACCTCAAACATAGGTGCCGTTGTTACAGATGCGAAATAGGGTAAAGACTGTAAGTTCATTTTTTCTAAATTCAAACATAAAGCTCGGCTTAGGAATGCTAAGAAATTCCTCCATTTTAGTAACCCAGCAACCAATTGTACCTAACCCATTACAATGTTTCTATTTAGTATGTAAGAAAATTAATACCCAACGTTAAATTTTTATCTACACCAATTATCATGTAAATATTTCCACTTCTCATTTGATTTTCCGAGACTATCAGCTTGTCTTGGATGGCAAAGTGGTATGACATTGTAAATCTTATTATTTATTACAATTTCGTGTTCTCTACCATAAGTTTCAATGGTTTCTCCAAACTGCGAAAGCTTTGAATATTCTTTATTGTAATAATTTAGAAACCACTTTATTGGTAAATCTCCTAATAGAATTAATGTTTGTGCTTGGGAGGCTTCAAGCTCTTGTAAAATCTCTTTACTTCTACTTTCTGATTTCAATTCTGCTTTGTCAAAATTCGGAACAGTAGCTAAAGGAAGATTATATTTTATAATTAAATCTTCCGTGTAATTATTATCGATTGCTATTCGTTGATTTTCATTTACTCTTGATTCAGGTATTATGTCACAAAGCCAAGTTGATTGCCTGTCTAGCTTAAGTGGTGTAAGAAATTTTTCATCTAATGCTACACCAGAAGGACCATTTAATTTTTGGTTGGTAGGTACAGTTAATTTCCCTAACTCCGAAGGAATATAAATTGATGATATAATTTCTTCTGCGTGTTGACCAGTCCAAAATATATCCGGTTCACTCGCTACAGCAAATGCAGAGACTTTTTGCTTCCCGTTTTTATCAGTCCATTTTGCATGAACTGCACTCGCATACACTCCCAATAAAAATGCTTTCTTAGGTGTTTTATCTTTTTGTTTAACAGCTGTCAAAGGCTTCCCAAATGGAAAATTGTAACTCATATTAAATGGTTTAATATTTTAAACTCTAGATACAACGAGGTTTGATTTTTTTCATTTTAGTCATTAAATTATAAGAGGGTTAGGCAAATACCTAAATGATCACTTGTATCTTTTTCAATGTTCCAAACGGCCAACTCTTGTTTAAAGTTATTTACGAAACAATTACTAAGTACAATATGACAAAGATTATCATTTATTAAGGAAGTTGTATTTGTTAATTCAAGCTTAGTAAAGGTTTCATTTAGGGCATTTCTGGCTTTATAACTGGGATAAGCATATCCAGAAAAAGCAACATTAAAATCACCAGCAATACAAATATTATTAATTGATGAAAATTCCACAAATTGTGGGAGTTGCCTTTGAAGATCATCATCAAACTGTTTCCCCTTGCCATTATAAACACCGATAATGGTTCCAAAAACGGTTAATAATCCAGCAGGTGTTTGAATGTCTACACAAACACTTGTTAAGTCATCAATCGTTTTATGCTTAGCAGTTATTTTATATTTTGTCCAAATAGTCACTCTCCGCTCACCTGAGTGGTATTTGACTTTATCAAGTTCATTTGGTAACGGATCAGTTGAAGCAGCATTATAAGATACTCCTGGGTTAATGATGGTGTTAGTTTCAGTTAGAATCAGGATGTCAGCATCTATCTCAGATAGCTTTTCAAGAATAAGTTGGTTTTTCCTCTTTATGAGTCTCTCCAAATTCCATGTTAATATTTTCATTAAGCATTTATTGTTACTAAATATCCTTGATAAATAATATTTGATAAGTTCTTTGTGAGGATAATAAAAAAGGCAACTATTAATTTCTAACAACTAACTAAAGCAAAGAGAAATTACAAAATAAAAGATAACTTCAGACCTACTATTTTTTTTTGCTACCCATTTTGTAGTATGTAGTTTTGTCTATACTATAAATATTACACAATATGGAAACAGCTAAAACTGACTGGTCAAAATATAGCAATGAGGCAATTGATTTTATTCTGTCTCAGTCGGAAAAAACCATGAAAGAAACTATTGCCTCTTATAGAGAAAATACCAACAAGTCATACGCTGCCTTAGCAATTTTTAGCGGGCTTTTGTCTTACTGTATAACTCATATTATTGATAAAGGTCAAGAAAATGTTTTTGTATATTTTTTGTTTTTATCTATTGGTATGGTGTTCTGTATAGGAATAATCTTTTTAAACTTGAAGCCAAATAAAATGAATTTCATAGGATCTAGAAAAAGTTTGCTTTGTCAAGAATATTATGAAAAAGATATCACACAAGATCAACAAATAAAAGAATACAAAATACAAACAATAGAAACTTATGATGAAGCTATAGAAGAAAACCAACAGCAAATAGTATGTCAAGTTAAAGCTTTCAAAAAAAGTGTCTATCTCTTTTTAGCAACATTATTAATTACTTTTTTTTCCTTTCTTAACATAGGGTGATTTATCACTAAAGGTTTCCATTCTAATACCAATAGGCTTAGGTGCTGGTTTAGGTGCAGGCGTTTGTTGAACTGGCTGCTTAGGTTTGTCATTTTGATTATTACTCATAATATGTAAATTTTAATTACAAAAAAGCTCCTGCATTTATTCAGTTGAAATAATATCCTACTAGTGTTGGAATAAGTGCAGATTAAAGTTACAAAAGTTAATGATATATTTTATTAACATTCAAATTTCATTAAATCGGATCGGTTATCTATAATTTTAGTGAAGATCAAAAGAATGATTTACTATCATCAATTGAATATTGCAATATTGATAGCTATTTTCCTATGTTAGCCCTTATAGTTTTCTGGAAGTGCATCATACATTGCGATTCCAAACTTAATATCAACTTTTAATACTTGAGAAATATCAACTAAAACTTCTTTTTTAAGTTTTTTTCTAAAGTTTGGACTATTAGGAATAGGCTTACTAAAAACCCCTTTTTCAACCAAAGAAACACCATAAGGAATGTTCTTAATTTGATATTGTTTTAAAAGTAATCTCAACATTAATTGACGTATTAGTTCATTAGTTGTCATTGCGGGAAGTTCCTTGCAGTAATTTTTAAGCCCTCCTTTAATTTTATATTCTTTCAAGAGTTCTTTTTTTACTAATCCTCTGTCTGTAAATAGAACTGCCAAAATTTTGTGGTTAGGTAAAGAAATCGCCAATCCCCAATATGGATGAGGAATATCTGCAAAACCAAATTCACCATCTCTTATAGGATTGTCAAAAAGTATAATTGTCCCGAATGGGTTGGGTTTAAAAATAAAATTTTCAGTTGCTAAGCTATTCAAAGAATGTTTTACAAATTCCTGTCCAATCATAGCTTCTTGAATTTCTATGAGTTTTCCTTTTAAAAAATCTGTTCGATCAAGTTGAAGTGTTGTGTCTTTTAGTGAGAATAAAAATCTTATTTTTAATGCCCACAAAAAATAGTCTATCTCAGTTGCAGAATTTGATTCAATTCTTTTTTCCAAATTACTTAAAATAGTTCCATTACATTTTTTACATAGTGGAAATGTGGCTTGCTTATAAAGAAGTATTGTGTCATTCCAAAGGCCTAATTTTTGATTGGATAAATTAAAATGCCTTTGAAGCCATTGAGGTATAATATGCTCTTTTGTATCAGGTATTGAATTGCATAAAAAGCATTCTTTTTTATAGTCTGTCATTTCTAGAGAATGTCAATTAAAAATACGCATAACCTCAATTCAATAATTTGCATCCTTAATGTTTATAATTTGCAAATCAATACCCTGTGGGTTGTTTTAGCACCAATTGAATTATTTGTTTAAAAATACTATGCCATACTTCATAAAGGCTCCAAAGTTGGGTATTGAATTTACTGTTGAAATACTTCCTTTCCGTCTTGAACTGCAGATTCGAGTTGACAACTTATGTCATTTTGCAACTTTTAATAGATATAAAATAGTGTGATGACTCTATTTTACTCTTATAAATTTAGATGTAAAATAAATACCAAATTTTTAAAAAATCTCCTCAACCGTTCCGAATGGAAGGTATTTAAAATGATTTCAGCGGAGCTGTCCATACCAGCGAAGCAGGGATGGAATCATTTTAAATGCTTGGAATGAGGAACGGTTGAGATTGTATTAAAAAACATTAAAAGTTTAATCGTACGATAACCACTTTTAAATAATTGTAATTACTGTTTAGTAATACTCCAATTACCAGTATAATTATTGGACCCTACATTATTAATCCAGGTCCCAGTTCCTGTTGTCCCAGTTAAAGTTCCACTAAAAGTTGCTCCTGAATTTACTGTACCATATGTTAGTTGTAATTGTCCGCTTGAAGAAACATTTCCTGTTACATTATATGTTTGACTAAATACTGTAGACGTTGCAACGCCAGTTGCATCTCCTGTTGCAGTTATAGTAACACTAACTGTACCATTATCTTGTTTTCCAATATTAGTTCCAATATAAGTTCCTTTCCATACCCCCTGAAAAGCTGAAGTTGTAGAAGTATTTTCTTTTTGACAACTAATAAATAATGCAGCTAGAATAAAAAATGATAGTAATTTTTTCATATTTGTTTTCTTTTAAATATTAAAATGTGTTTTAGCTATTTTGTACAAATAGATAATTCAATGGCTTAATAACAATGTGGGGAGGAGTTGAAACTTTAGTAAATATAAAAATTATTTATCAGATGTAATAGACTTTAATTCATCTTTAAAATAATAGTTCGGGCTAGTCTTCTCTTAATAAGGATATAGACTTCCCCTCTACAATAGGGGGGGAGGTATTTTTGGATAGGTATTCTATTTCCATTTTCATTTTTTTCCATATTGTAAAAGGATGCTTTTTTTTCTAAATAGTTGGTATACAAAGTTATATCTCACCTCTACACATAATTTTTCTTCTATCCAAAATTCAAATAACATAATCCAATTTTAAATTTTCACTTGTCATTATGTTGTTCATACTGAGGATCAAAAACTATCTCTTAATCCCTAATGCTATTATTAGCGACCTACCACTTCCATTCTTTCCATCCCATTTCCTTTTCATCCCAGTTCCGGACCCTTCCCTTCCCATCCCACTTCCTTCCCATCCCAGTCACGGACCCTTCCCTCCCCATCCCATCCTATCCTTTCCCATATCCCTTATATCCCCCTACCACTCCTATCTATTCAGAATATACCTTAAACCTTGATTAATAGATTGGTCTATACTATCCTTCATAGATTGTTCGATATCTGTGTGGGAAGTTTAAAAATTAGAAACCTTAGGCTGGTATTGGGTTTTAGTCAAATCCCCGAATAATGGTACAACCTTCACTATTGGCTCTAAAAGGTATATCAGCCTTAAATCTTCAATAAATTGGTTCGATAATTGTACCTTTAGGGGAGCAGAAAGCACTTAGCAAGTAACATTGACTAAGTGCTTTTTTTTTGAATTAACACTAAACTTACATTGATTATTAAAATTTTAAATTAAATAAAGTTCTAATTTAAATTGCAGTTTTAAAAGTTAATGGAAGACATTATAGTGATATTCCTTTTGGTTTCTTTTTTGCTTGCTTTTCTAGCAGCAGCAATTTTAATTTGGGTAAACAAAGACCAGCAACATAGTAACCGGTTTTTGGGTATGCTATTAATTATTCTTGCTCTAACAAATTTGAATGATGTTTTTTTATACAAAGCATGGTTTTTGCAATTTCCCTACCTGCACAAATTAATATTACCCATTACCTTATTAATTTTTCCACTTGCTTGGCTATATATTAGATCTGTTTTGCTTGGAGAATTAAAGAGCAGAAGAAAGGATTGGTTAATCCTGATTCCAACCATTGCCTGTATCATTGATCTTTTGCCCTATTATACCATGCCCATTGCAGATAAGGTTGCTTATCTCAAAGAGTTTTTTGCGCAACCTTATTTGCAAGCCCGCTTTAGTGAAGGAATATTATCACCCTATGTTTTTACATTTGTTAGGGTAATCTGGTGTACTGTGTTTATTACTTTAAATTTTAGGCTAATTAGGCAATTTAGACATGGTTCCTCAAAGACAAGATCTACTCAAAATGAAGCTTTGATACAGTGGTTAGCGCTTTTTAATTGGCTACTAACCATATTACTTGCTTCTTCCTTTGTCAATGCTATTATATCTCCCTTGTTTAAAACCAATATGTTCTTGGTAGACCTAATGTCTGGCATTACAGTGATTATTATTTGCCTTAAGTTATTTACACAGCCTAGGTTATTATATGGGGTTTATCAGCCCATTGCTAGTTATGATACCATCACTGAAGTAGCACTATCAATACCAAGTCAAGAAGATCAAAAACAGGAAAATCCATTGACTGCAGAAAAACTGGAAACTGGTTTTGTTGTAGAGAAGTCAGATTCTCAGATTGTCATTAGTCAGGCCGATTGTATCAGGTATAAAAAAATCATTGAAGCGTTCTTTGAAAAAGAAACCCCTTTTTTACAGAAGGATTATACACTTGAAAAACTAGTCAGTGAAATCAATTTACCTAGGCATGTCATTTCTGCATTTGTAAACAGGGAGTATGGTATGGGATTTAGGGAATTTTTAAATAGGTACCGGGTTAATTATTTCATTGATAATAGGAATAACCCAGATTGGAAAAATCTAACCTTAGAAGCCATTGCAGCTGAATGTGGCTATAGTACCCGTTCAACTTTTAT
>CALRLF020000091.1:0-15316 GCA_943368475.1 Allobosea thiooxidans
ATTATTAGAAGTTTTATTTTCGAAGCTTATGTAATTCCATCAGGTAGTATGGAAAAAACATTATTGGTAAACGACTTTTTGTTCGTGAATAAAATGTCTTATGGCCCTCGTATTCCCCAAACACCATTAAGCTTTCCTTTTGTACATAACTTATTGCCTTTTTCTCAAAAGCCTTCTTATATAAAGGCTGTACAAATAGATTATACCCGTTTGCAGGGTTATACAGATGTGAAAAGAAACGACGTGGTCGTTTTTAATTTTCCAGAAGGAGATACGATTATTAATAAGCCAGATTTTGGATCTTTAACACCTTACTATTCATTAGTGCGACAATATGGTAGAGATAAAGTGTTAGAAAATTTTCAAGAAGATATAATTGTTCATCCTGCAGATAAAACTGATAACTATATTAAACGTTGTGTAGCTGTTGCCGGCGATACATTGCAGGTAAGAGATGGTGTACTTTTTATTAATGGTATAAGACAACCAGTCCCTGAATTTTCACAACGTACCTATAATGTAATTGCTGATAAAAAAGGTTTTGATTTTGATGCTCTAGAAAAAGAAAAAGGAATTAATATTAGAACAGATGAAAAGTATAAAGATTATAGAGACTCAATAAATGCAAGCTTAGCTGTTACTGGTATGGCTAGAGTTATAATGACGGAAAGCGATGCTCAAAAGTTTGCAAAACTACCTAATGTTACCATTGTTGCACCAGTAATTGAACCTTACAGAGATTTGAATGCCCAGTTCCAATATTTTCCTTTTGATTCGGCCAATTATAAATTTTCTGTAGATAATTATGGTCCATTGTATGTACCTAAAAAAGGTGTAACAGTTGAATTAACTGCTAAAACAATTGCTTTATACCGTCGTTTAATTAGTTCTTACGAAGGTCACAGCTTGGTTGAAAATGGTAGCCAAATTATTATTGACGGAAAGCCTGTTACAACTTATACATTTAAGTATAATTATTACTGGATGATGGGAGATAATAGACACAATAGTCAAGATAGTAGGTTTTGGGGTTTTGTACCTGAAACACATATTGTTGGTAAAGCCTCTATGATTTGGTTTAGTTGGGATGGTGGACCAAGATGGAAAAGATTGTTTAATTTCATAAAATAACTATATTACATGTTGTTTCAAGGTCCTCACAGATAAAAATGTGAGGACATTTTTATCTAACTAAACAAATGTTGTATGTTAAAAGAACAATATAGTTTCGAGTTTGAAGTATATAATTCTATCAACGATTTAGTAGCTGCCGATGCTGAGCTATTACAGCAGGCAAAAGATATTGCTGAAACTGCTTACGCACCTTATTCTAATTTTTTTGTAGGAGCAGCTGCTAAATTACAGGATGGCAGTATTGTAAAAGGAACCAATCAAGAAAATGCAAGTTATCCTGTAGGCTTGTGTGCAGAAAGGTCTTTGTTATCAAGTGCTGCAACCCTATTTCCCAATATTGCTGTTGAAACAATGGCAATAAGTTATCACAATCATAACGGTTCTAGTAGTAAGCCAATTTCTCCATGTGGTATGTGCAGGCAATATTTGTTAGAATATGAAAATAGAACAAGCACACCTATGCGTTTAATTATGGGAGGATTAGAAGGAAAAATATACATTGTTCAATCAGCAGCCCAGTTATTGCCATTTAGTTTTACCTCAGAAGATTTAAAATAAAAAATAATCATTAAAATTAAAATTTTCTTTATATTCATATAAGATTGCTAGCCCAAAAGAATACTGGTGTTGCCAAAAACAACATAATATGAACTAAACATGATACAGTCTTTATTTATAATTGATGATGATGCTGTAACCATCAAGATTTGCGAACTTGTCATTGCTAAATCTCAGTTTGCAAATAAGATTACAACATTTGCAAATGGTAAAGAAGCAGTTGATTTTTTTTCTGATTATTTCGAACGAAAAAAGAAACAAACCGATATTGAAGCAGCACCAGAATTGATACTACTAGATTTAAACATGCCTGTAATGGATGGATGGGACTTTATGGAAAATTACGTTCGTAAATACAGTACAAGATTACCGGAAACAAAAATTGCAATATTGTCATCGAGCGTTAATCCAAAAGATTTTGTAAAATCTCAGCAATACGAAGAAATTATTGACTTTATTAATAAACCTTTAATGGGAGATTTATTGGAAGAGTTGAAACAACATGATGCTCTAAAGCAATACTTTAGAATGTAAATTAATTGTATTGTAAGGAAGGTAAACGGTATTGCTGACTATCGTAAACAAATAATTCCTCTATTTCATAAGTCCAATATTTATACAAAGGCGATTTTGAGAGAATTTTATCTGCCTCAGTTTTATCTTCAACATTCAGCGTAATCCAGCAAGTTTGGCTTTCCATGCTAACTGCATAGCTATCAATAGTTCCTTTATTTATAAGATAGTTAATATAGGTACGATGTGGTGGTACTAAAGACATAAAATCTTCATCCATTGAAAAGTGAATGATTGCCTGAAATTTTTGCATATTTTTTCTTTAATAATTACAATTTTTGTGCTACAATTTTTCAGATGGCAATTTGGCAACTTTTACATAGTGCTATTTGTTGAAAATACTGATTATTTACTTAAGATTATACAATGAAAACAATTATTTTACTAGTTTGTTCTAACGTTTTTATGACTATTGCTTGGTATGGTCATTTAAAACAAACTGGTATGCCATTGTGGAAAGCAATTGTAATAAGCTGGTTCATTGCTTTTTTTGAATATTGTCTTATGGTACCAGCTAACAGAATGGGTTATTTAAGTGGTTTTAATGGCTTTCAACTAAAAATAATTCAAGAAGTAATTACATTGGTTGTATTTACTGTTTTTGCAGTTTGGTTTTTAAAAGAACCATTTAAAATTAACTATTTAATAAGCTTTGCTTTAATTATGGGAGCCGTTTATTTTGCTTTTAAAAAATAACTAAAAACCTTTTACAGTAACTAAAACAATAAAAAAAGTACTGCAACGCAGTACTTTTTTTATTTATCCTTTTTGAGTAGCTCTTCTTTGCTTTATTTTTTCTTTCACTTTGTTTTGTTGTTCAGGCGATAAGCTATCATATTTAGCTTTTGCGTCTTTGGCTTTTTCTTTAGCTTTTTCTTTTTGTTCGGGAGTAGCATTTTGCCATCTTTCTTTCATGACTTTTCTACGATCTGCTTTTTTTGCAGTGCTATCTTGTGCATTAGAAAAATTGGGCAAGAAGAAGAAGAAGAATCCTGCGATTACAATTGTTGCGATTTTTTTCATACTTATATTTTTTTATTTTCAGACTTTTTAAAACTGATAAGGTTTAAACATTAATACTTTAATTGACCAATTTTTCCACGATCACCTGCTAAAAAAACCAATTTCTTTTTAGGTGAAACCATGCAAACATTAAATCCTTCTTTAGTTACACTAACCCAATCGTTACCACTATCTTTTCCAATATCAACACCATTTGTACCACAAGCAACCAATTTCTCATCTGTAATAAAACGAACACAGCTTCTATAACCAAATGGAGGTGCTACAGAAGGGGAAGACCATTTCTCACTACCAATTTTTGTCCAAACAAAGTTGTCATAAGTGCTATGTGGTACTTTATAATCTCCTCCAATGCAATAAATATTTTTTTTGCCATCATAAGCTATAGAAAAAACGCCTGCAGTTTCTGCACCTTGGTTAATACTGGTTTGGTAGCCTTTATTTTTTTTTCCTTCTTTTCCAATAAAATAAATATTACTAACCATGCCGCCAGTTACAAAAATGTAGTCAAATTCAGGATGATTGTTTAGCATTACAATATTGGTTCCACTAGCTGAGAATAAAGCCTCACCATTCATTTCGGCAGGTGGCATTTTGTATAATGGTTCTTGTTCCCAAGTTTCGCCACCATCTATAGTTTTAATAATGTAAAAGAACTTACGTCCAGAGTTACCAATTGCTAGAGGGTCGCCAATACAAACACCTTCTTTATCGTTTTTAAAATCCATGGCGTCTAAAAACATGCCTGGTAATGTTTTGGTGAAAACTAAATTCCAGTTTTTACCGCCATCTTTTGTTTTTAAAATATAAGCTGGATCTCCAACAGCCATTATTATTGCAGTATTGCTATCAAACGCATGAATATCTCTAAACTCCTTGGTTTCATAACCTTTTACAGTTGTCCATGTCCAGCTTTTGCCTTCATCAGTACTTTTACCAACAGTGCCATCGCTGCCACTTACCCAAATTACGTTATCAGTAGGAATACTCATCCCTCTAAAACTTGCTTTTGCAGGGGCACCTGTTGCCAGCATTTGAACACCTGCTTTTTGTGCAAATAATCCTGTAAAAATGAGAAAGCAAATAAATGTGGAAACAATCTTTGTTTTGGACATGAAATTTTGAATTTTATTTGTCTAAAATAACATAAACCAGCAGCTTATTGGATAACTTTTTTTACGAAAAGTGCTTTTAAATTGATAAAGCTGCTTACAATTGCATTAAAACGAAGTTTATGATTCCTTATTGGATGAGCCGTACACAATTATTATTGGGAGATGAACCTGTAGAATTATTAATGAGCAAAAATGTATTGGTGGTTGGTTTAGGTGGAGTAGGAGGTATTTGTGCTGAAATGATTGTACGTGCAGGAGTTGGCAAAATGACCATTGCCGATAATGATGTGGTAGATTTAAGCAATTGCAATAGACAAATTCCTGCATTGCATAGTACAGCAGGAAAACCTAAAGCCGAAGTTTTGGCTGAACGATTAAAAGACATTAATCCCAATCTTGATTTAACCGTTTTGCAACTGTATGTTAGAGACGAAATTACCAACGAAATTTTAGATAAAGGTAACTTTGATTATGCTGTTGATTGCATAGATACACTTAGCCCCAAATGTTATTTTATTAAAGCCTGTATCGATAGGAATATTCCAATTGTAAGCTCAATGGGTGCTGGTGGAAAAATTAATCCAACAAAAGTTACCGTTACAGATATTTCCAAAACACATCAGTGTAATTTGGCTTTTTATGTTCGTAGAAAGTTAAGAAGTTTTGGTATTAAAAAAGGCGTTCAAGTTGTTTTTAGTGCTGAAGAGGTTGATCAAGAAAAAATTATTGTAACAGAAAAAGCCTATCCAAAAAAGTCTTTAATTGGCACTATCAGTTATATGCCAGCAATTTTTGGTTGCGTGGCAGCAAGTGTGGTAATTAGAGATTTATCTGGTATAGAAGAAGTACAAATTGGAGCTAAGAAGAAGGTGGATTAAGTATGTAGAGTAAATAGGTCAGTTGAAGTAAATAAAGTTGAACATGGTATTTGCTTCTATCATTGTTAAGACTTTAATGTTCTTGTTTCGACAACATTTGTTGTTTTACAGTATTCCAAAAATCATCAAAGCTCTGTTCTTTTGTTGAACTCCATTGTGTTATGGCTTCTTTCATTAATGTATTTCTTTTTGAGTTACTCGATGCAATGAATTCTTTTATAAATGCCTGATCTGCTTCAAATGCCAACTTATTGTATAATTCTTTTAATTCAATTTCTCGTTGTGTATTGCTTTGTAAAATGGTGGCTTCGATACTTTCTCTTGTAGTTATTTTTTTATCATAAGTGCCATTTGGCAAAATTGTTTTTGCAATAACAGGCATTAGTTCAATCAACATAAGCAATGCCAGCAATAACCAATACCTATATTGTAATGTGCTATTGGTTTTAAGTAAATTATTCAAAGCCTCAATTTGGGTTAAAAAACCAGTATTCAATAAGTTTTTGTAAGAGCTTTGCTCTGTTTCAATTGCTTTGTTAATGTCAATCAATGCACTATCGGCTATTTTAATTTGTGGTTGTAGTTGTTCCTGTAGCAAGCTATATTCATTTAATAATAATTCATAAGCTTGTTTTTTGGTTTTTGCAATTGCATATAATCCAATTTTTTTACTACCACCTGTACCATCTGTTTCTGCAATAAAACTTTCTCTGGCTTTTGCAACTTCAACATATTTGTTATTCAACTGTTGTTGTAGTTGTATTTTTTTGTTTTGCCAATCTTGCTTTTGAGTTGTATAAGTTGCTTCTTGCAATTTTAATTTTTGTTGTTTTCGTATTTCATTATCAACAGAAATTTGTTGTACTACTTCTTTTTTAAATAGATATAATAAAGCTGGTTGAGCCATAAATGTTCCAATGGTAGCAGCTAGTAAAATTCTGAATAATAAAGGCACAATTTTGCGTTTATTATTGCTTGAAATGCCTTTTATTAAAGCTCTATCTATGCACAAAATAATAAAGCCCATGAACAATCCTAATACAATAAAAACAATGGGTTGTGCAACAACAATGCTGAAAAAATACATCCATGCAACTGTTGCAAAAAGCCAGGTACATAAAACTGTCATACCTGTAATTGCATAACGGTTTCTATCAATTACACAATCTTTAATCAATTCTTCTTCGGCTGTAGATAACCACCATAAAAACCGATTCCACCCAGTAACCACATAACTTTCTCTTTGAGAAAGCATGGCATTGCTTTGCTGCATAATAATTTAATTATTAAATGAGGTGGTTGAAGTTGAAAACAGGTTGAAGTAGGAGCATTGTAAAAGTAGTGTTTTCGATTCAATTGGTTAATTTAATTCTTACATTTATCCTATAAAAATTAATTTATGAAAGTCGTAAATTTTCTCCTTTTACTCGTTTTTAATTGGGTTACTGAAGTAGATGCACAAGAGTTATTTAATACTGTTAGAATTGGTAATCAAGAATGGATGACTACTAATTTAGCTACCACCAACTTTACTAATGGTGATACCATTTTACAAGCCAAAACATCTGCTGAATGGGCAAATGCAAATGCCTTAAGAAAGCCTGTTTGGTGTTTTTATAATAATGATTCAACTTTTGGTAAGCAGTTTGGCTTAATCTATAATTGGTATGCAATAATCGATAAAAGGGGATTGGCTCCCAATGGATTTCACATTCCAGAATCTGCTGAGTGGGAGATGTTGGTTAAGTTTATTGGTGGAATCAAACAAGCAACAAAAATTAAAAGTAAAGAGGGTTGGAAGGATGATATGAAAAATACTAATTCAACCAATTTTTCAGCTGTACCAGGTGGCTTTAGATTAAGAGATGGTAGCTTTTATGGGTATCAACAAACCGGAGCATTGTGGAGTGTAACAAATGCCGAGAGGGATGAAACAGCAGCTTACTATTTTGATATTGATGGAAATAAGGCTAGGGTTATTTATGGCAACAAATCTTATGGTTCATATGTACGTTGCATAAAAAATTAAATAATCTTTCATTTAAAATATCTATTCCCTTATTTTTGCATCGGCAGGTCTTATACGGCCAGCTCCTGCTGAACCTCCCCAGGGTAGGAATACAGCAAGGATAGGCGGTTGAGCGGTGCGATGTGAGTAGCCTGCCACTTTTTAAAATATTAAAAGATGCAACATTTGAAGTTTTAAAAAGTTTCATTTGTTGCATTTTTTGCTTTTACATTAAAACTACACGTATAACATGAAATTTTTTATCGACACAGCTAACCTTGAACAAATTAAAGAAGCCAACGATTTAGGTATTTTAGATGGTGTTACCACCAATCCATCTTTAATGGCTAAAGAAGGTATTAAAGGAGAAGATGCAATTGCCAACCATTACAAAACTATTTGTGAATTGGTGGATGGTGATATTAGTGCAGAAGTATTAGGGGTTACTTATGAAGGTATTATTGAAGAAGGTAAAAAATTAGCTGCTATTCATCCAAATATTGTAGTTAAGGTTCCAATGATTAAAGATGGTGTTAAAGCAATTAAATGGTTTACCGATAATGGTATTAAAACCAACTGTACTTTAATTTTTAGTGCAGGACAAGCAATTTTAGCTGCAAAAGCAGGTGCAACTTATATTTCCCCATTTTTAGGTAGAATTGATGATAGTGGATGGGATGGTGTTCAATTAATTGAACAAATTGCACAGATATATGCAGTACAAGGTTTTAAATCTGAAATCTTAGCAGCATCTATCAGAAATCCAAACCACATTATTCGTTGTGCTGAGGCTGGAGCCGATGTTTGTACTTGTCCTTTAGATTCAATTTTAGGTTTATTAAAACATCCTTTAACCGATATTGGTTTAGCTAAGTTTTTAGAAGATGCTAAGAAAATGTAATTGAAATTTATAAGCTATTTAAAAAGCCCAATAGTAATACTGTTGGGCTTTTTAATACCTGTATTTTGTAAAGCTGCAATTGTCTTCATCGCAAATAAGTTTTCTTAAAAGTATATCCTTTAGTATTTCCTCGTAATCCATCATCTTGTTATTCACTTTTATTTTTCTGTATATAAGTCTTGCACCATGACTATAGTCAACATACCAATTGATATGCCCAGTGTATAAAGGTTGTATTGGCTTTCCATTTAATTGGTGCCAGCCATAAATAGCTACTTTATTGGTTGCAGTTAATAATTTATTCGTAAGTACAATATCTTTTTTAATTTCAGCTATTAATCCTTTTTTATTTTTGCGTAATCCTTCAATCATTAAATGATGTTGCCACATTGTAATACTGCTGTCTCTAAAAGCAAACATTGGTTGAGGTTCAAGTTTTACAGTTGCTTGCTCATATATTAAGTTCACCATTTTTCTAGTAGGTAAAAAACAGTCTAAACTATCTGCAATTTTTTGAGCAGCCATTGGTGTTAATGGAATCCTTACCCAGTCTTCATTTGTACCAATGCACAAATAATCTGGAGCAACATAAAATATTGCGGTAAACACTTTCCCCAATGAATCAGTTATGGTAGAAGTAACAGGTACAAACTGTTTAAAAAAATCAGGATAATTGCCACTTAATATTTCTGCTATAGCCAATGAATCTCTTTGCTGCCATTTATATGCAAGTACTTGTTTGTAAAAACTGCCTCCAGTTAACCTGTTCTTAGATTGTATATTTTGGTTTAATGTAAAAGCATGTTTACTTGAGCAAGAAGCAGTTAAAAACAGTAATACAATTGCAATACAAGTTTTCATAAGTTGAATATACGAATGCAGCTTTATTATGTACAAACTAGCTTTAAAATTGAACTAAAAAAGTTCTCTTGGCTTTGCCGATTTTAGATCTCTTGTGTTTTTTTGTACAGCAATGGCTGCAAATAAACTAAGTGTAAAAGACATGGCATAAAATCCTTTTTCACTTCTTAGTAAAGTTGCATTCCATAAACCAATGATAAGCAATACAATTGCTAAGATGGTGCTAAACCATGCAATTCCATAATACAGGTTGGTTACAGGAATACCTTCCATTTGATCTCGTACTGCCTTTTGTACAGAAATTGCAGCAAAAAGTCCAAACATTAAAACGGTGAAGTAATATCCTTTTTCATTTAGCTCCATGTCGGCATTCCATAGTCCAATTAAAAATGCAGTAATACCAATTAATAAAGCACTCCAAGATGCTGCAATAAATGCTGATGATGGCTGTTGGGTTTGTTGTTCCATAATTTTTATTTTATGCAACAAAACTATTTTCAGGTTCAGCTTTTATTTTTGACATTCATCAAAAACAAAAATCAATAATGTTAAAACTGACTGCGTATTCTGCTCAACGTTTCCTGACTAATTCCTAAGTAAGATGCAACATAACCTAGAGGAACTCTTTCTATAATATGAGGGGTATTTTGCAACAAATTTTCATACAATTCTTTGGCTGTTTTAAACTGTGCATTTACAAATCTTTCTTCAAGTCTGATATAATATTTTTCGTAGGCAATTCTAACCAATCGTTCAATTTCGTGATGTTCATCAAACAATTTGGTTAACTTTTCTTTAGCAATACGCCACACAATACTACCTTCTATTAACTGAATATTTTCAATTGCTACTTGTCCTGTTGTGTAACTATGAAAAGAGGTTACAAAATCATTGTTAAATCCAAACCAATAAGTTATTTCTTTTCCATCTAAATTGTAGAATCCACGTAATGCTCCTTTCTCTAAAAAATATAAATGCCTGCAAATACTTCCTTCACGTAGTAAAAAATCATTTTTAGCAATTATCTTTTTTTCAAAACAATTAAGTAAAGCATTTTGTGCAGCTTCACTTAATATGTGGTAATTAGCAATATGCTTAAATAAATGTTCCATTGTATTATTAGAATGTAATACATAAAGATAAGGCTAAGATTTTTTGATAACGAGCTATAGAACAAAGATGTTGCTTCAGTAGCGTAGTTGCTAAATCCTGCTGACTAGCAGGGCATCCTTTAACACTTATTACTTTCCTCGACAGAAATAGATGATTTTAAAAGATCATTTTTTAAAAGCTATTCTGTTGCATGACAGTTAATTTACGTCAACTGCCATAATTGTTTGGCATGGTATTCCCTCTCTATCAAATAGGCTATACAAATTATTTAGCCAAAACAAATGTTATGAATAAAGTAATCTCAATTTTAATGTTAGCCTGTACAATAGTTGCATGTAACACAACAGCCAATAAAGAGGCTGCAATCTTACAAGCAAAAAAAGCAGTGGTAGATTCTATGACTGCTGTTAATAATGCAGTGGTTGAAAAACAAAGAATCATTGATTCTGTAAGAACTATTGTAGATGCTCCAGCTCTTATGAATGAAAAAACAGTAGTAACTCATACTACCACTACAACTGAAGTAGCACCTAAAAAGAAAGGCTTAAATGGAGTTGCAACAGGTGCATTGGTAGGTGCAGGTGTTGGTGCCATTACAGGTGCAATGGTTGATGGTAAAAAAGGAGAAGGAGCAATTGTTGGTGGATTAATTGGTGCAGCTGCAGGTGCAGGCACTGGGGCTATAATTGATGCTAAGAAGAAAAAGAAAGCTCAACAAAAAAAATAATAGATACTTTGAAAAACCGTAGCCCTTGTAGTCTTACAAGGGCATTTTTATTTGAAATAACTATACAGGATCTACATCTGGTAAAATAGTTACACTTCTATAATTTTTATTACTTTGTATTATTACCACTTGCTGTTGTATTTCTCTTTTACATTGGGCTATTAAATGTGCATCTTTTGGCAGTTTTAATAATATTTCCCAAATGTATTGGTTACGAACCCTGTCAACTACAGGTTGTGCAGGCCCATTTAAGTAATTGGCAAAACTGGTTTTTAAGCCATGCATCATAATGTTTGCAGCTTCTTCAGCAATGTGTTTTTCTTTATGCTTAAATGTAAGTGTAATTAATCTATAAAAAGGAGGGTAGTGATAAGCTTTACGACTTTCTATTTCATAATCGTATAGTTTTTTATAATCGTGTAGTTGCACAAAGTTTAATACTGGGTGATAAATATTGCTCACTTGTACCAATACTTTGCCAACACCATCTTTACGTCCTGCTCTTCCACTTACTTGTTCCATTAGTTGAAAAGCCCTTTCATTAACACGAAAGTCAGTGAAGTTTAAAATTCCATCAGCATCAATAATGCCCACCAAATTAACATGCTCAAAATCTAAACCTTTTACTACCATTTGAGTGCCTACTAAAATATCTATACGTTGTTGTTCAAATAGTTTAATCAATGTATCATGGTCGTGTTTGCCTTTTACTGTATCGTAATCCATTCTTGCAATCTTAGCATCTGGGAATTGTTCAGTAAGTAATTCTTCGATTTTTTCAGTACCAAAATTCTTTTGAATAAAATCATGACTGCCACATGCTGCACAAGTATTAATTACAGGGTATGTAGTACCACAATAATGGCAGGTTAATTTGTTTTTGGCTTTATGATAAGTTAATGTTACACTACACTGATTACATTGAGGAATCCAGCCACAAGTTTTACAAATCATGTATGGGCTATAACCTCTTCTATTCTGAAAAAGAATAACCTGTTTTTTATTTTGTAGCGATGTTTCAATGGCTGCAATTAATTGAGGCGATAAAGCAATTTTTTCGGGTATTGTTTTTTGCTTATCGTTATGGTTTACATTAATTTGTACTACTTTCTTTAAATCTACCAATTCAATATTGGGCATTGCCACATCTCCAAAGCGTTCATTCAACTCTACTAAACCATATTTGCCAGCCATTGCATTTGCATAACTTTCTATAGATGGGGTTGCACTACCCAATAAAACTTTTGCATTAAATAATGAAGCATAATAAATGGCTGCATCTCTTGCATGGTAACGTGGTGCAGGATCTTGCTGTTTGTAACTGGCATCGTGTTCTTCATCGGCGATAATTAACCCTAAATCTTTAAAAGGTAAAAACAAAGAACTTCTTGCACCTAAAACAGCTTTAATTTCTCCGCTTTTTACTTTATTCCAAATTTCCACTCTTTCATTGGGGTTAAATTTAGAATGATAAATTGCAATATGTCCTCCAAAATGTTTTTGCAACCTGCGGATCATTTGTGCAGTTAAAGCAATTTCGGGCAACATGTACAAAACCTGTTTGCCTTGTTGAATATATTGCTCAATTAATTGAATGTAGATTTGTGTTTTTCCACTTGCAGTAACACCATGTAAAAGTATTACGTTTTTTGTGATAAAATTAGTTTCAATATCGGCCAATGCTTTTTGTTGTGCAGGCGATAAAGTGAAGTCTATTAAAATATCTTTTGGTAAAGATTTAATTCTGTCGGTACTTCTTTTTTCAGCAACTAAAACCTGCTTTTCAATTAGCCCTTTTAGTTGAGCCAGTGAAGCGTTGCTCTTTTTTAGTAGTTGCGTTTGTGTTACTTCTCCTTCAGTTTTTTGAAAGTGTAAATAGGACAGGAGCAACTCCATTTGTTTGGGTGCTTTGCTCCATTTGTTTAATAAATCGGCCAGTTTATCTTCATTGAAATATGTTGGATGAAGTTGTATATACGTTTCAGTTTTTTCTTTATACTTTTCTTTTAATTCTTCCCAAACAAAACAAACTTTCTTTTCAATTAATTTTTTGATAATGGGATACACATGGTTTACGTCAAGTATTTGTTGTACTTCACTTAAACGCAATTCTTTTTTTATTTCTAGAGCTTGGGCAACTAAATATTCTTCATCACTAAAGATGCTGCCATCGTTTAAATCCACTTCATCTTCATCATTCCAAATTAAAATACTTTCGCTGTTTAGTTTTAAGTTGGCAGGTATGGCAGCTTGCATTACTTCACCATCACTGCACATATAGTATTGGCTAATCCAATGCCACAATTGTAATTGTTTTTCATGTACCAATGGTTCATCATCTAACACATTGATAATTTCTTTGGGCTGAAATGCTTGCGGCTTCTCCTTCAATATTTTACTAATAATTCCTGCATACTTTTTATTGCGTAATTGCACTTCTACACGAACACCAATTATAGCTGCGTTTACAAAACGAGTAGGAATAGCCCATGTGTAAGTTGTAGGTAATGCCAATGGAATTATTATTTCGGCATATGCCAAATTAAAACTACTCCTATTGGCAGCCTCATGAAAAAGTGTTGTATCGTTATTGGTACTTCTCAATTCTTTTAGTTTGTCTTATATTTCAACAACCCAGCTTCCATCATGTTATACACCTCTTGTTTTAATATAGGTAAGTCTTTCATGGTAAGTCCTTTTACACAAACTTCAGCTAAATATACAACCCTATTAGGACCTGGTGTTAGTTCAAATAATCCTCTGTAATGCAAACGATTTATGGTATCTATAAACAACAAAGGCTTAATAGAAGTTTGTGTTTCAATTGCAATTCTAAAAGCTCCATCATAAAATTCTTTTAAGGGTTTTTCGGTTTCGTTAAAAGTTCCTTCAGGAAAAATAAAAATTGAAATCCCTTGTTTAACAGCAGCTTTTAATGCACGTACACTTTTGGCTCTTCGTTCTGCATCACGACGATCTACTAAAATTACAGCAGCTCTGTAAATCCATCCAAAAACAGGAATTTTCACCATTTCATATTTGCCTAAAACACGAATGGGTTGTTTGGCTGTAACAACAATTGGTGGAATATCTAAGTAAGAAATATGATTGGCAACAAAAATGTATTGTTTGTTTATGTCGTGTGGGGCTTCGTACACTTCCTGGTGCTTTATACCAACAAGTACATACCAAGTAGCAGCCCAAATTTTGCAAATTTTGTAAATAAAATTTCCTCCATTAACACCAAAAGGCACAGCTATCATAATGAAAGGAAATGCAAACAGCATTATTGCTACAAATAGGAACAAAGCATAAATGCAATAGAGGCATTGAAAAAATCGAAGAATAACTTTCATTGATTAATAAAGATAATGGCAGTAAAAATAGGAGAGAATTTAATGTTGCCAACTGTAGAATAAAAATGAGGCTTTACTGGCGTCGCACTTTTCAAGGTTCGGTTCTTTGTTCAACTTGTGTTTGTTCAATAATGATATGCTGTATAAGTGTGCCCTGCAATAAGCAGGATTTGCAACGACGCAACTGAAGTTGATGGCTGTACTGTTGCTGACTAAATTATTCAAAAAATACCCTAACTGTTTGATACACCCATTTGTTTTGAACAGCAGTACCTTGCTGATGCATTTTTTCTTTAAAGTTTTCTAGCCCAAATAATCCGGCAACATTGCCTTTATTTATAGACAGTTCTAAATAGCCAGCAGAGTTAAACCAGGCTAAAGGTTCACCTTCAGCTACAGCAGCATAGTTATCGCTAATTTTATCAACTACTTCGCTGCGTTTAAATATAATTTTAAACTTTCTGCCCTTACGTTCCTTTTCAAACTCTTCTTTGCTGATATTGATCACTGCATTTTCAAAATTGTCAATGAATAAAATTTGTCCTTCAATCCAATCGTTACCAATCATTGGTTTCATCATCGATTTTTCAACAATATTTAAGCCTTGTGTACCTAATTCAATCATGCTTTTTCCGTTGGCCAAAGCAGCAATTGTATTGGTAAGTATTTGCGTAACTTCTATCAGCGTTCTTGCATTAATAATTGGTAATACAACCGATTGTTCAGGTATAGAACCAGTAATCATGCTAATGATACCATTATCAGGACAAATAATGCACTGGTTATTAAATTTGGATAGAACAAAATGCCCCGTTTTTGAATCAAAAACATTGAGCAGTATTAAGTGAAAAGTATCATTAGGATAATACTTAAAAGCGTTGTTGCATATATATGCTGCATGCACAAAATTATCCTGCGGTAAATAATGCGTAATATCTGCAATAGTTAAATTAGGGATAGTAGAATGCAGCTGACCTTTAATGGCACCAACCAAAAAATCCTGTTGGCCAATATCGGTAGTTAGGGTAAGTAAAGGCATTGCTTAATCAACGAAAAAAAATGCTATTTG
>CALRLF020000092.1:0-14792 GCA_943368475.1 Allobosea thiooxidans
TTCATGGGATGCTGTAGTGTTCAAAATAGTGTGGTTGATTTTCTTGCAAAATTGCTTGACAATTCAGGTGGTTGCATGTATACTCAGGCTCACGCAAGACGTGGTTTGTAGCTACAAAAACTTCCAACCAAAGTTTGGTTTTCGTATCTCCAAACCGTCTTGTAAAGGAGACGTTGCACTCTCCCTTAACCCTCTCGCTAAAAAACAAACGTATGGCTCGACCACTCAAAAGTGTCGGGGAAAAACGCACGATAACCATTCGTGTTCGTATTACCTCGACGGAGAAAAAAACACTGCTAACCGCCTCCGAAAATGAAGGCTATACAATCAGTGATTTTATGCGGCTCAAATCCATCAATGCCATTCCACGGGGCAGAAAAGCCACACCCGAACGGGCGGCATTCATCCGTGGGTTGGGAGAATTATCCAGGATCGGCAGCAACCTGAACCAGATTGCCCGAGCCTTGAACCGCCGCCAGGATTCCCCCGAACTGAAAGGGTTTTCAGTAGGGATGATTGAACAGGTTCTCTCCCGTGTTGATAGCCTTGCTTCACAACTTCTAACACTGGCAGAACATGGTCATTAGGGGACGCACACGGGGTAATGGGCGGCAGCTTGCCAACTACCTTTTGACAATGGCAGAGAATAGCAGCATCGAGATACTGGATGTTAATGGTCGTGGCTCAATGAATGACGACGCATTGATACAAGAACTCACCTCCATGTCCCTCACTGCCGAACTCACCAAGAGCCAAAAGGGTTTGTATCATGCCCAAATCAATCCTGCTTATGGGGATGATAAGAAGATGACTGCAGCCCAGTGGGAACAGGCTGCTGACATGCTTGGGGAAGCCTTGGGACTTGCGGAACAAAGAAGGGTTATTGTCCTGCATACCAAAAAAGACAGAACACATGCCCATGTGGTTTGGGAACGTTTTGATAGCAAAAAAAGTATCATGCGTTCCGATAGCTTTTCACGCTACAAGCAGAATGCTGTTCGCTTGGAAATGGAAAAACTGTTTGAACATAAACAAACACCAGAGAAGAATCCGAACCGTGAGGACATGAAAAAAGAATTATCCGCTTTGTGGCAACAGTCAATAAATGGAGCAGGGTTTATCAAAGCTGCCAAGGAGCTTGGTTATACCATTGCCACCAGCCCGAACCGTAGGCCGTTCATGGTGGTGGATAAATATGGACGTTCTTTTGATCTAGTAAGGCAATTGGAAAATGTCAAAACGAAGGATGTCAGGGAACGGTTCAAAACGGAGAAATTGCCAACTGAAAAATCGGCCCTATTGTCCGTTACCAAGCAACTGCAAATGAATAAAACCCAAGAAGGATTATTGGATAAAATTGCAATGCATCAAGAAAACGAAAAACTTAAACAAAAAGAACAAAGAGATAGTAAAGCAAAAGAATTTTCGGAAACTAAAAAAGATTTACAAACCAATGCAGAAAAACAAAATCATGCGATAGCCGTCGGATTTAATGAGAACAATCAAAAAATAGTAAACCCAAATACTTTATCCAAAGCCGAAAAAGCTGCCTTAGAAAAGGCAGCTTTAGAGAAACTCAAAAAAATGAGGGATAATAAAAGTCAAACGAAAGGTAATCACTTCGAAAAATAGATTGCTCTTGAATCAAAACTCATCAATTATTTAATAATCAACGATTGTAAATAATCGTTACTATAATTTACATCAAACTCTACCCACAAAGGTAAATGGTCACTCATTTGATACGTTTTCCATTCTTTAAATTGCTTTTCGTAGGTTGTTTTATTGGCAGCTTTTTTATTGCCTTTCATCACTTGTACATAGTCTTCATAATACAGTTCTTTCTCTGCATCGTTATACACAATATCGAAGAAATTAAGTACACCAGCTTTGCCCGAGAACTTGATTTTATTTGTTCCCTCTTTATATACAATTTGATCGTAAAACATATCTTGTTTTAAATTACTTCCTTTTCTTTTTAGCAACGCTTCTGGAATTTGGAAACCGCCCTTTTCCAAGGCTTTCATGGTTCTATCTTCATGATTCAAAATATTAAAATCACCCAATAAAATAAAGTTTTCATCTTCCTTATTGGAACGGGCTTTGAAAAACATAGACAGATTTTCAATCTCTTTCACCCTCTGCTCAAATTGTTCGCCAGTATTTTTACCGTAATAAATATGCACCGTACAAAGACTAAATTTAAACCAGCCAGCTTGAAAAGAGACTAGATAAGGTGTTCTAGCAAATTGCGGCACAGGTTTTTTTGCTGTGCCTGGTAAAACAATTTCACCTGCAATGTTTCGGAAAAGTATTTTTTTCTGATCGTACACATAAGCCATTCGTTCTCCGTTACCAGAAACACCTTCTGTAATATCGGTTAAAAAGAAATTGTAATCGGGACCTAATATTCGCATGACTTTTTTTAAGGCACTAATATCTTGATTGATTTCTTGTAAGGCGATAATATCAAAAGATGAAATTATCTCTGCCAAGTAATACAAAGATTCAATAGTTCTCGGTCCGTTCTTTTTTCTGTTCGAGTCAAATTCCCGAATATTGAAGGTGGCTAACAATAATTTATCTTCTCTTGTTTTTGGCGGCACGGATTCAGCAATATAGGCTTTCAGCTGCAAGAGTTTTTCAGCAACTTGTGAAAGTTTTTTGGGCTGATCTTTGTAATGAGCAGATTTAGGGTCTAAAATTTCTCTTTTTAAGTCTGGGTAGAACGGCATGGTGTAAAAGTTTTAGGTGAACAAATGAGATTAATTTTGAATTAAAGCTAATACTTATTTTGATGTAAGCAAATACAGCGATTGTTAAATTATTATTTTTTCCATTAAATAAAAAAGTTGAGTTTACACTCAACTTTAAAAGAATGGAGGCTTTTCGAAATTAAAATTTTACTCCAATAGATAATCCAGCTCTTATACCTAACCAAGGCATACCGAATGCATATCGAATAGTATTTGCATCAACATAGATTTCAGAACTATTGATATCAGAGCCATTACTATTTTGTAAATCTTTTCGAATGTCAGCTTGTTCTTGGGTTGTTAGGGCTCTACTGCTATTGCCTGTTAGGCTTGCTTTACCATTGCCTTTATGAGCTCCCAATATCCACCAGTCCAGCATCATTTTTTTGGTCAAAGAAAATTGTGAGCCAATCATAAGCCCAAATGAATGGCTATTAAATTTACCAGTCATAGCCACTTGTATTGGGGCGGTTGTTGATGTGCCATTGCTTTCTGTAATGAAATTATCCAGTTTAAAACTGGCATAGCGATAGTAAGGGGCAAGATAAAAGCCCCTGCCGTAAGCTTTTTTACTTACGTAATACCGAACTTCTGGGGTTAGTGCAATATTGCTAACCCTTAGTAAATCAAATTTTTCTTTCAATTCTTTATCTGAACTATTGAATAGCAAATCCTTGAAAGGGATAGTTGTACTAGGCATGACACGTATGCCTAACGAAGCCGACCAGCGTTTTGATAGAATACGCTCATATTGAATGCCGTAATTCTTGAATATAAAATTACCAAGGTTCAGCTTAACGATATTTTTTGACGTTTTGGTAAGCGTTGGTGTATTCTTTTGTGCAAGTGTTGGGTTTGAGAAACTACAGCATAGCAAAATAGCTATACTGTAGATGAATATATTACGCATGACGAATGTATTTTTGATTAGTGTTTGAATGTTATTGTATTAAAGTGTGATACGCCGCTTGTGCTTTGGGCAACTTTGTCTTTCACTACAAACGATGTTGCAGTTAATTCTACAATGGTCAAAAGTTCGCCATCAATCACAATTTCTTGTTCGTTATTATAAAACTGCCAAGTCAGGTTTTCTGTTTGCGGCTCTGAACTACTACACTTAGTAGCTTCATGATTACCAATTAAAACACCCCCTGTTTGAAATAGAAAAGAATTGTCTCTTAGACAAGCTGGTGTAACAGACCACAAGTTGGTAACCAAACTACCATTATTTAGGTAATTTATTGGTGCAGATGAAACCATAGTAGAGACATACCACTTACCATTAGTAGTCAATAACTCAGTTTTTGTTTTGTTGCTGATGGTTGCATCCTCATCTTTAGAACAGCCTGCAAATAGTACTACACATGATGCCAAAATTGAAATTGTAATTTTTCTCATTTTTTCATTTTTTATTGGTGAATAGATAAATTGTTTATTCTTTTTAAAAGGGTATGCACTGTTTTTATATGCCATTTTGCTTTAGCTCCTTTGAATGTTTTTACTCTTTTTCTGTTGAGCATTTTAGTGATGCTTCTCACAGTGTTATATCCTTGCTGATATAGCTTTTGAATAATGGGTTGCATACTTGACGCAAAGTCGTTTGCAACTGATTTGTTTCGTTGTGCAAGCACCGTTGCCCCAAACTTTCCTAATACTGTACCCCGAGTTTTGGCAACAGCCAAAGCCTCTTTGGTTCGCTTGCTGATTTGGTCTCTTTCATACTCTGCAAATGCAGCCATGATATGCACCACGAGTTTATTTGCAGTTGGATTATCAACAGCAATAAAATCAACCTCTGATTCCATGAGTTTTGAAACAAAGGCAACATTGCGACCAAGCCTGTCCAGCTTTGCAATCAATAATATTGCTTTGTGTTTTTTGCATTCTTCTAATGCCAATAAGAGAACGGGACGCTTCTTATTGCCACCTGATTCAACCTCAACAAAAGGCGGTAATAATTCCAGTTGATAAGTATTGGCATAGCTTGTTACTGATTTTTCTTGTGCATCTAAACCAAGCCCACTAATGCCCTGGCGAAGCGTTGACACTCGATAATACGGAACGGCTTTTCTCATAGTGATTTCTTGTAGTATGAACAATTACAATGAAATCAAAGGGTATAGTGTTTACTGGTAAACGAAGGATTACTTTTATACAAGAATTCGTATTTAGACAGGAAATAATACTTGAAGAGAATACATGAAAGGCTTGAATAGAAAGGCTTTGAGAAAAATAAAATAAATTTTAGCTCATTGAAAACATACTGATTTGTTTACAAGCATACGTTCGTTTGCATGTAAACAAAAAAATTCATTACATGGAACTATTTACTCGGTTGGTGGAATCGGTTTATTCACGAATTAGATCATCGAATAAAGCCGGATTTCCTTTGATAGTATAGCTTTCCGTATTTACAAGGCGAAGGAGATCACTACTGCTTACCCCATGCCGGGCGAAGTCCTTACTTGCCAGTATGGCATCATACACGTTGACGTTTTTAACAAGTATAATTATAGGCATTTCAGGTTTGGTAAGCAGGCTGGTATCGTCCAGATTTACAGAGATGTTTTCTAGATTTTTGATTGTTTCTGCTGCCGAAAAGTGACTAAGGAAACATTGATGATGATAAACCATTTACGTGTTGTTTTAATTCTATGACACGCACAAAAATATTGCCATGTAAATCAAAGGGCAATATTTCAGCAGGTATATTGTTTCAAAGAGTAACACTTGGTGCATTAATGGCAGTGATAGGGACAATCCGATTTTTTTGCTGACAACAGAGCTATATTGTTCGATATTGACTTAGGTTTTCCGATACCGTCCAACAAAATAGGTCGAGCATAGACTTGACTAAAATGCGATTGTCATCTAGGAATATATTCCCTTCATTTATCGGAAATAAACATGAGCATCCAAACATCCCTCTACCAAGTAGCAGAAGTTGAATTAATCTATCGGAACAAAGTTTCCCTATCCTGTTGTCCCAGAGTGCTTAGCTCTCGACAAGCCTATGAAGTCCTCATGTCGTCATGGGATGAAAACAAGATTGGTTTTGTTGAACAGGCAAAGGTTCTTTTGCTCAACAGGGCAAATAGAATCTTGGGTATTTATGAGGTTTCTACGGGCGGTGTTGCTGGAACAGTTGTTGATCCGAAACTTGTTATGATTGCAGCATTGAAAGCGAATGCAAGTTCCATCCTTCTTTCACACAATCATCCTTCAGGTAATTTAAAGCCGAGTAAGCAAGATGAATCGCTTACCCAAAGACTAAGAGAGGGGTGCAAGTTGCTTGACCTGCATTTATTGGATCACATTATTGTGACACCAGAAGGCTATTATTCTTTTGCAGATGAAAACAGTTTTGATATTTACAATTACGGGTATTGATGAGGGTTACAGTTATCAAAAATGAAAACCCAAGGCAGACAATTACTGAGTTTTTGATTGAAAGAAACCACATATCCAATCATGTTTATGATTTGGAAAAGCTGAACCAGCAACAGCAAAGCAATAGTGCTTTTAAAAAACAATTGCAGGATATTGTCAATGTAAACAAGAATAATTTAAGCAACAGGCTTAAATAGTTTTATTGAGCAGGGGCTAGAATATCTATTTAGCACCTGTGGCGACGCTCCATTCGTCTTATGTTTTTCAATTGAACAGAACTAAAGAGTAAATAAAAAGCACTCTTTTTCGGAGTGCTTTTTATTTAGAACTTTTATGATGTGACACAGTTGATACAGGCTAGTTCTGGCGTGCTGCGAACCTCATCTAGCCTTAAATAACGCTCACTCTTTCCCCACTTAAGGGGGCGTTCTATTTTGACTGAATAATAAATTCCATCAACCTCTGTGACCGTAATTGGTATAGCCTTTCTTCCGTCCCATGATATCCACGCTTTATCTCCCGCAACAAACTTTTCTACTATTCTGTTTGAGTAGTGAAGCGGAGTTACATTCTTTACAAATACAACTCTTCGTAAATCTTGATTTTGTGATATTGTTTTTTTTGTTTTTGGCTTATTTGAACTAAGTGATTTCTTTCTTTTCAAATAAGCCTTATAGCTTTTCCAAGCCCTTTCTAAAGTTTCAACTACTACGTAAGAAGAACTTCTAAAACTTAAGTAGCGTCTATAGTCTTCCAAAGTATCGTGTAAAGGCCAAGTGCTATCTCGTAGCATGTCTGTTGCTAAATCACCTAAAGATGAGTCCCTGTTTTTGTGCTTCTTTAGCCAATCGGTAAAACTTAATTCTTGTATTACTTTAATTACTTTAGGTTCATCAACAAAAACGACCTGTTGACTTAACACTCGTTGGCAATGTGCCCAATTGGAATAGCCGTATTCTTTTGAGATTTTTTCCAAGGCTTGGGAGTGACTGATGCCTTTTTCCTTTTTCAGCTTCCTAGCTTCATTCTTGATGTAAGCGAGATTGTATTTTTGATTTTCCATTGAAAACTTTTTTGTCTCACTAGAAAAATGTCGCCCACCAACCATTTCTCTTTTGTGAGAGAAAAAAAGGTTTCAATTAAATTATATACAGTGCTGATGCAGCTTTGCGGCGGTGGGCGGCTGGCTTCTGTAGAAACCAGAACAAAAATAAGTGAAATGAACAAAATCTTGCCATGAAAAGAAAAATAGCATGCAGGTCATTAGGTATCTCCCAAGCCTTATTCACCTTTTTGGGCAGAAAAGGAAAATAAGGGGTAATTTTTGATGGTCTTATTTCACGAAAATGCCAAAATCTGAAATAAGACACTGTTTTGGATGCCCTTATTTCAGTTTTCTTGAGGTTGATACGCATGACTATAGCTTGTTGAACGATTTTGTGCGTTCATAGGGCAGGGCGGAACACAATCCCGTAAAACCATGTTTATTTCGGATTCAAATCCGATTTGGATATGCTTTCATCGGATTTGAAGGCGGTTTTAACTATTGCCATCAATAATTAAGAACGTTGTTTAACGCATCATCCGTATCTTGATTGATGAAATTTGCTTGGTAGCCAACTGTGGTGGTAATCGACGAATGTCTGTAAAGCTTCTGCAATAACTGCAACGGTATCTTATCCCCTGAAATGCTTGCGAAAGTATGCCGTGCAATGTGCATGGTCAAAGTCTTGTCTATCTCGGCAAGCGGTGCGACCTGTGTTCGTAGGCACTTGTCAACGGCACTGGTTTTAAAGGCTATCGTTCTATCCGTTGCGAACTTGTTTTGGAAATCGCACTCTTTGAGTTCAGGGAATATCAAATCATTTTTATTGTCACGGAAAGCCCTGTATTGTTCGATGATGGCTTTTGCCTTTTCAGGGATATTGAACGACCCTCCCTTGTTGTTCTTGCCCATGGAATAATGCAAGCGGTTATCCTGCAAGTCTGACCAGCGAATGCGGAATACATCCGATACACGCATACCGGCAAAGTAGAATGAGAACATCCAAAGGTTGCGGACATGGTTTAGTTTTGGGTCGGTCAGTTCCAATGCTTCAAGCCGTTTCACTTCTTCGATTGTCAAACCAACTTTGGTAGTATCAGGAAACTTGATTTTAACACCACGCTTGCCGAATGGATAATGTTTTGGGTCAACGATATTGTCCCTGATGGCATGGCTGAACACAGAGCGTATGGCAACAAGATGATTAACTGCACTACGCTCACTTAGTTTGAGTTCAGTGATGATGTAGCTCTTGAAGCGTTCAAGCATCATGGGCGTTATATCCTGAAAGGCAATGTCATGTTTCAGGTAGTTCTTGAAGTGTTTGAGCCTTGGTTTTTCTGAAGTATATTGGTTGTATTTACCAGCTTGTTTTAATCGCTCAACAAAAGCATCGGCTTGTGCAAAGAACGTAGCACCAGCAGAAGGCTTGATTTTTTGCCTTACCGCAGCTGCACTCACAACATTCTTGGTAGTTTCAACTTCCAAGGCTGTATTGGTTGCTTCGGATAATTTAGTGATGATAAAATTATTGAGCCTTGCACTGTTGGGATGCGATTTCTTGACACGCCCTTCTTTGGCATCCCAGTCTTTTTCC
The DNA here is from genome assembly GCA_943368475.1 of Allobosea thiooxidans. Taxonomy (GTDB): domain Bacteria; phylum Bacteroidota; class Bacteroidia; order Chitinophagales; family Chitinophagaceae; genus UBA1930. Next base: position 8,789 of record CALRLF020000092.1, read on the forward strand.
AAGATGCTGTATTCAAGATGAATAAACGATGCCTTCCTGTCTTTTGTGATGCGGAGGGCTAAAGGGTAAGTACCATCCTTCAATAATTTCTTACGTAGAACAATTTTGATGTCTGCCATGATAAGGTCTTTGGTTGTTCAAAATGCTGGGACACAGCTTGTAACAGCTTGGCTTTATCAATACTACAACTTTTTCTTTTTTATAGTTTGGTTTCAGTGCTTTAATTGAGCAGTATTATCCCTTATTGGACTGCATAGAATTATTTTGAACTAATATTTTCTGCATGACAAAAACATTGTTGTATGTTTTATTTTTGTATGAGTTATTAGTTACATTTATTCATGTTGTACCTTAAAAACGGGTACAACAATGGTACAACATTTGGCGGTTTGATATGGTTTGAGGTGAATCGACATGAAACGAAAAGTATTGATAATCAATCATGTATGTTCATTTAGTTTCATCATATAACATTATTTTATGAACTGAAAATCCTTGTGTCGCCGGTTCAATCCCGGCTCACACCACAACTTTACAAAACCTCAGCCGTAATGCTGGGGTTTTTTGTTGTAAGTAAGCATCTAAAAGTAAACAGCCTTTAAAATCTCAAAAAATCAAATACTATAATTCAGTATGATAAACAGACTACTTATTATAACAAAAAACAGTAGTAAGATTAACCTTACTACTGTTTCAATTAATGACTTAAATACTTATTTAATTACGGTTAGACTATTTGCCTTTCGTAAATTCTAAAATGGTTTTCTTTCCGTTATTCTCACCCATATCCAATAATAAACGACCGTTTTTAAACGATGCTGTTGCAACTTTACTTTCTGCATCGGCAGCTTTTTTACCTTTCATAGTAATAGTACTTTTTGCTTCATCTACTTCATAAGTACCCATTTCAGTACCTTTTCCATCAGGTGAGCCACTAATTGAATAGGTCCCATCTGCACTAAATTCAAATACCACTTCTTTCATGGCGGCAAATTGGCCTTTCATCATATCAGCAGCACCAGCACTATCCTGACCAGCGGCTGATAGTTGAGCAAGTATTTCACTAGATAATGCTATTGAGTCTTTTGCTACATCATAGTACAAAAAACCATCTATGTTTAATGCTGCCATCTCCCACTTTGCTGCAACAGAGGCTTTAGTAACTTTTGTTTGTGCCTGAACAGCAAATACAGCTATGCAAAGCAATAAAGGAAGAATAATTTTTTTCATTTTTTTAGTTTTATAGTTATTACCAGCCCAATATCCAAGCGAAAATAAGAGGTGCAACAATAGTAGCATCACTTTCTACAATAAATTTTGGTGTATTGATATCTAACTTCCCCCAAGTAATCTTTTCATTTGGTACAGCACCACTATAAGAACCATAAGATGTTGTAGAATCAGATATTTGGCAGAAGTAACTCCAAAATGGTACGTCGTGCCATTCTAAATCTTGGTACATCATGGGCACCACACAAATAGGAAAATCGCCTGCAATACCACCACCAATCTGAAAGAAACCAACCCCTTTTCCAGCACTATTGGCTCTATACCATTCTGTAAGCCACACCATATATTCTATACCACTTTTTACAAGATCGGCTTTCAACTCTCCTTTAATAACATAGCTGGCAAAAATGTTGCCTGTGGTGCTATCTTCCCAACCTGGACAAACAATAGGAATATTTTTTTCGGCAGCGGCAACAATCCAACTATCTTTTTTATCAATTTCATAATACTGCTCAAGCTCACCACTTAAAACTGTTTTATACAAAAATTCATGAGGGAAGTATCTTTCACCAGCTGCAGCAGCATCTTTCCATTGCTTTACCAAATGCTTTTGTAAACGACGAAAAGCTTCTTCTTCCGGAATACAAGTATCGGTTACACGATTGTAATGATTTTCTAATAAATCCCACTCATCTTGCGGAGTTAAGTCACGATAATTCGGAACTCTTTTATAATGTGAGTGTGCCACCAAATTCATCACATCTTCTTCTAAATTGGCACCAGTACAACTAATAATATCTACTTTTCCCTGACGAATCATTTCGGCAAAAGAAATGCCCAACTCAGCAGTACTCATTGCACCAGCTAATGTAACCATCATTTTACCACCTTCTAATAAATGGGTTTCATATCCTTTAGCAGCATCTACCAATGCAGCTGAATTAAAGTGGCGATAATGATGTTCTATGAACTGAGAAACAGGACCTTTATTCATACAAATTGATTTTATTAATTTAATTAAAGAGGGCAAAAGTAATTTTTTTACCCTTTCAAAAAATTAAACCCTGTTTTATCTTATTTTAACCATTAAATGAATAGCAATATTTATGTTTGTAATATTGCTATGAAGCTATTTTTATTTAAAAAAATTCGTATTGCACGTTGGGAAATTGCTTTGCCTGTATTACTATGGTTAATACTGGCGATTGCTGCTACATTAAGTGAAGTACTTCGTGGTTTAGATTCTATTAATAATTACCTCATTTTTAAAGGTGTTTTTTGGCATAGTCTAAATTTTCAGCATTTGTATAATGAATATCCAGCTGAGTATTTCGATAGCAATCATTATGGCCCCTCTTTTAGCTTATTAATTGCCCCATTTGCCTGGATGAATGTATATGTGGGCTGTTTTTTGTGGTGTATGGCCAATGCATTTTTTTTATTATTTGCAGTGCAACAATTGCCCATAAGTGAACGAAAACAGCAAATAATTTTATTGGTAGGTGTAATAGAAATGATGACATCGGTACACAATGTGCAGTTTAACCCAATGTTAACTGCATGGATTATTCTATCATATACAATGGTGCAAAAAGAAAAGGATTTTTGGGCTACTTTTTTTATTGTAGCAGGATTATTGGTAAAACTATATGGTATAGTTGGCATTGCCTTTTTTTGGTTTTCGAAGCATAAAATAAAATTTTTGGTGTCGTTTATCTTTTGGTTGATTGTTTTGTTTTGCCTGCCTATGCTTATTTCATCTCCTGCATTTATCATTCAATCGTATAAAGATTGGTATGCTTCTCTTTCTGAAAAAAATGCAAAAAATGCTTTTGCCGAAGCCAACAATTTTATGCAAGACATTTCAGTGTTGGGTATGATTCGCAGAATATTTAATATTCAGCAATTGAAAAATTTTTACATCACTGTTCCAGCAGCTATACTCTATGCTTTGCCATTTTTAAGATGGAAACAGTTTAAATATACAGGCTTTCAATTAAGCTATTTGGCATTGGCCTTAATTGGCGTTGTAATATTTAGCACCTCTGCCGAAAGTGCAACTTATGTAATTGCAATGTTGGGCGTTGCCATATGGTATATTTTGCAAAGCCCACAAAATAAAGCCACACATTACTTATTGGTAATGGCATTGTTATTTACCAGTTTATCGGCAACAGATTTATTTCCTGAATATGTACGTATGAATTTTATTCGTCCATATTCACTCAAAGCATTACCTTGCTTTTTAGTTTGGTTGGTACTAGTTTATCAACTAATAAAAAAAGATTTCAGTACTGTTAAACTCAATTATGAGTAAAAAAATTGCCATTGTAATACCTGTTTGTAATGAGAAAGGAAATATTCCTTTAATGACAGAAGCAGTGTGCAATGTAATGGATACCCTTTCTTACAACTATACCATCAACTTTGTAGATGATGGCAGCAGCGATGGCACAGCTGAAGTTTTAAAAGAAACCGCATCAACCAACAACAAAGTTTTTTTTATCTCTTTATCTAGAAACTTTGGTCATCAAAATGCTTTAAAAGCAGGATTAGACTTAAGCGATGCTGATGCTGTTATTAGTATGGATGGCGATTTGCAACATCCGCCTGCATTAATTCCTGAATTAATAAAACATTGGGAAAATGGTATTGATATTGTTTACACTATAAGAAAAGATCATCAGGAAGTACCTATGATGAAACGTAAAACAAGCAATATGTTTTACAATTTAATGAACAATCTTTCTGATATTGAGTTAGAAGCTGGTACTGCCGATTTTAGGTTAATGGATAAACGTGTTGTAGCTGTTTGCCGAACTTTTAATGAAATGGATTTGTTTTGGAGAGGATTGGTTAAATGGATTGGCTTTAAACAATTAGGCATCGAATATGAACCTGCCGAAAGAAAGTTTGGCAAAAGCAAATACACCTATAAAAAAATGATGCAATTTGCCCTTCGTGGCATTACATCATTCAGTATAAAACCATTAAGTATTGCTATTTATCTGGGATTTACTTTTTCTATTTTATCGTTGTTGTATGTGCCTTATGTTTTATACAGCATTTATTTTGGTCACCCAATTTCAGGTTGGGCATCAATGATTGTAACCATTGCTTTTTTTGGAGGTTTACAATTAATGATTCTTGGAATAATTGGTATGTATTTAGGTAAACTGTTTTTACAAAGTAAAGACCGCCCACACTATATCATTAAAGAAACTAACCTGCAATGAGCCGTTATATTTTAATGAGTTTTGATGTAGAAGAGTTTGATATTCCATTAGAGTACAATTATCCCATTGCTATCGAAGAACAAATGCAAATAGGCAAGCAAGGCTTAGATGAAATGCTGCCTGTAGTAGATGCATTTAATATTGCAACCACCATGTTTACAACAGCCAACTTTGCCATGCAATTTCCTGATGCCGTGCAAGCAATGAGTGCAAAACATGAAATAGCATCGCATACTTTTTACCATACTACTTTTAAAAACGAAGATTTACTTGCTTCTAAACTAAAACTAGAAGAAATTACAGGCAAAACCGTTACAGGCTTGCGTATGCCACGTATGCGTAAAGTAGAAATGAGTGAGGTAAAAAAAGCTGGGTACTTGTACGATTCGTCTATAAACCCAACATGGTTACCTGGCAGGTATAACAATCTTCATTTATCCAGAACATTGTATTTGGAAGAAGGAATGCTACGTTTGCCAGCAAGTGTTTCACCCAATTTACGATTGCCTTTATTTTGGTTGGCATTTAAAAATTATCCTTACTGGCTATTTAAACAATTGGTGGTACAAACACTTAAAAAAGATGGATATGTGTGCTTGTATTTTCATCCTTGGGAGTTTACAAATATTCACAGTTTTAATTTACCTGGTTATGTGAAAAAGCATTGTGGTAAAACTTTACAAAGCAGGCTGGAAAAGTTAATTAAGGATATTAGAATTGAAGGAGAATTTATTACCATCGAAAACTACATACAACAAGAGCGTATCAATTTAAAATGATACGCTCTTGGTTTTTCGAGGATTTTTAATGATGTTTTATTTAAGTTTTTCAGTTTTAAAAACACTGATAAGTCCGTAGCTGGTAACCTTTAAAATAGTTTTAGCCTTTGCTTCTTCTTCTAAAGAAATAAAATAATTTACTTCTCCATCAGCATCAGTAAACTCAATACATTCTTTCAATTTATATGGAGGAAAAGGATATTTTTTAGTGAATGCTCTTAGGGCATTTGCAGGTAATTTGTCTAATGCAAATGCTTTACTGGTGCCAATTTCAGTGCCATTATAATTGAAGAAAGCTTCAATTTTTTCTCCATCCAGAACAAAATTTGCTTTTGCAAAGTTCTTGTTCAATGTCCATTGTACATCAGTAGCATCTGCAAAATTTACATTAAATGCATTTAATACTAAACTGTTTACTTTGTTTACATCTGCAGCAAATGCAGTTGTGGTTAACGATACAGCAATTAAAGCTGCGATAATTAATTTTTTCATTTTTTTAAATTTTAAAGTTGATTATATTTTGTTTGTTTTTGTTGTTCAACTGTACTGTTTGACGATGTAAAAGTATTTTTTGTTACAGGCCAATCAACCACATATTGATGTAGTAAAGACAAAAGGTTGTTTTGTTGGATGAGTGGTAATACCAGTTAAGTTAACCAAAGTTAAAAAACAGCTACAACCCTTTATTTACAAGCATTTACAGTAAAATCTTAATAAAATGCAAAAAGCCGTTATCAGTAGGTTAATTTTTAAAAATGG
>CALRLF020000093.1:0-14408 GCA_943368475.1 Allobosea thiooxidans
ACCTTTATTCAACATCATTTAGGTTATTCATTCATTAAGCATATTGCTAACACAGCAGGTATTTTCAGGCATCCCAATTTGCAAATGGATATGGTCCGTTTGGGTATTGGTTTGTATGGTGTAGATAGTGCCAATGGAAAAGACATTCACCTGCAAACTGTAGCCTCCTTAAAAACAACCATTGCACAAATTAGAACTGTAAAAGCTGGTGATACAGTTGGTTATAATAGAAAAGGAATTGTTACAAGAGCAAGTAAAATTGCTACGATTCGTATTGGTTATGCAGATGGTTTCAGCAGAAAAATGAGCAATGGAGTTGGTAGTGTTTATGTAAACAATCAATTGGCAAAAGTAATTGGCAATGTGTGTATGGATATGGCAATGATTGATATCACAGAAATTGAAAATGTCAACGAAGGCGATATTGTAGAAATCTTTGGCAACAATTTACCAGTTCAACAGGTTGCTCAATGGTGTGGTACCATCAGCTATGAAATTATGACTTCAGTGAGTCAACGTGTTAAGAGAGTTTATATCGAAGAGTAGTTTTTATTTTTCACTACAAAGGCACAAAGAACACAAAGCAAACCACCGTGAAACTCCTTTTTTCAACTGTTTAACGTTGCGGTAAAATCTACGTTTCAATAAAAGTTCATTTCTATTGTTCAGTACAAGGGTGCGACGCAACTGAAGTACAATAGAATTACGATTGCTGGTTACAAAATGTCTGCCTTCCAATTCGTGTAATTCGAAATAATTCGTGTAATTAATAATTATTTCACATCCAACTTCAAAAAAGCATCTACAAACTCTTTATCATACTTCATTTCAATTGCATAAAAGCTCTTTAGTAAACTATTTTTCACTTTCTCTTTAGCTACATTTTTTTCAGCATCAAAAATTTTCAAAGCATTGGTAACAGTTTCACCTTTACTGATTGCATACAACACAAAATCAGTTCTTAAAAATTCTGAAGGTCGGCTGGCATTTTCAATATCCAAATCTCCTTTGGTATTAAATATTCTGTAGGTAGGGTAGTTACCTCCAGCCATTGCAATTTCATAAGTGCTGGCAGGACTGTACAAGTGAATGGCTTTAGGCATTGGTAGCTTATGTAAAGCTTCTTTCCACTCTTCACTACTTTGTTTAAAACTAATGGTAATAAAAACAATATTACTATCCATTTGCATGGTATGTAATCGTTGTTGTAATAATTGAGAATAACGCATTTCAGCCCTGCAAGGTGGGCAAGCAGGAAACCAGCAGTCCACATACACCACTTTCCCTTTTAATGAATCTAAATTGTACTTTTTGCCAGCCGTATCTTCAAATGTAAATTGATTAAGTTTATAGGTTCTTTGCTGAGCTTGTAAACTCAAACAATTAAACGCCAATATCAGTATCAATAAAGTTTTTACAATCATAAAGTTTAAAGATAAGTGAAGCTTTTCAATTCATTCAAGCCACTACGCATTTCCCCTATCTTTGCCCATCTTAAAATCATACAGTACAGTGAAAGCAAGAAATATTATACTTATTGTTTTGGCAATTATCATTGCCGATCAAGCTTTAAAATTTTATATCAAACTCAACTATTTTACTGGTGAGGAACATAGGGTTTTGGGCGATTGGTTTCGTCTCCATTTTGTAGAAAATGAAGGCATGGCTTGGGGCTGGAAATTTGGTGGCGGTTTTGGTAAAATTGCTCTCACACTTTTTCGTTTGGTGGCTGTTATCTGGGGAACTTTTTTAATCAAAGATTTCATCAAAAAACAAATGCACAAGGGCTTTATTATTTGTGCAGGATTAATTTATGCAGGTGCATTGGGCAACTTGTTAGATAGTATGTTTTATGGATTAATTTTCGATATTAGTTATGATAGCGAACACACACAATACTTTGGCGTAGTTGCTAAGGCTTTTACCAATGTACATTATGGTACTTTCTTGCATGGCAAAGTGGTCGATATGTTGTACTTCCCTTTATTAAGAGGCAATTTCCCAACTTGGGTTCCTTTTTGGGGAGGCGATGAGTTTGAGTTTTTCCGTCCGGTTTTTAATATTGCCGATGCTTCAATTTCAGTTGGTGTAATAACCATTTTAATTTTTCAAAACAAGTTTTTCAAACATCAAGAAGAACCTAAAACATCAACCGTAGAAACTGAAACTTTGGTAGATGACAATAGTCAGGTGTCATAATTTTTTGTTACCAGCTTTTGTATAACTATTAAACACCTGTTGCGTCGCACCCTTGTACGTTCATAACATTATTCAGCAATCATGAACAATCAGCTCAACTATAAAAATTTTGTAATCGCTGTAATCATTACTGCTGTTGCATCATTGCTGTTGTTTTATTGTTCGTATGTTGTTGGAAAAAACCAACTCTTCCTTTTGTTGAACAATGATTTTGGCTCAAGTGCTGATTTCTTTTTCAGTTGCTGGACTTATCTTGGGGATGGTGCTGTTTGGGCTGTATTATTATTCGTATTCTTAAAATACAGCAAGCAAAATATTCCATTATTGGTTGCAGCATTTGTTATTTGTACGTTGTTGGTACAAATTTGCAAATACATTATTATCCCAGATGCATTACGCCCTGTTTCAGTAATTCAGCCAACTTCTTTAATTCACATAGTTAAAGGCGTAGAGCCTCACGAAACAGCCAGTTTTCCATCAGGACATACATCTGCAGCTTTTTCTTTTTTCTTAATCAGCTGTTTACTCATCCATAAAAAATGGATCATTCCTGCAGGGTTTATTTATGCAATTTTAGTAGGCTATTCAAGAATTTATTTAGCCCAGCATTTCCCTTTTGATGTTGCTGCTGGTATGTTGGTAGGAATAATTACAGTTGCTTTATCAATGCTAATTCAGCAATGGTTTAATAAAAGAAAACCTACAAATGCTCAAGCTTAGATAATCCTCTGTGAAACTCTTTTAACTCCTTAAACTCTGTGGTTGGTTACTTCAGCAATCCCAAATCAGGCTGTGCATATTTATACACTTTAAAATAAATGGTGGTCTTCGTTTGATTCACACCTTCTATAGCTGAAATTTTATTGACAAACTCAACCAAATGTTCATTGTCTTTGCACATAACGTCAACCTCTAAATCATAATCACCACTAGTCATTGCAAGGAAACTCACTTCTTTAAATTTGGCAATTTGCTTGGCAACTTTTTCTTTCAATGTAGCAGGCCTTACATACACAGCAATATGGGCATAAGAACGAAATCCCACTTTGTCAGGATCAACCCTTCCAATAATATTTACTGTGCCATCTTCAATGAGTTTGTTCACTCTTGTTCTGATGGTTCCAATAGATACATTTAGTTTCTCTGCCATTACTGTAAAACTCATTCTTCCATCTTGCTGTAAGCAGGATAAAATAGTAAAATCTAAACTGTCTAGTGTTGAATTATCCATAATGTAGTTAATGCAAATATCTGTTCTTATACTAAAATATCGTACAAAATATTTGTTGATTACTAAAAATATTTTATATTCATTCTTTATTTCTATAAAATTTATAAACAAGAAGAATGAAATATTCAGCTATTCAGAACTATATCAATGGGCAATTTGTGCCTGCAACTACGTCAAGAACTTTAGATGTTATCTCTCCTTTAGATGGCAATCATTTATCTACTGTTCCTATGTCTTCATCAACTGATTTAGACAATGCAGTGAAAGCAGCAAAAGCAGCATTTCCAGCGTGGAGCAAAACACCTATTAAAGAAAGAGTGCAGGTTTTCTTTCGCTATAAAACTTTATTAGAAAAGCATTTGAAAGAATTGGCTGAATTATGCAGTGAAGAAAACGGTAAAACCTATGGTGAATCTGTTGCTGAAATTGAAAAGTGTATTGAGTTGACAGAATTTGCTACTTCTTTACCTCAGTTGGTAACAGGTGAAGTCTTAGAAGTTAGCCGTGGTGTGGAATGCAGAACAGAACATGCTCCATTGGGTGTTGTAGCATCTATTGTGCCTTTCAATTTTCCTTCTATGGTTCCTAACTGGACAATTCCCAATGCCATTGCTTTAGGCAATTGTATGATTATGAAACCCAGTGAAAAAGTACCTTTAAGTTGTGGACGATTAGCAGAAATTTTAAAAGAAGCTGGCTTGCCCGATGGTGTATTTAATGTTGTTCATGGAGATACAGAAATAGTTGAAGCTATTTGCGATCATCCGGGTATAGAAGCGGTAAGTTTTGTAGGTTCTACAAAAGTTGCAAAAATTGTGTATCAAAGAGCTACACAAAATTTAAAAAGATGCTTGGCTTTAGGCGGAGCAAAAAATCACTTAATGGTCTTGCCTGATGCAATCCCTGGAATGACTGCACAAAATGTTGCTGCAAGCATGAGTGGCTGTGCTGGTCAGCGTTGTATGGCAGCAAGTGCAATGGTTGGCGTAGGTAATATTGACCATATCGTTGAAAAAATTTGCGAAGAAGCAAGAAAAATTGTTCCAGGTGAAAACCTTGGAGCTGTGATTAATAAAGCATCACAAGAACGCATTGAACAATACATTACACAAGCCGAAAAAGATGGTGCTACAATTTTAGTAGATGGACGTAATACAAAAGTTGCTGGCAAAGAAGGAGGCACTTATGTTGGTCCAACAGTCATTGATTATGTAACACCTGATATGAGTGTTGCCAAAGAAGAAATTTTTGGTCCGGTAATTTCTATAATGCGTACCAATACTGTTGATGAAGCATTGGCTATTGAAAATTCCAATCCTTATGGCAATGCAGCAAGTGTGTTTACACAAAATGGTGGAATGGCACGTTACATTATTGAACGTGCAAGTGCTGGTATGATTGGGGTAAATGTTGGTGTGCCTGTACCACGTGAGCCATTCAGTTTTGGTGGCTGGAATGAAAGCAAATTTGGAGTTGGAGATATTACAGGTAAAAGCAGCATTGAGTTTTGGACAAAGTTGAAAAAGAGCACCACGAAATGGAATGCTGAAGCTGGGGTTAATTGGATGTCGTAGCAATTATTTTGAATGATGAATTATAAATTTTGAATTATGCAGAAAATCCTTGTAAAGTTTTGTTTCGCTTTTATTTATTTCACGGGTAGTTGTCAAAGTTCGGAACAGAAATTTTATGAGAGTACAATACTAGATACTGGTAATGTAAAAGGTGGATTGCATCAATGCTCCAGATCAACGCCAGAAAACATTTTAAACTATTGTGTCATAGAAGAGAAGGATAAAAAACAACTTGAAGAAAAGTTATCTAATTTTCTCTCAACAGTAAAATTGAAACCAGATGAATATGCTTACCAATATATTGGTGTAATCATAAAAGGCAAGAAGTTTATTTATATAAATGCTTTTTGGAAAGTTTTTCTTAAGGATGGTTCTTTTAGCAACGAATGGAAAACACGTGTTATTGATGTTTGTGATGGGGGACATGCTTTCTGGGGAGCATTATTTGATATTGAAAAGCTTGAATTCTCAGAATTGATTTTTAGTGGAAGTAAAGGTGCTCAATAAATATTCAACAGTACAAGAGTGCGACGCCACTGCAGCTCAATAGCTATTCAAAAGCTGGCAACATAAATAATTAAAATTCCGTTAAGGGCAAATTATGAATACAGAAACATTATCTCAATCTAAAGAAATTATTCAAGATAGTCTTGACTATACGCTGTTTAGCTGGAGCAAACAAAAAGGTCATTCACCAATTGCTGTTGAGTATGCAGAAGGTGTGTATTTGTACGATTATGATGGCAAACGTTACATAGATTTCAGCAGTGGATTAATGAATGTGAACATTGGTCATGGTAACCAACGGGTAACTGAAGCTGTGGTAAAGCAAATGCAGCAAGTGGCTTATGTTACGCCAAGTTGTGTAACCAAAGTTCGTGGTGAGTTGGGCAAAAAAATGGCTGAGATTTGTCCGGGTGATTTGAACAAAGCTTTCTATACTTTATGTGGGGCAACTTCTATTGAGAATGCTATTAAGTTGGCAAGATCATATACAGGAAGACATAAAATTGTAACCCGTTATCAATCGTATCATGGATCAAGTAATGGAGCCATGACGGCAAGCGGTGATCCGAGAAAATTACCAGTTGACAGTCAACAGGCACCCAATTTTGTACACATAGATATACCTTATTTATATCGTTGGGAATACGGTGCTGAAAATTTATTGAAAGAAGCCGTTGCAAGCCTTGAAAGAATGATTGCCTATGAAGGTCCAGCAAATATTGCTGCCATTTTATTAGAAGGAGAAAGTGGTTCATCGGGTTGTTTACAATATCCTGTTGGTTATTTGAAAGCAGTAAGAAGTATTTGTGATAAGCATGGTATTTTATTAGTCATGGATGAAGTTATGAGTGGTTTTGGACGCACAGGAAAATGGTTTGGTTTTGAGAATCATGGCATCATTCCAGATATGATTTGTATGGCAAAAGGATTAACCTGTGGTTACTTGCCATTTGGTTGTTTAATGGTAAGCGATAAAATTGCAGCTAAGTTTGATGATACTGTTTTAGCATTGGGATTAACTTATTCTGCACACCCTGTAGCCTGTGCAGCAGCATTAGAAACATTGAAGATTTATGAAGATGAAAAACTGATTGAGAATTGTAATGTCATGAGTGCTTACCTCAACAGCAGAATAGAAGATTTGAAACTTATCCATCCAAGTATTGGTGATTGGCGTACTACTGGGTTATTGGGTTGTTTGGAATTGGTAAAAAACAGAATAACTAAAGAACCCATGGCACCATTTAATGCCAAACCAGATGAAATGGTGGTGATGAATAAAGTAGCAGCAAAAATTAAGGAATTGGGCATGTACACTTTTGTACGTTGGGGCTATATATTTATTGCCCCACCATTATGTGTCACCAAAGAACAAATTGATGAAGGATTGGCAATTATTAGTGAAGCTTTGAAGATTGCTGATGAACATGTAAATTAATTTTTAATTCCTAATTTATAATTCTTAATTCAACTGCATGCATGCTGATGAAATACTAACAGAAGAATTACAAGCTTCCTCATTACACAGTGAAGATCTTGCACCTGTACCATCTTCCAAAAGAACATGGACAACAAGCAACTTTGCTGCATTGTGGATAAGCATGAGTTTATGCATTCCAACCTATATGTTGGCCAGTTCACTTATTCAAGGTGGTATGAATTGGTGGCAATCTATTGTAACCATTTTTCTGGGAAATAGTATTGTATTAATACCAATGATTTTAAATGGTCATGCCGGAGCTAAATATGGTATTTCATTTCCTGTATTTGCACGTGCAAGCTTTGGTACGTCAGGAGCTAATATTCCTGCATTGTTAAGAGCAGTTGTTGCATGTGGTTGGTTTGGTATTCAAACGTGGATTGGTGGATTTGCTATTTACCAAATGATGCGTTTATGGGTTCCTTCATTAGAAACATTGCCACAAATTTTTCCAGCTTCATTTGGCTTGCAAACGGGACCAGCAATTTGCTTTTTTCTATTTTGGTTATTGAATATGTATGTAGTGTATTTAGGAGTTGAAAGTATCAGAAAGTTATTGGTGTTTAAAGCTATCTTTTTACCAGTTGCAGCTTTGGCATTGTTGTATTGGGCTATTACTGCTGCCAATGGTTTAGGTCCTATTTTACAAACGCCTTCTAAGTTTGCAACAACAGCCGATTTCTTTCATTTCTTTTTTCCTGCATTGACTGGCATGGTTGGTTTCTGGGCAACATTATCGTTAAACATTCCAGATTTTACAAGGTATGCAACATCTCAAAAAGCACAAATAAATGGGCAGGCAATTGGCTTACCAACTTCTATGACTTTGTTTGCTTTTATTGGAGTTGTGGTTACGTCAGCCACAGCCATTGTATTTGGAACAACCATTTGGGATCCTGTTGTATTAGCAGGAAAATTTGAAAGTAAAGCATTGGTGAGTGTTGCTATGATAGCAGTTGCACTTTCCACCTTGGCAACAAATATTGCTGCAAATATTGTGAGCCCTACAAACGATTTTGCTCATCTTGCTCCTAAGAAAATTAATTTTAGAACTGGTGGTTATATCACAGGTGTAATTGGTATTTTAATTTTTCCCTGGAAATTAATTGCCGACCCAACTGGTTACATTTTCACATGGTTGATTGCTTATTCAAGTTTGCTGGGCCCTGTTGGAGGAATAATGATTGTAGATTATTTTTTCATTCGAAATAAAGAATTGCAATTAAAAGAATTATACAGTCATAAAGGGATATACAGTTACAGCAATGGTTTCAATACAAAGGCAATTATTGCTTTATTGGCGGGTATTATTCCAAATGTTCCAGGTTTTTTGGTTACAGTAAAATTACTTCCTGCTGATGCTGTCGCATCGTGGATTGAACATTTGTATAACTATGCATGGTTTGTAGGCTTTATAGTAAGTGGAATTGTGTATAGATTATTAATGAAAACGAATAAATAGAGTTGTGTTACCAGCAACAGAATAAGTATTGAACACCTGTTGCGTCGCACACTTGTACTAAAGAATAAAATTGAACAATTAACCACAACGACTAAACGACAAAACGAAATCACAACGTTGTGAAACTTCGTGTCTTTGTGTCTTCGTGGTTCAAAATAATAAGTATGAGTATCTTAATCAAAAACGGAAGAATCATTACTGCAACTGATGATTATGTTGCAGATGTTTTTATTGAAGGAGAAACTGTATCAGCTATTGGCAAAAACTTAAATGTTGTGGCTGATGAAATTATCGATGCAACAGGAAAGCTGGTAATGCCAGGAGGAATTGACCCACATGTGCATTTGGATATGCCTTTCATGGGAACATACAGCAGCGATAATTATGAAACAGGCACAAGAGCTGCTTTATATGGTGGCACAACAACTGTAATTGATTTTATCTTACAAAAGCAAGGCAATAGTTTGCAAGCTGCTTTACAAGAATGGAAAAGCAGAAGCGATAATAATGCAGTTGGTGATTACAGCTTTCATATGGCCGTTACTGACTTTAATGAAAATACCAAAAAGGAAATCCAACATTTTATTGAAGAAGAAGGCATCACTTCTTTCAAAACATTCATGGCTTATAAAGGAGCTTTGATGATAGATGACAGGCAGATGATTGATTTGATGCTGGAAGTAAAAAAACATGGAGGTTTAATCAATGTTCACGCTACAAATGGCGATATGATTGATTACCTGATTGCCAAGCATAAAGCAGAAGGAAAACTGGCTCCATTATATCATTATTTGTCACAGCCAGAAGTTACAGAAGCTGAAGCTAGTGGCAGATTTGCAGATATGGCAAACTATACAGGCTGCCCAGGTTACATTGTTCATTTAACATGTGAAGGTGCGTTGAATGCAGTACGAAATGCAACCAGAAGAAATCAAAAAGTATTTGTGGAAACTTGTATTCAATACTTGATTTTGGATGCCAGTTTATACGAACAAAATTTTGAAGGTGCAAAATGGGTAATGAGCCCGCCATTAAGAGAAAAGAAAGATCAGGCAACATTGTGGGCTGGCATAAATCAAGGGTTGGTAAATGTGGTGGCAACTGACCATTGCCCTTTTATGTGGGAACAAAAATTAATGGGTAAAGATGATTTTTCAAAAATCCCTAATGGTCATCCAGCTATTGAAAACAGAATGGAATTACTATTTAGTGAAGGCGTAAACAAAGAGAAAATTTCTTTGAACAAATATGTAGAAGTGGCTTCAACAAATGCTGCAAAAATATTTGGCATGTTTCCAAAAAAAGGAACTATTGCTGTAGGAAGCGATGCTGATATTGTTTTGTTCGATGCGAATGAAAAACATACATTGTCTGTAACAAAACATCACATGAATGTTGATTACAGTGGTTATGAAGGATGGGAACTAACAGGTAAAGTAAAAACTGTTTTATTAAGAGGTAAAGTTGCAATAGATAACAATGAATGTAAAGTGGAGAAAGGTTATGGTCAGTTTATTAAACGTAATAAAGTAGAAGGGAAAATATAAATGAACCACAAAGACACAACGGCACTAAGTTCCACAACGTTGTGATTTCGTTATGTCGTTTCGTCGCTGTGGTTGAATTGTTCAATAGATTTATTACAGTTGAAGTGTGCCCTGCAATAAGCAGGATTTAAAACGACGCAACAGCAA
Source organism: Allobosea thiooxidans (assembly GCA_943368475.1). Taxonomy (GTDB): domain Bacteria; phylum Bacteroidota; class Bacteroidia; order Chitinophagales; family Chitinophagaceae; genus UBA1930. The sequence continues at coordinate 10,148 of CALRLF020000093.1, forward strand.
TATAATAGTAGTAATGTAGTTTGGTCAATAATAAATAATAGAATACTTATTTGTGATAATTCGTGTATTCGTGGCAAAAAAATAAATTTATGGCAAGAATCATCAAATCAGCACTCATCCAAATGTCCCTTCCAAAAACCGAAGGAGAAGGCACTATTGAGGAAATCAAAGAAGCTATGGTGCAAAAGCATATTCCTTTAATTGAAGAAGCTGGCAGGCAAGGGGTACAAATTCTTTGTTTTCAGGAAATATTCAATACACCTTATTTCTGTCCTGGTCAAGATGCAGCGTGGTATGCAAGTGCTGAAACAGTTCCAGGTCCTACAACAGAACGCATGCAGGAGTATGCCAAAAAGTACAACATGGTCATTATTGTTCCAGTGTATGAAAAAGAACAGGCAGGAGTTTTGTACAACACTGCTGCTGTGATAGATGCTGATGGAACTTATTTAGGCAAGTACAGAAAAAATCATATTCCACATACTGGTGGTTTTTGGGAAAAGTTTTTCTTCAAGCCTGGAAACCTTGGCTATCCTGTATTTCAAACGAAATACGCTAAAGTTGGTGTGTACATTTGTTATGACAGACACTTCCCTGACGGAGCCCGTTGTTTGGGTTTAAATGGAGCAGAAATTGTGTATAATCCAAGTGCAACTACAGTTGGACAATCACAATATTTATGGAAGTTGGAACAACCTGCACATGCTGTAGCCAATGGTTATTTTATGGGCTGTATCAATCGTGTTGGAACTGAACAACCTTGGAACTTAGGTAAGTTTTATGGCACATCGTATTTTGTAAATCCACTAGGACAAATTATTGCCGAAGCAAGTGAAGACAAAGATGAATTATTGATTGCCGAATTTGATTTAGATTTAATAGAGCAAATTAGAAGCAAGTGGCAATTCTTCAGAGATAGAAGACCTGAGACTTATGGTAAAATATCGGAATTGTAGTTTTTTTATGTTGTGGGCAATTGAATAAAAATTAAGCTTCAGTTGCGTCGCACACTTCAACAGATGAATAAATATTAAACAACCCATTCGTGCAAATTTGTGCATTCGTGGCAAAAAATATATTATGGCTATTCAAAACAACAAGCTTACACAACAACAATACGAGCAAAACTTCTCCGATATTCATCCTCCATTCGAAACAAAGGATGCTGCGTTGGTAGAAGCCAATCGTTGCTTGTTTTGCTATGATGCACCTTGCACAAAATCCTGCCCCACAAGTATTGATGTGCCCAAGTTCATCAAGCAAATCACTACCGATAATATCAAAGGATCGGCACATACTATTTTTTCATCCAATATTATGGGAGCAGGTTGCAGCAAGGTTTGTCCTGTTGAAAAATTATGTGAAGGAGCATGTGTGTTTAACCTCATGGATGAACCCCCAATTACTATTGCTAAGCTGCAACGCTATTCAACAGAAATAGCTATGCAAAAAAAATGGCAGTTGTTTGAACGCAAGCCATCTATAGGTAAACGAGTTGCTATAGTTGGTGCTGGTCCGGCTGGTCTAAGTTGTGCTCATGCATTAAGTAGAGAAGGCATTCATGTAACCATCTATGAAAAAGAAAGCAAAGGGGGTGGCTTAATGACTTATGGTATTGCTGCATATAAAGTAACACCTCAGTTTTGTGAAGATGAAGTAAACTACATCACTGCTATTGGTGGAATAGAAATTAAATACAATCAAGCATTAGGTAAAGACATCACACTTGAAGAATTGAAAGCTGACTACGATGCTGTTTATTTAGCATTTGGTGTTGGTTTGGCTCGCCAATTAGAAATTCCTGGTGAACACTTAAATGGAGTTGTCGATGCCATTTCATTTATCTATGAGTTAAGAACCAACAATTATTCTTCACTAGCAGTTGGCGATAAAGTCGCAGTAATTGGTATGGGCATGACAGCTATTGATGCTGCCACACAAGCCAAACGTTTGGGTGCAAAAGAAGTAACCTTGGTATACAGAAGAACCCAAGAAGAAATGCCTTGTACCGAGCATGAATTGAATATTGCTAAGTTAGATGGGTGTAATGTGATTTGGTTGGCATCACCCAAAGAAGTAATTGGTGTAGATGGTAAAGTTACCCAACTTATTTGCGACATCATGCAATTAGGAGAACCTGATGCAAGTGGACGACGTAGCCCCATTGCTACAGGAGAAACAATTGCATTAGATGTTGATATGGTTATTAAAGCAGCTGGACAAATGCCTTTTGAAAGTTTAGTTAAGAGCAATCAATTAGAGAATAAGAGTGGTAAAATCAATGTTCAGGAAAAAACTATAACTAACCTTAAAGGTGTTTTTGCAGGTGGAGATTGTATAAATGGAGGTAGAGAAGTAGTAGATGCAGTGCAGGCTGGTAAAGATGGGGCAGCCTCTATTCTAAAATATATTGCCACGAATACACGAATTAACACGAATGAGTAAAAGATGTATCAATGGATAATATTATTTACAAAGAAGAATCTTATGCCATTATTGGTTTGTGTATGGAAGTTCATAAACAATTGGGGCATGGCTTTTCTGAAATAGTTTATAAGGATGCTTTGGAGTTTGAGTTCACTGAAAATGGTATTTTTTATGAGAGGGAAAAAGAGTATTTAGTTTATTATAAAGACATCTTACTAGAACATAAATTTTATGCTGACTTTGTTTTACTTGATAAAATTATTTTAGAAGTTAAATGTGCAGTCTCTATAAGTGATGAGCACATTGCTCAAACTATTAACTATTTAAAAGTTTCCGATAACAAGCTTGGCTTAATCGTCAATTTTGCTAGAGGGAAAATGGAATATAAAAGAATTATTTATTAAACCCATTCGTGTCAATTCGTGCATTCGTGGTAAAAAAATATTTATGGCAAACATAACTTCAAACTTCCTCGGCATTAAATCACCCAATCCTTTTTGGTTGGCAAGTGCTCCGCCAACAGATAAAAAAGTAAATGTTCTCCGTGCTTTTGAAGCAGGCTGGGGTGGTGTTGTATGGAAAACATTGGGAAGCCAAGTAAAGAATGTTTCCAGCAGATATTCTGCTGTAGATTATGGTGGCCATCGTGTTATGGGCTTCAACAATATTGAACTCATCAGCGACAGACCATTAGATATCAACCTCAAAGAAATTACGGAGTGTGTAAAGTTATTTCCCGATAGGGCCATGATTGTTTCTCTCATGGCTGATAATAACAGAACTGCCTGGCATGAACTCATTAAAAAATGTGAAGATGCTGGGGCAATGGGATTTGAACTCAACTTTGGTTGCCCACATGGCATGACAGAACGTGGCATGGGAGCTGCTGTGGGTCAAGATCCTCAAATTGCAAAAATGGTGGTTGAATGGGTAATGGAGAAAGCAACCATTCCTGTAATTACCAAACTAACGCCTAACGTCCACTCTGTTGTGCCAACTGGTCGTGCAGCTGTCGAAGGTGGCACCAATGCACTCAGTTTAATCAACACTATACAATCTGTTACAGGTATCGATTTAGATACTTTGGTTCCCAATCCTTATGTGGCAGGCAAAAGCGTATTTGGTGGTTATTGTGGACCTGCTGTAAAACCCATTGCATTAAAAATGCTTACCACTATTGCACAAGATGAGCTTACTGCAAAAGTACCAATCAGTGGAATTGGTGGTGTTAGCACATGGAAAGATGCTGTTGAATTTATGCTATTGGGTGCAAGCAATGTGCAAGTGTGCACTGCAGCCATGAAACATGGGTTTAGAATTGTTGAAGACATGTGCGAAGGCCTCAATAACTGGATGGATGAAAAAGGTTTTAAAACCCTCGATGATTTTATTGGTAAAAGCGTAGAAAAAATTACCCATTGGGAAGACCTCGATATCAACTATCACCACATTGCAAAAATCAATCAGGATAAGTGCATTCACTGTGGCTTGTGTTACATTGCTTGTGAAGATACATCGCATCAATCCATCAATATCGAAAAAGGAAATCCTTACAACAAATACACCATTAAAGATGACGAATGTGTGGGCTGCAACTTATGTAAATTGGTTTGCCCTGTAGATAATTGCATTACGATGGAAGAACATCGTGTGGCTCCAGAATATATTAACTGGAAGCAATGGCAGGAACAAGGATTGCCTTTGAATGATCACTAGATATTTTTGGTAACGAGCAGCAGAACAAGCATTGAGCAACTGTTGCGTCGCACACTTTTACTGAAGAATATGAATTTGGCTATTGTCGCCATTTTTTTTATTTTACAGAAAATATTAG
>CALRLF020000094.1:0-14374 GCA_943368475.1 Allobosea thiooxidans
AGAAAATTACCAAGGTGTAGCTGCCATCAATTATACAGATGACGCAACCCCATATACAAGAATTATTGAGCATAAACATTTTGAATTTGGCAGACAGCCTACTACAATTATTACCAAAGAATATCCTGCAACCTGGAGCAAAGGCATGGAACCTTACTATCCTGTTAATGACGATAGGAATACCAAAATTTTTAAACAATATCGTGATTTAGCAGATGCTGAACCGAATGTTATTTTTGGTGGAAGACTGGCTGAGTATAGGTATTACGACATGCATCAAGTAATTGCATCGGCATTGGTGGGTGTAAAAAACGAATTTGGAGCATAACTAAAAGAATACTGCATATTTTGAACTTGCAAAGAAAAAAAATTATCCGTTTTTTAAAAGTAATTGTACTTGTGTATTGCACATTGGGCATTGCATTGTATTATTTACAAGAGAAATTTTTATTTCATCCTGTAAGTTTAACTGCTGATTACACTTACTCATTTAAGCAACCTTTTAAAGAAGTAAACCTTGAGTATGATGCAACAACAACCTTTAATCTCATTCAATTTTTACCCAAAGACACCTCTTCTATAAAAGGTATTATATTATACTTTCATGGCAACAGAGAAAATATTAATCGTTATGCTTCTTTTGCAGAGAACTTCACTAAAAAAGGTTATGAGGTTTGGATGCCCGATTATCCAACTTTTGGCAAGAGTACAGGCAAATTATCAGAAGCAATTTTATACGAAGAAGCCATACAGGTTTACAGCATGGCTAAAGCTAAATTTAAACCAGATAGCATTAGTATTTACGGTAAAAGTTTGGGTACAGGTATTGCCAGTTATTTAGCCAGCAAACGCAATTGCAAGCAACTGATTTTAGAAACGCCATACAGTAGTATTACGTCTATTTTTAACAGGTATTGTTTTATTTTTCCTGTAAGTAAAATGATACATTACAAATTACCTACAAAAGAATATTTGAAAAATGTACTTGCCCCAATTACTATTTTTCAAGGAACTGACGATGGTGTAGTACCTTACAGCAATGCAATACAATTAAAAAAATCTCTTAAAAATACTGACGAGTTTATTACTGTTGAAGGTGCCATACATACCAACATTAACGACTATAAATTATACCACCAAAAGCTGGATAGTCTATTGAGGTAATTGTTTAAAAATGTAAATTGTTAATAGGCTTTAAATCAACTGATTGGTCAAACTTGTAGTTGATATATGCTTGAGGAACTACTTTCAATCCTAAGTTAATTAATTTGTCTTGCCAAGATTTTCTTTGATGACTAAACCTTCCAAAAAAGTAAGAAAGCTTATTCAACATTTTCACTTTATTTTTTCGTAAATTTTGGTACTGTTCAAATGCAGCATGTATATTATCTGGATGTTTTAATAAGCAGCCCACCAAAGCATATCCACTTTCAATTGATTTGCACGCTCCTTGAGATAAATGTGGAGTTGTAGCATGAATACAATCGCCTACAAAAACTATCCGATTATTAAACCAAGAAAAATTGCCTGGCTCCATATCTTTTACGTCGGTTCGTATAATAGGCTCACTCTTTTCAATAAGCTCATGAACATTGGGATGGTATTCTGAGAAGAATTTAGCAATATCTGCTTTTATCGTTTCTTGGTTGTCTTTGCCCCCTTCTTTTGCCCAAGCAACTGTGTACCAAAAATATTTTTCATTCCCTAAATGCATTATTCCAAAACGCTTGTTATTACCCCACAATTCATAGATGCAATCCTTAAATCTTTCTGGCATTGTAAAACTAGCAATACCACGCCACATGGTTTGTTGTGTATAACGAGGTTGAACTAATGGAAGCCATTGTTTCCTCGTTGCAGACTGTATTCCGTCGGCTGCTATTACAATATCAAACTCATGTGCTTTATTATTTACTACAATGCTTGCTTTTGTAACTGACTGTTGAACTGTTTCAATTCTTGCATTTAAAGTATATTGATGTGGTTGTAAAGGCTTGCTTAAAACTTCAATTAATTTTGCACGATGAATAGAGTATCCATGTTTTTTAAATAGAACGTCACGTACTTTTTTATCCTTATAATCAGCAATAGTAAAATGTTTAACAGGAATACTTACTGCATCAAAATGTTCGCCAACACCCAATTGATCTAATAAAAACCTAGTGCTTGTATTAAGTAGTATACCTGCACCAACTTCTCTAAATGCTGGGCTTTGTTCAAATAAATGAAAATCGATACCAGCTTTTTGTAAAGCCAATGCAGTACTTAACCCAGCAATTCCACCACCTATAATACCAACTTTCATTTTTTGCAATTATGGGTGTAATATAATAAGCATTTGAATAAATGAACTCTATTGAAAAATTTTTGTTAGAATAAGAGAGTAAATTGCTGAACAGAATAGTAAACGTTCAAGGGTGCGATACTTCGACTACGCTCAGTACTAGCTAGAAAGCTAAATAGCAATTCTACAGACCGTAACAAAAAAATTATGCAAACAGTTTTAATTTCAGGAGGAACGGGATTGGTTGGCAGCAGATTAACAGAGCTGTTGATTGCAAAAAATTATAAGGTAATTGTATTAAGTAGAAATGCCAATACAGTTTCTACCAATCCAATGCTCAGTTATGCAGCATGGAATGTTGACCAACAAACCATTGACGTGAATGCTATTGAACAGGCAGATTATATTGTGCATTTAGCTGGTGCAGGTGTAGCTGATAAACGTTGGAGTGATGAAAGAAAAGCTGAAATTTTAAATAGCCGAACATTAAGCAGTGCTTTATTGGTAAAAGCTTTGAAAGAAAACAAACAACATGTAAAAGCGGTTGTTAGTGCAAGTGCAATTGGCTGGTATGGCCCTGACCCAGCAACACACAACAATGGTTTTGAAGAAAATGACAGTGCAGCAAAAGATTTTTTAGGCAGCACTTGCCAACAATGGGAAGCAAGCATTGAACCAGTAACAACACTAAACATACGATTGGTTAAACTTAGAACAGGTATTGTATTGTCACCCAAAGGTGGTGCGTTAAAAGAGTTTTTAAACCCAATAAGAATAGGCATTGCAGCCATTTTAGGCAATGGCAAACAAATGGTGAGTTGGATACACATAGACGATTTATGTAAGCAATTTATTTACGCAATTGAAAATACCAATTTACAAGGTAGTTATAATGCAGTTGCACCCAACCCTGTAAATAATAAGCAACTTACTTTAGCCATTGTAAAAAAATTAAGAGGAAATTTTTATATCCCTATTCATGTTCCGGCATTTGTATTGAAAATTATACTGGGAGAAATGAGTATTGAAGTTTTAAAAAGCACAACCGTTAGTTCAAAAAAAATTCAAAAAGCAGGTTTTACATTTTCGTACCCAACAATAGAAATAGCAGTACTCAATTTGATTTAACTAAGAAGACAACAATTGACCGTACACATCATGTTGTAACGTTTTATTAAGTTTGAGTATTTGAAATGAGCAATATAATGTTGGAAAACATGAACATGGTTTGTTACAAGAGCAGTTTCTACCAGCAAAGGCAGCTATTCAAGAACCACCAATGGAGTTACTTACGAAATGGATATGACTAAAAAAATCGATACTTTTTATAAAAACATAACCACTAGTTATTGAGTGGTTTTTTATGTACTAACCGTTGTTGCTACTTTTGATACTCGTTGAAGTTTATCCTGAGCATAAACTAAGGACACTCTTGTACTAAAAAATACAACTCAGCTAATCTATTGAAACTTTAATATCTTCTTCATAAGCTGTTTTTATCCAGCGAGCTACACCTTTTCTAAAATAATACCTACACAAAAATGTAGTAGCAAATGTGTTAATGAAAAATTTATAAAACCCTGGAGATGCCTTTCTTAAAAGCTCATTGTTTTTAATACCGCTTTCTAAACGCTTATAAATTTCTCGATCGTAGTTTTTAAATGTATCTGCTGAAAAATTGTTGGTTTGCACAGCACGTTCTATAAATTGTGCTGCAATAAAACCACTGAACATTGCAGGACCAATTCCTTCGCCAGTTGTTGGGCAAATTAATGAAGCTGCATCACCTGTTAACAACCACCCATTGCCAGAAGCTTTTCTGCGTAAAGATGCCATTGGCAATCCCCATCCAACAGGTTTTTCCAATGGGGCAGCATTTTTAAATCGATCTTTAATAACCGGATCTTTGGTAATTATTTCGTTAAATAAGTCTTTGAGATTTATATTATTTTTTGCAATCAAACTGCTCAGTAATCCACAGCCCACATTTGCTTCTCCATTAGGTAATGGAAAAATCCATAAGTATGCAAATGGAAGCGATTTAGGTAAATATAATTCTAAGTGATTATTTGGCGATACGCCTTCAATTCCTTTCCAGTATTGTCGTAATCCAGCAGAATAGTGTTCTCGATCAATGGGCCTTTTCCCTAAACTTTTTAACACAACCGAATGATCACCATCGGCACCAACCACCAATTTTGTGGTGATTTCGATTTTACCTTTTGCATTAATTGCTGTAATAACTCTTTCATCACCTATTTCAATAATCTTTTCAACTTTTGTTGATTGAAAGAAAGTAGCAAAAGCAGGATTTATTTTTGATACTAAAAAGTTATCGAAATATTGCCGTTTGCTAAAACAGAACTGAGGCAAATTAGCTTCCCCATTTTTGGAGCGATAGGTTAATAGAGCTTTCTTATTTTTTGAAATATTAAAAACAAATCCCTGACACTTTATAAAGTTATCGTTGTTTAAAATTTCTTGTGTTACCAGATTAGGGTCTAAATTATTCAGTACCCGAATTACTTTTAAATCAAGTCCATCGCCACAAACCTTATCTCTAGGAAAAGTAGCAGCATCTATGATAAAATGCGGAATTTTAAGTTTAGACAGGAATAAAGATGTAGTTGCTCCGGCAGGTCCAGCTCCAATGATGCAGATATGCGTTTTAAATTTTGTCATCTATATAAAAGATTAATGTATTTGAGTTTTTAATTTGAAAATAAATCTATTACCAAAAAACAGCAACAGCAGTAAAATAATAAATAATAAAAAAAAATAAATTAATCCTGAACGATTTTTTTCCTGAACAATTCTTACTATGTAAGGTTTGTTCAATGGCTTGCTCCATTTATCGTAATAATTTTTAAAAGTGGTATCACCTGTAATTTGCCAAAGCTCTTTCATTTGCTGTACTAAAATATGCTGGTACTTTTTATCGGCTTGCTTTTTATAAACATCATAATAAATAATTTCGTTACCCGCATCGTAAAAAAACAATTGATTTTTTAAAGCTTGCAAGCCTTTATCTACAAGTATTTTGGCAGAATCCTGCTTTGTAATTTTCCATAATTTTTGAACACCCAAGATGGCATAAATATGTCCATCTAAAATACGTGGTGTTTGTAAACTGCTGTCAGCAATTTCTTCATACCACCAGCCACTTTTTTCTTGATAAGTAAATCCACCTTGTTGAATGGGCAAGTAATAACCCCTCATTAATTGTTGAGCAAGCTTTAATGCACTGCTATCTTGTAAACGCTGATAAGCAAGTAATAAAGCTTCAATTGCCCTACCCGATGAAATACCACTGGTAAATTTCCCTTTCACTAAAGGATACCATGCTTGCCTCCAATTAAAAAAATACAATGCTTGATTGTTGCTTATGGTAGCACTATCTTTTAACCAATCAATACAATGATTAAACTGTTGTAAATACAATTCGTTTTTTTGTTTTTGATACTTATTGAAATACTCAATTGCATAGTTGGCTACAATGGTTGCATTGTAATGTGTGCCAGGGAATATAGTATTTTCAGTTGAATAATTTACAAAAGGAACTCCTTTACTATCTACTTGCTCAGTTGCAAAAGAAGGTACTGAATCGCCTTTTATTTTGTATAAACCTGTTCTAACTTTTTCTTCCCAAAACTCTCCAGTATAATTACATACAAATATGGCTAACACAGAGGCCAGTAGCAGTAATAAGGGAAAACGATATTTGACTAGTTTAAACAATTGATAGTGTATATGGCTACCTTGTAAAAATAATCATTACGTGTATTACTGCTTTTTAAATTTATTTGTTGAGCCTAATTATTCGTTCATTCCAAAATTCGATAAAACAAACATAATTGTCATTGCAAATAATGATATATATCAGTTCCTTTTTTAAGTAAAAGAAGAAGTTTTGCTTTATCGAAAAAAATTACGTCATTTATACATAATTCTGTTACTATGTCTAAAGCCATTTATATTGCCTCATCCGAACCTTACAGTGGCAAAACCCTTGTAGCATTGGGTTTAACCAATATGCTATCGGGAAAAACTAAGAAAATTGCTTACTTCAAACCAGTCATTAATGACGCTCCTGAAAAGTGTAAAGATGTACACATACAAACCATTGCTGCACATTTTGGATTGAATTTGAAATATGAAGAAATGTATGCTTTTACCCGAGATGAAGCATTGCAATACCGAAGTGAAGGCAATACAGCATTTGTAATTGATAAAATAATTGCCAAATACAAAAAGCTAGAAGAAACATATGATTTTGTAATTGTGGAAGGAACAGATTTTATGGGTGAAGGACTGGCTTTTGAATTTGATGTGAATATTTCGATTGCAAGAAATTTAGGAATACCTGTATTATTGGTGATGAATAGTGATGGTGATTCAGCTGATGAAATTGCAACCAATATTTTATCGAATTTTAAAAGCTTTGCCGATAAGGAAGTACAGGTTTTATCGGTGGTTGCCAACAAAGTAAATCCACTGTTAAGAGATGAATTGAATGATGTATTAACCAAGCGGTTACCAAAAGATATTTTATTTAGCACCATACCCATTAACAAAGATTTGGGCAATCCAACCATGAAAGAAATTTGCGATTCAATTGAAGGCAAAGTGTTGTTTGGAGAAAATTTATTAAGCAATCAGGTTGACCACGAAATTGTGGGTGCAATGCAATTGAGAAATTGTTTACTACGCCTGAAAGAAAATACATTAATTGTAACACCAGGAGATAGAGGTGATATTATTTTAGGTGCATTACAAGCCAACCTTTCAAAAAACTATCCTAAAATTGCTGGCCTTATTTTAACTGGTGGATTAGAACCAGAAGAACCCATTGTTCGTTTAATTGAAGGGCTCGAAACCGTTGTACCTATTATACAAGTAGAAACTGGCACTTTTGCAACTGTAAATAAAGTTGGTGCAACACAATCGAGTATTTATCCTGATAACAAACAAAAAATTGAGCTGGCTATCAATACTTTTGAACAATTTGTAGATACCAAAACTTTTGAAGACAAACTGATTACATTTCAACCAGAAGGCATTACGCCACGTATGTTTCAATATCAGTTATTAAAACGTGCCAAAGCCCATAAAAAACATATTGTATTGCCTGAAGGCAATGACGATAGAGTGATTACAGCCGCAGCACAACTGATTAAAAAGGATGCTGTTTCGTTAACTATTTTGGGTAATGAAGATGAAATTAAAACAGCTATTAAACGATTGAATATCTCGTTTAACACCAACGATATACAAATTATTGATCCAATAAAATCTCCTATGTTTGATGGCTACGCTGAAACACTTTTCGAACTGCGAAAATCAAAAGGTATTAGTTTAGAAATGGCAAGGGACTTAATGAGTGATGTATCTTATTTTGGCACCATGATGGTGTATAAAGGCCATGCAGATGGTATGGTTTCTGGTGCCTTGCATACTACACAACACACAATTCGTCCTGCACTACAATTTGTAAAAACCAAGCCTGACGTAAGTACAGTTTCATCTGTTTTCTTTATGTGTTTACCTGACAGGGTTTGTGTATTTGGCGATTGTGCAGTAAATCCCAATCCTACCTCTGAGCAATTAGCTGAAATTGCCATTTCATCTGCTGAAAGCAGTTTAATGTTTGGTATAGAACCTAAGATAGCCATGTTGTCTTATTCTTCAGGTTCATCTGGTCAAGGAGAAGATGTAGAAAAAGTTCGAAAGGCTACTGAAATTGTAAAACAAAAACGACCTGACTTAAAAGTAGAAGGTCCAATACAATACGATGCTGCTGTAGACCCAACTGTAGGCAAACAAAAAATGCCCAATTCACCAGTAGCAGGACAAGCCAGTGTACTCATTTTTCCAGATCTTAACACAGGCAACAATACGTACAAAGCTGTTCAACGAGAAACAGGTGCATTGGCAATTGGTCCAATGTTGCAAGGATTAAATAAGCCAGTCAACGATCTAAGCAGAGGTTGTACCATCGACGATATTTTTAACACCGTTATCATTACCTCTATTCAAGCACAACAATAATTAAGTTTCTATCATGAATATTTTTGTCATCAACTCAGGAAGTAGCTCCTTAAAATATCAATTACTGCAATTACCCCAAGGAAATTTGTTGTGCAATGGATTAATAGATAGAATAGGTTTAGATAATTCATCTATTACCCATAAAGTGTACAAAACTGAAGGTGAAAAAATATTCAAAGAAGTTATCGAAATACAAGATCATGCAACTGGCTTAACAGAAGTTGTAAAATTATTAACTGATAAAGAATATGGCGTTGTAGAAAATACCAACGAAATAAAAGTTGTCGGTCATCGTGTAGTGCATGGAGGTGTAACTTTTTCTAATACTTTGGTGATTACGAAAGAAGTTAAAGACAAAATAAAAAATCTGTTTCATTTAGGCCCATTGCATCTACCAGCCAATTATACAGGCATTGATGTTGCTGAAAAAATATTCACTAGTGCAACACAAGTAGCAGTGTTTGATACAGCTTTTCATCAAACCATGCCACCAAAGGCCTACAGGTATGCCATTCCTAAAGATTTATATACTACTCACCACATAAGAGCCTATGGCTTTCATGGAACTAGTCATAAATATGTTTCAGAAAAAGCCATTCAATACCTCAATAACCCCAATGCTAAAATCATTACCATTCATTTAGGTAATGGCAGTAGTATGGCTGCTGTTGATAAAGGAAAATGTATAGATACAACAATGGGTCTAGGACCATTAACTGGTTTAATGATGGGAACAAGAAGCGGTGATATCGATGCAACAGTAATTTTTCATCTAGTTAATCAGTTGGGATACGACATTAATCAGGTAGATAATTTACTCAATAAAAAGAGTGGTTTATTGGGCTTGGTAGGTAGCAGTGATATGAGAGATGTGAAAAATGAAATTGGTAAAGGTAATCCAGATGCAATCTTGGCTTATGAAATGTACGCTTATCGCATTAAAAAATATATTGGTGCTTACGCAGCTGCAATGGGTGGTTTAGATGCTGTTGTATTTACTGGTGGTATTGGCGAAAATGACAACACACTTCGTGAACAAGTTTTAACGGGACTTGATTTTTTAAACCTGCACCTCGATACCAATTTAAACAATCAAAGCAGTAAAGAAATTCGTGCAATCAACACTTCAACTTCAACTGTAAAGGCATTGGTCATTCCTACCAATGAAGAATTAGAAATTGCTCTACAATGCTATGCTTTGTTGAATGTGTAGTTTCGTCAGGAATTGAGAAGATGAAACACTGATGACACAGTTAGAATAAATGAAATCGGATATTTTCTGCTTCGCAGGAAATTTAATTGATATTATTACACTTTATCGCTCTATTATATATTCTACCCTCTTTGTCTTCTTATCTCTTTTATTCTTTTATCTCTTAGTCTAATCAATCTTCCACCTTAACATTAAATTCACACCAACTTCATATTTCGTTAATCATTCCATCACATTCTATTCATACAGTAATTAGAGTTTTGATAAACCTAATTCTATATGGAAAAACGTTCGGTTGAAGTAGTTGTAATCAGTGATGTTCATTTAGGCACATTTGGTTGCCATGCAAAAGAACTGGTTACGTATTTGCAAAGTATACAACCACAAATTCTCATATTAAATGGAGATATTATCGATGGCTGGCAATTCAGCAAACGTTATTTCCCTGCCTCTCACCTTCAGGTAATTAAAGAAGTTATGAACCTTGCCAGTAAAGGCACAAGGGTTATTTATATTACTGGTAATCACGATGAAGTTTTACGCAGATACAGTGATATACAGTTTGGCAACATTCAACTTACCGATAAAGTGGTAATGGAAATTAATGGTAAAATGACCTGGGTTTTTCATGGTGATGTTTTTGATGCTACTACCAAAGGCAGTGCAAAAATTATTGCCAAATTGGGTGGACATGGATACGATTTACTGATACTCATTAATCGTTTTATCAACTGGTGGTTAAAACTGTTAGGCAAAGAAAAAATGAGCCTAAGCAAAAAAGTAAAAAACACCGTTAAAGAAGCCGTTTCATGGATTGGCAATTTCGAACAAACTGCTGCTGAATTGGCTATTCAACAAAAATATGACTATGTAATTTGTGGACATATTCATCAGCCACAGAAAAAAGTGGTTACTACAAAAGATGGATCTGTTACTTATTTAAACAGTGGCGATTGGGTAGAAAATTTAACAGCTTTAGAACTACACAACAACGAATGGACAATCTACCAATATAACGCCAATCAATTCAATAATAGAGAGCAGCAATTCGAAAAAAAATTACCCAAATTAGAAGTAGTTACCAACGAAGTTTTTCTACAACTCAATACACTTACATTACCCAATGTAGCTGCATTTTCTAACCTCATTAAACCTTTGTAATATGAAAATTTTATATGCAGTACAAGCAACAGGTAATGGTCATATTGCCAGGGCAACTGAGCTTTTGCCATTTTTGCAAAAACATGGCTCTGTAGATATTTTTTTAAGTGGCAGCAACAGTACTTTAAATAGCAACTTGCCTGTACAATACAAAAGCAAAGGACTAAGTTTATTTTATGGCAACAGGGGAAGTTTAAACTATTGGAAACTAATTAAAAATTTTGCTCCTTTAAGAATAGTTAAAGAAGCAAAACAATTACCAGTTGAAAAATATGACATCGTAATCAACGATTTTGAAAGCATTACTGCATTAGCCTGTAAAATGAAAAAAAAGCCTTTTGTTCATTTTGGCCATCAGGCAAGTTTTGTTTCTGATAAAACACCCAGACCAATAAAAAAAGATATTGCAGGCGAATTAATTTTAAAAAACTATGCTTCATCAAAACACAATATTGGTTTGCATTTTGATGGTTATGATAAAGATATTTATGCACCCATTATTAAGTCAGCTATACTACAGGCTAATACAACAAATAATGGGCATATTACTGTTTACTTAGCCCATTACAGCGATGAAGTTGTGATTGAACAATTGGAAAAAGTAAAGGATGTGCAGTTTCATGTATTCAGCAAAAAAGTAAAACAGATACAACGTATAAAAAATATTTTACTGATTCCTGTAAACAACCAAAAGTTTAATGAAAGCATGATTAGCTGTGCTGGTGTAATTACTGGTGCAGGCTTTGAAACACCGGCTGAAGCTTTGTATTTGAATAAGAAGATTATGTGCCTACCAATTCTTGGTCAATATGAGCAATTGTGTAATGCAGCTGCATTAGAAAAACTAAATGCCACTACTGTTACTAAAATAGATGAACATTTTTCGTTTACGATTAAAATGTGGATGAATAGTGTTACACCACAACCTTTGTTATTAAAACAATCAACTGCTGAAATTGTAGAATTAGTAATACAAAAAGGAATTGCTATTCAGCAAAGCAAACAAGAAGCTGTATATTCAGTTCCTGAGTTTCATATTCCTTCTCCTGAATATTCTTTTTAAATAATCGCTATGTCTCCATTAAACGCAGCTGCATTTGGAAATAACTTTCATTGGGGCGTTTCTATTGCAGCTGCTCAAAACGAAGGAGCTTATTTAGAAGGTGGTAAAAGTATTTCTAACTGGGATGCATTTGCCAAAAAACAAGGCAATATTAAAAATGGACATACACCTTTTGTTGCTGCTAATTTTTACCATCGATATAAAGACGATTTATTAATTACAAAAGCATTGGGCTTTAATGCTTTTCGTTTCTCTATTGCTTGGAGCAGAATTTTACCTGACGGAACTGGCAAGTCAAATAAACAAGGCATCGACTTTTACCATAATCTGATAGATGAATGTTTGAAATTAGGGCTCACTCCTTTTATTACATTGTATCACTGGGATTTGCCACAAGTATTGGAAAAGCAAGGTGGCTGGACAAGCCCTCTTATGCAAAAATGGTTTGCTCGTTTTGTAAAAGTTTGTGCCGATAATTTTGGCGATAAAGTAAAAAACTGGATTATCATTAATGAACCATTAAGCTTTACTGCTTTGGGCTATATGTTGGGCAAACATGCCCCAGGTAAAAAAGGATTAACGAATTTTTTACCTGCCATACACAATGCAACATTGGCACAGGCCGAAGGTGGAAGAATTATCAGAGAACAAGTGAACCATGCACATATTGGCACCAGTTTTTCCTGTTCAGAAATTGTTCCTTTTTCTCAAAAAGAAGAAGATGTAAAAGCTGCAAACAGAATAGATATTTTAATGAACAGACTATTCTTAGAACCTACGCTGGGCTTAGGTTTCCCTAAAGATGATAGTTTTGCCTTTTTACGCAATCTTGAACTGTTTAACAAAGCTTGGAGATACACCGATAAATATCAGTTTAAATTCGATTTTATTGGTTTGCAAAATTATTTTCCGTTAACCATAAAACACAATGCCCTAATCCCAATTATTAACGCTGCTGAAGTAAAAGCTACCACCCGAAAAGTGTCTCATACAGATTTAGGCTGGGAAATAAATCCTGATGCTTTTTACAGAACAGTGAAACGAATTTGGCATTATGGTGGCATTAAAGAAATTATTATTACCGAAAATGGAGCTGCATTTAAAGATAAAGTTGAACAAGGCGTGGTAGCAGATGAAAAACGAATTGCTTACTACGAAAGTCATTTAAAAGCTTTACTGAAAGCAAAAAAAGAAGGGGTAAATGTAAAAGGTTATTTTGCCTGGACCCTAACCGACAATTTCGAATGGAATGAAGGCTTTAATGCAAGATTTGGCTTAATACATGTTGATTTTAAAACACAATTACGTACCATAAAAAATTCAGGACATTGGTGGGGTGCTTTGTTAAACAATACTTCAAAATAAAACACCACCAGCAAATGCTGATGGTGTTTACTAATTAGTTCAAACTCTATCTATTTGTAATAAGGAATTTGTCTGTCATAAAAATCTTTTACAGCATTTTCCCAATCCTGCACATTTTTGTTTCTGTTGTTTACATAATTCGAGTTCAACTGATTGTACTGATTTACTGCTGCATTAAAATCATTTACACCTTTATTATAGGCATCCACATCTTCTTTTGTTCTGTTGGATTTACTTTCCATTGCTGCTTTCATTTTTGTAAAAGCTTCTTCTTTCAAATAAAAGTCCATGATTTTAGGAATATCATTTTCGGCTGCTTTCTTATAAAACAACAATACTTGTTTACATGCCAATGCAATAGATGGATCTCCCTGAAATTGCTTCAAACTATCCAAGCCTATTAAACCTTCATTGGCAAATTTAATTAATGCATTTTTAGATTGTTCTGCATCATTTGTTTTCTTATCTTTCATTGCTTTTGACATAGCATCGGCCTGCCAATTGCATTTAAAGAAAATCAAAAATATTTTGTCGTAGTAATGCCCAACTTTGCTGGCAATACTTAATTTTTCTCCCAATGCGTCTTTTCCTCCCTCTATTAATTTCACATTATACTTTGCAGCAAAATCTTTAGAGGCTTTATTCATCTTATCCCCTGCCTCACTTAACTTTTCACCTACTTTTTGTTTCAATAAAATATAAGCCTGCATATCATCAAAAGATTGCTCAGCTATATCTTCCATATTTACAATACGTGCATAATCGTCGTTAAAAACGTTATAGCACATTTGAATATAATCGATACTACTTTGCCTCAAAGAATTATCGCCTTTATAAAAAGGAATCTCAATTGTTTTATATCGGCTTTTGGTAATACTTTCCAAGGCCTGAATGCGTAACTTTTCAACTTTTCTTGCCCTTTTACCATGCGACGATGCACTTAAATAAGCCATATAGCGTTGATTCATTTCTACATGAGCATTTTCGATTGCTGTCATATAGTCTACTGGATTTTCAATTGCCTGTGCAGACAAGTTTGTAGAAAATACCAAGAATGTAATTAAATAAAAAGCCAGTGTTCTCATAAAACAATTATTAGTGTTTGATTAAATATATACAATATTAAATAAAATTTATTTGATCATTTCAAGTAAAACGCCATAAACCAACTTCAAATAATGACTATCGGAAAATCGTTTTAATTGTTGCTGACTAACTAGTAATTTGGTCTTATCTTTTT
>CALRLF020000095.1:0-14364 GCA_943368475.1 Allobosea thiooxidans
TAGTTACAAATAAATTCTACTGCTGAATAGCGTTCGGTCAAGCCAAGAACAAAAGCCACATTGAAATACAAAAGTTGGGAGGCTTGACCCGTCAGCCCTGCTGACGTAAAACCTTTTGTTATAGGCAGTAATTTATTGTCGCTTGTAACCATCCTTCATTTCTTCTCGCTTTACACCACCATTGATTTTAATCTGTGTCAACTTGTTGTTAAAATCAAAATCGAAATCGTAAATTCTCCAGCTAAGATCGCTTCGCCAAAGTTCAAATGAAATGACGCTTGTGTCTTTTAGATTAATAAGCCTGTTAAAGTGTCCACCGTATGTGATGTCAGAAAATAGACTCATAATTTCGTTAGCAAGTGTCACCTCTTGTCCACTGTCACTTACTGATAGCCCATAAAATAAATGTATAAAATCTGAGGATTCAGTTGTAAAAACAGGTGAATGTATGAACAGAGATTTTTTACTACTTTTTTTTGAAAATGCTAACGCTGTCTTTACATCAAGATACTCGTAATAGTTGCTTAGAAAAGTTGTCGAGTAGAAGCAGTAATCTGGTAATAGTTTGTTTAGTAAGGGAGTGTTGACAAATTTGAGTTCTTTACTATAACCTCTAAATTCTGTCGAGTCGTAGGAAAGATACTGCCCTTTTTTAAATAAACCATCTACAAAAGTATTAGCCTCAGATTTATTGCAGTCTTGTCCTTTTGAATTAAAAACTACTAAAAAAAATGAAATAACTATAAATAAGTAAGGTCTCATATTATTGCCTATAACGTCCCAGGCTTTACGTTGGCAGGACGGCTTTAGTCGTCCTGCTTGGAACTGGTGTTGAGTAAAGTTAATTAGTTACAAATACATTCTGCTGCTGAATAGCGTTCGGTCAAGCCACGAACAAAAGTCAAATTAAGAAACTAAAGTTGGGAGGCTTGACCTGTCAGCCCTGCTGACGTAAAACCTTTTGTTGGCAGTAGTTTTTATGTTAGAAGTTTGAAAACAAAATAAAAATGAGTTTACCCTTGTCAAAAGTAAATTCTATCATTGGTGTTGTATTAGGGTCGTCTTTTGATTTACGTATTAGCATAAAATGTTCATAGTTTGCACCTTTTTCTTTTGTCGATATTTCAAATAAAGACTGTGGAAAATGGAACGACTGGTTTGCTGATTTTGGGAATTGCTTTTTAAATTGTTCTAATGAATAATTCGTATCAAACTTTGTTTCCCCATAAGTAATACTTTTTTCAGTTTTACGAAAGTCAATAGTTGACGGAATGATGTAATTGTCATAACCAAACCACATGTCAATTCCAGGATAATGAAGAATTACAATGTTAGGGTCTTTAGCTGTTGCAATTACTTTTTCTAAGTCAGCTTTTGATTTTATTTCAAAATCAGTTTTAGTAATTGTCACTTTGTTTGGTATGCCCATGTCATTAATAAAGCTGTCATAATTGCCGTATAGAAAAGTCGTATTAATTTTAAGTTTATAAGCGTCTATAATGTCCATATCTAAAACCATATTTTTTTCTTGAGGGGCATAACTTAGAGTATCAACATGAGTTTGATTGTCATGATTTGCACATGCCGAAAAAATAGTTGTCAAAAGAATTGAGAGAAAAAGGTTTATCATGTTTGAAGTTGACGTTAAAATTACTGCCAACGTCTTCGGCTTGGCGAAGTTGCGACGGATTTATTCCGTCGCCCTTGGCTTACAGAAGACGAATATAGTTGATTAGTTGAAAAATAGATTTATAGCTCACCTGCGTTCCGTCCAGCAAGGACGGAACGCCAAATTGAAAAACTAAAAGTTGAAATACGAGTTCCGTCAGCCGTAATTTTGCCAAACCGTTGTTGTGCGTTCGGCTTAATTTTCTAAAAATTTAGCCTGAAGAATTCTTGTAGTTTCTTTAAAAAGTATTGTGTCTTTAGATTGAGTATAACCAAGATTTCTAAAAGCAATTAATTGAATTATTTCTGTCTGATTTAAGCTTGTAATATTTTTATTGAAATTAATTATTGACAATTCATCTAGGTTTTTCAGATATTGTCCTTTCCAAATTATGCCATTATTTAACCAAAAGTCAAAACATTTTTCAGGTGTCGTAAAGAAAGTAAGTCCATAGCCAAACTGTCTATATTTACCCACTTGTTTGTCAACATTAAACTTGAAATTATGATATTTGTTGTTCCAAGCTAAGTATCCAATTTCGTCACATTTGCAATCGTAAAAACTTGAATTCGCTAATTCTCTTGTCAAACCACTCCAAAGTTGTTTTGTCATTCCATTATTTCTTGTAGATGGATATATTTTGTCCCAAATTTTTAAAAAATTGTTAGGTGTTGTTATGGAAGTGTCAACAATTTTTGCATTGTATTTCATGTCACTGTAACTGTAAACTGTCAACCAAGAAAATTTTAAGTAAAAATATGTCACTACAAAAATTGAGAGTGATACAATGAATAGAAATCTTGCAATCTTTTTAATTTTCATTATGAAGTTGAAGTCTGTAAAAGCTGACGCACAACGAAAAAGGCTTGGCGTTGTTGGGGAATTAGCATTCCGTCTGCCCATAACCGAAGCCCAATGATTGCAATATTGCTGATGTTTTATTCATAAGCCAAATTTATAACGTCCAGCCCGAACTGAAGCACAATAAAGAACAAATGTTGAGGCTATATTCGTCAAGCCCCAATAATGCCAAACCTAATGTTAGCAGCTGTTTTTCGTCTAACCAGACGAAAAACATAAACTAATTTTTGGTAAGTGTGTCTGCAAGTTTTATTGTTTCGTCTTGTCGTTTAATGTAGCCTTCAAATGATTTTATACTTGGCAAATTGTCGTGTTGATATTTCTCAATTAATGGCAAAGTCTTTACAATTTTTAAAATATTGTGAAGGTCAGCGATTGTCAAATTTTTAGTCACTATAATTTTCAATAAGTCATTGTGTCTAACAATTGAAGAGTTGTACTTTGTCAAATTGTTAGAAATAAGATTTCTCATTTTATCTCTCAACAAAGAGTCTTTAATTTCTGCGATGTGTCTATTTGCAGCATTAAAATATGACTGATTCTTTTCGTTGAATTTGTCAAACAAATTGGTTGTGTCGTTCTTGCTTTTATTGAGTTCATCAATTTTGTCTTCAAGTTTCTTCAAGTCAATATTCTTGCTCACAAGTTCACTGTAAAGACTTTCAACTAAGTCGTCATAACCTCGTTTTGAAACAAGTTCATACGAAGAAGTTTTGTCTTCCAAAGCTTTTGGTGTCTCTTGTTTTGGTTTGTCCTGTGGACGAGTATTGTCACACGAAGCAAGTGTCAAAACTAAAATTGTTGATATGATTATTTTGGTTGTCATAAAATAGCTGCTAACGTTCGAGGCTTGGCGATGTTGGGGCGGTTGCGTTTCGTCACGCCTGAACTGAAGTTAAATATAGTTACAATTGTTCATTGTAAAGTCTCCTGCTTAATAGCGTTCTGTCGAGCTGGTGACGAAAGGAACATAGTAGTACAAAAGTTGAGATTTATTCCGTCAAGCCCCAATATTGCCAAACCTTTTGTTGCCTGCTGTACATTGTCTTAGTTAATTGTCAATTTTTCATTTCTTATTGTCCTTAGTAAAAGTAAGATTGAGAAAACTAAAAATGGTGTCCCACTCCAAAATGAAAAACTATCAAGACTTGAATTTAAAATGTCCTTTGTCAAAATGATGAAAGAAAAGAACAGAATACAAAGTCCTACATAAACTACTCTAAATTTTTTAAGTTTTTGTCTTTGAAAGTATGCAAATACTAAAATAATTTGTCCCACAATGGCAATTGTCGCTGCTGTAAAAAGCCTATCGTCATAGCTGCCTCTCAAACTAAACTTAACATCTCCTTGAAAAAATGCTTTCAGTCCAATTACTTCAATTAATCCTAAGAACCCAATTCCGTGTCCTGCACCAATTAAAATAAAAAAATTAAAAATAATTGTCAATATAAGAAGTCGATTTATACTTTTCATTTCTGTCTAACAATTCTCTCTATTTCAATCAATATGTTTCTTGAGTAATTAAATGTTTTTTGTCGCAAACTTTAAAATGAACGAGGTGTCAAATTGTATAGCAGGCAACGTCCTAGGCTTTACGTGGGCAGGACAGCTTTAGTCGTCCTGCTTGGAACTGGTGTTGATTAAAGGTATGTAGTTACAAACAAATTCTGTAGCCCAATAGCGTTCGGTCAAGCCACGAACAAAAGCTACATTGAAATACAAAAGTTGGGAGGCTTGACCCGTCAGCCCTGCTGACGTAAAACCTTTTGTTATAGGGCGTTTTTATGTTTTTTGTAGTTGATGCTTTGTTTTAAAAATAATGCAGCCATTACTGGAATCGTAAAATAGCCTATTGTTTTACTACCTGTCAAATTTGAAAAATATAAACCTACAAAACCGCCTAAAAATGCTCCTACAACTGTCCACCCAATATAAAGTAGTCTACTTTTTTGTACATTTTTAATTATGTTATTATTTAAGCTTCTCAACTCTGTTTTGTCTGTCATGAAGGACTTGAAATTGACAATAAAATTATTCCAAACGTTTTCTTCTTCTGAACTATTCATTTGACTATCTGTGTCAACACAAAAGTCTGCTGTTACACTATTGTCATTAATTGATACAATTATTTCAGAACCCCATTTTAGGGGATTTGTTGTCCATGTGTCGAAAAGTGAAGAGCTATGAATAAATTTTAGGGTGTCATCATTTGTCTTAACAAATGTGAAACCTGACTTAGTAAAATACTCAATAATTCTTTCTGTCAATTGAGTTTTGTCAGTTATTGTAAAGTTTATTTTCTTATTCATTACAATTTAGTTTAAGAGTTGAGTGCTGTCCTAAAATGTCCTATAACGTCCCAGGCTTTACGTTGGCAGGACGGCTTTAGTCGTCCTGCTTGGAACTGGTGCAGAGTAAAGTTAATAAGTTACAAATAAATTCTGTTGCTGAATAGCGTTCGGTCAAGCCACGAACAAAAGCTACATTGAAAAACCAAAGTTGGGAGGCTTGACCCGTCAGCCCTGCTGACGTAAAACCTTTTGTTAGCGGTTGTTTTTTAAACTGTCATATCGGATTAGAAAATAGTTGTTTTTGTCAAATTTTATTTTATTGTTTTCGTCTAATGGAAATATGTCACCTGTAGAGCCAATTGAAGAGTCACTGCTTCGAAGATTTTTCCAGTCAGTTAAGTTGTCAGGATATTTCCATTTCCAATAACTGCTGTCCATGTCACTGTATCTTCTAATGATGAATTTGTTTGTCGGAATACCATTATGTTTCTTCAAGTCGTGTAAAGTTATTGTGTCACCCGAAATTGAATATAATCCAGTGTAACATCCATAATCTAAAAAATTGCCGTCACAGAATTCGTATTTATTGTCCTTATATAGTCCCCAATAAATGACTCCAATACCAGAGTAAACTGGTCCTGCATGGAATATTTTATCTTTCTCATCAACTACTATCTCTGTCTTACAACTTGCTAATACAGATAAAATTGAAATTAATAATGTAATATTTCGGAATGTCGTCATAAAATAACCGCTAACGTTCGAGGCTTTGTGCAGTTGGGGAATTGACCAACTGTCCGCCCGGAACTGAAGCTAAATTTATAACTAAAAGCCAAAGTTTAGAACTACTGCCCGGCAGAATTCCGTCCGCCAAATATAAAGCCTGGATATGCACTGCCGATGATTGCTGCAACGTCAAGCCCCAATTGCACAAAACCTTTTGTTGTAGGCAGTTTATCTGATTATTAAGCCGTAATATCCAGTGTCAATAAGTTCAATTTTTCCTGTCAAAGCATTTATTTCGACTATTTCCATTTCGCCACTGTATTTGCCAGCTTGATTTAAAACCTTTGTCAATTTATTATAAGTCGTAAAAGTGTACAGCTTTAATTTCTTATTGTATGCAAGTTCTGGTGTTGTTATTTCAATACCAGTTCTTCTAAAGTTTGTTTTCGCTATCGCTAATGCTGTGTCAATAGAAATAAAATCTGGTGTTTTGTTTTGTGTTAGAAAAGATGGAATGAAATCGAAGTTTAAAGTGTCAACAAATTTAAAGTCTTTGTCAACTATTAACCAAAGCCCACCTCGAACGCCTTTAATTTCAGGATAGTCAAAATGGTATAGAAAATTCAATGTTGAGAATGATCTTGGCAGTTTCTTATTGCTTAGAAATTTACCTGTCACTTGTCGTTTGTGTCTGTCAACATAAGTATAGTATGTACCATAGGAAAGACTAAAATATTGATACAATCGGTCGCCAACTTTTGTTTTTATAATACTATCAGCTATGGCAACAGCTTCTTTAGTTTTTGTCGCCTGAGAAGTTGCATTTATTGACAACAGTAAAAGTCCAATGAAAATTAATTTACTCATAATGTCAAGAAGATGCAATAATCAGAGGGTTTGCACAAATTGCCTACAACGTCCCAGGCTTTACGTTGGCAGGACGGCTTTAGTCGTCCTGCTTGGAACTGTAGCTGATTAAAGATATGCAGTTACAAACAAATTCTACTGCTGAATAGCGTTCGGTCAAGCCAAGTACAAAAGCCAAATTGAAATACAAAAGTTGAGAGGCTTGACCCGTCAGCCCTGCTGACGTAAAACCTTTTGTTGTGTGCAGTTATTCGTTTTTCATACTATTAAATATTCCTATAGTGTCTGATTTGTATAAGTCAAAATCAACTGTCGTTTCTGTTTTTGATAAAAAATCTATTGTCCTTTTATTTAATCCAAAATAAGGTGTTGAAACCTCTGGATTAATGTCTATGTCAACCACAAAGCAAAGTATAGTTTCTAATTTTAAAATTTTCTTTAAATGGTTTATCCTGTCAACTTTATTTTCAAAAACATCAATTAATTTTTCTAAGTACGTTTCTAAATTAATGTCATTATGAGCCTCAATTTTAAACTCCCAATATGTTTCTTTTGGTATTGGTTCCTTTTTAATTGTCGTAGATGTTGGGTCTATATTTAGTTCTTTAGTTATAACATTAATGTCAAATTGCTCAGCATAAAATGCGAAGTATACATAATTGTTACATTTAGTTCCACTGTATGTCATTTTTTGGTGTTTCATCATAATTGCACACAACGTTCGGGGCTTGGCGTTGTGGCGGAATTTGAAAAACTGTCAGCCCGTTACGAAAGTTTGGTAAAGTTAATGAGTTGAATTTAAGTTTTGTTGTTCGGCGATATCCGTCAAGCTTGGAACCACAGATGCCACATGTACCAAAGTTGAGAATTGCGTTTCAGTCCGCCGACATAACGCCAAACCTTTTGTTGGCTGAAGCCTTAGTCCTCCGAGCCACAATTGCATTCTTCGACCAAATTTTGTTCATAGAAATTTATAAAATCTCTTGTACTATTAATTGTTTCAATAAAGTTAAAGCTGATTGATTTTCTAAAAAGTTCATCATAAGAGTCGGCAGTCTCAACTGCTTTTGTGTGAACAATAAGGTCACGCAGCATTTTAAGATTTTCTAGATGTTGCTGTTTGTTAGGATGACTTTTTTTAAAACATTTCTTTTGTTGTACGTCTAAGATTTCTGTAATTTTTTCAGACAAAGGAATCCATCTTTGTATTTGGTCATAATCATAAAGCTTTGTACACTTGTTTCCTTCTCTCTTTGTATAAATTCCCTTGGGGTCTAATTTTTGGTTAACAAAAGATTCAATCGAAGTCATAAGCATAATTACAAAACTGCTTACCTGTCCAAAATATCCATAAAATAATTTCAATGCGTCTTCCGTCACTTCGTTGTCACCTGTAAATGATTTAAGAAGCTTATCTCTAGTAGATGATATACTTTTCAAAAGTGTCTGCGAGAAATTGAAATAAACAAGAACTGGATTGGCTAAAGGTATAGTACAAGCTCTTCCATTGTCATTGTAAAAGAAGGACTGTAGTAACTCACCCGAATCCATTATTAATATTGCACGTTTGTCCTTAACATCTTTGTATTTTAGATTCTTTAACGCTACTAAAGGACTGTCCTTTGACGCAAATTCACTAATTAATTCATTTGGAATTTTAGTCTTGGGTTCTAAATAAGTCTTTCGTTTGATGTGTTTCATGGATTCTTCAAAAAGGTTTCAGCCAACGTCCCAGGCTTTACGTTTGCAGGACGGCTTTAGTCGTCCTGCTTGGAACTGGTGTTGATTAAAGATATGTAGTTACAAATAAATTCTGTTGCTGAATAGCGTTCGGTCAAGCCAAGAACAAAAGCCAAATTGAAATACAAAAGTTGAGAGGCTTGACCCGTCAGCCCTGCTGACGTAAAACCTTTTGTTGGCTGTAGTTATATTTTGTTACCTAAATACTGTGCTTGTATAAATTTTGTGCAGTCATTCTTAAACTCGTTGCTACATTGAAATAGTATTGCAGAACCGCCTTGCCTTACAATATTCTTTATAAAGTTGTAAATGTATTGTCCACCCTGTGGGTCAACACCTGCTAAATCAAAGATAATATTACTTGACCATGATAAAGTAGTATAAACAGAAAGTTGCCGTCTTGGATTACCAGCTAATGTCTGTACTTTAATTTTAGGTGTCATCCAAGGTATGTCATATATTTTTTTATAAACTGGGTTAGTCTTGTTTGCATACTTGTCATGATAACTGCCAACTGTCATTGGCAAAAAATGGTCCCTTAACCAACTTTGCTGGAAATGCTCTGCATATTTAAACGATGCCTTAATGTCAACTCTGTCGTTGGATATTTTGCCTGTTAATATGTCAATTAAGATTAGCTCCGCAGGTCTAAAAAATGAACTATTTGGAAAATTGATAATTACAATTTCTCCTTCCGTCAAACTGAACGAGGGGATGAGAAAGTTGTCAACCGTTTGCTGATGAAATTGCAAAAGCATTGTATTATAATAATTACAGCCAACGAAAAAGGCTTGGCGTTTGTTGGGGAATTAGTATTCCGTCAGCCCATAACTGAAGCCCAATAATTGCAATATTGCTGAGGTTTTATTCACAAGCCAAATTTATAACGTCCAGCCCGAACTGAAGTACAATAAAGAACAAATGCTAAGGCTATATTCGTCAAGCCCCAATAATGCCAAACCTGATGTTGGCTGTAGCCTTTTTAAGTTTCATTTTTCTTCAACCTTCTAAAGTCTCTTACCAATGTCGCCAATATTGTTAAAGCCCAGACTATGTCAACAATATTCCAAATTGTCCTGCCTAATGGGATTTTAATAAATGGATTTATTAGGATTGCAGAACAAACCCAAAGTATAACTAAAGATTTATCATTTTTTTCATTGTCAAGGTAAGCAAACCAAATAAAAGATGCCATACCAGCAAATCTCACAAGTTGAAAATAACCGTATGGCATTTTAAACAAGCAAACTACAAATAGAATTGAGATTATAATTTTGACTAAAATTTTTAATACTGTTTCCATATATTTTAGTAAGGGTCTTCAGGTGGTTCTTGTTGTTCATCTTCTCTTTTTTCAAGTTCCTTGTCTGCGATTTCTTCTTTAGTTAGCATTTCATATTTAAAGCTAAATATAAGAGATGCAGCTCTTCTTTTTGAAATGTGATATTTTATAGAAATTTCGTTTAATGCTTTTTCTGAATAAAACTTTGAACTGTCAGATGAACTTGTGTGGTCAGAAGTTGTAGAGTAATAGTCTGTAAGAATAAAATTTAAACTGTCGTAGGGAATTTTTTTGATAGCAGAAAGAAGTACGATTTTCTCTGAATAATCAGACAATTCGTCTTTCGCTCTTTGTTCTTGCTTTTCTTTTTCGCTTAAAACTTTTTTGGGTTTAGAGTTATTGCAACCCAAGACGATAATAAGAATTATTGAAATTGATATAGAAAATTTCATTAGGTTTTTTATTTTTTAAAAGTCTAAACTATTATTCGTTTGCTTCATTTTCTGCGTCTTGAATATCATTACTTAAATCGTCAGCTTCGCTTTCAACATCTTCAATACTATAAGACGACCTGTTATGGTATAAGTCTGATATTGAACTTTGCAAATCAGAAACTTTTGATTGCAAATCATTCAACTTGCTACGAACTGCATCTAATTTATCCTCTGCGTCAGATAATTCACTTTCTGTCGCTTTTAGTTTTTTGTCCAACTTGTAAGTTTTTACTGTTTGATAAGTACCAAAAATAATTACCAATACAAGTGTCACATACAACCAATATTTTTTTATAAATTTCATAGTTAGTGGGTGTCTGATAAGGTTACAGCCAACGCCCAGGGTATTTGCGAAGGCTGGGAATTAGTATTCCGTCCAGCCCCGGCTTACCGCTGATGAATGTAGAAATAAAAGTTGACGATTTATTTATTGCCGACTAGAATTCCGTCCAGCCCGAACTGAAGCACAATATTGCAGCAACTGCTGAAACACAGCTTCCGTCTGCCCAGCTTTTGCAACATACCCCTGTTAGCTGATGTTGCTTCGACTATCATTAATTAAACTCGCACATTAAGTTCATGTATATTTATCAAGTAGTCTTTGAATGACTTAAATCTGCGTATACCTGGGTGCCATGTTGCATATTCTAATACTTCCCATTCGTCTCCAAATTTCACCATAGGATTTAGAAAAAGACACAAACCATCATACCACTCAGATATTTTCAAGCTTTCTACAATATAACTAGTTCTTGACAAAACAGTATCTTGATCACTCTCGTAGTAAAAGTATTGTTCATCTGAAACTGTAACTGGTTCGTCTTGAAACATATCTAAACTCCACCTTGACTCTGTATTTTTTGACCAGTCGACTTTCTCTATTGGAAGAAGATTATTTAGGCAGGTCCACACAACCCCAAATCCATTTGAAATCAATAGAAATTCTTTATATGAAGGAGGTAGTTTTATTTTTAGAAACTTTTCCCTTTGCTCAATAATCTCCAAGCTGGCAGGTTCACAAGCCATTGTATGCTTTTCTAAATTTCGCTCGCTAATACTTCCATTCTGCTTATGCATTTCAATGGTTCGTAAATCGCTTGATTTAAAAAAGTCCTCGCTTAGAAGTTCTATAATTTGCGGAGTGTTCATTGCAATATCAGCTAACGGCCAGGTATTACCGAAGGTTTGGAATTAGTATTCCGTCAGCCCCGGAACAAATGCCGATTGAAAATATTTTGTTGAAGATAACAACTACTGCCGGTTGTTGCCGTGTCTGCCCGAACTGAAGATGAATAGCGCACAACCGCTCGTTGTTACTCCGTCCAGCCAAACTTTTGGTAATGCCGATGTTGGCAGTAGTTGTTCTAGGTCATCAAGTTTGCCGCTCACAATATGCAATAGTTTTTTTGTCAACCTCACTTAATAAATTTTTGTGCTCAACTTTTGCGTAGAGCTCTAAAGTCTTTTTGTATTCTTTGTCTTTGAATTTTTGTCTGGCTCGTTCAATAGTTATTTTGTCAAAGTGGTTGTTGTATTCCTCCTGAGCTTTTTCGTTATGCTCTTTTATGAATTGGTCCTGCAGTTTAGAAGCGTCAACAAGTTTGTCACATGAACCTTCAAAAAAATCGTCCACTAAAAAATCAAGGTCATGCAAAACATGCCTAAAGCTAGCGAGCTTATCGTCTGATTGGAAATCCGGGAATTGCTTTTTGTCTGCAAACCCAAGATGGTCAAGATAAAATGTGTGTCCAACTTTAAAGTCGGCAAACTGATAATAAAGTTGTGTAAGTGAATAGCGGTAACCGATAACAAATTTCTTTTGTCCGTTTTTGTAAGTTGCGTTTGTAAATTGTCCCCCTGAACCTTTGCCATTTTCATAATTATCAAATGCAAAATTGTGACGCCTTAAAAAAGGCTCCAAAACTTCAAGTCCTTTTATTAGGTCTGTTAGTGGTTGCATGGTCTGTCTCAATTACTGCCAACGTCCCAGGCTTTACGTTGGCAGGACGGCTTTAGACGTCCTGCTTGGAACTGGCGTTGAATAAAGATATGTAGTTACAAACAAATTCTGTTGCTGAATAGCGTTCGGTCAAGCCAAGTACAAAAGCCAAATTGAAAAACTGAAGTTGGGAGGCTTGACCCGTCAGCCCTGCTGACGTAAAACCTTTTGTTGGTGGCTGGGCTTCTCTTTAGTTGTTGTTGAACCTTTCAAATGATTGCCAATATTTGTCCTTGTAAATGTCATACTCTATTTCAAAGCCGTCGGCATACTTTTGTTCTATTGCATAAAATACTTTTGAAGGCTTACGAAAATCCTTGCAAGCAAAATAAATATCTCTTTCATTTTTTGCGGTTTGTCTGCCAATGTTTAAGAAGCCGTCAAAATCTTTGAGTTCTTGCATTATTTCTTCTTCAATGGTATTCAGAAGTTTGTAGTCCTTGTTATTTGGCATTCCATTATTATCGCTTCCATCATATTTAAGTGTCATTACTGCAATCCAAGGATGAGATGCCTTACTATCCCAATTCAATAACTCTGAATTAATAACAGCAATTAATTTGTTGCCGCTTTTCAATTCAGCTTCAAGGATGGAATGAGTGTCATTTTCTGTGTCATACCGAACTCCTTCATATTTTTCATTAAATTCTTTTTGCCGCCAATTCAAATAGTCCTTAAGTTTTCCAATCGGAATAAGGTCTTTTTGAGTTTCGCTTTTACCAATTATTGTTAGATTGTCAATGTTATTTAAAAAGGCAAGCTCTCCTAAATAGTTGTCCAAGAAAATATAAGTTCCGTTTGAAATTTGCTCTTTATTTTCTTCGGTTAAATCGTCATGAACTATTGTAATATCAATTTCATCTGGGTAGGTTGTCAATTCATTTGCGTAAAAGTTTAAGTTGTCACTATCAAATTTATAACCACCCATTTCAATACTTACATCTTTTATTTCAAGAGCTGGTTTTAAACAAGTGAATTTCCAACCTAAGATCATTGGTGCAGCCTTAACGATCTCCTCAACAAATACAATGTTTTTTGTGTTTCCGTCTGCAGTTAAAACTAATTCTACGGTATTGTCATCATACATTCCTGTCAAATAGAAATAGCCTTCTTTCAATTCTTCAAGTTTTGCAGACAGTTTGTTGAAAAACCCTTTTTCTATGTCCTTTCGATTTTTCACTACGTTAAAAAAGTCCTTTTCATTGCTCTGAAACCAAGTCCAAAAGTCTGCATAAGATTTTATTGGTTCGTCTTTTGCCTTGAAGATGTTTTTAAAAAAACTCATTGGTCAGTTTATTGTTTTTTGAATTTGTAGGGTGTGTCACTTAGCCTTGCCACCAACGTCCCAGGCTTTGCGAAGGTGTGGAATTAGCTTTGCGTCAAGCTTGGAACTGCTGTTTGGTTTTATTTAAAGTTGAAGTTAACAACTTTAGTTTGGATTTATTCTGGAAAGCTGAGAACTAAAGTTCGGCTTTTTACAATTGTTGAAGTGTTGATTCATCTGCCACACTTTTGCAAAACCTTTTGTTACATGCAGTACTACTTGGTTTTTTCTACTTGCTCAGGTAATTCTATAAATCTGATTACGATTAGTTGAACTGTTGTTAATTGCTTTTTGCTTACTACGAGATGTAGTTTACTGATACTGCTTTTTACTATGGTTTAGTTCCGTTGTATCAGCTGTATCGGTTTTGCTGTTGTTGTTTGTAATCATTGCTTAAGAATAATCGTTTATAGTCTGCTTCCTGTCCAAAGTTGAGCAGTAGCAATACTTCGAACTGACTAAGCTTCAAATAAATTTTACTTTTTTCCTGTTGTTCATTGTTGATAAAATCAAATCCAGTGTCTACTTTAATAATGACTGCATTATTTACAATGATGTCAAACTTGAGCTGTCCAATTACATTTTCGTTGTAAAAAATGTCGACCAATTTATTTGCTTGAACAGCAAAACCAGCTTGCTGTAAATCGTTTGTCAACGCATTAATGTAAAAAGATTTGTCAAGCCCAAAGGGTAGGAGTTTGGCAACATTAAAAAACGATTGCAAAATTGAAGCAGTAATATTTTTATGAAGCAACTCCATTTTTAAAGTGTCTTTCCAATGTTCATTTTTGCACTATTATGCTATTGGGAAAGTATTGCATGTAACGTCTCAGGCTTTACGTTGGCAGGACGGCTTTAGTCGTCCTGCTTGGAACTGGTGTTGAGTAAAGTTAATTAGTTACAAATAAATTCTGCTGCTGAATAGCGTTCGGTCAAGCCCAGTACCGAAGCTACATTGAAATACAAAAGTTGAGAGGCTTGACCCGTCAGCCCTGCTGACGTAAAACCTTTTGTTGGCTGTAGTTTTTTTAGTTGGAAAGGAGCTAAGCAATATAAACGTTAAGAACTTAAAAATTGCTGCTGAAAAAACTAAGCAAAAACAAAATGATTT
>CALRLF020000096.1:0-14226 GCA_943368475.1 Allobosea thiooxidans
CTTTTAAAACTGTAATCGAATACTACCAAACAAACCAAAATTTTGTTTGGTAGTATTTAATACAACCCCATTTGGTGCAACTACTGTTGGTGCAAAACGCCAAACTGCATCGATACGTAAAAACTTAAATATATTGTCAAAACCAGTACCAACTTCAGTATAATAATTTCCACGTAGGGGTCTTAAATGATAACCTCCAAATTCACTTCTATTAAATTTAGTATTTTGTTTGCTTAAATCGCCATGAACAGTTTTAATTGCATAAAACTGCCTCATTTTGGTTTTACGCATAAATGGCAAAAGGTTCAATAATCTCTTTTCTATATTGTGTTCAAAGTTTAAACCATAGTATTTATCGCTTACATATTCAAATCGATTCATTAAGTTAAATGAATTTTTATTATAGAAATAAATTTCATTTCCTGAGTGCACTTCTAATAACATAAAAGGCAAATCGTTGCCAATTATTTTTCCTGCATAAGCCAGATAATTTATTTGTCCAAAACCATTTATTCTAAAGGTTTGTTCAGCAGAAAAGTGAATTTTCTCGTATCGATATTCACTTTTAAAAACATGTGGAATGCCAGCTGCAAACTGCATTTCTAAAACAGGTAATTTGGTTCTTAATTTTTTATCTCTCCTATGTGTAATAATCTTTTTTTCTCCCGGTGCATAACGAATTTTGAAACCCAATTCAGCATTTACAACATCATCATCTCTGTAAGAAAACATTCTTTTACTAGGCAAGGGCTGGTGAGTATCATAATCGGCTACACTACCAAATAATTGAACTGTAATATTATTTTTCCATTCTTTGGTTATGCCCAGTTTTACTTCTTTAATGTTTAAGAATTTTTGCTTAATTCCATGCCTTCTAATTAGTTGACTAAACATGTTATCGATAGTTGCATCATTATCACTGTGCTTGTATTTGCCATTATCTAAATCATTTATATAAGAGGTGTTTACACTCCATCCTGCCTTAGGAATAAACTTGTACTGTATATCGAATTTACCTTTCAATTTTTCATCTCCCCAACCATAAGCTAAATAGCCATGCAATCTCAATACTTTACTAAACTTATCGGTTGTACCAATATCAAACCTTGTTCTAATTTTTTCTAATTGATTACCACTTATCCATTTAAACCAAGGACCAATTTCAATCATCCCAAATTTCCTATGCCCATCTGTAATAAACTCTAATGTATTGGCATACTTTTTAAACAATGGCAGTTGCTTTAATGTATCAATCATTTGATACACTTTAAGTTCATTTTTACTCAACTTTTCGTGCCTGTTCTCTTTCCAGTATTTATTATTTTGCACCAATGCATTTTCACGAATAATTACTTCTTCTTTTTTCTTATTCTTTGCAAGAATAGTGTTGGTGTGGTTTTGATTGATTTGTACATTTTTATAGGTAGCTGTTTTACGACCAATAAAAGACAACTTATCTTTTTTAAATGGAGACAAATCAGCCACCACTTTATCTTTTGCAATTACCCACTGCTTAGCACTATTTAATGCAAACTCCTGAATAATAGAAAGCCTATTTACAAAATTAATATTTGCTGTAGGTGATGTGTTGAACGTAATTTTCTGTATAGCCCAAGTGGTGCTATGAATCCAACAGTCTCCAGTAAAAATATTCTCACCTTCTTGTTTAGGAAAAAAATATAAATGATAAAATTTATCGCCAGCAATTGTTTGTGTATCTGCTCCTTTATAATTGTAATACTTATCACCACTAATACTTAGTGGACTAATAAATTCTTTACCAAACAAGTTACAATAATTATCGTAGGCATTTATTTTTTGACTAATGCCACCAACAAACTGTAATACAGTTTCATTTTTAATGCCATTTGTTTGCACAGCCTTAATTTCTTCTCTTGCTTTATAAGGATTGTTACTGTAATAATAATCCGATAAAGACTCCGTTAAAAACACTGGCAAAAAAGGTTTGGCTTCTGTAACACTATCAATATTATTTAGAATAAAGCCAAAAGGTTTTAAGAGTTTAATTTTATTGAAATTGGTTTGCTTAATATTGTTTAAATCAAGTTCCAGTTTATTATACAGTTCGTAACTGTAATTGTCGAAACGATAAGGATTGTTCTTGTTCTTATTTTCTACAACTTTTTTCCACCAACGCAACCCCTTATTAAATTTTGTTTTAACCGTAGCTCCATTATTCATTTTGGCTAGCTGCAAATAAATAATGATTTCGGCAGTATCTTTTGTAAATTGATAAGGCTTTAAGAAATCTTCATATCCAACATAACTTACCACCAAAGTATCATTAACAAAGCTTGTTTTTTGTAAGGTGAATTTTCCAGCACTATCGGCAGTTATACCAAATTTTGCTTTAGCCCAATGAATACTTGCAAAAGGAAAAGGTTCTTTGGTAAACTCATTTAATATTTTACCTTTTATACTAGATGTTTGTGCAAATAACCCACTACAAAAAATGCAGCACAACAACAAGCAAAGCAGCCTTTGGGTATATATGTTGGGTACAGAAAAAAGCTGCATTTTACAGTAGAGTTAGTTTGGTTGAAATACTTGACTAATATAGTAAAAGGTTAAGGAAAAACTAAAAATATTTCTCATAATCCATTGGGTAAATTATTTTGTGTATCACTCTTGCGGTTTAATGTAAATTTTGTACACTATGTATACGATAATTAAGGCATAACATTATACACTTAATAAAATAATTAGCATTTAACATAAATTACAATACTGAACTGAATTTAAAATAAAACAAATGAACACACTTACGCCTTTTAAATTTTCACCAATCTTGCTGCTAACATTTTTATTCCTTTTCGCTAATAAGCATTTGTATTCACAATGTATTAGTGGCGATTGTGCCAATGGCAAGGGCAAAGCAATACATTATAAAGGCATATATGAAGGCGAATTCAAAGACAGTTTGCCACACGGAAAAGGTAAATATTGGGGTATTGTTTGGGGCAAAAAAAACAATGATTTAGATTCAGTGAACGATGTTGGTATTTTTTATGAAGGTTATTTTATGAAGGGTGATAGAACTATTCTTGCAACTTGGGAAAGATTTGTTGATATACCAAAAAATCAGCATTATGCTAGTAAATACCCCAAAATCGATGGATATTTTGTTGTACCAACTGCCAACCCTAAACAAACTTTCGACTACCCACTAGAATCATATTACAAAAGAGATGACCTTAACAAAAAACAAGTGAAAGGTTATGAGTTTGTGGGAACATACCAACATGAAGATTTTTTTTGGTATGGTAAATTTAAAAAAGGACTAATGCATGGCGAAGGAGAATTTGGACGTTTGCATAACGGCATTGCTTTTTTTGCACAATTCGATGAAGGCAAACCCGTTGGTGAAACAATTAAAATCAGCAGAAATGGGAAAGAATATGGCGATGAAAAGTATTTAACAAAAATCATATTCACAGATGGTAAAGTTACTACAATTAAATACCTAAATAATTCAGGCGATAGCTTAATCACTTCTGTTAATTATCCTTTATTTTATTATGTACATGGAGTTTTACCTGATACAGAATACAACATAATTTATAAAAATGGTAACCGCTTCTTTGGTGGTATTAATAATGCAATACCACACGGTTATGGCGTATTTCAACAAAAAGATGGTTTAACTTATAAAGGATATTATTTTAGGGGATACCCACATGGTATTGGCAAATTAATGAATGGTGAAACCATTTTAGATTCTGGCACTTATGTATATGGTAAGTTAATGAAAGGTGTTTTTTCAATGGACAATAAATTAAGTAATTATCCTATTTGTTTAAGTGGTAATTGCGAAAATGGTTTTGGCAAAGCCAACTATTCGGTAGGTGCAAATACAAATATTATAAATATGTATGAAGGTAATTTTCTAAATGGCTTACCCTTTGGTTTTGGTGAAATAACCTACCAAAATGGCAAAGAAAAATATACAAAAAGAGGTACTTTTTCGGCTGGCCAATTAATGGGCGAAGCAACAATTATAGCCAACTATGGTAACTTACTAAAAATTGAAGGGCAATTTAAAAGTGACACTTTACTTAAGGGAACAATTGATTATAGTGATGGTTCTAAGTACGAATCAGAAAAAATATTTCCTGTAGTTTTCGGTATTCATAAAGATAAAAGAGTAACAGGCATTGGAACTTATTACACAAGAGTAGGAAGCATTGTAAAAGGAGAGTTTTATGACGATATTAGTAACAAACTTTTTAAAGGACAATACAGAAGAGCCGATGGTGTTGTATTTAATTTTAGCCACAACGATTATGACATAGCTAAACAATATGGTGTTGCAAGATTTTATGATATTGATGATCTCGATAATATGGCTGCTGCTATTATTGCAAAAAAAGAACAATTAAAAGCTGATAAGGAACGAGAAATGGCAATTTATGCTTACGAAGTTGCAAAAAGAAAACAACAAGCAGCAGATAGGGCAAAACCCGAAAATTGGAAAAACGATTCTCGTATGGAAAATTGTGGAAGTTGTAATGGAAATGGGGCTTTTACCTATAAAACAACGTATGGGGCAAGAGAAACAACTACTTATGTAAATTCAAATGGTGGCTATGTTAGTGGGGGCGATAAAACTGCTGGTAGAACTTATACTACCAATATTCGTTGTACTGCTTGTAATGGTAAAGGAAAATTATTGGTAAAATCGAGGAAATATATTGGACCATCTTATTAATAAACTGAATTTTGCTAGCACTGTACAATAATTATTATTTATTTTTTTGCATTTGAAAACATCAAAATTATTGATGAGTTGCCTATTTATATAATACTCATAAGCTGAATAGCGATATACAGTAAAAGTGTGCGACGCAACAGGCGTTCAATATTTATTCTATTGCTAGTATCAAAATGTATTTTATACTTGTTCATTTTATCTTATACCTTATACTAAACTCCTTTCCCACTCATCCTAATACACTACCACATGTGTTTGCTTAATTACACCCATTACAAACACACTTTGCACATTGCCAATATTTTCGCCTTGGCTTAATTTATTTACATGAAAGTCATAATAAGCATCCATGTTTTCGGCAACCACTTTTAGCATAAAATCAAATTCACCTGAAATGTTGTAACATTCAATTACTTCATTCAGTTCATTGATTTGTTTAATGAACTTCAGTCCTGCATTTTTACTGTGTTGTTTTAGCGATACATAGCAAATAACCATGAGTCCTTTGTTTACTTTACCAAAATCTACCAAAGCTGCATATTGCTTAATTACACCTGAAGTTTCCAAGCGTTTTATTCTGTCGTGAACAGGTGTGGTACTTAAATGCACTTTATCGGCAATTTCTTTTACAGTCATTCTTGCATTTTGCTGTAATAATGCAAGTATTGCAAGATC
The DNA here is from genome assembly GCA_943368475.1 of Allobosea thiooxidans. Lineage (GTDB taxonomy): Bacteria > Bacteroidota > Bacteroidia > Chitinophagales > Chitinophagaceae > UBA1930. The sequence goes on from CALRLF020000096.1 coordinate 5,408, forward strand.
GGTTTTATCGATACTTGAAGTAGTGGTTGCTGTTTGTTCTGTTTTGATTGGTTTTGGCATAGCTAAACAGGATTATATACTTTAATAGAATTTAAAAATACAATTCTATTCTGAATTTATGAAAGATAACATTATTCTATCCTGCTAAATATATCTTTGTGCTTCAAAATTAAAATACATTATGTCTATTTCAAACATCGATTTTAGCTTACCGTATAAGGTAGCAGATATTAGCCTTGCAGATTGGGGCCGTAAAGAAATTCGTTTAGCCGAAGCAGAAATGCCAGGTTTAATGAGCATTCGTGAAGAATATGCAGCTTCTCAACCATTGAAAGGTGCAAGAATTGCAGGTTGCTTACACATGACAATTCAAACTGCTGTGTTAATTGAAACATTGGTGGCGTTGGGTGCAGAAGTTAAATGGAGCTCTTGCAATATTTTCTCTACACAAGATCAAGCTGCTGCTGCTATTGCTGCTGCTGGTATTGGTGTATTTGCATGGAAAGGTCAAACACAAGAAGAAGCTGATTGGTGTATTGAACAAACTTTATTTTTTGGTGGTGCAGACAGACCATTGAATATGATTTTAGATGATGGTGGCGATTTAACCAATATGGTTTTTGACGTATATCCTGAATTTGTAAAAGGTATTAAAGGTCTTTCTGAAGAAACTACAACAGGTGTACACCGTTTGTATGAGCGTATGGCTAAAGGTACTTTACCAATTCCTGCAATCAATGTAAACGATAGCGTTACTAAATCTAAGTTCGATAACAAATACGGTTGTAAAGAATCTTTGGTTGACTCTATTAGAAGAGCAACTGACGTAATGATGGCAGGTAAAGTTGCTGTTGTTGGTTCTTATGGCGATGTGGGTAAAGGTTCTGCAGCTTCATTAAAAGGTGCTGGTTGCCGTGTTATTGTTACCGAAATCGATCCTATTTGTGCTTTACAAGCTGCAATGGATGGTTTTGAAGTTAAACCAATGATTAAAGCTGTTGCTGAAGCTGATATTATTGTTACTGCTAGTGGTTGTAGAGATTTAATTACTGAAAAACATTTCAGGTTAATGAAAGACAAAGCCATCGTTTGTAACATTGGTCACTTTGATATTGAAATTGATATGGCTTGGTTAAACACTAACTATGGTCATACAAAAGATACCATCAAACCACAAGTTGATATTTACACCATAGATGGTAAAGATGTAATTGTATTGGCTGAAGGTCGTTTGGTAAACTTAGGTTGTGCTACTGGTCACCCAAGTTTTGTAATGAGTAATTCATTTGCAAACCAAACTTTGGCTCAATTAGAATTGTGGACAAACACAGACAAATACGAAAACAAAGTGTACGTATTACCTAAGCACCTTGATGAAAAAGTTGCTCGTTTGCACCTTGCTAAAATTGGTGTTGAATTAGATGAATTGACTGCTGAGCAAGCTGCTTATTTAGGCATACCTCAGAATGGTCCTTTCAAATCTGATTCTTATAGATATTAATCTAATGTCATGCTGAGCTTGTCGAAGCAAACATTATAACAATAGTAAAACCCACTTCTTTTGAAGTGGGTTTTTGTTTTATGAAACTAGCCGAGGAATAAAAATTGAGCTTCTGTTGCGTTGTTGAAAATCCTGCTGACTAGCAGGGCACACTTGTACGATAGAATATGATTGAGCAGTAAAACTTACTACTTCTAAAAATATATCCTATTTTCTTTCCGTTATTTTGCAGCATGACTATTCAGCAAAATGTTTCTTTAAAACCATACAATAGCTTTGGTATAAATGTTTATGCAAAAGCTTTTGCACCTTTCAATTCAATTGAAACATTAGAAGAACTATTAGCCTACAACAACAATCAACCACAGTTAATTTTAGGAGGCGGCAGCAACATTTTATTTACCAAAAATTTTGACGGATTAATTTTAAAAAATGAACTACAAGGCATTGAATTGATAAATGAAGATGAACATCATTATTATGTAAAAGCTGCTGCTGGAGAAGTGTGGCATTCGTTTGTTGAATACTGTATTAACCAGCATTTTGCAGGTGTCGAAAACTTAAGTTTAATTCCAGGCAATGTTGGTGCAAGTCCCATGCAAAATATTGGTGCTTATGGTGTAGAAATAAAAGATGTTTTTCATGAACTTGAAGCATATCACATTCATGATAAAACAATAGTGCAATTTTCTTTAGCCGATTGTGCATTTGGCTACAGAGAAAGTGTATTTAAAAGAAAACTGAAAAATCAATTTGTAATAACCAGTGTTACTTTCAAATTAAACAAACATGCAAAATTCAATACATCGTATGGTGCTATTGAGCAAGAGCTAAAAACAATGGGCATTTCACATTTATCTATCAAAGCAATAGCACAAGCTGTTATTAATATTCGAAGCAGCAAATTGCCCAATCCAAAAGAAATAGGCAATGCAGGTAGTTTTTTTAAAAACCCAACAATTGCAAATTCACAATTAGCTGAAATTAAAAAACAATTTCCTTCCATTCCAAATTACCCATCGAATAATCATTTACAAGAAGAAAGTAAAATTGCAGCAGGTTGGTTAATTGAACAATGTGGCTGGAAAGGTTTTAGAAAAAATGATGCAGGATGCCATGCAAAACAGGCATTGGTTTTGGTAAACTATGGCACTGCAACAGGCAATGAAATTTTTGATTTGAGTGAAGAAATTATTGTATCAGTAAGAAACAAATTTGGTATTACATTAGAGAGAGAAGTAAATATCATATAATGATTATGCAGCTAAACAATATCTTTTCGAGTCTAAGTAATAAATCTAAAATCATGAAAAAAATATTGCTGTTTCTAACAATTTTATTTGTAACAAATAATATTCAATCGCAAACTGCTGCAAAATCAATTTATGCTGAGTTGGGTGGCCCCAGTATAGCAGGAATAAATTTTGATATGCGATTGAATAAAAAGGAAGCTGGATTAGGTGCCAGAGTAGGAATGGGCGGCATTATAATTGATGGCGAAGGAGCACTTTTTTTTCCTGTTGGCTTAAATTATTTATTTGGCAAAGATCAAAAAAATTACTTCGAATTAGGTGCAGGTGCAACATTGGTAAGTGTTACTGGCGATGTAATTGACGGAGATTTAACTACCACATTTGGGCATATAAGTTTTGGCTATCGTTACCAACCTAAACAAGGTGGTTTTTTGTTTAGAGCAGCTGTTACTCCAATTTTTGGTAAAGGGTTTTTTATCCCTTATTATGCTGGAATTTCTTTTGGGTATAAATTTTAATACCGCATTTATTTTATACAAAAATTGCCCAATCTATTCGGGCAATTTTCTATTTTAATACACCATATAAACTTCCACCCTTATCAAACAAACGGTCTATCTGTTTTTCAATGGCAGGTACTTTTTCTACTGGTGGTGCATGATGTGGTTTTACTCTTGCATCAACTACCATTGGACCATTACAACCCCAATGCTTATGGATAGTAAATTCATCAATTCCATATATATCGTGGCTAGGATTGCTCCTTGTATAAGTAACCCATAAATAATTGTTTAAAGTAGCAGCAACAAAACTGCTATCATCGCAAATAATAATTTGTGCAACGCCACTCAATTGTCTATTGTTAATTGTCAATTGAGTATTCAGCATTTGCATTTCCGTTTTTGCAATTGCATTACTCTCAAATTTTTTAGTTTGTAAAGCAATTACGCCTGGCATTACCAATTGTACATTTTCAAAGCCTTGCAGTTCTTTTAATACAGTTGGTACTTCTTTACAAAGCTCTCTCCTCTTTTCACCATAAGCAGCAAATACAACTTTACTTCCACTGTTTAAACCTGTACCACTATAGTCTAATGTATCAATGGTAGTGTTGGTATAAAAATGGATATCTCTGGTTAAATCAATTCTTTCAAAAATATATTGTAAATATTCGCTGATATGATGGGTAGTTAATTGATTGGTATCATCTGCTGTAATAAATAAAAATTTCGCTAAGCTTAATTGTCCTGTGCCTAAAATATGATTAGCAATGGTTAATATTTCTGCAGGTTGTTTAGTGGGTGTGTAAGGTGTGTAACGCTCACTACCAATGGCCAATAATAAAGGATGTACTCCAGATGCATCTACAGCATGTACTTCTTTTACACCAGGAATTTCTTGTGGAATAGCATTACCTGTAAGTTCATGTATCAACTGACCAAAACTGGTGTCTTCTTGTGGTGGGCGACCAACTACAGTAAACGGCCAAATAGCATTTTTCTTGGCATATACTTTATGCACTTTCATTAACGGAAAATCATGTGTTAATGAATAATAACCCAAGTGATCACCAAACGGACCTTCTGGTTTATTTTCATTGGGATACACTTCTCCTGTAATTACAAAATCGGCATCTGTACTAATGGCAAAACCATCTTGATAAGTATATCTAAATCTTCGTCCACCCAACACACCAGCAAAAGTCATTTCGCTAATCCCTTCTGGTAAAGGCATTACAGCACTTAATGTGTGACTTGGTGGTCCACCAACAAAGCAACTTACTTTTAATGGCAATCCTTTTTTATTGGCTTTGGTTTGATGCACTCCAATACCACGATGCAATTGATAATGCAAACCAATTTCTTTGTCTTTTATATAATCGTTACCATTCAACTGAATACGATACATACCCAAATTGGCTTTCATAATTCCAGGTGTATCTATGTCTTCTGTATATACTTGAGGTAAGGTAACAAAAGCCCCTCCATCCATTGGCCAATGTTGTATTAAAGGCAAATCACTAATTTTTATTTCTTCATACAATACTGGCTTGTTGAAAGGATTTTTTAATGGCAATGCCTTCAATGCAGCTAAGCCTGTAGCAAAATTATCAATGGGGTGTTTAATGGCTTTTACAGGATCATTCTTTAAATCGATTAATTGTTGTACCACTTTAAATGTTTTACGAAACATAAACTTGCTACGTTCTAGATTGCCAAAAATATTGCTGGCAGCTCTGTACTTAGTACCTTTTACATTTTCAAATAAAATGGCAGGTCCATTGGCTTCATACATGCGTAAATGAATAGCAGCCATTTCTAAATAAGGATCTACTTCTTCTTTTATTCTAACTAAATGACCATGTTTTTCAAGATCAATTAAACAAGCTTCTAATGATGAATAATGCATATTGGTATAACAGATATAGCTATGAAAAGTTGTGGCAAAGGTATTGTTTTAAGTAACGCTTCTAAAATGATGAAAAGCAGCTTTAGAGCTGTAAACTTTTGGTACATACCCAATCAACAGTTCCTTGCTCGTCTTTAAGTTTTTGTGCATTGCACAAAAAGTTTTACATCCTGAGCGAAGTCGATATGAATTGGGTTTTTTAAAAGTGTAAAAGAAGTAACCACCCCTAGCCCCTCCAAAGGAGGGGAATATGTAGAAGCCATTGGAGGGAGCTAAGCCACTACTGTACTACAGCTCACAGCCCCAAATAATTTAAAAAAATTAGCTGATTATTCTACCATCTTCCATTTCAATAATACGATGTGTTCTTGACGCAAAGCTTTGATCGTGTGTTACAATTAACAGTGTTTGATTGTACGCTTCAGCCAGTTGCTTAAAAACTTCAAATACAATTTCACTGTTTTTTTTATCGAGATTACCTGTTGGTTCATCGCCCATTATTATATGAGGATCATTAATTAATGCACGGGCAATAGCAACACGTTGTTTTTCGCCACCAGAAATTTGTTGGGCATTTTTGAGTGCCAAATTATCAATACCTAGCACCTTCAATTTTTCCATTGCTCTATGCTCTACTTCTTTAGCTGAATATTTTTGAAGTTTTAAACCGGGCAGCATTACATTTTGCAACACATTAAACTCGTTTAATAAATAGTGAAACTGAAATACAAAACCAATTTTTTCATTTCTCACTTTTGCCAACTGTACTTCTTGTTTATTGTGCATGGGTTCACCATCTATAAACAACTCTCCTTCATAATCGGTATCCATAGTAGATAAAATGTACAACAAGGTAGATTTACCACAACCCGATTTACCTGTAACTGAAACAAAATCGCCTTTATTAATGGAGAAATTAATCTCTGTTAAAACCCTTACAGTAATTGGATCGTGGAAATCTTTATTGATATTTCTGGCTTCTAATATTATATCACTCATGTTATTTACCTCTTATAATAATTACTGGATCTACTTTACTTGCTTTTCTTGACGGAAACCAACCTGCAAAATAAGTAGTGATTAAAGAGAATACTGCACCAATGAAATAAAACACAGGATTGTAATTAATGGGATAAGTTTTAATAGTAGGCAATGCTGCTGTATTAAATGGAATTTGATCGATGAATACTGATAAACCAAACCCAAAAACCAAACCAGCCAACCCACCAAAAAAACCAATACTAATGGCTATTACCAGAAAAATTCTTTTTACATCTTTACCTGCAAAACCTGTTGCTTTTAAAATGGCAATGGAATCCATTTTCTCGTAAATCATCATGTTTAAAATATTGTAAATACCAAAACCTGCTACTACCAGTAAGGTTATGCCAACAGCATAAGAAATAAGTGTTCTAACAAAGCTGCCTGTTTCAAATTGTGAGTTGGCTGTTTGAATATCTTCGGCATCAGCTTCAAACAATTGTGCAAACTCTTTAGCCGTAGCAGGGGCTTGTTGTATGTCTCTTAACTTAATTTGAATATCTGTAATATAACTAGCAGTTTTACCCATTAATTTTTGAACAGTTGCAATAGATGCATAACTCTGTGTTTTATCAAAATCTTGCAACCCCGATTGAAAGTAACCCACTACTTTCAAAGGAAACCTTTCGCCTTTGGTTGTAGTTAATTGTACAACATCGCCAATGTTTGCCAGCATTTTCTCGGCAAGTCCTTTACCCAAAATAATACTGTTGGCCACCTTGCTAATATCTGCTGCATTGCCAGTTGGAACATAGTCATTAAAGTGAAACAATTTACTTTCTGCATCTACTTCAACACCATTTACTACACCTGTTATATCAATGCTTCCATTGTTAAAAAATATTTGTGAAATAATTTTTGGAGAGATGCCTAAAACACGTTCATCTTGCTTTAATGTTTGCATAATAGATGCACTGTTGTAAATTTCCTGACGCACATTACCCGACTTTACAGACTGTATAAAATTGTAAGAATTTTTATATGCTTTTGCAATATTCACTGGCTGGTTTTTGTTGGGCTTTACTTCGTTGTACAAACGAATATGTGGTGTTCTATTTAAAATTAAACCATCCAATAAATCGTTTAAACCCGTCATAAAACTAAGCAAGGTTATAAACATGGCAATACTAAAAGTAACACCAATGGCAGCCACCAAAGTTTGCTTCCACCTTGCCATTAATAAAGACTTTGCAATACTTATGATTAATTGAATGTTCATGGTGCAGGCTTAAGTAGTACATCTTTTATAGTTAAGCCATTGCGTATTTCTACCTTTTGATAATCTTTTAATCCTGTGGTTACTTTTCTTTTCTCATTGTTTTCAAGTAACACATAATCATTAGGCAATAAATAATTTCTTGGAATGGTCATTACTTTTTCTTTCTGCTGAATCACAATATTGGCTTCACAGGTTAAATTGGGGTACAATGTTGGTGGCATTTGAATAAAGGTTGCTTCTACCGTAAACGACTTTGTTCGTTCGTTCATTATAGGATTAACTTTTGTTACAGTTGCTTCGAAAGTTTGCCCTTTGTAACTATCCATACTCAGTATAACTTTTTGTCCTGCTTTTATCTTAGTAATATCATACTCATCTATTTGTAGTTCCAACATAAATGCAGTTGCATCGCCAATTAAAGCAACAGCTGTTTGTGTATTTACCATTTCTCCTTTTTCTTTCAACACAGTATATACTTTACCAGCTACTTCACTTTTAATGGTAAAATCATTGGCTAAGCTTGTTGCTAGTTGTACATTTTTTTGGGCTTGCTTTTCTTGAAAGTCGATTTGCTTTTTCAATTCGCTATAACGCAGCTTAGCTGCTTCATAAGTTTTTAAAGCGTTTTTGTAGGCTAGTTCACGTTGCTCTAACTCGTTTCTAGAACCAATTTGTTGAGCCCATAAATTTTGCTGACGTTCTAGTAATAGTTGATCGTTATCCAACTTATTTTTCGACTGTTCAATGCTTATTTTTAATTCACTCAACTTTTCAGAATTGGCACTAGCTGCTGCATAGTTTGCAGCAAGCTGAGCATTATCTACATTAAGTTTTGCCGAAGTGTTGGTTAAACGAATAAGGGCATCTCCTTTGTTTACCAACGTGCCTTCTGTAACCAATACTTCTGTTATTAGCCCATTTACAGATGAGTAAACTTGGTATTGATTTTTACTTTTCACAATACCCGATGCATAAACTGATTCGGTAATTTTTTCTTCGAGTGGATTTATTTTTTCTTGTTTGCTTTTACAGGAAACAAGCAATACAAAAGCAAAACAATAATGCAACATAAGCTTTATCATAACCAAAATTCTAAGTTGAATATCGAAGGTAAACTTATAAACAGCAGTTGTGTATGACAATAATCACCCTAATTACACACAAAGGTTTCAGCCTGTGAATCATGTAACATTTAAGTTGTTATTTGCAGTAAATACAATAATCGTTGTAAACTAAAATATAAAATACATAGTGCCTATTTAAGGGTATATTCACCAGTTACCAGATTTCGACCTTATGAGACATTGGTTTAAATATTTTTTATTACTGTATTTTACAATTGCCTGTACAAGCACATATGCACAAAGTAATAAACCAACTACGCAACACCAAAAAG
>CALRLF020000097.1:0-14096 GCA_943368475.1 Allobosea thiooxidans
AAACCCAATACACTAAATACATACCATGCACTCATCTGACCACAATCTTCATTGCCACATAAACCATCGGGTTTATTACTGTATAAAGTTGTAGCAATTTCTTTTACTCGATCTGCTGTTTTCTCAGGCATGCCTGCATAATTGTATAAATAAGCAATATGATGGCTAGGTTCGTTGCCATGTGCATACTGACCAATTAACCCACTAATATCAGGAGAAATGTTGGTTCCTTTAATTGTTGTATCAGCAGTAAACAATGCATCTAATTTACTCACAAACTTTTGAGATCCGCCCATATAATTTATCAGTCCATACACATCATGTGGAGCAAACCAACTGTGTTGCCATGCATTACCTTCGGTATAAGCAGCTTTTTTTTCATCATGTTCCGAAACATAAGGATCAAAAGGAGTTACCCATTTCCCATCACTATTTTTTGCCCTTGCAAATCCTGTTTTTTTATCGAATACATTTCTCCAGTTTAATGCTCTACGACTAAAATCTCTATACTCACTGTTCTTACCCAAACGCTTGGCAGTTTGTGCAATGCACCAATCGTCATAAGCATATTCTAAGGTTATGGTAACACTACTGCCAGCTTTATCTTGTGGCACAAATCCATACTGACGGTAGAGGTCTGTTGCTCGAATATTTTGATTGGCACTTGCTTTCATGGCTTCAAATGCTTTGTTGTAATCGAAGCCAGTAATGCCTTTCAATATAGCATCTGTAATAATGGGTATTGCATGATATCCAGTCATACAATTGGTTTCATTAAATTGTAAATCCCAAACTGGTAGTAACCCATGCTGATCATAAAATGTTAGATATGAATTAATGATAGAAGGTACTAGCTCAGTTTGGGTTAAGGTTAGTAAAGGATTGGCAGCTCTAAATGTATCCCACAACGATTGAACTGAGTAAATCCCTTTCCCATGAGCAATTTGTCCATTCGTTCCTTTGTAATTTCCATATCTGTCACTAAATCTGTTGGGAGCTAAATACGTATGGTACAAAGCGGTATAAAAAGTTTGCTTCATGGCCAAATCTTCTGTTCGTACTTGCAATTTTCTCAATTCTCTTTCCCAAATATTTTCAGCACCTAATTGCACTTTATCAAAGTCCCAACCTTGTATTTCATTTAAACTTTCTAATGCTCCTTCTATGTCAGCACTGCTTAAGCCAACTTTCATTAAAACCTTCTCTCCTTTTCGAGTAGCAAATTCTAAACAAGCTTTTACATCAGTTGCAGTTGTTGAATCAGTTGAATTAGCTAATACTTTATCACTAAATAAACTCAACTTTTTTACAGGTTTACTTAATTTAACTGCAAAGTAAATTTTTTGATCTTTTGCCCAACCTGTACTAAAACGATAACCAACAAAAGTGGTATCATTAATTTTTATAAAATTGCTGGCAGTGGCTTTATCCCAATTAATGGCAAAACCTAAATCAAAACGAATAATGGCATTTTTACTTTCAGGAAAAGTGTACCTATGAAAGCCACATCTTACAGTAGTGGTCAGCTCGGCCCAAATATCAAAATCTTTTAATTGTACTGTATAATAACCAGGCTTTGCCGATTCTTGTTTATGAGAAAATCTGCTCACAATTTTTGCTGATGATGCGGGTACGTCTACCATTGGTAAAACAGAAATGTCACATAAATCTCCAATGCCTGTTCCACTTAAATGTGTATGGCTAAATCCTTGTATCACACTATCGCTGTAATTGTATCCACTACACCAATCCCAGCCCTGTGTTCCATTATCAGGACTCAATTGCACCATTCCAAATGGCATTGTTGCCCCAGGATAAGTATGACCATGACCACCAGTTCCAATAAATGGATTCACATAATCTACCAATCGCTGACCATAAGAAGTAAGCACAATCAAGCAAGCTAACATTAACATCAGTTTTTTCATAACTGCAAGTTTAAAAGCCGAATGTATTGCAATAAAAAACGGTTGAATAATATTCTTATTCAACCGTTGTGTATATAAATTTTTGTTCTACTAAAATGGTAAATCATCCAATGGTTCAGTAATTTGATTCGCTGCTGGCATAGATTGCACGGGTTGCGATTGATAAGTTGGAGCTGCAGGTTGACTATAATTTTGCTGGGGAGCTGTATAACCACCTTCATTGCCTCCATTTTCTGCATTTCGGCTACCCAATAATTGTACGTTTAAAATTCTAAGACTTAATGATGCACCAGATTTTCCATCTTGGGTTGTATAAGTTCTAACATCAGGATTTCCTTCTACGTAAACCGATGTTCCTTTTTTTAGATAAGGAGCAATGGCTGTTCTATCTGTCCAATAAGCACATTCTACCCAAACTGTTCTATCTTTTTGGTTGCCCTGTGCATCTTTATATTTTTCGGTATGGGCAACACTAAAGTTAATTACGTTTTTGCCGTTTACGTTGTTTACAATGGCATCTTTTCCAAGATTACCAATAACTAATAGCTTAATCATTTTGTTTCGATTTGGTAAATTAATTTAAAAATTGTTTGCCAAATTAACAAAAAGCAACACCTAATAAAACATATTTTATCCACTAACTATAAAACTGGGGCAATCAGCAAAAAAATAAGGCCAAACTACTAGTTTGGGCTTTTCATTGCAAGTCCTCGTCACTCCTGCGTCGTTCCTGTGGGCTTTCCATTGCAATCCCAAGCTCATCAACAAATGAAATATGCCCAACAAACCCAAGAACCATCAGTTACTGCAAATAAAAAAGCCCTTCCATAGAAATGGAACGGCCTCTAACGATTGCTTGCCATATGAAAAACTTTTTATGCTGTACAATGCCGGCAAGCTAGCCACACATTATCTTTTCACTACAGTAGTTTTACTGAATTACTTTTTAGTAGTATCAGCAGTAGCAGCTGGCTTAGTTGTGTCAGCAGCTGGCTTAGTTGTATCAGCTGGAGCGTTAGCTTTAGCAACTGAATCTTTGTAAGCTTGAGTTGTTGTGTCTGGACCAGCAGCTGGAGTTTCACCACTGTTACATGCTACGAAACCTGCGATAGCTAATAATGCAAATACTTTTTTCATTTTTTTTGAGCTTTTTTGTGAGTAAATTTCAAATTAATACCTCATTGTGTTAAAAGGTAACCCACAATTTTAAAAAAAATTAAAAATTTTTTTTAAGGTTCCCTTGGGTTACTTTTAAACACATAACCGTATAAACAGAACAAGACTGTGAAAGCTGAGTTTAACGAACAAGCATTATTAAAAGGATTGGCAGAGAATGATACTAAGGCCATTGAAACCATATATAAAGACAACTTTAATATGGTTCAAACTTATATTTTGAATAACAATGGCTCCTACGACGATGCAAGGGATATTTTTCAGGAAGCAATGATTGCCCTATATGAGAAAGCTCAAAGTGAATCATTTGTTTTAACCTGTAAAATTAATACCTATGTATATTCCATATGCAGGAGGCTTTGGCTCAAACGCTTACAACAATTGGGTAGATATTCTAACCAAGTTGATGGCCTTGAAGAGACTGTTCAAGTTGAAGAAGACCTTGAAATCCATGAAAAACGCAACACCGACTTTGTGATAATGGAGAGAGCCTTAAACAGCTTGGGAGAGCCTTGCAGAAGTTTAATAGAGGGTTTCTACATTAAGAAAATGGACATGCAAGCGTTATCAAAAGAGTTTGGTTACACCAATGCCGATAATGCTAAAACCCAGAAATACAAGTGTTTAATGAGATTGAAAAAGTTATTTTTTGCACAATATAATATAGGAGAGTGATGATGGACGATATTTTACTTTTACAAACGATTGAACGTTACCTCGATGGTAAAATGCTGCCAGACGAAAAATCTTTTTTCGAACAGCATAGAAAAAATGTTCCAGAAATTGACCAGATGGTGGTAGAACACAACATGTTCTTGCATCAAATGGAAGATTTTTCTGCTAATCATAATTTAAAGCACAGCCTGCACGAAGTACACAACAGATTATTGGAAAATGGTACAATCAATGAAGGTGGTGAATTGAGTACAAAAGGCAAAGTTGTTAAAATGTGGAACAAATACCGCAAAATTACAGCCATTGCAGCAGTTGTTGGTGGTGCTATTGCATTGATGATTAGCGGATTGGTTGCTTTTTTTGCACCTGTTAACCAACAAGCTTTACAAGAACTAGGTTCTAAAATAGACAAACTAGAACGTGGACAACAATATCAAGGCAACAAAATCAATGAAGTTGAATCTAAAATACCAAAAGATGCAGAAGTTAGAGGTGGTGGTTCGGGATTTTTAATTGATGCTAAAGGTTACATTGTTACGAATGCCCACGTTTTAAGAGGTGCAAAATTTGCCAATGTGTACAACGCTGGAAGAGAATACAAAACAAAAATCATTTTTCAAGATAATACCAAAGATTTGGCCATCTTGAAAATTGATGACAACGACTTTATTCCAACCAAATCATTGCCATACGGAATTAGCAATAAAAACAATATTGATCTAGGTGAAGAAATTTTCACTTTAGGTTACCCAAGAAACGAAATTGTTTACAATATGGGTTACTTGAGTGCTAAAACTGGATACGAAGGCGATACATTAAGTTACCAAATTCAAATGAGTGCAAACCCAGGCAATAGTGGTGGTCCATTGTTAAATAAAAATGGTGAAGTAATTGGTGTTTTGAGTACTAGAGAAAAACAAGCAGAAGGTGTAACATTTGCAATTACCAGCAAATACATTCACAGCTTAGTAGACGACCTAAAAAAGTCTGATACAACTTACCAAAGAATTAAGATGCCTTCATACTCATCAGTTAGAGGTATGGACAGAGTAAATCAAATTAAAAGAATTGAAGATTGTATTTTCTTAATTAGAGCTTACAACTAATATTCAACATAGGATAAAAAATGGTTCCAATATAAATTATTGAAACCATTTTTTTATTTTGAGTAAATTCTTACAATCTTCTAACACACTTGTATTTATTAGATTTTGAGAAGGTACAAGAAATTATTTTCAAAAAATAGAAAGTTTTTTTTGGAGGTTAAGTTGCACTCCCTATTTTTGCACTCCGAAATAAGGAAGGGAGTTTAGCTCAGTTGGTTTAGAGCATCTGCCTTACAAGCAGAGGGTCGGCGGTTCGACCCCGTCAACTCCCACAAACCTCACAGAAATGTGAGGTTTTTTATTTTAATTATCTTTCTTTTATGTTTCATGTTTACATTTTATTCTCAACTTCAATAAACAAGTATTATGTTGGTCACACTGGTGACTCGATAGTTGAGCGTTTACGAAAACACAACTCGAATCATAAAGGCTTTACTGGAGGTCTGGCTGACTGGAAAATCGTTTACATAGAAAAATTTACAACTAAAACTGAGGCTTATTCTCGAGAACGTTTAATAAAAAGCTGGAAAAGCAGAAAAAAAATTGAAGAACTGATTGAGATAAAAAAATAGCTCAGCAGACTTAGAGCCTTCCGATTTACATCGGAAGGGTCGGCGGTTCGACCCCGTCAACTCCCACAAACCTCACAGATATGTGAGGTTTTTTATTTTCATTACCTTTATGTTTCATGTTTACATTTTATTCTCAACTTCAATAAATAAGTATTATGTTGGACACACTGGTGACTCACTAGATGAGCGTTTAAGAAAACACAACTCGAATCATAAAGGCTTTACTGGAGGTCCGGCTGATTGGAAAATCGTTTACTCAGAAAAATTTACAACTAAAACTGAGGCTTATTCTCGAGAACGTTTAATCAAAAGCTGGAAAAGCAAAAAGAAAATTGAAGAACTCATTAGAAACAGCTCAGTTGGTTAAGAGCATTCCGATTTACATCGGAAGGGTCGGCGGTTCGACCCCGTCAACTCCCACAAACCTCACAGAAATGTGAGGTTTTTTGTTGCATGTAATCATAGAAAAAATGATTAGTTACATCTTGCACTTCTAAATAACCTAATCTACCATTAATTTTGCACCATGTACCAATGGGCTTCAAATACAAAAGAGCAACAACAAGAATCAGTTGATATTGATGTAATGGAAACAACCATTCATCCTTTCAATTTAATTATGTGGAATGATGAAGTGAACACATTCGATTGGGTTATTGAAACATTGGTAGAAGTTTGTGGACATACAGAAGAACAAGCTGAGCAATGTGCCATGCTTATTCACTTTAAAGGCAAGTATGCTGTTAAAAATGGCGATTATGACACATTAAAACCTATGTGCAACAGCATTACAGAAAGAGGTATTAATGCTACCATTGAAGAAGCCGTTTAATTACTACTCTCCTTTTTAAAATTTATTCTTTGGCACTACATGTATTAGACGATAAAATTTGGTTTCCTTCTGCTGAAGAAGCTTTAACTGATGGACTCTTAGCCATTGGTGGAGATTTAAGTGTTGAACGTTTAATATTAGCTTATAAAAATGGCATCTTCCCTTGGTACGATGGTGCAACGCCATTGTGGTGGCATCCCAACCCACGTTTTATTTTATTGCCCAATGAATTAAAAGTGAGTAAAAGCATGAAACCTTTTCTCAATCAAGATAAATTTCGTTTTACCATCAATAAAGCATTTGCTAAAGTAATAAGTAATTGCAAGAAAATAGAACGCAAAGACCAAGATGGAACGTGGATTAATGATGATGTAATAGAATCGTACACAAAATTGCATCAAATGGGTATTGCACATTCAGCTGAAGCATGGTTCAATGGAGAATTGGTAGGCGGACTTTACGGCATCAAAATGGGTAAAGTATTTTTTGGAGAAAGTATGTTTTCTACTCAATCAAACGCCAGCAAGTTTGCTTTCATTAAATATGTACAGCAATTAAAAAAAGAAGGCATCGAATTAATCGATTGTCAGGTGTACACTGAACATTTAGACAGTCTGGGTGCTAAAATGATAATGAGAGAACAGTTTTTGCAATTACTCAAGCATTTAATAGAACCACATAGTAAGATAGGCACATAGTATACTACTTTAAAATTCAAAAAAATTATTGCTATATGCCTTTTAGCGATTAATCTATTTCTTCTATCTTCCTATGTATCTATGTGGTAAAATCAAAAAATTCCCTCAATCGCAATAATGCAAACCTTACAGTAACGTCTCTCTAAAAAATTAAAATTACTTTTGCCATTTAGCAACACAAGTTATTATGAGCCGTAAAGGGAAAGTTTTAGTGGCAATGAGTGGTGGTATCGATAGTACTGTTACTGCTCTTATGCTGCACCATGAAGGATATGAAGTAATCGGCATTACCATGAAAACATGGGATTATGCAACCAGTGTGGGCACTACAGGCAAAAAAGAAACAGGCTGCTGTAATATCGATAGTTTCAACGATGCCCGTATGGCTGCTGTGCATCATGGGTTTCCTCATTTTATTTTAGACATTCGTGAAGAGTTTGGCGACTTTGTAATTGAAAATTTCGTGGAAGAATATTTGGCTGGCCGTACACCCAATCCTTGTGTAATGTGCAATACACACATCAAGTGGAAAGCTTTATTAAAACGTGCCAATAATTTAGGATGCGATTTTATAGCAACTGGTCATTATGCCGAAGTTCACCAACATGATAATGGAAGATATTTCCTCAGTAAAGGTTTAGATGAAACCAAAGACCAAAGCTATGTTTTATGGGGTTTAGATCAAGAATTATTGAGTCGTACCATTATGCCTTTGGGCAAATATCGTAAGTCTGAAATAAGACAAATGGCTCATGACATGGGCTATCCTGAACTGGCTAAAAAAAGTGAGAGTTACGAAATTTGTTTTGTGCCTGATAATGATTATCGTGGCTTTTTAAAACGCAGGGTGGATGGACTTGAAGAAAAGGTTGACGGAGGTTGGTTTACAGATAAAAATGGTAAACGTTTGGGTAAACATAAAGGCTATCCTTTTTATACCATTGGTCAGCGTAAAGGCCTAGATATAGCATTGGGTAAACCTGCTTTTGTAACAGATATAAACCCTGAAACGAATACAGTTATTTTGGGCGATGAAGAAGACCTTGCTAAAAACGATATGTTGGTTGGTAAAATAAACTGGATTAAATATGATGGTATAACAGAAGGCATGGAAGCTTTAACCAAAATTCGTTACAAAGACAAGGGTGCATTCAGCAATTTATATACCACTAATAATGGTGTCAATGTACGTTTCTACGAAAATGTAAAAGGTATTGCACCAGGCCAAAGTGCTGTATTTTATGAAGGCAATGATGTTATTGGTGGTGGCATTATACAAAGAGGAAGTTTGGTGTAAATATCTGTTCATCCATATTCTTTTGTACAAGTGTGCGACGCCACAGAAGCCCAATATTTGTACAACAGCTAGTTTCATAAAATACTACCCGTTAAATAAACAGCATTTTATTATAATTCTGTGTCTATATACTTGGCACTTGTACTTTTTCGTTTTATCTTCCGATATTAAAATTATGAAAAAAACAATATTTGGTGTATTAACCATTCTTAGCATTGCACTTACAGGTTGCAGTGATAAAGAAAGTTTAGACATTGTAACTGCCGAAGAACTTTACCCAATAGAAGTTGGTAAAACTTTTTTTTACAGGTTAGACTCTACTGTTTTAGGCAATTTCAACCAATCGCTTGTAGTACACAGCTATATTGCAAAAGACAGTGTTCAGAGTTTTTTTACAGATGGTGAGGGTAGAAAATCGTACACCATAATCAGGTATTTAAGAGATACTTTACAAACCAAGCCTTGGCAATTTACCAGTACTTATACCGCTACAGTTTCCAATAATCGGGTAGAATATATTGATAACAATCTTCGTTTTGTAAGTTTGGTTAGTCCTGCTAAAGAAGGACAGCAATGGAAAGGCACTCAATACATTAATACAATTTCACCATCCCCTTATAGCTATTTTTATGGTTGGAATTTTGAATACCAAAATGCCGATCAGCCATTTACAACCAAGAAAGGTGTAATTCAAAACACTTACACTGTTTTTCAGCAGGATGAAACTTTGCCAGATATTCCTTTTAATACAAATAATTATCAGGAAAAAAGCTATTCGAAAGAAGTGTATGCAAAAGGAATTGGTTTAATTTATAAAGACTTTATTCGATGGGTTTATCAACCTCCTACAGCTGTAAATAAATATTTTCAAGATGGCAGTTTTGGTATTCGTTTAAACTTAATTGACTACAAATAATTTATTGAAAAATGCGATACAGTTGAAGCCGATAGCTATCGGCTGTGCCACTTAAGCTAAATTATTTAACCATAAACTGAATACAAAAAACCATATGAAAAAATTGCTACTTTTAATTGGTATAATTTCAATTGCTGACCTAGCACAAGCACAGATTAGCAGGTATTTAATTAAGTTTAAAAACAAAGCCACTAGCCCTTATAGTTTTAGCAACCCAACTGCATATTTAACCCAACGTGCAATTAATAGAAGAAATACTTATGGAATTACCATTGACAGTACAGATTTACCTATAACACCAAGGTATATTGATAGTGTACGTTTGGCAGGTTCAGTTACTATTTTAAACAAAAGTAAATGGCTGAACCAGATTTCGATACAGACTACTGACGCAAGTGCACTTGCAAAAATAAATGCTCTGCCTTTTGTTGAAAGTGTTAACAATATTGCTGCAAGAAGTATTGTATTAATTGAAAATACAACTCCAAAATTTGAAGCTTTGCGAAACAGCAATGAGCTAACAATTTTTGCAAGGAATCAATCGACACAAGATTATTTTAATTATGGCAATACCACCACTGAAATTAAATTGCAAAATGGTGATTTTTTACACAATATTGGGATGCGTGGACAAGATATGTTAGTTGCTGTTTTAGATGCTGGATTTTTTCAGTATAAAACACTTCCATCTTTTGATAGTATGAACATAAATAATCAAGTTGTTCAAACATGGGATTTTGTTGCAAGAGATACCAGTGTAGTAGAGGATGACAGCCATGGCATGAGTTGTTTAAGTACTATTGCTGGCAACATTCCAGGCACATTTGTAGGCAATGCTCCTAAAGCAAATTTTGCATTGTACAGAACAGAAGATGTATCGAGTGAATACCCAATTGAAGAATTTAACTGGGTTTGTGGTTTAGAAAGAGCCGATAGTATTGGTGCACAAATTGCATCTACATCTTTAGGGTATACAACATTTGATAATGCCACATTCGACCATACCTATTCTCAAATGAATGGCAAAACTACAACCGCTGCTAAAGGTGGTACTTTTGCACACAGAAAAGGTTTGTTACTATTCTCAGCTATGGGAAATGATGGCAATAACAGTTGGAAATATTTAAGTACCCCAGCCGATATAGATAGTACAATTGCTGTAGGTGCAGTTACGTCAGCTGGCATTGTTGGAGGTTTTTCGAGCTATGGCCCTGCATTTGATGGAAGAGTAAAACCTGAAGCATCGGCACCTGGCGTAAATGTTTATGTACAATCGGCAGGAGGTTCAATTGTTACAGGTAATGGCACATCGTATGCCTGTCCTAAAATGGCCGGATTAGGCACTTGCTTATGGCAGGCTTTTCCTGAATTTAATAATTACACTGTAAGAGATGCAATAATAAAAAGTGGAAGCATTTATAATACACCAAATGATAGAATTGGTTATGGCATTCCTGATATGAAAAAAGCATTTGTACAACTACTAAACAGATATGCGAAAATCACCAGTGCTACAACCACCAATTGCAAAACCACTTTAGTTTGGAATAGTAAAGATGTTGGAAGCATGAAATATGAAATTGAAAGAAAATTACCAACAGATATTAATTATATAAAAGTTGGTGAACTTGCTGGAAGTGGAATTATTTTATCGAACAAAACAGGATTACAATTCTTAGATAATACTATTTTAAACGGAACATCAGGAACGATAAAATACAAAATCAAGCAAATTGTAGATACCAGTTCGGCCGGTTTAACAAGTACTTATTTTGACTCTGCAACTGTTGTAATTGCTGCACCATGTGTTGTATTAAGTTTATATGGAGGAGGTGTTTATACACCAACAATAAATATAATTAAAGATAAAATAGTGGTAATGCCAACGCCTGTAATTGCAGCACAATTTACTTTAAGAGTTGAGACTGTAAAACCCGTTAATCAACTAACCATTCGTATTACTGATATGGCAGGACGAACTATTGAGCAGTTTAAACAATCGAAATTAGCAGGACGAACTGACTATACAATTGACATTAGCAATTATGCTAAAGGCACTTATATTGTGAGTGTTTATACAGAAAATTTATTATTAGATAATGGCAGGTTAGTTAAGCTATAGTCTTTTGAAATAAAGCAGCAAACATTGTATCTGCCTTGTTGTTGTAACCTTTTATTAATTCCATCTTTATTAATTGAAGGTGGAATTTTTGTTGGATAAATGCTGCAACTTCTTCATTCTCTTTTTTGAAAGTGGAGCAGGTGATGTATAACAAATAACCATTTTCTTTTAATTTATCAACCACATTGCTTACAATCTTTTTTTGAGTAGACGCATATTCCTCAATCATTACTGGTTGAAAGTATTGAATTTGTTCTGGCGTTCTTGCCCATGTTCCACTGCCAGTGCAAGGTACATCGGCTATTACAAAATCGAATTGTTGATGCTTGCCAAATGGTGTTGTTTGTTCAGTTAAATCGGCAGTTGCAAATTTCCAATGATGTATTTGTGCAGCTTCTAAACGTTGCTTTAACTGATGTTGCATCGACTCTCTAACATCGGATAAATAGAATTCTGCTTTTTTGTGAATATCGTACAACAAAATTGTTTTACCACCACTTGCTGTACAACAATCCCAAACTTTCCATTGCTGTTGCCAATTGAGTTTAACCAATGATGTTGTAATAAAGGATGCAATTGATTGAGAACTTAAATCCTGCACGACAGCTTCGGTATTCATCCTAATTACATCATCGAGTTTTGTGCCATTGGCTAAGGCCAAAGATGATGCAGTTATTTTTTGGAATGGAATTTCTAAATCTCTTAGTCGTTGAATAACTGTTTTTTCAAAACTAGGTCTTATACGTAAGTATAGAAAAGGTTGAACTAGATGAGATAATGAAAACGCAATTCCGTCAACCCCTTCACTCAATTCATTTTGCCAAGGAAATATATCTGCTGAATTGAGATCTTGATATACTTGCTGAGCAAATACTATTCTTTCTGCAGTGTTGCTGCTCCAGTTATTTGTCCATTTTCCATCAAATAAAGAAGACCACACTCCTGCTTCATTATTACTTAGAAATAGTGCAAGTTTAATTTTATCCTCAATAGATAATTTGGAAGCTGAATGCCCTAACCGAAAATAGCAGTAGCACAAGTGGCTGATTGACTTCCTGTCCTTGCTGCCATGCTTTTTAAATTGAGCAAAATAATGTTTAAGGTGATGAACCAAAGGAATAGAGCCATCGTAAGCATGTATAATTGTAGCAGCAGCTTGAATATGATGATGTAAGTATTTCATAAAAAAGTGAACTTTATCGCAATGCAATTAATAATAATAAGACATAATTCCATTGTCGAAACCAAATACTGCACCTGTATAAATTACATTTGCTTTTACAGGTTGATTCAGACTATTAAATGTGTGTTTGAATTCTTTTGTGCTTTTTAGTGTTACTAATCCATTTGCTTCATAATTCTTCAGAGAACTACTGCTGCTGTATTCATACAATCCTGCTAATATAGCTTCTTCAATAGAAAGCATTTTATTGATTGTGTTCGACTCGTAAGTATAGAAATTATTGTCCCATAAATCCCAAACAAGATTATTACCAGAGTTTCGTTGGTAGCATCTATAGTTTATACAATTATCAGTATTATTATATGTCAGGTATTCTCGAGATGTTGAAGCAGTATCAGTTATTGAAGGTAACTTTTTATATGTAAATACAGCAGACAGTAAATTTCCTGTATTGTATTGATAAACTAAACTATCATAATTGCTTGATGGAAGAAAATTAGAAACAGTTTTAGCATACATCAGCTTAGTCGAATTGAGATTATAATATGGTGTGGTTGTATACTCCTCTAATGTAGCAGTCATGTTAGTTGTATCAAATTCCCTTTTGATAAGCTTAATTAAAAGCCCTTGAGGATTCCTTTGTAAATCATAAGTTGTTTCCCAGTATGCGTATTTAATGTCTATAAACACTAAGCTTCCATTTGCATTATAAGTATATTTTGTAACAACAGAATCTGAGCTGAGATTGGATTTGTAAACTGTTTTTATTAGTTGTGGAAGAGTAGTCGTATTCTTTGAGTCATCTTTTTTGGTACAACTAATTGTACTGATGATGCTATTAATCAAGATAAAAAAACACAGACCTTTCTGCATATGAATTGTTTATGACGACAGAATTTTCATGAAAGTAAATATTAATAAAGAATAAACAAAAAACCTACTTCAAAAGTAAAGTAGGTTTTAAACAAAACTAAAAAACGTTTATAGCTCCAGTAAAGTTTTAACAGGGTCTTTACCCATTAATAACAAAGCAGGATTTTCTAATAATTCTTTTACACGAACTAAAAAGCTTACACTTTCTCTTCCATCTATAATTCTATGATCGTAGCTTAATGCCAAATACATCATTGGTCTAATTTCTACTTTACCATTGATAGCCATTGGACGTTCTTGTATTTTGTGCATACCTAAAATGGCACTTTGTGGAATATTAATGATTGGTGTACTCATTAAACTTCCAAAAACACCACCATTGGTAATGGTAAAAGTCCCACCAGTTAAATCTTCAGTGGTTAATTTACTATCTCTTGCTTTACCAGCTAATATTACTACAGCTTTTTCAACATCGGCCATGCTTAAACTTTCTACATTTCTAATTACTGGTACAGTTAAACCTCTTGGTGTACTTACAGCAATAGAAATATCTGCATAATCGTGATATACCAATTCATCTCCATCAATATAAGCATTCACAGTTGGCCATTCACTCAATGCAATAGCACAGGCTTTTGCAAAGAAACTCATGAAACCTAAATTAACACCATGTGCTTCTTTAAACTTGTCTTTATGTTTAGAACGAATTTCCATAATT
>CALRLF020000098.1:0-13657 GCA_943368475.1 Allobosea thiooxidans
AAGCAAATTGTATTAATTCCAACCTCCACCTAGTGCACGGTATATATTGACTTTTGCTTGTAATTGCTTTAATTTAGTTTCAATTAATTCAATTCTTGAATCTAGCGCTTCACGCTGCGTAAGCAACACTTCAATATAATCTGCTTTAGAAGAAATAAACAATTTGTTAGAAATTTCTACTGACTGATTGAGAATTTCAACTTCTTTAGCCTTGGTCTCATAACTATTTTTATAATTGCTAATAAATGATAATTGATTAGCTACTTCTATAAATGCACTTAGAATGGTGCGTTCATATTGATAGGCCGATATTATCTGTTTTTCATTGGCGTTTTGATAAGCAGCTCTGATTCCATTTTTATTAATCAATGGTCCTACCGCATCACCTACTAAATTAAAAAGCAATGATTCTGGTGTGAATACAAAACCAGGATTGAATGCCGTAAATCCTGTACCAGCACTTAACCTAAACGAAGGATAAAAATTTGCTCTTGCCACTTGTACATCCAACTTAGAGGCAGCTAATGCTAGTTCGGCTTGTCTAATATCCGGTCTATTTAATAATAACTGTGATGGGATCCCGCTTTGAACCATTTCAATTGATATATCATTCAACAAAGAGCTTGTTCTTGGAACATGCTTAGAGAATCTACCAGCAAGAAAATTTATTTTATTTTCTGTTTCCACAATTTGTTGCTGAATATTATACTGTAGGTTTTGCGTATGCAATAATTGTGCATCAAATCGGTTAACTGCTAGCTGAGAAACCTTGGCCGCCTCTTTCTCAAGCTTTACCATGCGCAATGCATTTTGTTGCAATTCAATATTCTGTTGCACTATTGACATCATATTGTCAAGCGCTAATAATTCATAATAAGAGCTTGAAATCTCTGCAATCAAATTGGTTACAATAAAATTTCTACCTTCAATAGTTGCAAAGTATTTTAATGTTGCAGATTTTTTTGCATTACGCAGTTTTTTCCAAACATCTAATTCCCAAGAGGCATAAATTCCAACGTTGAAATCACCAATATGCTTTGGTGCTTTGTCAGGATTGGCTTTCAAATCTTCCTCGGAAAGACCATCCCAGGTGTATTTTCCTGTTTTGTCAAGTCCTGCAGCACCGGCAATATTTACAAAGGGTAAATATTCTCCTTTTCGCGCTTGAATTTCATTTTTGTCAATTTCAATTTCACGAAGTGCAATATTTAATTCCTGATTGTTTTTTAAAGCAGAATCAATAATGGCAATTAAATACGGATCCGTAAAGTACTCACGCCATTTGATGGATGCAATATTGGTTGAATCTTGCGCTGTATTATAATATGCGGGTACTGTTTTGTCTTCTTTTTTGGTAACTAGTGCCGGTATTTTACAGGCAGCAAAACAGACGATAGTCAAAAAGACTAGTATTTTATTGTTCATTGTTAGTCCTCCTTATTCTTTTGATGATGCTTTTAATCTGTTTAGTGAGGGCGGTGTCTTCTTTGCTTTCTACATAGTTTTCTGTCAATGGGTTCAAATCTTCTCCTTTGATGAGCGATCTGCCTTCCTGAAGTTTGGCGAAAATGTAATAAAGACCTGGAACAACAATGACACCAAAAATAGTTCCGAACAACATTCCTCCAAGTGCAGATGCACCAATAGTATGATTTCCAACTGCGCCAGGGCCTTTTGCCAAAACAAGTGGAATTAAACCCGCAATGAATGCAAAGGATGTCATGAGGATTGGGCGAAAACGCGCTTTAGCACCTGCAATAGCTGATTCTAAAGCTGTTGCTCCTTGATTGTGTTTTTGTACCGCAAACTCTACAATCAAAACTGCGTTCTTACCCAGCAAACCTACAAGCATAATCAGTCCCACCTGCGCATACACATCATTTGACAGATTCATTGCCTTTAATAAGAAGAATGAACCAAAAACTCCAGGGAAGATTGAAAGCAATACAGCCATTGGCAAAATAAAACTTTCGTATTGCGCTGATAAGATCAGGTAAACAAAGAAGATAACTACTAAGAAAATATAAAGCGCTTCATTTCCTCTTCTTGATTCATCAAAGGAGATACCTTCCCATGCTATATCATATCCTCTTGGCAGAGATGTCTTTGCTACTTCTTTAATAGCATTGATAGCATCTCCAGAAGAATAGCCTTTTGCAGGAACACCATTGATTAACGAGGAGATATAAAGATTATATCTGGAAATCTCATTTGGTCCTTGTGTTTTTTTAATACTCATGAAAGCAGAATAAGGAACCATTTCGCCTTTTTCATTTTTAATAAACATATTTAAAATATCAGATGGCTGCTTTCTGAATTCTGGTGAAGCTTGTGTATAGACTTTATAATAATTGTTAAACCTTATAAACCCTTGCTCATATGTACTACCAACCATAATGTTTAGGTTCTCCATGGCTTCACCAATAGATACACCTTTTTGCATGGCTAAATTGTTATCAATTAAAATCTCGTACTGCGGATATTTTGCAGAATAAAATGCAAACAATCCACTGAGTTCTTTTCGCTTTTTAAGTGCTTCAACAAATTCTGTATTTACCTTATCAAACTCTTGGTAATTCACATCACTTCCTTTGTCTAACAAACGCAAGGAGAAACCATCTGATGTTCCATATCCTGGAACAGCTGGCGGTTCAAAATATTCAATATTGGCTGGAAGGTCTTTTGATTTTTCCTCTAGTTCAACTATCACTTCTTTTACTGAGTGTTTTCTTTCTGACCAATCCTTCAAGTTAATTAAACAGGTACCCGCATTAGATCCACGACCTTCCGTTAGAATTTCATAACCAGTAAGTGAAGTCACAGAAGAAACGCCTTCTACTTGTTTTGCAATCATTTGCAGTTTTCTAGCTATTTCATTGGTACGCTCCAAAGTAGTTCCTGGAGGTGTTTGAATGATGGCGTATACTTGTCCCTGATCTTCATTAGGAATAAATCCAGCTGGAAGCACTTTATTGATTCCTATGATCCCAAAGCCAAAGACAATCAAAATACCAAAAGTCAATATTTGTCTGTTGACAATTAAGCCTAGGAATTTTTCGTATTTGTCAGTAGCACGATCAAATTTTTTGTTGAACCAGTTTAAGAAAAGATTTACGGGTGATTTTCTCTTAAGTTGCCCATGTGTATTTTTTAGTAAAATAGCACATAACACTGGCGTGAGTGTTAAAGCCACAAATCCTGAAATCACAATGGAACTTGCCATGGTAAGTGAAAACTGACGATACAATACACCTACAGGGCCAGTCATAAAGCTTACAGGAATAAATACAGAAGCCATTACTAAGGTAATTGCAATGATAGCACCGCTAATTTCCTTGACTACTTTTTGTACGGCTGCATATGCCGATATATTTTCTTCTTCCATTTTTACGTGCACTGCCTCAACCACCACAATGGCATCATCAACTACTATACCAATAGCTAGTACCAGTGCAAATAACGTAATGAGGTTGATACTGATGCCAAAAGCATTCATGAATATAAATGCACCAATCAAAGAAACAGGAACCGAAAGAATAGGGATAATGGTTGAGCGCCAGTCACCCAAAAAGATAAATACCACTAATGCAACCAGTAAAAATGCTTCAACTAAAGTGTGTAATACTTTTTCAATGGAGGCATCTACAAATTTTGAGACGTCGTAATTGATTTCATAATCAATACCTGGAGGAAAGTCTCTTTTAATTTCCTGTAGTTTTTCTTTTACATCGTCAATGACAATTCTTGCATTACTACCTGGATTTTGCTTTAATACCAATGAAGCGGAAGGATGTCCGTCTTTATTGGAATAAATATCTACAAACTCGGATCCAACTTCTACTTTAGCTATATCTTTTAGTTTTAAGATCTCGCCATCTGCGTTGGCTCTAACAATGATATCTTCGTATTGCTCTGGTTTGTTGAACCAGCCTTTATAGGTGAATACATATTCTTGAGATTGTGCATTTTTACCAGAGCTCAAACCCACTCTACCCGGTCTAGCCAAGACACTTTGTTCGTCTATAGATTTTAATACATCTTTTGCAGAAATATTATATGCCCTCATGCGTTCAGGATTTAGCCAAACACGAATGGCAAAAGAGCGGCTACCAATTGCTTGGGCAAAACCCATTCCTTTAATACGTTGTAGTTCTGGTAGGATAAATGTATTGGCATAGTTGAATAGAAATTTCTCATCTACACTATCGTCCTTACTATAAAGGTTTAGGTACATCAACATACTTGGTTGCATGGGAGAAATAACCACACCCTCGCGTTGAACAAGTGGAGGAAGATTGGTCATCACCTGATCTACTCTTGATTTCACCCTTACTGCTGCTAGCGTTGGGTCTGTACCTGGTTCAAAGATAACTTCAATACTTGCCTCACTGGCACTGGTGGCGTCTGAGAGCATGTATTGCATACCCTGCACACCATTAATAGCCCGCTCCAAAATTGTAAGGGTTGATTTTACCAATACATCTGCATTTGATCCAGGAAACTCAATGGCAATATTTACCCTTGGTGGTGCAATTTCCGGAAACTGTGCTATGGGAGATTTGGTGATTGCGATGATACCAGTAAAGACTATTGCTAAAGACAAAGCAATGGCTAGTACTGGCCTTTTTATAAAATTATTAAACATGCTTGCGTGATTTTCTTGCCTTTATTCGGCGTGAATGTTTTTGATTCCTGCCAATTCTTTTTCAAGAGAAACAAAATTGTACTTGATCTTTTCGTTGTTCTTTACTTTACCCAAACCTTCCAAAAGAATTTTATCAGTTGGCTTTAATCCAGATGCAACAATGTATAGATGAGAAATTTCTTGTGCTATTGTGATTTGGCTAGATGTAATCACTCCTTTTTCATCTACTATATACACGTATTTTTTATCAAGCACATCAAAGGTTGATTTTTGTGGAATGATGATGGCATTTTTTAAGCGCACAGGCATCATAATATTACCTGTTTCACCATGACGCAGAACGCCTTTTGGATTTGGGAAAGCCGCCCTAAACGCAATATTTCCTGTTTCGTTATTAAAATCTGCTTCAATGGTTTCAACATAACCGCTTGATTCAAACAGTTTATTATTAGCCATTTGCAATAACACTTTTTGCTTTTCTTTTGATTTTACTTTTTGGATATAATCTAGGTATTCTGATTCTCCCACATTAAAGTATACCCACATTTTACTATTATCAGAAAGGCTAGTAAGCAACTCACCTTCGTCTATTAAACTTCCAAGACGTGTGTGAAATTTGTCCATAATACCATCGAATGGCGCACGAATTTCAGTGAAACTTAGATGTGCTTGAGACAGTTGCAATTCTGCTTTAGCCTTATCAAGCTTGGCTTTTGCCAAGGCTAGTTCACTTGTAGAAACTACGTTATTGTCCGCCAAACCTTTTGTGTTTTTATATTCAATTTCTGCAAAGTTGAATTCCGCTCTTGATTTGGCTACTTCCGCTTCATAAATAGCGGGCATCAATTTGAACATTAACTCTCCCTTTTTTACAAACTGACCTTCGTCTACCAATATCTTTTGTAGATACCCTTTCTCCTGTGATCTAAGTTCAATATGGTTGGCAGAATGAATCTGCGCTACATATTCCTTATAGATAATTGTATCCGTTTGAATAGGGCTTGTTACTGAAAATGTTGCGTCTTTTACAGATTCTGCTTCATGTTCTGAACAAGATGCAAAAAGCATGATAGTTGCCATATAGGCAATGATTAAGAGTCCTCTCATTAAATTTATTTTGACTGATTGATGAATACAAGAATAGAAAGCTACATGCATGCAAATGCCTGTAAACTATTGCGCAATAAAGAAGTGTAAGATTAAAATAAGGTTATGCTAAGTGGCTCTTCCAAGAATGGTAGAGTATAAAGAAAGGTAAATCAACTTTGTGTTGATTATTGGATGCTAATCTTAAATAAAGGGTATTAACAGCATCTGAATAATGAAAAGCTTTAAAAGATTGATAGCTGTCAATGAACCCATTTACATGTTTTTGTTCATTGTGCACATCGTCTTCATCTTCCGACTCGGCTTCTACAAAAAGATTTAGTTGGGGTTCCTGATCATAAGGAGTACCTTTTTCAAAATAGCTGTTCTGAGCAATACCTGAACTCAGGTAGTTAAATCCAACAGGCGTATGTTGGGTAGTAAATGCTAGATGTGGAACAAGAAAGGCAATGAAAATCAGAACAATAAAACGGAAATGAATCAATTTTTTTTGTTGTATAGTTTTCATATGATGTTTAATTACCTCTATATGTTTTTTTTGCATTACGCTTCGAAAATAAGCCAAAACAGTTATTAACCATCAGTTTTAATGAATCCTTAACCACTAACTGGCATGAATGTAAAAAAAAAGGGTTCATGCTGTAAAAGCATAAACCCTTGAATGTATGGCCTTTCGGCAGTGGGCCCAGTAGGGCATGATCCTACGACCCCCTGATTATGATTGGCTTAAAGACAACATAATCAATTGATTTACAATGCATGTTTTTAGAAAGAGAATAAAAAAGGCCAGTAGACGAACCTGAACATTGCGAGTTTCATTCGACATGAAATGTACGCTGTCTAATCCCTACTCTCTCGTCCAATTGTTTATTTCCAGCACTCGGTTGAAATGCTAATCTTAAAAACGACTTGTAGTTTCCGCTCGGAGAATTATCTTTAAATTCCCTCTGAATCTTTCCGTTACTTATCTTCTCAACCTAATAAATAAAAATTGAAAAAACGTGTCATTCATATTCTAACCGGATTAATCAACATGCTGACTAACTGGCAGCGTCGCCTGATTGAAAATGGTCCTACCAGTAACAATAAACAATATGATGACCTTGCACCTAGCAAGGAGATTGAAAATGCTCAAAATTATTTTGAAGCATTGGATTATGGCCTTAGGAATGTCGAAATAAAAAATATCGCATTGACTGGATCATACGGTTCGGGAAAAAGCAGCATATTAAAAGCATACCAATTACATCGATCCATTCACAAGTATCTGAATATTTCATTAGCAACGTTTGATGATGAGGCCACGCTAGGGGACGAAGAGCGGGAGAAGATTGAAATAAGTATTCTGCAACAAATGTTTTACCATGTCAAGCATCGTAAAATACCAGATTCCAGATTCAAAAGAATCCGTAAACTCCACACAGGATTTCAGTTACTTTTAACTTTGCTCGTTTTGGTGTGGATTATCGCTGGTGGAATCACTGCGAGGATAAGTTATTTTGTTAATCTTCCCTTATTGAAGGATCTTGAAAAAAAACCCTTCTACCTTCCTTCAGTATTTGTGCTCACTGCGGGTATTACTTTTCTGTTTGTGTTTTGGCTGATCCGATCATTCAGGCAAGCACGTTTTAGTAAACTTAACGTAATTAAAGGGGAGATAGAAATTGATGAAGTAGGAAAAACCTCTGTGCTGAATGCCTACCTTGATGAGATACTTTATTTTTTTGAAGCCAATAAGTTCGATGTTGTCATCATAGAAGATCTTGACCGGTTTAAGGATCCTGCCATCTTTACAAAGTTGCGGGAGATCAATAACCTCCTCAATAACTCTCAGCAAATCAATCGTAGAATCGTATTTATTTACGCAATCAAAGACGATATATTCAAAGATCGGAACCGCGCAAAGTTTTTTGAATTTATCATACCTGTAATTCCTGTTATCAACCCCTCTAATTCTGTTGACATCTTTCTTCGAAAACTGAATGCAGCCAATGTACAGGATTCAATTAACCGAGATTTTTTGAGCGTTGTCACAGCCTATATCGATGATATGCGAATGTTGAAAAACATCGTGAATGAATACCAATTGTACCGGCATATCCTAAGTGACAAGCTGAACCAAAGTATGTTGTTCAGTATGATCATCTACAAAAATCTCCATCCAAGCGATTTTGCAGATTTGCATACCGGAACAGGAATCATCTACGAAGCATTCAACAGTAAGCCCGGGTATATCGCCGGACGAACTAAAGCCTGGAAAGAAAGGATCGTACAGATTGATAAGGAAATGAAAGTAGCGGAGGCTCTTTTTCCTAAAAGCGCGCAACAACTGCGGATGCTTTATGTAGCAGAGCTGTACAGAAATATGCCTATGTATGCGTCTGCCAAGGTCGGTAATGATCAGGTTTCAGCGAAAGAACTGATTGAGGAGGCAAAATTCAATGAACTAAGAACAATAACTAATATT
Source organism: Allobosea thiooxidans (assembly GCA_943368475.1). Lineage (GTDB taxonomy): Bacteria > Bacteroidota > Bacteroidia > Chitinophagales > Chitinophagaceae > UBA1930. The sequence continues at coordinate 8,220 of CALRLF020000098.1, forward strand.
CGCTATTACGATCGTTACCAATACTATAATCTTGGGTTCGGCTTCGAAGCTATCGAAAAAAAAGTCGATGAATATAATAGCTATATAGAACGCTTGGCAGAAATAAAAGAAAGTTCAGATGAAAGGATCAATGAGCTCAAAGCCGAACGGGCATCGCTTCAAAAGAAAATTTCTGAAGCACAGGCTTTGAGTCTTTCAGATATCCTGACGACAATCGGTGTTGATATCATAACTGATACTTTGCAAAAAGATAAACTCACGATGTATCTTTTACGTAATGGATATATCGATGAAATGTATTACTCTTATATTTCCTATTTCTACGAAGAGAGTATCACGATGCAGGATCGCAATTTCCTGTTTAGCATCTGGAACTATGAAGCATTGCCATTTGACCATGCCCTTCAAAACATCAGCGAATTGGTTAAACGTATCGGGTTGCCCGAGTTTTCGCAAAAAGAAGTTTTGAATTATTCATTGCTTGACTATTTCTTAAAAAATAGGTTCAAGGATGTAGACAAAAGAAGGGCTTTCATTGCGACGGTTCTTGCAATCAAAGGTGTGAATATGTTCCTAGACGGTTATTTTCAGAGAGGTGAATGCCTAGAGCCTTTTGTAAAACTCATTACTGAGTTATGGCCGGACTGGTGGTTTTCGTTGGAGAAACAATCCCGTCTGGACGACAGTCAACTGCGCGAGTACCTGACTAAATTCATAGCTTATGCTGATACAGAAAAGATAGTGAAACAAAATAAAGAAAACTGTTTGGCAGAATACATTGCCGGGATTCCCGATTTTGCAAGAAACTTTGCAACCCCTGAACTGCTGACAAAGGCGAAGGCACTGATCAAGGAACTGAAAATACAGTTTGACCCACTGCTGTTGCTGGAGACGAACAATGAGCTGGTTGATTTTATATTAAGTGAAGGTTATTATGCCATCACTTCCACCGTCATCACGGAGATACTCATTCACAAGAAGCCAAAAGATATAAATCACGGTGAGTGGAGAACGTTTGTATTCACACAGAACCTTTCAGCGATTCATGCATGCGGTTTTCAACCTTTAATTGATCGAATCGAAGAGAACATCGAAACATACGTGCAGAATGTGTTTGTGGAGTTGAAAGAGAATACTAAAGAAACGGAGGAGAACATCCTTCAGTTATTGACCAACGATGCACTATCGCTGTATGATAAAGAATCGGTGTTGCATCATGAAAAGCATGTTTTCGATGACATCAGCACTTTGCCGCAAGACCTATTTACCACAGCTGTGCAATGGAGCCGTGTCGAAGCGTCATGGACAAATGTGCTCAACTATTATCGTCATACTGAGGCGGTCGATAAAGCTTTGATCAATTTTTTGAATACGGATCTTAATTATACTAAACTTGCGAAAGTAAAGTTCAAAGCCGTAACAGATGAGGACAAGGAGTCAGTAGCGGAACTTACCAAAGCGCTGCTGGAGAATAATTCGGTCGATGATAAAGCTTACGAGGCGTTGGCCTTTTCGCTGGAAAGCCTTTCGATATCTATAAGTACTCTTTCACTTGCCAAATTGCAGGTACTGGTAAACAGAAATCTTCTTCCAGCCAATGACGATAATTTCAATGCACTAAAGGCAAAAGGAAAGAGCCTGGCTGTGACGTGGCTTGAAAATAAAATTTCATTTTTGTCAAAAATTATTACAACTTATGTAACACTCGGTCAAGACGAATACCTGGAACTGTTATCTTCTGCTCGCGTCGATCAGTTGAAAAAGTTAGAACTGATTTCTACACTAACAGTGGAGTTGTTGGCCGGTAATGCTCAGCTGGCAGATGTAGTTGCTGACCTTTGTATCTTGAACCCGGAACCGATTACAACCGATATCTATTGGGCATTATTTGACCAAGTATCCCACCCCCTAAAATTATTGATGCAAGAAATGTCGTTCCTAGATCGAAACGCTGTGGTGCAATCACTGGAAAAAATTGGCGAAGGGTATGAAGAAATCATGACGAATGCACAAACCAAATTGGTTCTTTCTCCTATCAATATTGATCTTGCAAAATTTTTGGAAGAGAATAAACTCATTTCGAGTTATAGTGTGAATTCAGATAAGGGATTTATAAAGCTTGTGCAATTCCGGAATCGATAGGATTTATTGGGTTTTGTTTTGCAAAACCTGTTCGCTTTGATCAATTGAATACGTTTTTTTCCAACTATACAGAGTACATTGATAAAATATTATTCGCAGCAGGTAAAAGTGTTAGAGCTGATGAAGATTCATTGCAGCCCATTTTTTTAATTATTATAAAGCAAATTATTTATTGTTGGGCAAGGCAACTCTTATTTTAAAGCTCAAATCAGAAACAGTAATTTAAACTCACTTTTTTGTATCCTTTCCTTTTACTTTATTCTTACTTACTGTCGAAGCATTTATTGAATCTATTAAAAATATTTGTCGCTTTATTTTTGTAGAATCCAATTTTTCAACCGCCAGCTTTTCATTATTTAATTGGTCTTCATTTAATATAATAATATTGGGATCATGTGTGAAAAGTATTAAAGTTGACCATGATATAACTGCAAAAGAAACTAACCATCCAATGGTCTTTTTTCTTTCAATTAATTTATCAATTCCCCTATTTATTGTCAATATTAATAGCACAAAAACACCAAGAGAAGTTGACAATGCGAACATAAATAAAGCTGCTTGGTATGGGGTATGAACGTATTTAAAAGTAGGAAGAGATCCCAAGACAAATGTCACAACAGCAGTAAATATACCCAGAATTTCCATCGTTTTAACTTCTCTCTGTTGAATGTCGCCGCTTAATTCCTTAAGTTTTGAAGATGTATCTTTAAATTCTGAAATTTCATTTTCTAAGTTTTCAAACACTTCAATGGAAGAGTTAAATTTATTAACCTTATTTATATTATCAGAAAATTCTTTTTTGTACTTTTCTTTTGAAAGAGGCAATAAAAATGAAGAAGATATATAACAATTTGTGATAATTGTATCACTCACTGAAATTAAACATTCATTATAAGGGAGTTGAAATGTGTAATTATAATGTTCTTCTGACCAGTTTACATTTTCAGTATAAGACTTAATTACATCTTCGCATTGGGTAATTAATTTTCTAGATGAAGATAAATAACCCATTGCCTTTCTTTGAGAATATAAGACTTCAAGATTCCTAACTAAAAATTCAAGATATTTGTATTGAGCGAAAAAATTTTTAATGCCTGTTGTTGATTGAACACTTTGAATGTGTTGATATTTTTCCAAAATTATAGTTTCATCTTCTTTTTTAGTTTCAAGAAGTAATGAAAATTCATTGTTTAAAGCGTAAACAAATGCAATAGAATATGAATAAAATAGATCTCGATTATTATCACTTTTTGCTTTACTAAATCTTTGTTCTATTTCCTTTACAACTTTTGAAAGATTATTTAGATCCCTATTTACATCTTTATAATATTTTATCAATCGGTGTAAATCTAATAGATCAAGCATTTCTAGATTTTTCCTTTTGATTTTATCAAAATCAGATTGTACCTCTGATTTCCAATTAGTACTTATTTCATAGTGAGATTCTATGTAAGTTTTCCAATTATTTATGAACGTGTTTTTAAAAGAGTTGATATCTGCTTTAACTTCTTCATTATCTCTAAGGTAATAGACTTCTTTAGTTGTGAGATGTTGCTTTCTAAGTAACCATTTGCATAGAAGATAGTTACATTTTTCCCTAAGTAGAACAGCTAATTTATTTACCCCAAACCTTTTCTCTTTCAGTAAAGATTCTGAAAGTTGAATTAACGTATTAAAATCAGAAACATCGGGAGTTAATTTTTGATCAATTAATGAAAGATCAATATTTGCTGAAAAGAAATTTATATTTTGTAAGGAACTTGGATTGAAGTCATGATTTTCAACTAGTTGGTCAATAGCAGGGGTAAAAGTTAAAATGAATTCTTTATTATTGATTTCAAAAATATTTTTAATTTTTACACATAAATATAGATAGGCATTAAGACAAAATAATAATACCTCAATGAAGTTTGACTTTAATTCATAAATCACAAACTTTTGTATGTCTAAATTTGGGGGTACTGGCTGAGGAATAGCATTTACAATCCCGAGGATCTCTCTGATTTTAAAATCTAAATTTTCATGAGAGACATATTCGCCAACTAGAACGGAAGCGTTAAGGCATTGGAAAATTTCTTCTTTTGTTACATTTAATAAATTCGCAAAAGATTCTTTTTCTTTCTTCCAATCATCTACATATGAATCTTCATCAAAATGAAAAGATTCTAACCAATTTTCATTGAAGACATGCTGAACTTTTTGTTTTAACTCTTCTATATAGGCATCCACTATTTAAATCATTTGAAGGCTAAAAATTTTATCTTCAGACTTAATAACTTCAGGAGGAATACTAGTACTCTTTGATCCAAGTTTGTTGGCAATAGCATAGTAATATTTCCATGAATACCAAGCATGGCTTAAGTCAACTAACTCAAAGGGGGACATTAGTATTAAATGTGGGTTTTCCTCTTTTAGATGAGCTATTGAATCTAAAATTTCTGATATTGTTGTCGTATCAATTTTTTCGTTTAAATCTTTCAGATTAATTCTTTCCTTAATTGTTGTTGATTGATTTGATATTTTGAAATAATTTAAATCCCCACTTTTATCACGAATTGTTTGATAAATACTACTTTCAACATGACCATAAGGCATTGCAACAAAACTTTGAAAAACATTATCTAATAAGTGGCTTGGGGAATTTTGTTTTGCTTTAGATGCAGAAACAAAAAAAAGTAGTTTTAGAACCTTTAATAAACTGAAATCGTTATTATTTGTTTCTGTTTTTTTTTCTTTTTTATACCATTCTAGCAACTCATTTATTATAAATTCAAAAGCATATATTTTATTATGGCTGTTGCTACTTATCATTTGTTGTGTTGGTAAAATGAGATAAATAATGAAACGAAAATTAGCTAACAATCATGAGATAAACTGCAGTTACGCACAATTGTTAGTTCTTTGTGATCTAAACGTATCTTTTGATTGTTTATTTAACATTTTACTAAAATCTTATTTAAACTTCTAGATTATACTTTATAGTTACTCAATCTTTTAATATTTAATTAATTCCATCCTTTAACTGCCATTCACCCCTGTTTTCATTCAAAAAATTCAAAATCTGGCAGGAACTTGGCAGAGACATCCCTAAAATAAAAAATCACCTACATTTTTAGAATGTAAGTGATTGATTATGTGCGTGTTACAAAGTGGGCCCAGTAGGGCATGATCCTACGACCCCCTGATTATGAGTCAGGTGCTCTAACCAACTGAGCTATAGGCCCGAAAACAACAGGGTTGTTTTCAAAATTGTCTATGTCAAATCCCGTTTAACTGTCTAAACGGTTCCATTTCTT
>CALRLF020000099.1:0-13175 GCA_943368475.1 Allobosea thiooxidans
CTGTGGTTAAAAATATTGTTCCCAGAAAACACAGATAACGCAGAAAAAATTTAATTAATTTCTCTGTATATTCTGTGAAATCTGTGAAATCCTTTGTGTCCTCTGTGGTTAAATTTACTGCCGCCGGCAGCTTTCCTCCATTACAAAAAACAGTATCTTCATCACCTAAAATTTGCTGCAATGAACCAACGGTATTATTCCCTTGATGTTTTCAGAGGTGCTACAGTGGCTCTAATGATTTTGGTAAACAATCCTGGTTCATGGGCATATATTTTTCCTCCGCTGGAACATGCCAAATGGCATGGCTGCACCCCAACCGATTTGGTTTTTCCATTTTTCTTATTTGCTGTAGGCAATGCAATGGCATTTGTAATGCCTCGATTTGAAGAAAAAGGCACCGCTTTCTTTTTTAAAAAAGTAATTAAAAGAACCATCCTCATTTTTGCCATTGGTATTTTTTTAAACTGGAGTCCCTTTGTAAAATGGGAGGGCAATCACTTAGTGGCTAAAACTTGGGAAAACATACGCATATTGGGCGTATTGCAACGCATTGCCATTTGTTATTTTTTAGCATCAACTGCGGTGTACTTTTTAAAAACCAGGGGAGCATTTGTATTTAGTGCAGTATTGTTATTGGCATATTGGCTATTGTGTTGGTTTAGCAATCCTGCTGACCCTTATAGCCTGAATGGTTTTTTTGGAACCAGTATAGATATCCATATTCTAGGTGCCAAACACATGTATAAAGGTGAAGGACTCACTTTTGACCCAGAAGGATTGTTAAGTACAACTGCAGCAATTGTACAGGTAATATTTGGCTATTTTGTGGGTCAATATATTCAGCAAAAAGGTAAGTCGTACGAAATGCTGAGCAATCTTTTTATCACAGGCATTGTACTGGTTTTAACTGGTTATTGCTGGGATATGGTAATGCCCATCAACAAAAAAATATGGACCAGCAGCTATACTATTTACACAACAGGCTTAGCCATTATTACTTTGGGTACATTGATTTATTTAATAGAATTTAAAGAAGTAAAAGGTGCATGGAGTAAGTTCTTTGATGTATTTGGCAAAAACCCATTGTTTATTTTTGTATTGAGTGGTTTCTTACCAAGACTATTAGCCTTGGCAAGAATTAATGATCATGTAGATGCGAAAGGAAAACCAGTTTATCTCTCTGCTTTTGGATGGTTTTATGAACACATTTGTAAAAACATCACCAACGATTTACGTGTAGGCTCATTGGTATATGCACTAACCATGATTGCTTTTTATTGGTTCATTGTTTATTGGATGGATAAGAAAAAGATTTATGTGAAAGTGTAATCGCTTTGGTTAATATTTCACGTAAAGCAACTAAGGATACAAAGTACGCTAAGCTTTTTTTAGGAACTTAAACAATTACAGAAATGATTTGAAGACTTTGTTTTTTTCTGTGGTAAAGCCAATTGACTTTAGTCAATTATTAAACTCCTTTGCTTCTTTGTTCTGTGGTTAAAACATTGCCATTAGGCAACTCTCTTTGTGCCCCTCCGTGTAAAACTTTGTGTTCTCTGTGGTTAACATTCAAACTACCGCAGGTAGTTTCCCCCTATGTTTCTCTAGACCTATGTGGTTACCAAGTATCAAACAAAAAGTCCCTCTGCTTTTACAATACTTTCTGGCTTGCCAACATCCAAAAGTTTAGCTCCACTATGATCGTAACAATTAATTTCATGATTGGCTGCTAGACTTAAATACACGTGTACCATAGAAAATTTTCCTTCTTGTTGCATCAAGCTGAAAATACTTGAGTTAATCACATGAATGCCACTGAATGCTTTTTCTATGAGTGTGTTTTCTGGAATTACAATTTTTTCATCACCAGTATTTGTATTTCTCCAACCACACAAACGATTGACTGCATTGAACAAAAAGTATCTTAACGTAACCCTGCTGCTAACTGCTAAAGTTGCTAATGCATTTGTTGATTGATGTTGTGCGATCATGTTGCCCAAATCAAAATCAGTGAGCATATCTACATTCATCACCACAAAATCTTGTGGTGCTTCAAAATACCAAGCTGCTTTTTTTAGTCCACCACCCGTTTCTAATACTTCATTGGTTTCATCACTAATGGTGATGCTACTTCCCCACCCATTATTCATTTCAATAGCTTCTATAATTTGATTGGCAAAGTGATGCACATTTACAATCACTTCTGTTATGCCAAAAGCTTGCAGATATTCTATATTTCGTTGCAACAAGCTCTTACCATTTACCATAGCCAATGCTTTAGGATGATGATCTGTCCATGGCTTTAATCTTGTACCTAGGCCTGCTGCAAAAATCATTGCTTTCATGCGGAAAAATTAAAGAGTAAAAAACTAAAAGTTGAAAAACTAAAAAATTAAAATCTAAAAACTAAACAACTCCAAACTATAGAACTATAAACTATACAACTAAATAACTAAAGCACTCTTCTCCAATTGGCTTCGTTGGTATGGTTCAATTCTACTTTCAGTTTGTATTTATTTCTTAAATGCCTGGCTGTTTGTTCTGCTGCATATACACTTCTATGCTGACCACCAGTACAACCAAAATTAATCATCAAATTACTGAAACCACGTTGTAAATAATCTTCAATATTTATATCAATTAAATCCCACACACTATTTAAAAACTCATTCATTTTGGTTCTTTGTTCCAAAAAATCTTGTACTGATTTATCTTTTCCTGATAAAATTTTATACTCATCAAATCTTCCAGGGTTTAGGATGCCTCTCATATCAAATACAAAGCCTCCACCATTTTCACTATTATCTTGTGGAATACCTTTTTTGTAACTGAAACTATTAATTACAATTGACAAGGGAGTTGCGTCAGTGGCTTGCGATGGAGTAAACTTGGCTATCATTTCATCGTTGGCTACCAACTTTAAAACTCTATCAAATTCGGGTGTGCTAATACCAATTCTCTTATTCTCTAAAAAGAATTTAAGATTGGTTAACCCTAAAGGAATACTGGCTAAGAAATGAGCTTTTCGTTCAAATAAACCCCTAAAGCCATAAGCACCCATTACTTGTAATAATCTAATTAATACGTAGCCATTGTACTGACTAACAAATGTATTTCTATCAATAGTAGTTTCTAACAACTGCTCAACTTCATCTATATAATATTGCAATAAACCATCTTTCCATTCACTACTTAGTTCAGCTTTAGCTTGCCATAATAAAGATGCTACATCATATTGCAAAGCACCTTTCATTCCTCCTTGATAATCTATAAAAAACACTTCATCGTTATTGACAATAATATTTCTGCTTTGAAAATCACGAAACATAAAATATTTATGTTCTGTAAAAGTTAAGTAAGTACTCAATGCTTCAAAGTCTTGCAACATGGCCTGTTTATCGTAAGGCAATTTCAACGTATCGAGAAAGTAATATTTAAAATAGAGCAAATCACTTAAGATTGCTTGCTTACCAAACTCTTTGGCAGTAAGGCATACATCATAATTCAGGTTTTTGTCGCCTTTAATTTGTATGGCAGCTAAAGCTTGTAAACTCTTTTTGAACAAGCCATACACATAATCATTATGTCCGTTTTGTTCCAACTTATTCAACAAACTATCTGAGCCTAAATCTTTTTGAATGTAAATGGTTTGCTCGTTATTAATACAATATACTTCTGGCACAGGCAATTGTTGCTGAGCAAAATGTTTAGAGAAAACTACAAAAGTATTATTCTCTTGAACATTCAAATTATAGGTAGCAATGAAGGTTTCATTGGTAGTAAATATTCTAAAATAAATTCTATCGCTGCCACTTTGAGGTAATTTTTCTATACGCTGTGGGGCTTCATTTTTCCAGTTAAAATATAAATCTTGTATGCCTTGTATGATTGAATCCATAGTAATGTTAACCGTTTATAAAGAGATAAAAATATTTCACGCAACGATCGCAACGTAGTAAAACAAATTAGGTTAAAATATTACGACGCAACGAAAAATCTAAAGATTTTATACTTTGGCGAATGTAATACCATTTATTAAATGTTTCGTTATAAGCAGTTGAATAGAATTCCTTTTGTTGAAGTGTGCGACGCCACTGAAGCTAAATAGATATTCTACTGTTCGTTACCCCAAATAAAACCCTTAATAAAAAAGGGTTTTGCAATACTGCAAAACCCTTTCATTCTATTTTAAACATTAGCTTATTTGTATTGAATAGCAATTCCTTTTGCCATATCAACCATTTTATTAATGCTATCATCATTTAATTGACCTTTCTTAAACTCAGCTAAAACATCTGGTAATTTGTTTTCCATTTCGGTTAAGAAATGTTCTTCAAATGCTTTAACTTTTTTAACAGCCACATCACGTAGTAAACCTTGTGTACCTAAGTAAATAATAGCTACTTGCTTTTCTACTGTAAATGGTGTGTATTGAGCTTGTTTTAATATTTCTACGTTACGTGCACCTTTATCAATTACGTTTTTAGTAGCAGCATCTAAATCGCCACCAAACTTAGAAAACGCTTCTAACTCACGGTATAAAGCCTGATCTAATTTTAATGTACCAGATACTTTTTTCATTGATTTAATCTGTGCATTACCACCCACACGACTTACAGAAATACCTACGTTAATAGCAGGGCGAATACCAGCATTAAATAAGTTACCTTCTAAGAAAATTTGTCCGTCGGTAATTGAAATTACGTTGGTTGGAATGTAAGCAGATACGTCACCAGCTTGTGTTTCAATAATTGGTAATGCAGTTAAACTACCACCACCTTTTACTAAATGCTTAATGCTATCTGGTAAATCGTTCATGTTCTTAGCAACATCGTCATTGGCAATAACTTTTGCAGCTCTTTCTAATAAACGACTATGTAAATAGAATACGTCACCAGGATAAGCTTCACGTCCTGGAGGTCTTCTTAACAATAAAGAAACTTCACGATAAGCTACCGCTTGCTTAGATAAATCATCGAAAATGATTAATGCCGGACGACCGGTATCTCTAAAAAACTCACCAATTGCAGCACCAGCAAATGGAGCATAGAATTGTTGAGGAGCTGGATCACTAGCACTAGCACACACAATTGTTGTGTAAGCCATAGCACCATTATCGCTCAATGTTTTCATCACACCAGCAACAGTACTTGCTTTTTGACCAATCGCAACATATATACAGAATACAGGTTTACCTGCATCGTAAAATTCTTTTTGGTTAATGATGGTATCAACAGCAATAGCAGTTTTACCCGTTTGACGGTCGCCAATAATCAACTCACGCTGACCACGACCAATTGGAATCATAGCATCAATAGCTTTGATACCAGTTTGTAAAGGTTCTTTAACCGGCTCACGATAAATAACCCCTGGAGCTTTACGCTCTAAAGGCATTTCGTACAATTCACCAGTAATTGGCCCTTTACCATCAATAGGTTCACCCAAAGTGTTAATTACACGTCCAACAACACCTTCACCTACTTTAATAGAGGCAATTTGTCCTGTTCTACGCACTTTAGCACCTTCTTTAATTGCACCACTCTCACCCATTAAAACCACACCCACATTGTCTTCTTCAAGGTTCAAGGCAATTGCACGTACACCATTTTCAAACTCCACCAATTCACCACTACGTACATTGTTCAATCCATATACACGGGCAATACCATCACCCACTTGTAATACGGTACCAACTTCTTCTAAATCGGCATGTGCATTAAAGTTGCTCAATTGCTCCCTTAATATCGCAGATATTTCATCTGGCTTAATGTTTACCATATACTAGAATTATAATTATTATAAAAACTAAAATCAATTTTATTGAAACCAGCAGTTGTACTACTATGTTTCTATTTTTGCGTCGCACCCTTCAACGTTCTGTTCTTTTTTCATCAAACGTGAGCCGTAAATGGTGAATCGCAAGTCAACCCTATTTCCAAATTCCTATTTACCTTTTTCCTTCCACCCTACACCTTCTTCCTTTTCCTACCTCATATTCGCTACAAACACATTCTTCTCAAATTGCTTTTTCACATCTCTTAAATCTCTGGCAATAGAGGCATCTACTAAGTTATTATTGAACTCTAATACAAAGCCACCAATTAAATCTTCATTTACTTTAGTGTGTAACTCAATAGTACCAATACCTTGAGCAGCTTTTACTTTATTTTCAATAGAAGTTTTTACACTATCACTTACTTCTGTAGCAGTGGTTAAAGTAACAATATGAATTCCTTTAATTGCATTGTATTGCTCAATAAATGCTTCTACAATTTCAGGCAATTCGCTTTCACGACCTTTTGTAACCAACAACTGATTAAACAATTTGGTTATCTCACTTACTTTGCCATCGGTAACAGCATTGATAATGTTTGCTTTTTTATCGGCCTTAATAATTGGGCTTTTTAAAAGGCTCACAAAATCTCTGTTACCTGCACACACAGCCTGCATATACTTCATATCGGCATACACTGCTTCTAATTGATTTTTCTCTATAGCCAAATCAACCAAACTTTTTGCGTATCTATTTGCTAAACGTGGATTCTGCATGTTCAACGGTTTAAGGTTTAAGGTTCAAGGTTTAAGGCAATAAAGAGTAAAACAAACTTTAAACCTTAAACTTTTTAACTTTAAACTAATTTAATTTCACTCCTTCAGCCAACTCAGCAATATATTTTTCTTGCTCGGTTTTATTGCTCAATTCTCTTCTTAAAATCTTTTCACTTACTTCAATTACCAATGCACCCACTTGATTTTTAACATCGGTCAATGCTGCATTTTTTTGTTGTGTAATAGCTAATTGAGCATCGGCCAAAATTCTATCGTATTCAGCTTTTGCTTTTTCTTTAGCATCAGCAACCATTTTATCAGATTGTTCTTTGGCTTCTTTAATTAAAACAGCACGTTCTTCACGGGCTTTTTGCATTAAAGCCTCAGTTTCATTTTGCATGGTAGCCATTTCAGCCTTCATTTTATCTGCTTTATTTAAAGCATCTTCAATACCATGTTCTCTATCGCTAATTCCTTTTAACATGGGTTTCCATGCAAAAGCTTTTAACACAAAAAATAAAATAACAAAAGCAATGGTGTTCCAAAATACTAAGCCAATATCTGGCAATACCAAAGGATTTATTTCTAATAACATATAAAAGTGATTATTCAAATTAAAAACTTAAAAATATACAGGCTTTTTGCCCTGTGCTAGAGCCTGTATAAGAGGTTTTGTGGATTAACCATTACCTAATAAGGCAACTACCACAGCAAACAAGGCTACCGCTTCCACGAAGGCAGCAGCAACAATCATGTTTGAACGAATGTCGTTAGCAGCTTCCGGCTGACGAGCAATACCTTCAACAGCACCTTTACCGATTTGGCCAATACCAATACCAGCTCCAATTGCTGCTAAACCAGCTCCGATTGCGGCAACGCTTCCTACAACTGCACCTAATACCATTTTGTTACGTTTTAATTGTGAATGAAAAAATTATTAATGATGTGCTTCTTCAGCATGATGATGTTCCTCTGTTGCCATACCAATATACATGGCAGTTAACATGGTAAAAATGAAGGCCTGTAGAAATGCAACCAAACACTCAATTAAACCAATGAATACCGCAAAGGGAACAGCGATTGCTGAAGCAAATACTGTTTTGAATATAAATATTAAACAAATTAAACTTAGTACAAGAATGTGACCAGCAGTGATGTTGGCAAACAATCGTATCATCAATGAAATTGGCTTAGTAAATACACCAATCAATTCAATTGGAGCAAGGAACAATTTCATACTCCAATGCATGCCTGGCATCCAGAAAATGTGCTCCCAATAACTTTTATTGCCATTTAGATTTACTACAAAGAATACAACAACAGCCAATGTCATGGTAAAAGCAATATTTCCACTCACATTTGCACCACCAGGAAAGAAAGGTACTAAACCAAGGAAGTTATTTACCAATATCAAGAAGAAAATAGTTAGTAAGAAAGGCATGTATTTAACATACTTGTGACCAATATTTGGAATTGCTACTTCATCTCTAACAAACAATACAACTGGCTCCATAAAAGATTGCAATCCTTTTGGGGCGGATGTTACACCTCTTTTCTTATAAGCAGCACCAACAGTTAAGAATATTGCTAAGATTACAAATACAGAAATAAATAGAGACGCTACGTTTTTGGTAATAGAAAAATCCCAAACCTTTTTTGAAAATTCTTCGTTTAAAGTTCCATCTTCATTGGCCACTTTTAATTTGCCTTCGAATAGTTTGTAATTGTAATTAGCTCCTTTGTAAACAACCGGTTCATGGTGTTCATCTACTAATTTGGCAGAAGAAAAAGTTTCGATTCCTTTATCAGTGTATAAAATAACTGGTAATGGAATTGAAGTATGACCCCATAAATGCCAGCTATGGTCGTCTTTAATATGTTCTAAAATAGTTTCAGTAACGTTAAAACCACCTTCTTTTGCTTCATGATGAGCAGCAGCGGGTTCTGCAACATGATTTTCGGTAGAATCATTTGCAAGCAAACTCGTTGAAAAAAGAATCGTAAAAAGGCTAAAAGCCAATACCAGCAAAGATTTCATGCTTCTTAACACCATATCCATCTCTAAATTTGCGGCAAAGATAAGGGTATGATTGATAAATAGAGGTATTTGGAAAATGGAATTTTAATAAAATTTTCAGCCAATTAGAGGCCTTCTTCTTCTCTGATTTTCTTAATTTTCTCTAAGTAAATGACATCCAATTGATCTTTAGGACGATTCACTGCTTTTTTATTGGTGATTAAGTGGTTAATGTGTAGGAATGGAGCTTTCAAATTAAGAATTTCTGCCTGTGTTACCATTGATAAACATTCATCAAACGAAAAGTCTTCCAAACCTTTCATTCCTGTCATTAAATCTAGTTTATATCCATTATTCAAGTTAAAACTTGTCCAGCCTGGAACAATTTGCATTCTCTCGAACATAAAATAATCAACTCCTGAATATTTTTTAAATGCTTTTCGAAAATTACTTCTATTCTCTAATGTATCTTCAATCCAAACAACAATATCATCTGTACTTCTGATGTATCCATGTAAATTAGTAGCAACTCCACCAACCATTATGTACTTCACATTAAATGAATGAAGTGCTGTCCAAAAAGCAACTAATTATTCATCAAAAATATCCATATAAATATTTATTTAGAAAGAGTGTAAGGCGTATGAGTAACTTTTGCATTTTTAAACATAATATTCATTTTCATTAATCTAGTCATCATTAAAAAACGTTCTTTATGTGTACGCGTTAAAGCATCTCTCAATAAATCCATTTCTGCTTTTTCATACAAAGCATCAATTTATGATTCAGAGAGCATATTTAATGGTACTTCGGGTTGTTTGTACTCCATCTTCAAACATTTGTTTTGCAATTTACTTAAAATAAAAAAGCAGCAATCAAAAATTGCTGCTTTAAAACTAGTTTATGATTGCTTATAACCTTACCATTACCCTTACACCAATTGGAAAGTAAAAAGATGTGTGGTTATCTAAATAATTAGGAGTTTCACCAAAGCCCAAATCTTTTGGAACAATTGCACTATTTACTGGTGTATTATCTCTTTGTACATTTTTGTTTCTCAGCCCTACACCAGCAGTAAACTCTAATGCCCAGTTGCTCATATAACCTAAATCGAATTGCTTACCAATAATGGCTGCAAAACCTTTAACGGTAGTGGTATTTTTATATTGATAATCTTTGGTAACAATACCTGTTTGTATATTGGTAAAATTGGCCATATCCATATAAGTATAGTTTTTGTACCTCACTTCTGCACCTACAAAAACCTTATTATACTTTTCTTCATTAACGCTAATGGTATATTTTATTTGAGTAACTGACCTAAAACCTTCTACCCCATTAAATCTATAACCTTGAAACATATTGTTTGAACTTAGTGTAGCGTACTCAGTAGAAATTTCTAAATAATCGTTGAATCGATAACCAACACCTGCTCCATAAGCAGCTTGTGGTTCTAAAACAGCCAATGGGTTTACTGAAAGATATAACCCAGCTTTTTGCTGACTATTTGCTGCTACAGTAATGGCAAGCACTGTTAGCAACATAATAATATTATGTTTCATTTTTGTACGGATTTGCATTATTGACGCAACCATTTTTGTAAAGGATGCAATTGGATTGCAAGGATTGTAAAAATGCCTAAAATTTCCCAAATGTGGAAATGAATGTGAATAACAAAAAAAAGAATTTCTTTTACAAGAAAGATTTAGGTAAAATAAAAAACTAAAGAACTGATAACCAGCTAATTAAATAAATTTTTCTTACTTAGTTTGTTGTAACTGTTTGTTTATGCTTATCGAATTGCATTTGATATAATCTGGCATAGAACCCATTTAAAGCCAATAATTCTTCGTGATTGCCCATTTCTTTAATCTCTCCCTTATCCAACACAATAATTTTATGGGCTTTTCGTATGGTGCTTAATCTGTGGGCAATTACAATAGAAGTTCGGTCTTTAATTAAAGTATCAATGGCTTTTTGAATAAGCTGTTCACTTTCTGTATCGATAGAAGAAGTTGCTTCGTCTAAAATAAGCACCGCTGGGCTGTACAACAATGCCCTGATAAATGAAATCAGCTGACGTTGACCCAGGCTTAAAGTATTGCCTCTTTCCATTACATGATAATCGTAATTGCTAGGTAATTGCATTATAAAATCGTGTACATCTATCATTTTAGCTGCAGCTATTACCTGCTCTCTGCTGATCGAGGGGTCCCTCAAAGTAATATTGTCTATCACCGATCCAGAAAACAAAAACACATCTTGCAAAACCACACCAATATTGCTTCTTACAAAATCATTATCATATGCATCGATGTTTTTATCATCAATTAAAATATTGCCTTGCTGAATTTTATAAAGCTTATTTAAGATACTAATAATAGAAGTTTTGCCACTACCTGTATGACCAACCAATGCAACAGTTTCTCCAGCTTTTACATGAAACGAAATATCCTTCAACACATACTTTTCTGCTACATAAGCAAATGAAACATGCTCGAATTTAATGTCACCATTTAATCTTTTCGACTCCACGACTCCCGACTTACTACTTTCAAACTTCTCCTCCTCATCTTCATTATCCAAAACTTTGAATACACGTTCTGCTGCAATCATTCCCATTTGTAATACGTTGAACTTATCAGCAATTACCCTCAATGGTCTAAATATTTGATTGAGGAATAAAATAAATGCCACCAATAAACCGGGTTGCAATTGTTTATCAGCAATCCACCATACAGCCAACCCTGTACTAATTGCCAAAACCAGTTCTACTACAGGAAAGAAAACACTGTATGCAAAAATTGCTTTTACATTGGCTTTGCGATGTTCTTTATTAATTTCATTAAATTTATTAAACTCTCTATCTTCTGCTGCAAAAGCTTGTACAACAGCCATACCAGTAATATGCTCTTGCACAAAAGCATTTAAACTAGCAACAGCATTTCGAACACGAATAAAACTGGCATTTACACTCTCTTTAAAATAGTACGTCGCAACAATTAAAAATGGAAATGGAATGAGTGCAATTAAGGTTAACTGCCAATCCATCCACAACATGGTTGCTAGTGTAATAAGGATAACCAACAAATCAGAAATAATCGGTATTAAACCATCGCTAAAAATATCGTTGATACTTTCAATATCGTTAATGGTACGTGTAGTTAATGTACCAATGGGTGTGGTATCAAACTGACGCAACTTCAATCTCATCACTTTTTTAAACACTGCTACACGCATGTCTTTTACCACATGCTGCCCCAACCAGGCAGTAATGAAAGAAAATGAAAACCGAATAGCCGATTCAATAATAATAAATACAATTTGAAAAACCGTTACCCAAAGAATAAACTGTGCTGGTTGGCTAATATCTTTAGAAAACAAAACCCAGTTCAACCAATCTGGTGCATGTACTATTTTCCCTGTTGCTTTATTGATGGTTAATTGAATAAGTAATGGACGAACAGGTGCAAATAAGGCCATTACAACTGCCAGCAATAAACTTAAGTAAAACCAACGTTTATATGGTCCTACAAAAGCAAATACCCTTTGTAACAATGAAAAATTAAATACTTTTTTCTTAGCACTATTGCTCATAATTGTTGCAAATGTAATAACTATGACATGAGCAAACCTGTTGAATTGAGGAACAATATAAATACGCCAAAAGCTCCAATCGTAAACTTTCTTATATTCGTTATTGTATGATGCAAGAGCCCAATAGTATTAGTGAATTGCCTGTTCCAAAATATAATTTAGACGAAGAACAGGAAAAAAAAGAAATTTTAAGGCAATACCGAAGCCTGCTGAAAGCTTTACGTCCTAAATTAAAAAAAGGCGATAAAGAAATGGTTCGTACCGCATTCGAAATGAGTGTAGAAGCTCATAAAACCATGCGTAGAAAAAGTGGTGAACCGTATATTTTGCATCCACTAGCTGTTGCCATGATTTGTGTAGAAGAAATTGGTTTGGGGGTACGTAGCACCATTTGTGCTTTGCTACATGATACTGTAGAAGACACAGACATTACTTTAGAAGATGTTGAAAGAGAATTTGGAACTGAGATTGCAAAAATTGTAGATGGACTTACCAAAATATCGAGTGTAATTGATACCAACACTTCTCAGCAAGCCGAAAATTTCAAGAAAATTTTACTTACACTTACTGATGACCCAAGGGTTATTTTAATAAAGCTGGCCGATCGTTTACACAACATGCGAACCCTTGATTTTATGAAAAGGGAAAAGCAATTAAAAATTGCCAGTGAAACGGTTTGGGTTTATGCTCCTTTAGCTCACAGAATGGGTTTGTACAGCATTAAAACCGAGCTGGAAGATTTATCCATGAAATACATGGAGCCAGAAGCGTATAAAGACATTGCCAAAAAATTGGCAGAAACAAAAAGAGAACGTAGCCGATACATTAACGAATTTATTAGGCCCATTAAAGATAAACTGGTTAGCAATGGATTTAATTTTGAAATTTATGGAAGACCCAAAAGCATTCACTCTATTTGGAATAAAATAAAAAAGAAAGGTGTAAGCTTCGACGAAGTATATGATTTATTTGCTATTAGAATTATTCTAAATTCTGCCCCTGAAAAAGAAAA
>CALRLF020000100.1:0-13051 GCA_943368475.1 Allobosea thiooxidans
TGCAGTTACAGCAATGGTTGCATCTGGCAATCCAGCTTTACTACTGTCATCAATTACTTTTCCTTTAAATTGTTTGTTGGTTTGTGCTGAAACTAAGGCAATTGTACAAATGAATACAGCCATCAGCAGAAGAATACTTTTTTTCATATCGCAAAATGAAGTGTTAAGATAAGCTTACAATACTGTACATGACAATAATTGCTTGCATTTTGTGGCGTAATGCTACATCGTTTTTAGGCTCTCGAATAGGTTATTTAGCCTTTTTTTTACGCAATCGTTCCCGATAACGATACCTTGTAAACTAGTGAGTTATGCAATAAAATATGAATGCTGAAATATCTAAAAAACAAAAGAATTTTATGCTTTTACTTCTAGCCAGCCTAGGGCAAGGAAGGCTGCATAAATGGCCCCTATTTGAACACCATGAATAATTTGGCTATTGGTTATCATTTGTAAAATTTCGGTCTTAGTGTATTGAACTACATCCATATCCTCAAATGGATCGAAATTTTGTGCTGTAATATGTTTGCCAGCTTTTGCCAAAAAGAAATAAGCATCGTTGTTATTGGTTGCTGGATTGGGAGCTGTTTTGTATAAAAACTGTATGTCTTTTACCAAATAACCTGTTTCTTCTTGTACTTCTCTAATAGCTGCTGCTTCTGGTGTTTCATTGTTATCTATTACACCACCTGGCAGCTCGATAGTTGTTTTTGCTATTGCATGACGGTACTGTTTTACCATTACAATTTTTTCATCCTCAGTTACTACTACTACATTACACCAATTGGGAAATTCTAGTACATAATAAGGTTCTACAATTCTACCATCAGGCATTGCACAACTATCGGCACGTGCAATAAACCAACGATCTCTAAAAATATATTCCGACTTTAAAACTTTCCAGGTTAAATCTCTCATTGCATTATTATTATTAAAATCAAACGCCTTCATTTTCTCTCAACATTTTTATATGAGCTACATGGTGTTTACCATGCCATGCATACATGCCCAATAAAAACCAAAGGCTCATTGTTTTTCCATGTTCTGGATGTACAACTGTTCTCTCCCATTGTTCTTCAGTTAAATTTTTAATAGTTGCATATAACCGCTGATGTACGCCATGCAAAATTGTTGTAGATACATTAATGGGAACTGTGTCAATATCATCTAATAAAGCCCATTTATTTTCGTCGTAAGGTTTAATGGTTGGATTTTCTTCTGTTAAGCCCAGTTTAAAACGTATGTAAGCATTCATGTGGCTATCGGCAATATGATGCACCAATTGTTTTACTGTCCAACCACCTGTTCTGTAAGGCATATTTAAATGATGTTCATCTAAATTCAACATTACATGCTCAACATCTTCTGCCAAAAATTTAATATCGAGTAACCATTTTTCCTTTTGCTCATTAGAAAAAGGTTGTGGCTCATATTTACCAATGGGATAACGAGGATCCATAATTGTACATTAAAAATTTTACACAATAAAACCTTTTTATGCTTCTTCTCTTATTGAATGACCAGTTAAGTTGATGAAGACATCTTCTAAATTGGCTTGCTTTACTTCTTTTGGCTTTTCGAAACCAGTAGCCACTAAGTTATCAATCAACTGATCAGGCGAAGCCAATGCAATGATTTTTCCAGTATCAATAATGGCAACTCTATCACACAAAATTTCTGCTTCGTCCATATAATGTGTGGTGATGATAATAGTTGTTCCAGTTTTTCGAATATCGAGAATCAAGTCCCACAAATTTCTTCTTGCCTGAGGATCTAAACCTGTGGTTGGTTCATCTAAAAAAATGACTTTAGGCTTATTGATTAAAGTTGTTGCAATAGAAAAACGTTGCTTTTGTCCACCACTTAATTCTTTAAATTTTGCTTTGGCTTTATCTCTTAGGTTTACTTTATCTAACAATGCCATTGCGTCTACCTCTTCATTGTACAAGCCTTCAAATAGTTGTATCAACTCTACCAAATTTAATCCAGGGTAATAACCACTTGCCTGTAGCTGCACACCAATGCGTTTTTTAATTTCTTCGGGGTGCTTATCTAAATTAATTCCATCAACAATAACAGTTCCACTGGTTTTGGTTCTTAGTGTTTCAATGATTTCTAACGTTGTTGATTTACCTGCTCCATTAGGACCCAATAAACCAAAAATTTCCCCTTCATTCACTTCGAAACTGATACCTTTTACTGCATGAAAATCGCCATACTTTTTATGCAATTCTTTAACCTCAATAATTGTTTTTGCCATAATCGATTATTCAAAAATGAATTTACTTTTATTTTCCAGATTCACCTTTTTATCAAAAATAAAATCAACATAACCAGCTGTTCCTTTTTTGCCTTTTACTAAAGCTGAAGTTCTTCCATACTCCAAACCCTTTTCATCAAAGGCTTTTACGCTAATAGTTGACGCAAAGTCTTTATCAAAAATAAAATACATACTCAATATATTATCTGTTGCATCTTTCTGTGCTGCAAAAATTATTTTACCAGTTTTTAAGCCAGTGCTCTTTAATTGTTCACTTAATACAGCCTCACATTGTAGAGATTTTTCTACACCTTCTCCAACTTTGGTAATAATATCGCTACCTACCTTTCCTGCGGTTTCAGCAGTTTTATCAATGGCATCTTTTGTACTTGTTTTTACTTTATCACATGCAATAAAAACAACTGCAATTAAAACAAATAAAACATACTTCATAACCACTCATTTTATTTACTTAAAGGTATGGTGAATCCAATACTTTGTTGTTGAGGAACAAAGCTATTGGCGTACCCATTTTTTTTATCGAAATAAGCAGATGCTAATAATAGATTTTTTTGAGCCTGTACGTTTAAAACCCCACCTGTAATATTTAATAATGCACTACTTCCAATTAATAGCCAGTTTACTTTGCCTTGATTGGTAGATACAAATACATTTACCAATGGCAATGCTACACCTCCTACAAAAGACAAGATATCGGCAGTGGTTTTATTGGCTTTATATTTGGAAAAATAAAAATTCAATTGCTCATCATTTAACTGAGTAAATAAAGTAGTTAACTTCTTTTTACCAATATACAATTTACCATTATACACCAACCCTGGCCTTGATAATGGAGGAATAAAACTCAATCCCTTAGGGCTATGATAATACAACTGTTCAAACACTTTATTTTGAGCAAATCCTTGCATACATGCAACTAAAAAAAATAGCACAAAAAACTTTCGCATGAAACTTATTTTGTTTGATTTAAAAATATTTGGGTGTAATAAAATGTTCCTTTTTTATCTCTGTAAATGCCTACTCCAGTTAATTTAAATGCACCTTCTATGTTTTCTCGGTGGTGTGGACTTTTAATCCAACCATCTACAATTTTCTGTAATGGAATATTACCAAAAGCTACATTTTCTGCAGCTCCACCAATACGTTTAATTTCTTTTTTTAATTGAGAGTATCTATCATCAAAACCTCCATGACCAAATGCTACTTTCTTATCTCCCATTCTTTTGCTGTGGTTTCTGGCTACAGCTGAAATTTCTTCTACAAATTCTAATTTAGATAAACCTTTCTTTTTACGATAATCATTTACTAAAGCTGCAATTGTTTGCTCGGCTTTTGCAATACTTACTGTTGCAATATCGGCAGTTGCTGTTGCTTTATAAGAGCTGCCACAACTTGTAATAAAAAAGCACCCTATAACAGATACAATTAACTGAAAGGATGCTTTTTTAATTTTATAAATAGCTTTGTTCATACTTATCACGAAGAAGTTTCATTGTCATTTTCAAGGTGTGTATCCAATTCATCCATCATGTTTTTGCTTCCAATAAACAAAGGGGTTCTTTGATGCAAATCGGTGGGTTGAATTTCTAATATTCTTTGATTACCATCAGTGGCCCTGCCACCAGCAATTTCTACTATAAAAGCAAAGGGATTACACTCGTACATCAATCTCAATTTTCCTTTTGGCTTATCCGTTGTACCAGGATAAGCAAATATTCCTCCTTTAATTAAATTTCGGTGCACATCGGCCACCATACTGGCTATGTAACGTTGTGTATATGGACCACCTGTTTCTTTTGTTTTCTTTTGGCAGCAGGTCATATAAGCTTGCACACCTTTATCATACTTAAAAAAGTTACCATGATTAATGGAATAAATTTTACCATCTTCAGGACATTTAATATCTGGATGGCTTAATGTAAACTCACCAATTTGTGGGTCTAATGTAAAACCATTTACCCCTCTTCTTGTTGCATAAACCATCATTGTACTACTACCATATACAATATAACCTGCTGCAATTTGTTTGGTGCCTGGTTGTAAAAAATCTTCTTTAGTAACAGGTGTTCCCAAAGGTGTAATTCTGCGATATATGCCAAAAATGGTTCCAATGGTAACATTCACATCAATATTGGCACTGCCATCTAGGGGATCAAACATTACAACATATTTACTATTGTTGCTTATCTCATCGTTAAATACAACAAAGTCTTCTAACTCTTCGCTACCAATACCTGCACAACTAATACCATGATGCAAAACGCCCATTAATTGATTATTGGCATAAATATCTAATTTCTTTACATCTTCTCCCTGAACATTAGTTGTACCATAGTCACCTAAAATATCAACCAATCCTGCTTTATTTACCTCTACATTAATACGCTTTGCAGCTAAAGCAATATCTCTTAATAAAGAACTTAATTCTCCAGTTGCATTGGGATATTCTCTCATTTGCTTGATGGTAAATTCATCAAGCGTTAATACTTTTCTGTCAATCATTAGAATAAATATTTATTTTAAGGGGATATCAAAGTTAATGATTTCTTAAGCTGCCAATTTACTTTTCTTAAAGCCATATAAAAAGTAAACCACTAACCCAATAGCAAGCCAACCTCCAAACCAAAGCCAGTTAGCTTTGGTCATTCCAGTTAATAAATATAAACAAGTGGTTACACCCATTAATGGAATGAGTGAGTAATTTTTAAGAATTGTTATTATAGCAATACCAATCATTAGTAACCAAAAAATTACTGTAGATACTTTTTGTGTTCTACTTTGCTCGGTATTAGCACCTGAAATAAATTTATTGGCAACTGCCATTTTATGTTCAAGTGTTGTTTTTACATTCATGGAATCTAAAAGCCCTTTAAACAGTTCATCTTTGCCATTTATTGTACTCAAGTTTTCTTCCATAGAATGAATTACTGCAACTGTATCGAATTTAGTTGTTGGAATAATTGATGCAAATGCATCTACTTTATTTTCATCATTAAAATTCAATTTGTCTGTAAAATATTTTGGTGTAAGAAAAGATAAAGTTGCAATTGAGCCTGCAACTAATACAGGAAAAATAATTTTACCATTGATATAGGGAATATTAAATTTTCCTTCCTGTTTTTCTTTTCGTGGAATCAACAACACACCACCACAAACCAATACAAAAGCAAATAGTGTTGCAATACTTGTAAAGTCTAATACAAAGGTTTTATCGGTAAATAAAATAGGTACGCCAACAACAAATCCAGTTACAATGGTAGAAAAGGAAGGCGTTTTAAAAGTAGGGTGAATTTTTTGAAAAACAGGTGGCAATAAACCATCACGGCTCATACTCATCCAAATTCTTGGTTGCCCCATTTGAAAAACCAGTAATACACTGGTCATTGCAACAACCGCACAAATGGCCACTAACAACTGCATCCAACCAACATTTAAGTTTTGTTTTTCAAAAATAAAAGCCAGCGGATCTCCAACACCTTCAAAATTTCTATAGTTAACAGCACCAGTTAAAACCAAGGTTAAAAGAATATATACAATTGTACAAATTACCAATGAATAAATCATTCCTCTTGGTAAATCCTTCTGTGGATTTTTACTTTCTTCTGCTAGTACACTTACTGCATCAAAACCAATGTAGGCAAAGAATACACCAGCAACAGCAGCCATTACTCCACTAAACCCATTAGGCATAAACGATTTTACACCAGCATCGTTTGCAGGTGTCCAATTAAACGTTAACCCATTTGCAAAAACCAAGTATCCACCCACTAAAATAACAGCACCAACCACAAGCATTTTTAAAATAACCATTACATTACTAAAGTTTCGGCTTTCTTTAATACCACGAAAAACCAAGTAGGTAATCAAAACATTAATCACCAATGCAGGTAGGTCGAAAATAATTTTCAGCCCACCAATTACAGGTGCTGTTTTCCATGCTTCAAATTGGTCACCACTGATTGCACCATCTCCAACAGCATGTTTGGCTTCTGAATAACTGGTACTTAACCAAGTAGGCATATCTACACCAACTTTAGATAAAAAAGAAGTAAAATAATCGCTCCAACTAAATGCCACATAAATATTACCAATAGAATATTCCATAATTAATGCCCAGCCAATAATCCAGGCAAATAATTCTCCAAAACTGGCATAAGCATAAGTGTAAGCACTACCAGCAACAGGAATTCGACTGGCAAACTCACTATAACAAAATGCAGTAAATGCACAGGCAATTGCTGTAATTATAAACAATACAACAACGCCAGGTCCACCACTAAAAACAGCACCACCCAAACTGCTAAAACTACCAGCACCCAAAATAGCTGCTATGCCAAAAAAGGTTAAATCTTTAACGGTTAAAACTCTTTTTAAGCCCGATGAATGGCCTTCATCGTTACTTGCAGAATCTGCTAATATCTTATCAATCTTTTTTGTTCTAAACAAAGAGTTAGACATTGTACAGTTGTTTTTGGTTGAGGCAAAAATTAAAAATAGATTTGCTAATATAAGGAGTAAATCAGCAAGAAAGAATTTTTATGAGACCAGCTGTAGTACTACTATGAATCGACATTTGCGTCGCACACTTGTACTGTAAAACTTAATTGAGCTGTGTTGAAATAGCTATACATCTCTCTGTATTAAATACTCAGCCAATTCTTGCAAAGGTATCTTACGAGTAGATGTAACTGCAATATCTTCTAAATGTTGGTAAGCAGTTTGTACATATTTTTCCTTCAGTTCGTTGGCCCAAGCATCTACATTGCAATCTTTAAAAATTTGCAGCATTTGTTCTACTTTATCAGCAGGATTTTCAATCATTAATTGATGCATCTTAGCTTTTTGTTCAGCATTAGCAACTTCTAATGCATGTAGCAACAAAAATGTTTTTTTATTCTGACGAATATCGCCACCCACATCTTTACCAAACTTTTCAGGGTCGCCAAATGCATCTAAGTAATCATCCTGTATTTGAAATGCAATACCTAGGTTCCTTCCAAACTCATATAGATGATTACAATTGCCTTCACTTGCACCACCCAACACAGCCCCAATTTTTAAACTGGCTGCAATCAACACAGAAGTCTTAAGAGAAATCATGTGAATGTATTCATCTAACGAAACATTGGTTTGTTTTTCAAAATCCATATCCAACTGCTGACCTTCACAAACTTCTCTTGCAGTTTTATTAAACAGGTACAATACTTTGTGTATATGCTCACTATCAATTTTATTGATATAATCATAACAACGAATCATCATTACATCGCCTGTTAAAATAGCTGTGCTATCGCCATATTTTTTATGTACTGTTTCCATGCCCCTGCGTAAAGGAGCAGCATCCATAATATCATCATGTATCAACGTGAAATTATGGAAGAGCTCAATAGCTGTTGCTGCGTTATAGGCATTATCGCCAATCACATCAAATAACTCATTGCCCATTAAACACATTACTGGGCGAATCCTTTTACCACCTATACTTAAAAAATAATCTCCCGGCTCGTACAATGTTGCAGGGCTTGCAGGAAAATGAGCTGTATTAAAACGTTCCGCAAATAGCTGAACCAATTCTTTAAATGAATGCATGTAGTATTAATTAAAACCTAAATATCAATAAGTGAAATTATTGTTTGGTGTCAAATATAATTACTTTCAAGCAACGCATTCTATCCCTTAACTCCACTTATTTTTGTACCATGCTTAAAATATTACTCAAAAACGAGATTACTATAGCAGCATTAGCTGCTTTGTTATTTATTCCTTTCTTGGGCAATGTACATTTATTCGATTGGGATGAAATCAACTTTGCAGAAAGTGCAAGAGAAATGATTACTTCGGGTAATTATTTTAATGTTCAAATAAACTATGCACGTTTTACAGAAAAGCCTCCTTTGTTTTTTTGGATGCAGGTATTAAGCATGAAAGCTTTTGGCATCAATGAATTTGCAGCTCGTTTTCCCAATGCAATCTGTGGCATAATTACCTTGGTTCTTATATTTAGAATTGGCAAAAAAATTTACAATGAACAGTTGGCCAGAATTTGGGTAATGATTTACTTGGGTACATTGGTTACATTTCTTTATTTCAAAAGTGGAATTATCGACCCTTGGTTTAACCTCTTTATTTTTTTAGCTATTTACCATTTCTATTTTTTAACCATTCAGCAAACTAGCAAACGTTTTTTTTATGCAGCTTGTGTAGGTATCTTTTTAGGATTGGCTGTATTAACCAAAGGACCAGTTGCCGTGCTTATTTCCATATTAACTTATTTAGTTTTTGTGGTGGTTAATCGATTTAAATTTTTTATTACGCTAAAAGAATTTACTGCAATTGTAGCCGCTGCATTTGTAGTGTGCTTTATGTGGTTTGGTGTAGATTTTATTAAAAATGGTCCTACTTTTTTAATTGAGTTTACGCAAAGACAAATTGCAATTTTCAGCACCAGTGATGCAGACCATGGTGAACCTTTCTTTTATCATTGGTGGGTGTTGTTGGTAGGTTGTTTTCCAGCTTCTATTTTCTTTATGAAAGGCATGTTCATTAATTCTGGCAATGCACAACAAAAAGTATTTAAACTTTGGATGCTCATCCTTTTTTGGGTAACCTTATTGTTATTCTCCATTGTTAAAACAAAGATTGTTCATTACTCCTCTTTATGTTGGTTTCCACTTACATTTTTAGCTGCGTTATGTGTGTACGAAATATGGGAAAAACGCATTGCTAAACTGCATATTGGTTTAAATATTTTAATTGGCATTGTTGGCATATTAATGGGAACATTAATTGCAGCAATTCCTTTTGTGTTAATGCAAAAAGATAAATGGATAGTTAAAGTAGAAGATGTTTTTGCCAAAGGGAATTTACAAGCCAATGTACAATGGGTTTGGACAGATGGCATTGGTGGATTACTGTTACTAGCAGCAGTAATTTTTTATTTAATAGGCAAAAACCGTTTTTTAAAAACCAGCTTATTGTTTGCAGGTGTTACAGCTTGTTGTTTATTAACTGCAGTTATCATTACGCCAAAAATTGAAGCCATTTCTCAACGTTCCAATATAGAGTTTTTTGAAGCAAGACAAGGCGAAGATTGTTATGTAGAAACATGGGGCTATAAAAGTTATGCTCATTATTTTTATACACATAAACCACCTTTTAAAAATGACAGTACCAAAACGCCTGAATGGATGATTAGAGGCAATATTGATAAGCCTGCTTACATTTCTACTAAAATTCAGGATAAAGAAAATTTAGACACCATTCCTGGTATGCAAAAATTATATGAGAAAAATGGCTTTGTTTTTTATAAAAGAATACCAGTAAAATAACTTCATAAAATTTTTATTGCCGGTGATTTATTTCGTTAATATTTTCCATTACCTTTCAATATAAACTTTAGCCAATTTAAATGAAACTACATTAAAGCCTGTAATGAATGAAACAACAGATGACTTTTTTTATAGCAGATCTAAAAAGAATGCTTGGCAAACAAAAAAGTAGACTTCTTTACATATGGATGAGTAGAACTTTTTGGGGAATATTTTCATATAGATTGGATAGAGGGCTTTTTCTATTAATCGGAAATCCTTACAAATATTTTCGAATTGTATTACTTCCATTTTTTAATTTATGGCAATCCTATTCAAATATTGATATCAACTATAAAGCAGAAGTTGGAAAGGGCATGATTGTATTGCATCCATCGATGGGTATTGTAATATCTGGCAGATCAATTATTGGAGAACGACTTACGCTAACAGGAGGAAATGTAATTGGTGCAAAAGCAGGATGTAATTATGGGGATTTAATGATTGGAAATAATTGTACTTTAGGAGCAAATGCGGTAATTATTGGTCCGATAAAACTAGCTAATCAAATTACTATTGCAGCATTGGCTTGTGCAGTAAAAAATTGTTTAACTGACAATAGCCTGCTAGTTGGTATTCCAGCTAAAATACAGTCGAGAGAGTAAACCATTCCTTGTATTTAAGTGTATATGATTAGTGAAATATTATTTGCCCACTTAACATTATTTATATAGTTTAACCACTAAATTTTTTAACATGCCTTCCTATCAACTCAATGTAAATAATAAAACAATAACGGTTAATGTACCTGCTGATATTCCATTACTATGGGTACTAAGAGATGAACTAAATCTCACAGGTACAAAATATGGTTGTGGTGTTGGCACTTGTGGTTCTTGCACAGTTCATATAAACGATACTGCACAAAAAAGTTGTATGTTACCCATTACTGCTTGTGTTGGCAAAAAGATTACTACAATAGAAGGTCTTAGTGAAGAAGGTTCTCATCCTGTACAAAAAGCATGGATAGAAGAAAATGTACCTCAATGTGGTTACTGCCAATGTGGGCAAATAATGACGGCAGCTGATTTATTAAAACAAAGCCCCAACCCAACAGATGAAGAAATAGATGATGCAATGAGCCAAGTGGTTTGTCGTTGTGGCACTTATTATCGTATTAAAAAAGCGATTAAAAAAGCTGCTACAATGAAGTAAATAAATTGCTTCATCAATCACTGTTAAACATTTTAACTTAATTATCATGCAACGTAGAAACTTCATTAAAATAGCTTCTTTAACATCGGGTGGTTGGTTATTGGCACAAATGTTACCTTTTAATAGTAATGCCAATACCGTTGAGCCAACCTGTTTTCAGCCATCACCTTTAATTAAATTATGTGACGATGGTAAAATTTATATTTATGTGGTAAAGCAAGAAAGTGGTCAGGGTGTACAAACCAGCTTGCCCATGATTTTAGCTGAAGAATTAGAAGCCGACCCAAAGGATATTGTTATTGAAGCCATGCCTTTTGATGCTGCCAAAGGTGGACAATATGGAACAGGAGGAAGTACAAGTGTAATGACTCAATATTTACCCTTAAGAAAAGCTGGAGCAACAGCAAGAGAAATGCTCATTACTGCCGCAGCTGCTGAATGGGGCATTCCGTCAAGCCAATGTAGAGCTGAAAAAAGCAAAGTAACCGATACTGTTAGTGGCAAAGAATTTTCGTATGCTCAACTCTATGCAAAAGCAGCCAAGTTAGAAGTGCCCAAAAATCCTGCTCTAAAAAATTATAAAGATTTCAAAATAATTGGTAAAGTCGGACAAAAGAAAACCAATATAAAAAATATTGTTACCGGTAAATTCACTTTTGGCATTGATTTAAAACTGCCAGGCATGTTATATGGTGCAGTTGTACGTTGCCCTGTATTAGAGGGGAAAGTAAAAAGTTGGGATGCCAATTCTGTAAAGAACGTAGAAGGAATTGTAAAGCTTGTTGAAATGAAAGAAATGGGCATCAACAACCGAAATGGTGTTGGCATTATTGCTACCAATCGTTGGAGTGCAATGAAAGCAGCCCAACAATTAAAAGTTCAATGGGATTTTGGTATTCATGCAACCACAACAACTAAAGGCTATAGTGCTAGTATGAAAAAAATGCTAGATGCCAAACCCGATTTAACGGTTGACGCAAATGGAAAATCAGCTGAATTACTGCCTAGGAATACCAATTCAAAAACCATTACAGCCGAATATGAATTACCATTTGTAGCACATGCCACCATGGAACCAGTAAACTGTATTGCTCAATTTAAAGAAGGCAAGTTCGAAATTTGGGGAGGCTTTCAAAGCCCTGGTAGTGTAAGCAATAGCGGAAGCAAATTTTTTGGTTTAAAAGCTACCGATGTATTTATTAATCTTCAACCAATGGGTGGAGGATTTGGCAGAAAACTCTCTGCCGATTATGGTGGAGAAGCCATGCAATTGGCCAGTCATGCCGATGGAAAACCAGTACAGCTTTTATTTAGCAGAGCAGAGGATATGAAGTTTGGTGTATTCAGACCTGCGTCAGTACATCGTTTACAAGCTGAACTAAATACCGATGGCATTGAAAATTGGGAACATAGAATTGCCATGGCTCCAGTTAGCGATTTTCAAGGCAAAAAAGGAAGCCCAGGAAATTTAAAAGGAGAATTGGGTGGTGGTGGAGATAATGATATGTATTATCACATTCCAACTTTAAGAGCAGCCGTTAATAGAACAGAATCTCCCCTACCAGAAGGTTGGTGGAGGGCAGTAAACTTTACGTATAACAATTTTGTAATCGAAAGTTTTATTGATGAAATTGCATTGGCACAAAAGAAAGATCCATTGGCATTTAGACTTGCATTATTAGAGAAAAAAGAAATTACTAAAATTAGTGGTGCAACCTATACACCACAACGTTTAGCAACTGTTTTAAAAGAAGCTGCACAAATGATTGGCTGGAATAATAAAAGACCAGCAGGACGTGCAGTTGGCATTGCTTGTTGTTTTTATAACCATGCAATGGCCTATACTGCACATGCTTTTGAAGTTTCTGTAAAAAACAAAATTGTAACCATACACAAAGCAGTTTGTGCAAGTGATATTGGAACTGTTATTGACCCTGATGGTTTGGAAAATCAAATTCAAGGTGGTTTTGTTTGGGGCATGAGTGAAGTACTAAAAAGTGAAATCACCATTGATAAAGGAGTGGCTCAACAAAATCATTTTCGAGATTTTGAAGTAATGCGTATGGGAGAATTACCTCCTTTAGAAATAAAAATCATTAATAGTACTGAGGCTCCTGGTGGTGCAGGTGAAACAAGTGTACCAAGTGTAAAACCAGCTTTATGCAATGCCATTGCTGCTGCTTGTGGGATACGTGCAAGAAAGCTGCCATTAAAAAATGCTGGGTTTACATTTAAAGTGTAGCTGAAT
>CALRLF020000101.1:0-12824 GCA_943368475.1 Allobosea thiooxidans
AGCTATGATTTTTGCGACCATTCCAACTCTTATGATTTTCCTTTCTGTTATCCTGCCGGCTAAAGTAAATCGTTGTACAAACAAAATCATAGCTACAGTATTCATTCCGTATATGTTGTTTAATTTGGTAGGGGAAGCTTGGGTACATATGTATTTTGCTGCAGCAGTAGAAGTAGTTCTTCTTTGTTTAATTATACGTTATGCATGGAAATGGCCACGTATTGAAACATGAAAAACCTATGAACAAAAGATTTATAATTATAATAATATAAAGTATTGGAACCACTGAATATACAAACAGCACGACTTAATATTCGACACCTCGAATTATCTGACCTATTGGACTTTCATATTTATCGATCTAACCCAGAAGTTACAAAATATCAAGGTTTTGATGCAATGACAATGGAACAAGCCGAAGAATTCATTAAAGGCAACTTGACAAAGAATTTTGGCAAAGCAGGAGAATGGATACAGTATGGAATTGAAAATTTTGAAACGAACCAACTTATTGGCGACTGTGCAATTAAACTTGACCAATACGACACAAGAATTGCAGAAATTGGAATAACAATTTCGCATCTCGAACAAAAAAAGGGATATGCAAAAGAAGTTCTTATTGGAATTTTGTCTTTTTTGTTTGACACAAAAGGAATACACAGGGTTGTTGAAATAGTGGATGCTGAAAATATCGCTTCAATCAGCTTACTAAAAAGTATTGGATTTAAACAAGAAGGACACTTTATTGAAAACATATTCTTCAAAGGAAAATGGGGAAGTGAATTTCAATACGCAATGTTGAAACGAGAATGGGACAACAGAAAATAAAAATACCTGACAGACAAAAACAACGAACTGCTAATACGGGTTTCGCAAAAATGGCAACTAAAAACACTTTGACAATACAAAACTCAATTCACTACGACCTAAAAGTTGTGAAAGAATTAGTTTATGAAAAATGTGGTTTTGACTTAACAAACTTGAAACAAAATTTGGAAAATGTAGAATATGGAGCTTGTTTGTTTGAACTTAACGGATATACTATTCAATATCGTGTGTCTAAAATTACACCGAAAAAAACGGGACAGTTTGTTACAATTTGGAAAAGAAACAAAGACGGAATGACTAAACCATTTAACATTTTAGACGACTTAGATTTTATAATTATCACATCAAAAAGTGGCAACAACTTTGGACAATTTATTTTTCCAAAATCTGTTTTAGCAGACAAGGGAATAATAACAAGCAACGGTAAAGAAGGAAAACGTGGAATAAGAGTTTATCCACCGTGGGACATTACGACCAATAAACAAGCTATACAAACTCAAAGTTGGCAGTCAAAATATTTCCTGACAATTAAAGATGACAACTCAACTGACCTTGATTTAATAAAAAAATTATTTAAAAAAATAAAACTGACTAAAGAATAGAAACAACTGATAATTTAGGTCAACTTAATGAAAGAACTATAATTAAACAAACCAAATTATGATTATTAGAGAAGCTAAATTTGGCGACATCAAACAAATTCAAATCGTAAGAAATTCCGTAACAGAAAACACTTTGTCTAACCCTAATTTGGTAACAGACGAAGATTGTGAAGAATTTATTACCATAAGAGGGAAAGGTTGGGTATGCGAAATTGACAATCAAATTGTTGGTTTTGCAATTGCAGACCTGAAAGAAAATAATATCTGGGCGTTATTTTTAGACCCTAGATTTGAGAAAAAAGGTATCGGACAACAACTACACAAGATAATGTTGGACTGGTATTTTACACAAACAAAAGACACTGTTTGGTTAGGAACTGCCTTTAATACACGAGCAGAAAAATTTTACAGAAAAGCAGGCTGGAAAGAAGTAGGGACACACGGGACAGAGGAAATTAAATTTGAAATGACATATAATGACTGGAGAACAAGCCCGAACCGCTAAAATCGGTTTGGTACAAGTCATTTGATTGCTTCTATGAAACATTAGTACGAAGTTCAACAGCAGGAATTGTATTGAATCTTTATGCTAAAAATCTCCACCTTTGCAAAGAAAAAAATATTAGTTACTTAAAACAAACTCACGAAAAATGAGAAAATTAACGACAATATTTTTTTTAATAATTACGACATTATGTTTTGGACAAAAGACTATTCGGTTTGCAGATTCAATTCGGATAGCATATAATATTCCAGAAATAAATTATGCTGTCATTGACAGTAAAATAATTTTGGAATGTTCGGCATTGGGAAAGCATTCTATCAAACTTCTCGACACAGCAACTTTAAATGACAGATTTCATATTGGCTCTAACACCAAAGCAATGACGGCTTTCGTTATAGCTAAATATGTAGAAAAAGAAAAACTAAAATGGGCAACGAAATTCTTTGACATTTTTCCAGAATGGAAATCAAATTCCAAAGAAGATTATTATAACATTACGCTACAAGATTTGCTTTCGCATAGATCAAAAATACAAGCGTTTCAGGGTGATAATGACCCTGCTATTCCTGATCTTAAAGGTACAAAACAAGAAAAAAGAAGCCAATTTGGAAAGTTTGTACTTACCTTAAATCCGGTTGAAATAAACAGCACTAACAAGTTTAATTATTCTAACGCAGGCTATACTTTGGCAACTTTAATGTTGGAAAAAGTAACACAAAAAAGTTGGGAAGAGTTGGTGGAGAAAGTAATCAACAAAGATTTAAAATTGAATGTAAAATTTTCCTAGCCAGAAAACCAAAACATAAAAGATACCTGGGGACATTCTTTTGAAAACGACAAATTAACTCCAGTACCTTCCAATACAGATTATCATTTAGATTTTACAGAACCAGCAGGAGATATAAATATCAAGTTGAAAGATTATGCAAAGTTTATTCAATTGAATTTACAAGGGCTAAAAGGATATAATAATTATCTAACTGCAAAAACCTATCAATTCATACACAGAGGAATTGAAAATTATGCTTTGGGTTGGTACAATATTTATGAGAATGGCAAAGAACTTTCTACTCATTCTGGTACAGCAGGAATTTACTATACACTTGTTCATATAGATAGAATCAATGGAAAAGCGTATCTAATTTTTACCAACTCTTTTAATGCAGACACACAACAAGGCGTAAGACTTTTGATGAGAAAACTGAAAGAAAATTACGGCAGCTAACAGTGACAAGCATTAGGCAACATTCAACAACAACCATATGGACATAATGTATAGTTTTGACAAACGACCGACAGCAGACCAAATAATTGAACTCTATAATAATGCAGGTTTACCACGACCAACTCACGACAAAGAACGAATTCAAAAAATGTTTGACAATTCAAATCTTATTGTTACTGCCTGGGACAAGGATGTATTAGTGGGCGTTTCCCGTTCAATTACAGATTGGGTTTGGGCCTGCTATCTTTCTGACCTTGCAGTGAGAGATCATTACAAAAAAGAAGGTATTGGAAAACAACTCATCAACCTCACAAAAGAAAAAGTTGGGGAACAATCGATGGTTCTGCTTTTATCAGTTCCGACAGCAATGGGGTATTACCCCAAAGTGGGGTTTGAAAAGCAAGAAAGTAGTTTTATAATCAATAGAGCAGAATGGAAAATTCACCAATAGTAATTTTCAATAAATGGTTTGGCGAAGAATTAAACTTGACAAAAGTGAGTATTCCAACTGCTTGTTGTTTATCCACTATTGGCACAGACAATTATCCAAATGCAAGATTTGTTTCACTCAAAGATGTTGCTGAAAACAATTTTATAGTAACAGGAACATTAACTTCCAGAAAAGGACTTGAAATAAAAGAAACTGATAAAGTAGCTTTAACTTTTTGGTGGACAGAAACTGAAAGACAAATAAGAATACAAGGCAACGCAACAGTTATAAGCAACGAACTTGCAGACAAATATTTTGCAGAGCGTAACAGAGACAGCCAAATTGTTTCTATCGTCAGCAATCAAGGACAAGCATTAAATGACATAGAAACATTGAACAAAAAGTACCAAGAAACAGAAACAAATTTTTCAGACCAACTTTTGACACGACCTGAAAATTGGGGCGGTTATTCAATACAGCCAATTAGAATTGAGTTTTTAGAATTTAAACCAACTCGTTTTCACGACAGAAAATTATATCAACTAGTGAATGAACAATGGACAAAAACAGAATTGCAACCTTAACCCAAAATATGCCAGCTGCTAATAACTAAGTTTTCGTTTTGCCCAACGGGCAAGAAATGAGAGCGATGTTGACCCCGATATAACATTGGGCAGGCTCCAACCTTGGTAACCGGCTTGTTATGGAGTTGTCGTTGTAGGTTTACATGTAGGCGGAGCGCCTGTTTACTGCCAATATTATTTAAATGAGATGCAGCTTGTTTATTTTAGAGCTTAAGGCTTAAAATAATTCGCAGGGAAAGTGGTTTGCGACTGGCGACCCGGTATAAAACAGAACCAACTGTTTATTTGTACAAAATCTTCTTAAAGACGGTATTGATTGCGA
Source organism: Allobosea thiooxidans (assembly GCA_943368475.1). Classification (GTDB taxonomy): domain Bacteria; phylum Bacteroidota; class Bacteroidia; order Chitinophagales; family Chitinophagaceae; genus UBA1930. The sequence goes on from CALRLF020000101.1 coordinate 4,497, forward strand.
AATAAAGAAATCAGAAAACGATTCCTTGGTTGTTTAGATGCCTCCTAGTATGCAAACAACCTGATTAATTCTTCAAAAATATTGCCTTCTGCTTTCTTTCTTAACTAAAGTTATCTTCTTTTTCATAGGGCAAAATCATTTTTGCAAAATCATTTTATTAATCAACTTATTTGTAATAAATGAAAACAAATATTAATAAAAAATTAATGTTTAATAATAATACAACAAAAATTATTTATATAAATCATGTCTATTAAAAAAACAATGAAAGCACTATTCTTACTTTCATTATTCAGCTCAGCTCAAATGGCTATTGGGCAAAAGAACTACACAATTAGTGGTAGCATTAAAAGTAAAAGCAATGGAGAGTACATTATTGGAGCAAGTATTAAGGTGTTAAATAGTGATTATGGCACAACTTCAAATGAGTATGGCTTTTACAGCATTTCATTAGTACCCAATACCTACCAAATTGTGTATAGTGCATTAGGTAAAACACCAGATACTCTAAATATTAATTTGGTAAGTAACATCGAAAAAAATATTAGCCTTTTAGAAGCTAATTACGAGCTGGCAAGTGTTACTGTTATTAGCAATAAATCTTCTGGTCGTTCTGTTACTGGCTCACAAATGGGTATCGAAAAACTATCGGTACAAGAAGCCAAAAACATTCCAGTAATTTTTGGTGAAAAAGATCTGTTAAAAACCATTCAATTGTTACCAGGTATTAAAAGTGCTGGTGATGGTAATAGTGGAATTTTTGTAAGAGGTGGAACTACCGACCAAAATCAAATAATATTAGACGAAGCCAATATTTATAATGCAGCTCATTTATTTGGCTTCTTTTCTACTTTTAATAGCGATGCTATAAAAGATATTGCAGTGTATAAAGGAGGAATGCCAGCACAATATGGAGGAAGATTAAGTAGTGTGTTGGATGTAAGAATGAATGAAGGCAACAATCAAAATACCAGCGTTAGTGGTAGTTTGGGCCTTATTAGTGCAAAGTTAAACGTTGAAGGACCTATTCAAAAAGACAAATCTTCTTTTTTAATTACAGGTCGAAGAACGTATGCTGATCTATTTTTAAAATTAGACGAAAAATACAAGAATAATCAATTATATTTTTACGATTTAAACGCTAAGTTGAATTATGAATTAGGCAAAAATGATAAGCTTTATTTAAGTGGATATTTTGGTAAAGATGTTTTAGGATTTAATAATCAATTTACAACCAACTGGGGTAATGGAACTGGAACTTTGCGTTGGAATCACATTTTTAACAGTCGATTATTTTTAAATACATCCCTAATTTTTAGTAATTACAACTATGAGTTTAAAGTAAAAAATGGTACCAACGACATTAGAATTTTTTCTCAAATTAGGGATTGGAATTTAAAGCAGGATTACCAGTACAGCATCAACAATAAAAACAATGTACGTTTTGGATGGTCAAGTATTTATCATATAATACGTCCTGGAGAAATTACAGGTAATGCCACTTCTAGCATCAATGATAAAATTCAAGATATAAGGTACTCCTTCGAAAATGCTATTTATGCAAGTAATGTGTTTAAACCCAACAAGAATTTAAATATAACACTTGGTGCAAGACTTAGCTCTTTTAACGTAATGGGTGGTGGCAACTTCTTTAATATAGATGAAAAGGGCAATATTAAAGACACTACTATATATGCAAAAGGCGATATAGTAAAAACGTATTACAACCTTGAGCCAAGAGTTTCTATAGGTTATTTGTTAGATGCCAATACGTCCATCAAAGCAGCATATACTCGCAATGCTCAGTATATGCATCAAATAACCAACTCAAACGGTTCTAATCCTTTAGACAAATGGGCAAGTACAAGTAATATAATTAAACCACAAATTAGTAATCAGTTTAGCTTAGGTTATTACTCAAACATATTACTAAACACTTACGAATTTACTGCTGAAGCTTACTATAAAGAAATGGAAAATGTTTTAGACTATAGAAATGGTGCTGACCTGTTTTTAAACGAAACCGTCGAAGCACAATTACTTTTTGGCAAAGGAAGTGCCTATGGTATAGAATTTATGTTAAAGAAAAAAACAGGAAAACTTACAGGATGGATTAGTTATACCCTAAGTAAAACGGAAAGAAAAATTGATGGTATTAATAATAATGAATGGTACAATGCAGCCCAAGATAGAACACATGATATAGCAATAGTGGGAATATATCAGTTAAATAAAAAATGGACGTTAAGTGGAAACTTTGTTTTCTACACAGGTAGTGCTGTTACATTTCCTACGGGTAAATATCAGGTTAATGGACAAACCACTTATTACTACAACAGCAGAAATGCTGATAGAATGCCTAACTACCATCGTTTAGATTTTGGTGCAACAAAGCAACTAAAGAAAACAAAAAAATGGACAAAAGAACTCGTATTTAGTTTGTACAATGTATATGGTAGAGAAAATGCCTTCACCATCAATTTTAGAGATAACAAAGACAACCCTAATCTTACAGAAACAGTTCAAACTAGCTTATTCCGTTGGGTTCCATCAATCTCTTACAATTTTAAATTTTAATCAATAGAATAAAAATAATGAAAAAAATAAATTCAATAGTGTATCTAGTCTTACTTGTATTTGGCTTATCTAGTTGCCAAAAAGTAATAGACTTAGATTTAAATACAACTACACCAGTAATAGTGGTTGATGGACAAGTAACCAATAGTTTAACAGTAGGTAGTATTGTTAAACTATCTTACACAAATAAAGTAAAATCCGATAATAGCATTATACCATTAATTGGGGCAACAGTTACAATCCAAGAGGATAATGGAACTGTTTATTCTTTGCCAGAAGTAACAAATGGTGTTTACCGAAATGCAAGTTTAGTAGGTATTACAGGCAAAACATACAATCTTAAAGTAGTAACAAATGGTGTTACACTTACCTCAAGTTCTAAAATGCCAACAATGGTAAATTTTGATTCTCTTGTAGTTGAAGATTTTCCAAGTTTTGGTAAAACGATTAAAGTGGTTACCCCTTTTTACAACGATCCGAAAGGGCTTGGGAACAACTACAATTTATTTATGTTTAAAAATGGCAGGTTAATTAAAGATGCTTTTGCTTATGATGATTCATTTATTGACGGTAAAAAAGCAACTTTTCCATTGATATATTCGAGAGAAGAAGATGAATTTAAAAAAGGCGATATTATTGAAGTTGTGATGAATTGTATAGACTATGATAATTACAAATATTGGTTTAGTTTTTCTCAATCTTCTACCGGTAGTCCGCAGGCAGTTCCTGACAATCCTATAAGTAATATAAAAGGTAAAGCAATTGGTGTATTTGGTGCAATTACTTACCAAAAAAGAAGTGTACTGATACCATAATTAAAAATGTAATTTAAAAAAGGGTAAGCGTAATTCTGTGAAATTGAGAATCAAATTGTGGGATTTGCAATTGTAGACTTGAAAGAAAATAATATTTGGGCTCTATACTTGGACCTAAATTTTGAAAAAAGGTTTCGGAAGACAATTACACAAAACTATGTTAGACTGATATTTTACACAGACAAAAGAGAAAGTTTGGTTAGAAACCGCTCTTAATACAAGAGCAGAACAATTTTACGGAAAAACACTCTGGACAGAAGTAGGAACACTCGGAGCAGATGAAATTTGAAATGACATATATTGACTGGATAACAAGATAGAACCGCTAACATCTTTTAAAAAATTGTTTGCTGGCATTTGTAAACTCAACTTTTGTAGCTCGTTTAAGCATTTCTGCAAATGTTGGGCTAAGGTTTTCAAATGCTACACTATAGCCTTTGCGTATCCGATAAGGATGATTAATTGTGACACATCATTTTAACAAACTAAGTATCATATAAAGACTTTAAAACAATCTAACGGAGAAGCCGAAAACCGAATTTAGAGTAGGCATAATTACAAACATTTAAGTTTATGAAAAAAGCAGTTATCAGTTTGACAATTTTTGCAATCGCAGCACCATTTTTTTTCTCAAGTTGTGCGACAATTGTTGGAAAAAGTTCTTATCCAGTTTCAATCAACAGCAACCCATCTGGTGCTACAGTAAGCATTACAGACAAAAAAGGTAAGGAAGTTTATAAAGGCTCTAGTCCAGCTACAGTAACTTTAAAATCAGGTGCTGGATTTTTCTCAAAAGCAGAATACCAAGTAAAAATTTCTTCGTATGGCTACGCTGAACAAGTAATTCCAATTAACTATAAACTAAATGGTTGGTATTTTGGCAATTTATTAATCGGTGGTGTTTTAGGTATGCTTATTGTTGATCCAGCGACAGGTGCTATGTGGAAACTCGACACGCCACCAATTAATATTACTTTGAGCAAATCAACTGCATCAATAGAAACACCTATATTGAAAATTGTTGACATTACAAGCATTCCAAAAAATTTGAAAGACAAACTTGTTAGAGTAAAATAGATTTTTTAAAAATCCTGTTAGACATGATTGTTAGACAAATTTTAACTGCATCATCAGTTTTATTGTATTTAATTCTATCTATTTATTACAGTAAATACACATGTATAAATTACCTATATTATTCCATTCAATAGGTTTAAGTTATGGCCTGACGGAATTCTATTATCTAACCCATATAAAGCCGTTTTCTGAAACAGTATATGATTGACCTAATATAAACAGCAAAGTAAAAAACACTTAATAAATAGAAAAGAAGAATACTTTAAATAATTTTTTTACGAGTTTGTTTATGACAGCATAAATTAAATGAATATACTCTATAGCATTATTCAATTGGAGAAAAAGAGCTCCTAACATTGAGATAGAATAATTTAGGTATTTAATAAGAAATATTAATCAAATAAGCGACACCAATACGAGGATATTTTTTAAATTGTATTAGCATTTTATACATGAAAATAGAATACAAAATATGGTTGCTAACTTACATGTCACCTTTTCTTTTGATTTCCTATATCTACATTCTTATGGCCATGACTATGCTTGTACGTGGGAATACAGGCTTCGGTTTAGTATATATTGAAGTAGTTATAATTCTCTCATTGTGTTTTGTAATGTCAGATTTTGGGTTAAAAAGAGTGCTAAAAAAAATATAAAAACACTGCTTTTATTGGAAGGTACGATTGCTTTGGTCTTGCTTTTGGGTTCTTTATATCTTACAACTAAGAAGAGTGTACCTACCTATAAACAAATTAATGTAGAGTCAGTTAAAACCCTCGAATAAAAATATTTTTTTGCCTTTGTTGTTTTCATTTACTAGATCTTAGTACAGTTTAGAAATATAATAATTTATCGTTTTATATTTAATCAATATCAATAAGCTTACCTGCGTTTTTTTGCTAAACAATTCATTTCTTTTTAAAATTCTTTCCGCTAGCTATTATTTTCAAACATAATTTTATGGTTACTAGTTATATAAAGTATAAATAATTATTAGTATTATAACTGGTTAGTATATGTATTTATATGTTAGAGTGATTAACCATCATCATCAAGCAAATCACTCTTTAATCTATGTAATCCTTGACTGACTTTTAATAATTTTCTCTTCAATATTTTTCAACAGAATGGTATAATCGTTTCCCTCTTCGATTCGAATTGAATGGATAAAATTAATATTGACAATATCCGATCGGTTTACCCCAAAAAATTGATTTGGATTAAATTGCTCATCTAATCCAGAAATGGTTCCTTCCATTAAGGGATATTTTTTCTTTTTCCAAGGACTGCCAAAATAACTACGCAAGTATTATAAATTTAATTATATATTTTATATCACTAATAAAAATTTCGCATCATATTTTTAATGTATAATATTTATTAAATATATTACTATTTTTTTGCTGAAGCTATCCAGAAAGTTGACTGAATATCAAATTGTTTTAAGTGGAAATTCGTTTTAACGTAATTCCTTTATCTAATTCAATGTGTGTTTTTTTGACAGAAATATAGAGTGAGCATTATAATGATTGTGTTTCCCGTCAGCGGTCCATTTTGAAGTTTCAGTTGAATAACCTTTACCTGTCAAAGCTGAGCATTTAGTTTAATTCTTCTGCAAATTAGTATGAGCATATATTGTATTAGTTTTTGTCAATAATTTCTTGATTTTTGTGCAAGATCATACTAAAGAAAAAAGAACTGTTTATAAACAATTAAAAGCCTTTAAAATAGCACTATAGAGAGACAATATGGATTAGAAATTAATATTAAGATATTCCGTAATTCAATAAGTGTACATGTTTAAAAAATTTTGAGTTAAAATTGTATTATTTTGTTGAATATTGCATTTGACAAAATAGTATTGAAATTGGACATACTTTATTATATCGGAATCGGAATTAATTTTTTTCTTTTATTGATTTTAATAACTAAGAAAGGAAAAACGCTTGCTGATTTTATTTTGGCAGCATGGTTGCTTTTTATCGGAATACATACCACCTTTTATGTATTATCATTGCAGCCTGCTTCTAAGGATAATATACATTGGATTGTTGGTCTTTCAGCACCATTTATTTTGGTACATGGTCCTTTTTTGTTTTTATATACTGCTGCTAGTACCAATGCTTTCTCATTTAAGAAAAAAATATGGCTATCCCATTTTTGGCCTTTTGTAGGAACCATTATTGCATTAATGCCTTTGTATTTAATGACTGCAAAGGAAAAAATGGATTTGTATAATTCAGGAGGGGCAGCTTATCAGGATTTTAATTTCATTCTAAGGATTTTCATTTATGTAACAGGCCTTATTTATATATTCCTCTCCTTTAGTTTACTGCGTAAGCATAAAAAAAATATCGGCAATCATTTTTCTTATGAAGAAAAAATCAATTTGAATTGGTTGCGCTATTTGATTTATGGGCTCTTAGTAATTTGGCTTATTATAATTGTACTTAAGAAGAATAGTTTAATTTATGGTTCTGGGGTAGTATTTATAACCATTTTAGGTTTTTTGGGGATTAGACAGGTAGGCATTTTTGGAAGGAATGAAGCACCTATAAATAATGAAACTGATCAATCAGATTTAGTAGTTGCTTCTAATAGTATTGAACTTCAGCCAGTTACGGTTGAAATTCCCAAGAAAAAATATGCTAATTCAGGTATATCTGTAGAACAAGCAAATGAGATTCATCTGCAATTAATTCAACTGATGGAAACCGAAAAATTTTATACAGAACCAGAACTCTCCTTAAATATGTTAGCAGCAAAATTGTCTATTCATTCCAACTACTTATCACAAGTAATTAATGAAAAAGAAGGGGTAAGCTTTTTTGATTACATTAATGCGTTAAGGGTAAATGAATTTAAACGGCTCATTAAAGAAAAAGATCAAAGTCAATTTACTCTAATCAGTATTGCATATGATTGTGGGTTTAATTCCAAATCTTCTTTTTATAAAAACTTCAAAAAAGTAACAGGATTATCTCCAACTGATTATATTAACCAGGATCTTATTAATTAACATAAGTTAATATTAAATAAATCCTATTGATTGATCCTGCAAAATTAATTTCATTAAATTATACTTCAATTTAAATCTATGAAAGGACCTAATAAGGATCAATTATTCCCATTGCTGGGCTATAATCGATTATGTTTTCTAAAAAGTATATTCAAGAATCCCAATATCATTGTTGGAGACTATACTTATTATGATGATTTTGAGAATATTGAGAATTTTGAAAAAAATGTAAAATATCATTTTGATTTTGTTGGGGATAAGTTGATTATAGGAAAATTTTGTATGATTGCTTCCGATGTAAAATTCATAATGAATGGTGCAATCATTTAAGTGAATCTATCTCAGCCAATCCATTTGCCATTTTGGGGAATGGCTGGGAAAATGCTATGGAAGGAAAGTCCTATCCTAATAAAGGTAATATTGTAGTTGGTAATGATGTTTGGATTGGATACAATGCAACCATCATGTCTGGAGTAATCATTGGAGACGGGTCCATCATTGCTACCAATACTCCAGTAACTAAAGATGTTGCTCCATATTCTATTGTAGGTGATAATTCTGCAAAAGCGATTAGAAAAAGATTTGAAGATGATACTATAAAAAAACTATTGGATATGCAATGGTGGAATTGGGATATAGTTACTATTTCAAAAAATGTTCAAGCTTTAACAGGTTCTGATACGAATGAGCTGGATGTTCCTACACGGAGAGACAAGATTCAGGATATTTCCCTCTTAAAACGCTGAAAGTGAATGATTTAAGAATTGGTATCTTCGTATAGGGAGAACCCATCATGATGATATAACGATTGATTTTTGCATCAAAATTAATCATCAATAA
>CALRLF020000102.1:0-12563 GCA_943368475.1 Allobosea thiooxidans
CTGGCCATAAAATGCAATCCCTTTACCTGCATATTGGGTGTGCCATCTTTATTAAAAAATCTTCCTCCACTTAGATTGCCATTTGTACTTAGTCCAGTTTCAGTTTCTGTTTTTGCTTTTTTATTCAGTCTGTGTAAAAATGCCATATACTATTACTTGTGTTTTTTCAAAAATACACTAATAAAACTATCGTATTTTAGCCACTTTAATTTAAGAATACTGTAATGACGTTTGAGAAACTGTTGCAACAAAGCTTGATATGGAGAGGATTTTACTTTATTACAGTATTACTTGTAAATATTGTTTTAAGCAGATATCTGCAAGCCGATGGTGCTGGTTGGATCTATTACATGACTAATTTTTTTTCCCTAATTTTATTAATTGCCAGTCTTAGCATGGAAAGTGGGTATACTTATTTTACTTCTGGTAATATCATTCATCAAAATAAGCTTGCTTGGTTTTCATTATTATGGACATTGATAGTTGCTTTATTTGTAGGTTTATTGGTTGCCATTTATTTTACCAAAATAAAACCAATAGCACCTTCCGAAATGAAGCAATACCTGTTGTATTCACTAACCTATATCTGCGGAATTGTGTTAATGAATTTTTTTTCAGTGCTCTTCTATGCACAAAAAAATTATTTAATTCCAAATTTTGTTATGGGTGTGTTGAATATTGCTTTGTGTTGCTTTATTTTCATTAATTACAACAAAAGCAATAGTTACGAAACTGTTGTAAATGGTTATTTTTTTAGTATTCTTTTACAAGGAGTTATATTGGCTATTGTATTTATGATTTCTAATAAAAGTATTCAACAAATTAGTTTTCCAAACCTTGCAGAGTTTAAGCAATTACTTAAATATTCGTTGGTAGCATTAGCTGGTAATTTGGTGTTTTATTTTGTTTATAGGGTAGATTATTGGTTTGTTCGTTACAATACAGCCAGCTGTTTGCCAGAAGATTTAGGCAACTATATTCAGGCTTCTAAACTAGGACAATTGTTGTTGGTATTGCCACAAATTTTTGCAAGTGTAATCTTTCCACAAACGGCAAGTGGACAGCTAAGAAGTAATGTAAATCAATCAATCCTTGTTTTATTCAGGGTGTTTTTATTGGTATTTATTGCTATCATTTTATTTATTGCTATTGTTGGCAATTGGTTGTTTCCTTTTGTGTTTGGGCATTCATTTAATAATATCACCATTCCTTTATTATTGTTGTTACCTGGCATTTTTGGGATTGCTGTTTTGGTTTTATTATCTGCATATTTTTCGGGGAAAGGCAAAGTTGGTATTAACGTAAAAGGTGCTGGGTTGGCATTAATTGTTGTGATAATAGGCGATATTATTTTTATTCCAAAGTATGGAATTTATGCAGCAGCAATTGTAAGTACGATTGGTTATTTGGTGAACTTGTTTTATGCACTTTGGCATTTTTTTAATGATTATCAATTGAATTATTCATTGTTGTTTCAATTTAAAAAAATGGATTTTTTTTGGTTGAAAAATATGTTGTTCAATAAAAAAGAAGTACAATGAAAGTACTGTGGTTAGCAAGTTGGTATCCAAACAAATATGAACCTGTAAATGGTGATTTTGTTCAACGTCATGCACAGGCTGTTGCTACATTATTACCTATTACTGTTATTCACGTTGCACAATTAGGACCAGATACGGATACCGATTTCTCTTGCGTAGAAAATATACATCACAACTTAAGAGAATTAATATATACTTTTTCATTTCGGAAAACAGGTTTTCGTTTATTCGACAAAATCAGGTACAATAAAAACTATACACGATTTTATTTAGAAATTTTAGAAAGCTATATTCAACAAAATGGTCGTCCTGATATTATTCATGTTCACATCCCCATGAAAGCAGGTTTAGCTGCAATTCAACTTAAAAAAAAATACAATATACCTTTTGTCGTTTCAGAGCAGGCATCTTATTACGAACCTGCAGCTCCCGATACTTTTAATAAACGCAGTTGGTTTTTTAGAAAAAATACAGCTAAGGTTTTTCAAGCTGCAACTATTGCAACCAATGTTTCTAATACAATAGGAAAAAGAATACAGCGAATGTTTCAACTAAAAGCTGTTATTCCAATTCACAATGTGGTAGATACAAATGTGTTTTATCCAAAACCAAAAACAGATCATTCAATTTTTCAATGGTTACATGTTTCTACACTTGGTGAACAAAAGAATATTAATGGTTTACTAAAAGCTTTTAAATTATTAAATGAACGATTTGCTAAAAACTGGACTTTAAACTTAGTTGGACCTCTATATAAACAATACAATCAATTAGTTATCGACTTAAATTTAAGTGAACAAATTACATTTACTGGAGAGTTACAACACAATGCTGTTGCCAAAGCTATGCAAGATGCAGATGCTTTTGTACTTTTTAGTAAGCATGAAAATTTTCCTTGTGTAATTCCTGAAGCTCTTTGTTGTGGCTTGCCAGTAGTCGCTTCCAATGTTGGAGGCGTGGCGGAAGCAATTACAAAAGAAAATGGCATAGTTGTAATTTCTGAAGATGTAGAAATGCTGGCCAAAGCACTTGCTGATTTAATGAATAAACGTGCAAAACTATCTACTGAAAGTATTGTAAAAGAGGCACAAAATAAGTACAGCAATGCTGTTATTGGAAATCAGTTTGTGCAGCTTTATGAAAAAACAATCAATAAACTCTAGCTAATATTTTTTGTAATAATATAAACTAAAATAACCAGAGCGGTCATTATATATACATAATAATTCAGCAAATTATTCCAACGCATAAAAGTAACACGCTTCTTATTGCTGCTCATTCGTACTTCATCTGTATTATAAATTCTAAAAAAACTAAAGAATAGTTCAGCTAAATCCCATCTCTTCATTTTAGAAATTAAATAGCTTTTTGCTATAAAAGCAGCAGCTATGGTAAGTAAGAAAAATGGTAACCCCGTTTTTAATATTTCAACAATAATATCCATGTGAAAATTTCAAGTTTAGCGTATGTTTCGTAAAACATTTCAACAAAGGGGATTACAACAAATATAAAGGAATATTTTTTGTTACTGCATTATATTTGCCGCACTTATGAAGCATATCAGAAATTTTTGCATTATTGCACACATTGATCACGGAAAAAGTACGTTAGCCGATCGTTTACTCGAACATACCAAAACCATTGGTGAAAGAGATATGATGAATCAGGTTTTGGATGATATGGATTTAGAACGTGAAAAAGGAATCACGATTAAAAGTCATGCTATTCAGGTAAGCTACAAACACAAAGGAGAAGATTATATTTTAAATTTAATTGATACACCTGGCCACGTAGATTTTAGCTACGAAGTAAGCCGTGCATTAGCAGCATGTGAAGGAGCTTTGCTACTGGTAGATGCTTCTCAGGGAATTCAGGCTCAAACAATTAGTAACTTGTATTTGGCAATTGGAAACGACTTAGAAATAATTCCTTGTATCAATAAAATTGATATGGATGGAGCAATGATTCCTGAAGTTACTGATCAAATTGTTGACCTTATTGGCTGTAAACCAGAAGATATATTATTGGCAAGTGGTAAAAGTGGAATTGGGATTGAAGAAATTTTAGCTGCAATTGTTGAAAGAATTCCAGCCCCCGAAGGTAGCGAAGAAGCCCCATTACAGGCTTTAATTTTTGATAGTGTATACAATAGTTTTAGAGGAATTATTGTGTATTACAGAATTATGAATGGTATTTTAAAGAAAGGCGATAAAATTCGGTTTTCAGCAACTGGACAAGATTATGAAGCTTTAGAAGTAGGAATTCTAAAGCTTGGAATGGAAGAAAAGAAACAGGTTAAATGTGGCGATGTTGGCTATATTATTACTGGGATTAAAAATGCTAAAGAAGTTAAAGTAGGCGATACGATTACATTAGCTAATAATCCAGCTCCAATGATACAGGGTTTTGAAGAGGTTAAACCCATGGTATTTGCAGGTATTTTTCCTGTAGAAACAGATGCATTTGAGGAATTGAGAGATTGTATGGAAAAACTACAATTAAATGATGCTTCTTTAACTTTTGAATTAGAAACTTCTCAAGCCTTAGGTTTTGGTTTTCGATGTGGTTTTCTTGGATTGCTACACATGGAAATTATTCAAGAACGTTTAGAACGTGAGTATAATCAAACGGTAATTACTACTGTTCCCAACGTAAGTTTTATTGCATACACCAGCAAAGGCGATAAAATTATTGTAAACAATCCAACCGAAATGCCAGATCCAACAAAGTTGGATAGGATCGAAGAGCCTTTTATCAAAGCCCAAATTATTACCCAGAGTGATTATATTGGTAATATTATGACTTTGTGTTTAGGCAAACGTGGAATTCTAATCAATCAGTCTTATATAACACCAACAAGGGTTGAGCTAATATTTGAAATGCCTTTAACCGAAATCGTATTTGATTTTTACGATAAATTAAAAAGTCAAACCCGTGGTTATGCTTCTTTCGATTATACACCAATTGGTTATCGAGAAGCAGATATTATTAAAATGGACATTCTTCTAAATAGTGAGAAAGTAGATGCTTTGAGTGCATTAATTCATAGAGGAAGGGCCCAAGATTTTGGTAGAAAATTATGTGAGAAATTGAAAGAATTATTAACCAAACAACAGTTTCAAATTGCGATTCAAGCTGCTATTGGTGCAAAAGTTATTGCCCGTGAAAATATCAGTGCAATGCGTAAAGATGTTACTGCCAAATGTTATGGTGGTGATATTAGCCGTAAACGTAAGTTGTTAGAAAAACAAAAAGAAGGCAAAAAAAGAATGCGTCAAATTGGTAATGTCGAAGTTCCACAAGAAGCTTTCTTAGCAGTACTTAAACTAGATTAACTTTAAAATACTTCTAGTAAAACGGGATTGAAATTTTCAATCCCGTTTTTTATTTATCAAACCCTTAGCAATTATTTTAAAAAATTACATATTTTAATTAAACCAAACAATAAAATAATTTTTTTATAATCAATTCACCAATACATTCGTTATATACAAGTCTTAACCAGACATTTTCAAATAAGTTTTATTGTTTTCGTCTCCGCATTCAAAGTTCATTGATTTATGTTAGTAATTCATTTTATCTAAAAATTACTAGCTGTTCAGTATTTGCATTTTTAATTAACCCTATTAAAACCAGCATTTATGAAACTGTCAGAATTTATTGTTTTGCCTCTGGAAGAAAAAAAGTTAACAGTAACACATCAAGGAGTTCCTATTGCTAAAAGAGAATTTCCTGATTACATGATTTTTTTATTTCGATTAACAAATTTTTATGTAGAAACTTTTTGTAGTAAAAAAACCAAAAATGTTGAAGAGTACAGAGCTTTTCATAGTACCGATCATTTAGGACTTTATTTAGGATCTATACCATTAGACGATTTGCTTAAAGAATAACTTTTTCTTATTCACTATTCCTAAATTTATAGACAAGCTTTTTTGAAAGATTTGACCTCATTTTTTGACTTTCAAGTTTCTATAAAATGAATAAGAAAAAATATTTTTAATTTTCAAGCAATTAATGCATTAATGCACTAATTTCAGCATCGTTTTAATTCTAACCTTTTCTTTTCATTTAATGCGAAGTCATATGTCATCATCAATTAGTAAAAATGTAGTAGCAGTAATTTTAGGCGGAGGAGCCGGTACTCGTTTATCTCCACTAACTTCATCAAGAAGTAAGCCTGCAGTTCCAATTGCAGGAAAATATCGTTTAGTGGATATTCCAATTAGTAACTGTATTAATAGCAACATCAATAGAATGTTTGTATTAACACAATTCAATAGTGCATCTTTAAATAAGCATATTAAAAACACTTATCACTTCAGTGCATTTAGTACTGGCTTTGTAGATATTTTAGCCGCAGAACAAACCCCCGATAATCCAGGTTGGTTTCAGGGAACAGCAGATGCTGTGAGGCAGAGTTTACGTCACATTGGTAACTTAGAATTTGATTATGTACTTATTTTAAGTGGCGATCAATTATATCAAATGGATTTTGCCGAAATGCTGGCTGCACACAAAGCTAAAAATGCCGATTTAACCATTGCCACTATTCCTGTTGATGAACGTGATGCACCTGAGTTTGGTATCATGAAAACCAATGAAGAAAACTTGATTACTTCGTTTATTGAAAAGCCCAAAAAAGAAGTGTTACAAGATTGGATAAGTGATACTGGAGAGCAAATGAAAGCTCAAGAAAAAAATTATTTAGCTTCAATGGGTATTTATATTTTCAATAGAAAAGTATTATTCGATTTTTTGCAAAATGTACATCCAGAAGCAACTGATTTTGGTAAAGAAATTATACCAGATTCTATTGCCAATTATACGGTTACCAGTTTTCAGTACGAAGGTTATTGGACAGATATTGGAAATATCTACTCTTTCTATGAAGCCAATTTGGCCTTAACACAAGAAATTCCACCTTTTAATTTGTTTGATAATAACAAAACAGTTTACACTCGTCCCCGAATGTTGCCACCAGCTAAAATAAGTGGTACAACTTTAGAGAAAACTGTAATTGCTGAAGGTTGTATTATACATGCCAGCCGAATTGAAAATAGTGTTGTTGGTATCAGGGCAAGAATTGGTCATGGAACAACCATAAACAGTGCTTATATTATGGGTAACGATTATTATGAAACCATTGAAGAAATGGCTGATAATTTATCGAAAGGCATTCCTAAAATTGGTATTGGTGAAAGAAGTTTTATTAAAGATGCTATCATCGATAAAAACTGTAGAATTGGTGACGATGTAAAAATTATGGGTGGAAAAGACAAGCCAAGTGCTGACCATAAATTGTACACCATAAAAGATGGAATTGTTGTTGTAAAAAAAGGAGCAGTAATACCCAATGGGTTTGTAATTTAATTTTTTAAGAATTTATATAACATCCTCTTTGTAGGATGTTTTTTTATTGTATTTTAGCAACGTGTAAATATTACACATTTTAAACCTAACGCAAATTGCTATGGCTGTATCCTCAAATTTGGGCAGTTCACATTCTTCTGCCACACCTCAAAAAAAGTTAGGATTTTGGGAAATCTGGAATATGAGTTTTGGATTTTTTGGAATTCAGTTTGGGTTCGAATTGCAAAACTCTAATGTGAGCAGAATTTTTGAAACCCTTGGAGCCAATAAAGACGAAATTCCTATTTTATGGATAGCTGCACCTGTTACAGGTCTAGTTATACAGCCAATTATTGGCTATTTAAGTGATAGAACCTGGCATTCTTATTGGGGTAGAAGAAGACCTTTCTTTTTTATAGGAGCAATTTTGGCAAGTATCGCTTTGTTTGTAATGCCTAATTCCCCAACACTTTGGATTGCTGGTGGTATGCTTTGGATTATGGATGCATCTATTAATGTTTCTATGGAACCATTTAGGGCATTTGTTGGGGATAAATTACCACCCAAACAACGTACTACAGGGTTTGCAATGCAAAGCTTTTTTATTGGTGTTGGTAGTGTAATTGCTGCGTTACTACCTTGGGTTTTTACAAACTGGTTTAATGTAAGTAATACTGCTGAAAGTGGTAAAATTCCAGACTCTGTAAAATGGAGTTTTTATTTAGGTGGTTTTGCCTTTATAAGCTCAGTAATGTACACAGTTTTCACTACAAAAGAATTTCCTCCAGAAGATATTGAAGCCTTTAAAAAAGAGAATCAGGAAGCCAGTTTTTGGGATGGTGTAAAAGAAACTTTTGGAGGCATTTTTAAAATGCCTAAAACCATGGCACAATTGGCTTTAGTACAGTTTTTTACTTGGTTTGCATTGTTTGCCATGTGGATTTATAGTACAAATGCTGTTACCAGTAATAAGTACAATATGAAGGTTGATAAAGCTGTAGTACAAGCAATGCAAAACGATATTCAATCGGTTCTATCTCAACCCAATGTTGATGTGAAAAAGAAAAAAGAGTATAAGTCTTTACAAGCAGATATTAATGAAATCAATGAGTACAGAGCCAATCAAAATCCCGTAACCATTTCTATTAATTTGGCCAATCATTATGCCGATAGTTTAAACAAAGTGTTTGATGTTGCAGCAAAAATAGAATTGGAACGAGTAAAAAAACAATACAATGATGGAGCTGATTGGTTAAGTGTTTGTTCATCTATTAGAAATGGGATGGCTGCCGTTTTTGCATTCATTATTCCTTGGATTGCTTTTAAAACCAATAGAAGGATGACGCACCTCATTTGTTTGGTAATTGGTGGTGTAGGTTTAATGAGTATCAGCTGGATCACCAACCCAACTTATATCGCTATTTCTATGGGAATGGTAGGTATTGCATGGGCCAGTATTTTAAGTATGCCTTACGCCATTTTATCGGGTTGTTTGCCTGCTAATAAAATGGGTTATTATATGGGTGTATTTAATTTCTTTATTGTAATTCCTCAAATTGTTGCAGCTACCATTCTTGGTTTTTTTACCATGAAAATATTTAATGCAAATACACTGAATACAATTGTTTTAGGTGGTGTAAGTATGATTATTGCTGGTATTTTAACCCTTTGGGTAAAAGATGATGACAATTAATACTTGAACAGTTGAGAATACACAGTTGACGATTATAGATCAGTTGAACAGAGAACAGAACCTCAACTGGTGCGACGCCAGTAATGTAAAATAGTAGTACAAAAGCTTGTTACATAAAAAATATAAAATGAAAAAGACAATCATTCTTTTAGTTTCATTATTTGCCATTCACCATTCACTAATTGCACAATATGCTGAAGTTTATCCTACTAATTGGTGGGTTGGCATGAAATGGAATAAAGTTCAATTACTAATAAAAGGTGAATACAAAGACTTTAATAAGGAACAGATAAAAATTAATTATCCTGGAGTAAAAATTGAAAAAGTCAATAAACTCGATAATGGAATGTATATGAGTATTGATGTTTCCATTGCATCTACCACTAAACCTGGTAAAGTTGCAATCGAATTTTTTAGTGACGGAAAAGGTCATTCGGTTTTATGGGAATTGAAAGCAAGAAGAACTGGCAAAGGAAGATCATTTGCACAAGGTGTAACGCAAGAAGATTTAGTGTATTTAGCAATGCCTGATAGATTTAGTAATGGCGATAAAAGCAATGATAGAATTGCTGGTTTAAGAGACCAATCTTTAAATAGAGATTCTGTGTATCATAGGCATGGAGGCGATTTTGCAGGAATTATCAATCATTTAGATTATTTAAAAGATATGGGAATTACTACTTTATGGATGACGCCTGTAATTGAAAATGATATGCCAAACAGAACTGAACATGGTTATGCATTTACCAATCATTATGCAATAGAAAAAAGGTTTGGTGGTGCAGCTATGTACAAAAAATTAAGTGATGAGTTGCACAAACGTGGCATGAAGTTAATTCAAGATGCTGTGTACAATCATGTTGGTAGTTTTCACAATACATTTTTAGATCAACCAACAAAAGATTGGTACCATCAATGGCCAAGTTTTACACAAACCAGTTATAAAGATCAGCCATTGTTTGATCCTTATGGTGCAAAAAAAGATTTTAAAAAATCGGCAGATGGTTGGTTTACAAAAGAAATGCCCGACTTAAATCAAAACAATCCTTATGTAGTCAATTTTTTAATTCAGCATGCATTGTGGAGTATTGAAGAATTTGGTGTAGATGGTTGGAGAATTGATACCTACATTTATAATGACCTTGCATTTATGAATAAGTGCAATGATGCATTAATTGCTGAATACCCAAAAATGACCATGTTTGGTGAAACATGGGTGCAGGGAAGTCCAAATCAAGCATATTTTGTAAGAAATAACATCAACACGCCCTTTAAAAGTAATTTAATGGGGGCTACCGATTTTCAAACTTTATTCAATGGAATTTATCCTGCTGTAAAAGACAAATTTGGCTGGAATGATGGGGTAAGTAAACTGTACACTACCTTAAGCCATGATTTTTTATATAAAGACCCTACCTTAAATTGTAATTTTTTAGATAACCACGATTTAACCCGAATTGCTACAGAGTTTGGTGGGGATGCCAATAAAGTAAAAATGGGATTGGGTTGGTTATTAACCACAAGAGGTATTCCACAAATTTATTATGGAACAGAAGTTTTAATGAAGGGAGATAAAGGCATTAACGATGGTTGGGTACGTTTAGATTTTCCTGGTGGTTGGGAAGGAGATACTAAAAATGCATTCACACAAACTGGATTAACCGTAGAAGAAAAAGAAGTACAAGATTACACAAAGAAATTAGCCAACTTTAGAAAGCAATCTTCAGCAATCAAAAAAGGTAAATTAATGCAATATGTACCAGATGATGGATTGTATGTTTATTTTCGCTATAGTGATAAGCAAACTGTAATGTGCGTAATGAATACTAGTGAAAATGCTAAAAATATTTCAGCTGATATGTATGCAGAAAGAACAAAGGGATTTACAATTGCTACAGATGTGGTTACAGGAAAACAATTGGTATTAAATACAACACAAACAATTCCAGCTAAGCAAATGTGGATTTTGGAATTGACTAAATAGTTTTTTATAGACCCCCCAAACATAAAAGAGTGCAACATTATTGTTGCACTTTTTTTATGTTATTACTGCTTTACATTTGCAAGCATGGCAATTAATACACAAGCTTACATTGAAATAAACGAAGACCTGGCAAATAAAGCAGTTTTAGTAGCAGTTAGCAAAACTAAACCTGTAACCGATATTGAAGAATTGTACAGTCTTGGACAACGTGATTTTGGAGAAAATTATGTGCAGGAATTGGTAGAAAAGGTTGCTGTTTTACCAAAAGATATTCGTTGGCACTTTATTGGTCATTTGCAAAGCAATAAAGTAAAATACATTGCTCCATTTGTACATTTAATTCACGGGGTTGATAGTATTAAATTATTGCAGGAAATTGATAAACAGGCATCCAAAAATAATCGTGTTGTTCAATGTTTTTTACAGGTACATATTGCACAGGAAGAAACCAAATTTGGTTTTGATGAAAAGGAACTGTTGCATGCAGATTGGCAATTGATTGAATCGTTACAAAATGTTCAGGTGGTTGGTTTAATGGGCATGGCAAGTTTTAGTGATGATATGCAATTGGTAAGAAATGAATTTAAACAGCTGAAAATTACCTTCGATAAACTGAAAGAACTACAACCACAGTTAAACACCATTTCTATGGGCATGAGTGGAGATTATAAACTTGCAATAGAAGAGGGAAGTACGATGGTTAGAGTGGGCAGTTTATTGTTTGGTAGTAGAAATTAGTTCAGTCATAATCAACTGCTCATTGGCTGCCTTGCTTAGCCGAAAATACTTTTTATAGCAAAGCTTTTGAGCATAGGATAAAAAGATTGAAGGTGGGCAAGGAACAACTGTTGAATAGCAAGTAAAAAGCTTACAGCCCCAATACAAACAAATACTTATTTTTAAAGCATGAAAATTGCAATTATTAATGGCCCAAATTTAAACTTACTTGGTATTCGTGAACCTAGTGTTTATGGTAGTCAAACTTTTGACCAATATTTGGAACAATTGGAAAAAGCATTCAACAATATTGATTTTCACTATTTCCAAAGTAATGTAGAAGGTGAATTGATTAATGAGTTGCAAGAAGTTGGTTTTGAGTATAATGGAATTGTTATTAATCCTGGTGGATATACACATACTTCAGTAGCATTGGGCGATTGTATTGCAGCCATAACTACACCAGTAGTTGAAGTACATATTAGCAATATACATGCAAGAGAGGATTTTAGAAAGATATCGCATGTAAGTGCAAAATGCAAAGGAACAATAGCAGGTTTGGGCTTAAAAGGTTATGAATTGGCCATAAGATGGCTGATAGAAAATAAATAATTCAGAAACTTTAGCACAGCTTTATATTTGCACCTTCAGGTTTAACACTTTGGTAAAGCCTGTAAATTTTAATTTAGCATTGTTATTAGAACATGCTTGAAAAAGGTAAAAAATAAAATTATCTTTTTCAAATCACCCAAAAGAATGTACATGAAGAATTTTACACTAGGATTAAATATTGTATTGGTAATTGCAGTAGCTGTACTGTTTTATTTTCAGTTTTCAGGTAATAAGCCATCTTCATCAAAGCCAACTTCGGTTAATAAAGAGATTGCAGCAGCAAGTGGTTTTAAGATTGCTTACTTCGAAATGGATTCTGTAGAAAATCAGTATGAATATTTGAAAGATGTAAGAACTGCATTGAGAAATCTAGAGCAACAAAAAAGCAGTGAGTTATCTTCTTTAAGAAGTGCCAGTAAGGCTAAATTGATGGAGTACCAAAAGAAAGGAAACTCTATGTCTCAGGAAGAAATGGCCAAAGCCAATGAAGATTTAATGAGAATGGATAATGAATTGAAGAGTCAAGAACAAATGAAATCTCAAGAGTTACAAGACGAGAGTATCAAAAAAATTCAAGAAGTAAAAAAACGTATTGAAGCTTATTTGAAAGAGTACAATAAGGATAAAAATTTCTCTTACATTTTATCAAGCAGTAACGATATTA